>JAFQRY010000001.1 GCA_017409845.1 Clostridia bacterium
CCAAGCAAAAACATCCGTTTCATTGCAATTAACGACGGTGTTGACAGTGAAAAGGGAGATAACGATTTTACTCCGTTCCGAAATCTGTTCAATGATTTTTACGCAAAGGACACAAGCAAGAAAGTCAGAGCCGTATTTAAAGCAAAAGGAATGAGCGGAAAGCATTTGGGCAAACCACCGTTCGGATATAAAAACGATCCGGACAATCCCGGACATTGGATTATTGATAAAGAAGCTGCTCCAACCGTTAAAATGATTTTTGATTTAACTATTGCGGGTAATGGTCCCGGTAAAGTTTCAAGAATACTTGAAAAAGAAAAAGTTTTAACACCAAGGTCACTTTATGCAAAACAAAAAGGAAAACCGCTTCCTGAAAACCCTTACTTTTGGGATGACAGTTCTGTTGTCGGAATACTTGAACGAATGGAATATACGGGATGCGTATGTAATTTCAAAACCTATTCAAAGTCATACAAACTCAAAAAGAGAATTCCGAACAGTATTGAGGATATGTATATAGTTCCCGATACGCAGGAAGCGATTGTTTCAAAGGAACAATGGGATATTGTTCAAGAGTTGAGACAAAACCGAAGACGTTTAACAAAAGCGGGAAGACAATCCTTGTTTTCGGGTTTGGTTTATTGTGCCGACTGCGGAAAGAAAATGAGATTTATGACATATCAAGGTTGTTCTGAGGCACAAGACCGATATGTTTGTTCGGAATATGATGGTGGCAGAGGAACTTGCAGCTGCCACTTCATCCGTGAAGCTGTATTAAAAGAGATTGTTACAATCCATTTGCGAAAAGTATTAAACTATGTTCGTTGCGATGCGGAAAGTTTCAAAGAAGAATGGTTAGGCAAAAAGGCGAAAGAATTGAACGAAAGCCTCCGAGATGAACAAAAAAAGCTCACACAAGCCAAGAAAAGGCTTTCCGACCTTGATATTCTTATTTCAAGTATTTATGAAGATTCCGTTCTCGGTAATCTGAGCAAAGAGCGATATTCAAAAATGGCTCGAACCTATGAAAAAGAGCAGGAATCATTGAAAGAAGAAATATCCCGTATTGAGGAATCTTTGAAAACAACGGAAGAAGAAACCAGCAATCTCACCCGCTTTATGAACCTTGTTGAAAAGTATGTTGACATTCCCGAACTGACACATCAGATTACTAATGAATTTATACATAAGATTATTGTTCACGAAGCTGATAAGTCAACGGGGAAACGAGTTCAGAAAATACAAATATTCTTTAACTTTGTAGACGAAATATTCATTCCGCCGGAATGGGATATACCTGAACTCCGAGATAATAAAGTCAACATTAAAAAGACCTATGTTCAGAATGATTTTTTAGTTTCATAACAGCTTAAAACATTAAAAAAGAAAAAACATACGGCGTGACTTCACAGCCACACCGTATGTTATTGAAAATAGTTCCTTTAGACCTGAAAGCCTTGCGGTTTCGGGGTGATTTTTTGCTTAAGTAACCGAATATCAAAGTATTCTCTTCAGCTCATCCGTAAAATTTTTCGGATCAACGCTGTCAAGCGAGTGACCGTCGGTCCCGAGATTAAAAATAACGCCTACCTCTTTGCCGATACGGAAATAACGGTTGAAAAACTCGGGGTCTTTGAATATCGCGGGAACATTAAGCTCCCATGCTATTTCATTTTTATGGGCTTTTTCCATAATATCGCCGATTTCATTATCTCTGAATGCTCTTGTGACATCGTGGGAATCTTCGAACACATGGATATATCCTGCCATAAAAGGATGTGCAAAGCAGTCTGCTCTGCCGCTTGCGATAACGCCCTCCATAATTGCGAGCATGTGCTCAGCATAGGCACGGGGCGTTTTTACTTCGGGATGCTCCCAGTATTTCTGGTGGAAATGATTGGTGGTATAAAGCCTGTAATCAAGTGAATTATCGCAGGCGATGTCATCCGCAAACTTATTTATTCCGTAAGCGGAAAGCTCTGCACCGATAAGCACCTTTACATTATGTTCAAAGCCTTCAAGCTCACGCATAAGATCATATCTCTGCTGTGCAACGGCATTTCGTCTGTCCGGATAATTGTGGTCTGTGAGTGCTATCATTTCAAGACCCGCGGCATCCGCAGTCTTAACGATATCCCTCGCTGTCATTTCTCTTTTTGCACAACCCGAAAAAGTGGTGTGTATATGAAGATTCCACCTTGCAAGCTCATCTATATCATAGGTTTTTTCATGGAAAAACATTTTTTACAGCTCCAGTCCGAAAAGTGTGTTGGCATTTTTTCTTGTCAAATCAAGAATATCCTGAGCGGTTGTTCCCCTTATTGAAGCAATAACCTCTGCCGTAAACGGAATATACGAAGAATCGCATCGCTTGCCTCTGTGGGGCACAGGCGTCATATAGGGACAGTCGGTTTCTATAAGCAGCATTTCATCGGGCACAATCTTTGCAACCTCGGCAGGCTTGCGTGCATTCTTGAAGGTAACCGCACCGCCCAGACCGATATACATTCCGAGCTTCACAACCTCTTTTGCCATTTCAGCAGAGCCCGAAAAGCAATGCACAACGCCCTTGGGCTTGTATCTTTTAAGAAGATTCAAAGTATCCTCATGTGCCTCTCTGTCGTGAACAATAATCGGCAGATCAAGCTCCTTTGCAAGAACAATCTGCTGCTCAAAAACCTTCTGCTGAATGTCGCGGGGAGAGAAATCATAATGATAGTCAAGACCGATTTCGCCGACCGCAACACATTTTTCCTCCATGCAAAGCTTTTTCAGCACGGAAAGATAGCCGCTTTTGCATTTATCCGCTTCATGCGGATGAACGCCGCATGCCGCATAAACAAAACCGAATTCATCCGCAAGCTCAAGGCTTGTCAGGCTCGACGCCATGTCGCTTGCACAATTTATAATGCCGCAAACGCCCCGCTCAGGCAGGGCGCTCACAAGTTCTTTGCGGTCATCATCAAAAGCTTCGCTGTCGTAATGTGCATGACTGTCAAAGATATTATTATACATAGTTTATCTTACCTTGCTTCCCGCAGGAATTCCGTCAACAAAGATAACCTTGACATCATCCTCACTCACATCCGCTGCAAGAATCATTCCCTGACTTTCAACTCCGCAGAGAACGGCAGGCTTGAGATTTGAAACAAGAACAACGCTCTTGCCGACAAGCTCTTCGGGCTTATACCATTTTGCAATACCCGATGCAACCGTTCTGGGGTCGCCCGTTCCATCGTCGAGTGTGAGCTTGAGAAGCTTCTTTGCTTTCTTGACGGGCTCGCATTCAACAATCTTCGCTACCCTGAGGTCGACCTTTGCAAAATCATCAATACCGATTCTGGCAACACCCTGAATTTCTTCTTTAAGGGGATTTACGGGATTGGCTGCAGCGGTTGCGGCTTCAAGCTCTGCAAGCTCCTTTTCAAGGTCAATTCTCGGGAAGATAATATCGCCCTTCACAACGGTATATGTTGCTTCCTTGCCGAAAACAGAGCATTCATCCCATGCAAAATCAGCACCGATACCAAGCTGCTTTCTGATTTCGGGAGCGGTTGCAGGCATGAAAGGAGCAATAAGAACGGAAATGATTCTGATGCTCTCGCAAAGATTATACATAACCTCTGCAAGTCTTGCCTTGTTTGCCTCATCCTTTGCAAGAGTCCAGGGAGCAGTTTCGTCGATATATTTATTTGTTCTCGAAATAAACTTCCAGATATTTGTGAGAGCAACGGAGAAATTGAGCTTATCAAGCTCTTTCTCGGCATCAGCTGCAGTCTGTGCGGCAAGTGCCTTGAGATCTGCATCAAAATCCCCTGCTTCTCTTTCTGCGGGTATTGTGCCGCCGAAATACTTCTGAACCATGGCAACAGTTCTCGAAACAAGATTGCCGAGGTCATTTGCAAGGTCGGAATTGATTCTGTTGATGAGGTTTTCGTTTGAGAAAACGCCGTCTGAACCAAAGGCAATTTCACGGAGAAGATAGTAGCGGAGTGCATCAACGCCGTATCTTTCCGCAAGAACAACGGGGTCAACAACATTGCCCTTGGATTTGCTCATCTTGCCGCCTTCAAGAAGCACCCAGCCGTGACCGTAAATCTTCTCGGGAAGGGGCTCATCAATCGACATGAGGAATGCAGGCCAATAGATGGTGTGGAAGCGGATGATATCCTTACCGATAAGGTGAACATCCGCAGGCCAGAATTTCTTATAAAGGCTGTCATCCTCGGAGCCGAAGCCGAGAGCGGTTATATAGTTGGTGAGAGCATCAAGCCATACATAGATAACATGATCCTCGTTGACGGGAACGGGAATGCCCCATTTGAAGGACGAACGGGATACGCAGAGATCCTGAAGACCGGGCTTGATGAAATTATTGACCATTTCATTCTGTCTGCTCTGAGGCTCGATAAAGCCGGGATGCTCTTCATAATATTTGAGAAGCTTGTCCGCATAAGCCGAGAGCTTGAAGAAATAAGCCTCTTCACGCTCCTTTGTGACGGGTCTGCCGCAATCGGGGCATTTACCGTCAACAGCCTGAGTTTCGGTCCAGAAGGATTCGCAGGGTTTGCAGTAAAGGCCTTCATAATGACCCTTATAGATATCACCCTTTTCATACATCCTGGTGAATATCTTCTGAACTGCTTTTTCATGGTAATCATCGGTTGTTCTGATGAACTTATCGTTTGAAATGTTCATCAGCTTCCAGAGATCTTTGATGCCTGCAACGATATTGTCAACATATTCTTTGGGAGTGACGCCTGCTTCCTTTGCCTTGTCTTCAATCTTCTGACCGTGCTCGTCGGTGCCGGTAAGGAAGAAGGTGTCATATCCCTGAAAACGCTTGTAGCGTGCCATTGTGTCGGCTGCTACGGTTGAATAGGTGTGTCCGATATGAAGCTTATCCGAGGGATAATAAATCGGAGTTGTTATATAAAAAGTTTTCTTTTCCATTGGATTTTACCTCCTGTTTTTTAAACAGAACCGGGATTAAAGGAGCGATGCAGCTGCTTCATCAAGGAAGATTACCGCATCCTGATGCTGCTGGAGAATTGAAGCAGGAAGCTGAGGAGTAACCTCACCCTTGATCATGCCCTTGACTGCTTCAGCCTTTGAAGCACCCGTTGCAATGAGAACAATCTTCCTTGCCTTCATAATTGAACCGATGCCCATTGTCATTGCATAGCGGGGCATGGGAATATCGTCAAAATAAATTGAGTTTGCATCAATTGTGCTCTGGGTAAGAGCAATCTTGAAGCTTTCTCCGGTAAACTCATCTGCAGGCTCGTTGAATGCGATATGACCGTTTCTGCCGATGCCGAGAAGCTGAATGTCGATTCCGCCCTTTGCCGCAATTGCTTCTGCATATCTTGCACTTTCTGCTTCGGGATCGGTTGTGTTTCCGTCAAGGAAATTGACGTTATCCGCATTGATATCGAGCTTTGAGAAAAGATTCTCAAACATGAAAGAATAATAGCTGTTTTTGTGTTCCTTGGGAAGGTCGCAGTATTCGTCAAGATTGAAGGTGCTTACATCCTTGAACGATACTTTGCCTGCCGCATACTGATCTGCTATAAAGTTATAGGTGGGAACGGGAGTTGCACCCGTTGCAAGTCCGAGAACGCAATCGGGCTTTTCGTTAACAAAATCACAGAAAAGCTTACCGACAGCCTGACCGATTTCTGCTTCATTCTTAAAAATTCTGATATCCATAATAAAACGTTCTCCTTTGTTTATGATATTTTTATTTCGCTGTGACTTTCGGACGAGTCGTAAACAGCCTGCAGAATCTTTGATGTTTCGACCGCATAGTCAATATATTGTTGGTTCTTATCGCCCGTTTTTATGCATCTGATGAAATCATTGATTTCATTTTCATACATATTTGTTTCCTTAGCGGAAACCTTTGTTTCGGTAAGCATGCCGTTTTTAACTGACCAGAGTCTGAAATCCGAGCAATATTCGAGTCTGATACCCGCCTTGTCGCCCATAAAGTCGATATGCATTTCTCTTTCGCCGATATTCTGAGCCCATGCACCGTTGAAGCTGATTACGGGACCCGTTGTGCGAACGATACCGACAACGGAATCGTCAACGTCATATGTGCCGTTCATATCTGCGGTATCCTCCGCCCACATGCTTGTGTAGGTGTAATTCTTTATATCCTTGCCGAGCTTGCAGAAGGCTTCACCCGATGCGGTAACGGGCTTCGGGTCGCCGCAGCAATAAAGAACAAGGTCAAGGAAGTGAACACCCCAGTCGATAAGTGCACCGCCGCCTGCCTTTGCTTTGATTGTGAAATCTCCGCCGATGCCGGGAATTGAGCGGTGGCTTCTGAAAGATGCATATACATGATAAACCTCGCCGAGCTCGCCGTTTTCGATAAGCTCACGGATTTTCATAACATAAGTGTTGAATCTGTTGACAACGCCGATATTGAGAATTTTGCCCGTTTCATGGGCAACCTTCTGCATTTCAAGAGCCTCTGAAAGAACTCTTGCGGCAGGCTTTTCGCAAAGAACATGCTTGCCTGCTCTGAGAAAATCAATTGCGATAATTGAATGGAAATCATTGTGGGTGCAGACCGACACCGCATCAATTTCGGGATCATTGAGAAAATCGTGATAATCCGCAACAGCGATGCCGCAGCCGTATTTTTCAACACATTTTTCTGCTCTTTCGGGAATGATATCGCAGAAATATTTGATTTCAACCTCGTTATTCTTCATATATGCGGGAATGTGTGCGGAATTTGCAATATTACCGCATCCGATAACCGCAACCTTTATTTTTGACATAATATTACCTCCGTCTTTGTCAGTATATAATTATACAAATAATAATATAACATAAATTCAAAAAATGTAAAGTTAATTACAAAAAAAACTTGCCAATTTGTTCATTGTTTGTTATCATAGGCATAAATAATAAAACATAAATCGCAAAGGAGATTTTAATATGAGCAGATTCCCTATCGGTGTTATCATCAACAGCTTCAGAACAGATACCGTTACCGCAGTCAGAAAGGCTGCCGAAGTAGGTGCACAGGGCTTTCAGGTCTATGCAACCAGCGGTGAAATGGCACCCGAAAACATGACCGCAGCAAAGATTGCTGAGTTCAAAAAGCTTGTTGCGGATAACGGTCTTGTTATCTCGGCTCTCTGCGGCGACCTCGGCGGAGGCGGATTCAGCTTTGCTGACAGAAATCCCGAAAAGATTGAAAAATCAAAGAGAATTATCGACCTTGCAAAAGAGCTTGACACAAATGTTGTTACAACACATATAGGCGTTGTTCCCGAAGATAAAAACCACGACAGATACAAGGTTATGCAGGAAGCATGCTTTGAGCTTTCGAGATATGCAGACAGCATCGGTGCACACTTCGCAATCGAAACAGGTCCCGAAACCTCTGCTGTTCTCAAAGAATTCCTTGATTCGCTCGGTTCAACGGGTGTAGGCGTTAACCTTGACCCTGCAAACCTTGTTATGGTAACGGGCGACGA
Source organism: Clostridia bacterium (assembly GCA_017409845.1). GTDB lineage: Bacteria > Bacillota > Clostridia > Oscillospirales > Acutalibacteraceae > CAG-177. Next base: position 7,503 of record JAFQRY010000001.1, read on the forward strand.
CCCCGTTGGTGCTGTTTACAATCTTAAGGATTACATTGTTCACACTCATGCAAAAGACGGCAAGCAGATTTTCTATAAAGACCCCGAAATTGTTTACGGTCTTAAAAAGGATGTTATCATCACAGAGGATTCATTCCTTGAAGTTCCTCTCGGCGAAGGCAGCGTTAAATGGCCCGAATATCTCAATGCTCTTGAAGATATCGGCTACAAAGGCTTCCTGACAATCGAAAGAGAAGTCGGCGACGATCCCGAAAAGGATATCAGAGCTGCCGTTGAATTTCTTAAGAAGCTCGGTTAAGGAGATTACCATATGAAAATCGGAGTCAGCAGCTACAGCTTTCAGCAGCTTATCAATTCGGGCAAGGAAACCCAGCTCAGCATAATGAAAAAAGCCAAGGAAATGGGCTTTGACGGCATTGAATTCATCGACCTTTCCCCCGACGAAGGCATAAGCGAAGCACAGTATGCGGAAATGATAAGAGAAGAAAGCGAAAAGCTTTCTCTGCCCGTTACGGCATACACAATCTCGGCAAACCTTCTCAAGGATACAGGCGTTGATGCAGAGGTTGAAAGACTTTATAAAAAGGTTGATATTGCAGAAATCCTCGGTGCAAAAATCATGCGTCACGATGCCGCATGGGGTATGCCCGATAACATGAAGGCAAGTGCAGGCTTTGAGCAGGTGCTTCCCGTTCTTGCAGACGGCTGCAGAAGAGTTACGGAATATGCTCAGTCAAAAGAAATTGTTACCTGCATTGAGAACCACGGATTTTTCTGTCAGGACAGCGAGCGTGTTGAAAAAATCATCACGAGTGTCGGCAATTCAAATTTCGGCGTACTTCTCGATATCGGTAACTTCTGCTGTGTTGACGAAAACAGTGCATCCGCCGCAGGCAGACTTGCACCCTATATCAAACATATCCACGCGAAGGATTTCCACATCAAGAGCGGCAACGGACTTAATCCCGGCAAGGGTTTCTTCAGATCAAGAGGCGGCAACTACCTCAGAGGCTCAATAATCGGTCACGGCGATATTCCCGTTATGCAGTGCATTTCAATTGCAAAGAATTCGGGCTATGACGGATTTGTGAGCATTGAATTTGAAGGACTTGAAAACTGCCTTGACGGCATTGAAATCGGTCTTGAAAATCTTAAGAAAATGATTGAAATGATATAATAACAAACGGCTTGCATCGGGCACTCCCCTTTGCAAGCCGTTTTCTTTTACATTATAAAGTTTTCAGTTCTTCCTTTGCCGATTCAACCGATGCATTGCGGCGTTTTTTAAGCTCTTCTTCAATGAATTTTCTTTCTTTTTCATCATCTTTTACAAAGACGATAACCGCAAGATAAAGAACCGCACCGACGATAGGTCCGAGAATAAACATGGGCCACTGCCACTTCATAAATACTGCATTCTGTGCAGTCATGGCAATATTCTGATTATATCCGACAAGCGTGAGAAGCTTTCCGTTAATGAAAAGCGAAATTGCTTCGCCGATTTTTGTGCCGAAATTCTGCATGGAGAAGGTTATGCCTTCTGTGCGTTTTCCCGTCTTATATTCAACATAATCAATCGAATCGCTCATAAGCGAACGGTGAGCAATGTTAACCATAGCCGCAGGAATACTCTGAAGTCCCATAAAAGCGGCAACAAGAACAAGCTTCCAGATTTTATTGAAGCCGACAAAATATGAGATTATTCTCAGAACAACCGAAGATACCTGAGCAAGAATCAGCACCCTTTTCATGCCGCCTACCTTATCAACAATCTTTGTTGCGGCAAACTGTGCAAATGTGCCGGGTGCACCCGTGAGAAGTCCGTAAACAAACTGAACCGTGCCTGCTCCGATATCCGTGTTGCCTACCTTATAGAAAACCTGACTTTCAAAGAAATATGCCCAGGGTACGGAAAGCTTTATGTATTCAAGAATTCTTGCAAGCGAAATGAGAAGCATGGTTTTGTTATGACGCAAAACAAAAATCGCTTCAAAAAAGCTCTCTTTTTCTTTGTTTTCGTTTTTGACGGATTCATTCATTTTGTATGCCGACATTGAAATGAGCTGGCCTCCGAGACCGAGCACCAGTGCCGCACCGAAAAAGAATGATTTATCCGTTGCACCGAAATTATTGACCGCAATATCCTTTACAAGAGGAACGAGACCTGCCAGTGCACCGCCGGCGGTAACGCCGATTGCCGTCCACTGTGCAACCCTTGCTCTCTCTTCGGAGCGTGGCGAGCTGAGAGCAAGCATACCCCAGAGAGCAACATCCTGCATTGAATAAAACAAATCCCAGATAAGATAGAAAACAAGAATAATTATAATCGGCTTGTTTCCGCCGACTCCCCAGTCCTTGAACATAAGAAGGCTGAGAACACCGATTATTGCAGGCAGGTAAAGAAGATACGGGCGGAGCTTTTCACCTGATTTTTTGAAGGTGTGTCTGTCGATAAGTGCACCGATAATCGGGTCATTAACCGAATCCCACAGACGGCTGATACTTGTAATCATGCCGACTGCTTCCGCACTTATTTTTAGCACGGCATTACAGAAATAGAACAGCCATCCGCTTATAAGACCGTAATGCATATTCTGACCCGCAATACCTGCCGCATATGCAAACAGACTGCGGTTATCAACATAGCCTTGCGTGCGGATTGCATCCTGCGAAAGAGCTTTTTTGCTCATGGACATTCCTCCCTTGAGTTTATATTATAATTTTATCATATTGAACATATAAAAGCAAGTTTATATATTTTTGTTTTGCAAAAATCAGTCCATATGTTTACAAAATGTTAACGCACCGCTAAATATATAACATTTCACTAATCTTCGGCACAATATTTAGAAAAATCTTAATAATTTAACCCTTGATTTTTAATAATTAAAATGTTACAATACCAACTGTTTTGTGTATAGAGAAAATAAAATGCCAGGGGTGTGTATTTTGACAAAAACATTCTATGACGTAAGAAAGATCACAGACATCAGAGATCTTATAACTCAGAGTGCCAAGCTTTACAGCGACAGACCTGCTTTTGAAGTTAAAACAGCAGACGGCGATCTCTACGAAATTACCTATAAGACATATTTTGAGCAGATTCAGGCTCTCGGCACCGCTCTCACCGACATGGGACTTACCGGTGAAAAAATCGCTGTCGGCGGTGACAACTGCTATCAGTGGTGCCTTTCATACATGGCAACCGTAACAGGTGTAGGCGTTATTGTTCCCGTTGACAAGGAGCTTCTTTTCGATGATATCAACAACATCCTCAACACAGCGGATGTCAAGCTTTTCTTCTGCGATAAAAAGATCGCAAGAAAGCTCAATGCAAGAAAGGACGAGCTTAAGAAAGACCTTACCATTGTTACAATGAACTGCAAAAAGGAAGAAGGAATTCTTCACGTTGACGACCTTATTGCAAAGGGCAAGGAGCTTCTCGCAAGCGGTGACAAGCGTTATCTCAACGCTGAAATTGATCCCGATAAAATGTGCTCACTTCTTTTCACTTCGGGCACAACAGGAATGTCAAAGGGCGTTATGCTCTGCCACAGGAACTTCTGCTTTGAGGTTATGTCGGCAATGAGCGTTATCAAAATCAACCCTGAAGACTGCGGCATTTCAATGCTTCCTCTTCATCACACCTACGAAAGCACAATCATTCTTTTCTTTGCTCCCTATTGCGGTGCAAAGGTTACCTTCTGCGACGGCTTCAAGTATGTTCTCAAAAACATGAAAGAGTTCAACCCCTCTATTTTTGTTGCCGTTCCTCTTCTTCTTGAAACAGTTCACAGAAGACTTATGAAGGCAGTCAAAAACAAGCCTCACGGCGAAACACTTTTCAAGGTTGGTAAGGTTCTTGTTAAAGCAGCTTCAAAAATCGGCATTGACCTCAAGAAAGTATTCTTCAAAGAAATCATTGATACATTCGGCGGCAACATGAGACTCATCATCTGCGGTGCCGCTCCCATCAATCCTCAGATCCTCAAAGACTTTGAGGCGTTCGGTATTCAGATTATCTTTGGCTACGGTCTTACCGAATGTGCTCCTCTTGCAATCATCAACCACGACAAGCTCCACATGGCTGAATCGGTCGGCGAGCCCATTCCCGGCAGTGAAGCAAAGATTCTCAATCCCGATCCCGATACCGGCGTTGGCGAAATCTGCGTCAAGGGCGGCATGGTTATGCTCGGCTACTACAATAACCCCGAAGAAACCGCAAAGGTTCTTGACGAAGACGGTTGGTTCCACACAGGTGACCTCGGTTATGTTGATAAGCAGGGTCATTACTACATCTCGGGCAGAAGTAAAAACGTTATCGTTACAAGCAACGGTAAAAACATCTATCCCGAAGAGCTTGAATATCATCTGAGCACAGACACAAGAGTCGGCGAAAGCCTTGTTATCGGCGACGAAAACAAGAAGGGTGAAACAATCGTTGCCGCAAGAATCTTCCCCAACTTTGAGGAAATGAAAGACAGATACGGCAAGGACGCCGACGAATACACAGACGAAGAACTGCACGACATCATGGACGAGGTTGTTCAGTCCGTCAACGAAAAGCTTCCTCCCTATAAGAGAATCGTTGACTTCAAGATCAGACGCACCGAATTCGTCAAAAACACAACCTCAAAAATCATGCGTCACAAGAATAAGGATTAATTATTCAGCCGTGCATTCTTATGAGTGCACGGCTTTTTTAATGCGAAAGGAGTAAAAATGAGCAAGAAAAACGGTTTTTTCAAAAAGGCTGCCTTTGTCGGAGCAGCTGCAGGCATCGCTTCCGCAGCAATCGGAAATTGGTTTGTTGAAAGCTTTATGAGCAAAAACGGAATAAGAAAAATAATTGAAACCGAAGCGGGCGCTCCCGTTTCTTCAGAAGAAAGCAGATGCTTCTACGAAAGCGACGAAGCGATTGCGGGAACAGAGTTTTACAGAGAAAAGGAATGTGAAGAAATTTATCTTTTCAACCGCTACGGATACTGCCTTTATGCGGATTATTATGAAAATGAAAATCCGAGCGATGTTTATGTTATTTCGTGTCACGGCTTTACGGGAATGCCTTCTCAGAACAGCATCTTCACAAAGCATTTTTATGAAATGGGCTATAATGTTGTTCTCCCCTATCTCAGGGCACACGGCAAGAGTGAGCACAGCTACTGCACCATGGGCTGGCTTGAAAGACTTGATGTTATCGACTGGATAAACTATATAATTGACAAAAATCCTTGTGCAAAAATCATTCTTCACGGTGCATCAATGGGTGCAGCAACCGTTATGAACGTTACGGGCGAAAAGCTTCCCGCAAACGTTATATGCTGCATTGAAGACTGCGGTTTCACATCTCTTTGGGAGCAATACACTGTGCAGATAAAGGGAATGACAAAAATTCCCGCCGACATTGTTCTCGGTCTTGTAAACACCGTAACAAAAAGAAGACTCAAGTTTGATATCAAAGAAAACTCACCGCTTGAGCAGGTCAAAAAGAGCAGCACTCCCACCCTTTTCATCCACGGCGACAAGGATTCCGTTGTCCCCTTCTGGATGCAGTATCCCCTTTATCAGAATGCCGAATGCGAAAAGGAACGACTTGTTGTTCCCGGTGCAACCCATGCGGCTTCAGGCTATGTTTATCCCGAAATTTATTGGGGTGCTGTTGAAAAGTTTATCAATAAATATCTTTAAAATTATAAACACCCGGGAATTGTTGTAAAAATCCCGGGTGTTTTATGTTGCAATTATTTTATTTCCGCAGTCCAGGCAAATTCAAATGTTTCGCCCTCTGAAAGATGCTGAATCTCTCTTTTCTTTGAGATATCATCCTTCACATCTCTGTCGTCATTGATGCCGTACCACGGTTCAATACAGACATAAGGTGCACCGGGCTTTGCCCAGATACCGAGCACGGGACAGTCGCCGAAGGTGAATTCAACCTCGTTTTCGCCCCTGATTGTAAGCTTCTTTGACTTGATGCCCGAGAGAATAAGTGCATCCTTCTTGAAAACATCCTCGGTAATCACGATTTCCTTTGAATTTTCAATAACGGAGAATTTTTCGGGAATAAGAAGATTTTCGCTGTCGATTCGCTCCGTTTCAAGAGTTTCGGGCTGCTCAAATTCAATCACATCACCGATATTGCAGTTGAAGCCGGGATGTGCACCGATTGAGAAATACATATCTCCCTTTGTTTTATTGATAACCGTCATTGTGTTGACAAGCGACTTTTCCTTAAGCGCAAATGCAACGAGAAGCTCAAATTCAAAGGGATAGCTTTTAAGAGTGTTTTCACCGCTTTCGAGGCTGAAAACAGCCTTTGCTCCCTCGCATTCCTTCACTTTGAAAAGCAGCTTTCTTGCAAGTCCGTGCTTGGGCATGGTATATTCAACACCGTTATAGCGGAATTTATCATCAATAAGCTGACCGATAACGGGAAAAAGGACGGGTGCCTGACCGTACCATATATCAGGATTTCCCTGCCAGATGTATTCCTTGCCGTTTTCTTTAAGAACGAGTGAATGAAGCTGAGCACCCATATCATCAATTTCACATGTCAGAAAATCATTTTCAATTTTGTAAAACATAATTTATATCTCCTTTAATTTTTCTGTATATAATTTATCACATTACCGCACAGATTGCAACACCGTTATCTTTTAAGCCTGCGCAAATATTTCTTTTGTTCTTCTGTTATGCGATAGCTTTCAATCGCCTTACGGATGGTTTTATTATGTGTATCTGCATCAAGTCTGTTCTGTTCAAGATAAGGAATAACCGAATCATATTGCTTTGCAAGTGCTGTTGCGAAATACCACGCCTGCATCATTTTTATATAGTATTCGTCGGAACGGATTTGAGCAACCGCTGCGGGATAGGATATATCAAATGCTTCATCAAGATAATAACACATCAGCATTTCAATCGCAAAACGCACGGTGTATGTGTTTTCGGATTCAATTCCGGTTTTTATTTTTTCAAGCAACTCGGGAAGATGCTTTTTGAATACTTTCGGACGCATCATATCGCAGGTTGCCCAGTTATCAACAAACGGCAGAAATCTGTCAAGCTCCGCTGCACAAAGGTTAAAATCATTTATTTTTTCAATCAGAAAAGCATGAAGGTTATTTTCTTCATAATATTTATGCGGTAAAATTTTCATAAACTCATCCGCAAGCGGCGACCCGGAAATTTCATTTGCAAATTTCCGTAAATCGGGAGTACGAACTCCGATTATAAGCTCCTTTTTAACCGTCGGCATCAGCCTTGAATGAAAATCACGGTATTCCGCATCCTGCATTTCAAAAAGACGGTCACGGATAATTTTTTCTGTCATCTGCATCACCGTAATATATTATAACGTATTGCAATTTATTTTCAACGCTATCTTCAAAAAATATGTTGACATTAAAGAAATCGGAATGTAAAATTAATAGGTATTTTGAAGGCAAGGTGACAGCTATGAGAATGAGAAAGAAAAAACATCTTGAGGAACGACTTGAGAATTGCAACAACATAATCACCCTTTTCAGCGACGATGCAAATTTTATCACGGCTATTGAAAAGAAAGAATATATTGACACAAGGGAGCTTTTCGGCAACGACAACCCCGTTGTGCTCGAAATCGGATGCGGAAAAGGAAAGTTTGCATGCGAGCTTGCAAAGCAGAATCCCGATATAAATGTGCTTGCTCTCGAAAAATGTGCAAATGTGCTTGTCATAGCCTGCGAAAAAGCAATGAATGAAAATATAGAAAATGTAAAGTTCCTTCGCACGGGTGCGGAATATCTTGAAAAATATATTAAACCCGAATCGATCGAACGCATTTATCTCAACTTTTCATGCCCCTACCCAAAAAACAGATATGCAAACCACAGACTCACCAATTCACGCTTTCTTAAAAGCTACGCATCTGTTCTCAAAAAGGGTGCTGAAATTCATCAGAAGACCGACAACATGCACTTTTTTGAGTATTCAATCGAACAGCTCACACAATTCGGATTCAGCCTCAGAAATGTTTCTCTCGACCTTCACAACAGCGATTTTGAAGGCAACATTGAAACAGAATATGAGCACAGATTTGCTTCCATGGGAATGCCTATTTACAGACTCGAAGCATATCTTAAATAACACAACATCACGGCGTAAGGATATATCTGATATTCTTACGCTGATTTTTTAAAATTCTTTGGCACAAATGTTCGATAAGCGGTTGAAAAATATTATTTGGAATGATATAATATGTTTATCAAAGCCGTATTACCTTACGACACATCAGATAACAGTGATGGGTTCACCACCAATCCTCCGTCATTTTCTCACGAAAATGCCACCTCCTTTGCCAAAGGAGGCCATAAAAACAGAAAGCCGGGATATAAGTCCCTCAGATAAAGTGATATCCGAAGGACTGAAGGAATTCGGTCTTTTTTTGCGGAGCAATTATATTTTTCGGAGCGAAGCGACCCTTAACTTTTCACTTTTCATTTTTCATTCTTCATTTGACAAAAAAACAGAACGGAGGCATAGAGGATGAACGAAAACAAAACCTATATCGCAATAGACCTCAAATCCTTCTATGCCAGCGTTGAGGCAATGGAAAGAGGACTTGACCCGCTGACAACAAATATCGTTGTTTCCGACCCTTCGAGAACAGAAAAAACAATCTGTCTTGCCGTTTCGCCGAGCCTCAAAGCTTACGGCATTTCGGGCAGAGCAAGGATGTTTGAGCTGATTCAGCAGGTAAGGATTGCAAACGCACAGCGAAAGGCAAATGCTCCGAGAGGTGTTTTCACGGGCTCGTCATACAATGCAAAAGAGCTCAGAGCCAACCCATCCCTTTCGATTGACTATGTTGTTGCTCCTCCGAGAATGGCACTTTACATTGAATACAGCACACGGATTTATGAGGTTTATCTCAGACATGTTGCACCCGAGGATATTCATGTTTACAGCATTGATGAAGTTTTTATTGATGCAACAAGCTATCTCAGGCTCAACAACATGAACGCTCACGATTTTACGAGAATGCTTATCAGAGAGGTGCTTACGGAAACGGGAGTTACCGCCGCTGCGGGAATAGGCTCAAATCTTTATCTTTGCAAGATTGCCATGGATATAACCGCAAAGCATATCCCTGCCGATGAAGACGGAGTGAGAATAGCAGAGCTTGATGAAATGACCTACCGCCGCACTCTGTGGGATCACCGCCCTCTGACCGATTTCTGGAGGGTTGGAAAGGGAATTTCCGCAAAGCTCGAAAAATACGGCATGCTCACGATGGGCGATGTTGCACGATGCTCGCTTCAGAACGAAGACTTGCTTTACCGTCTTTTCGGCATCAACGCCGAGCTGCTTATTGACCATGCATGGGGCTGGGAGCCCTGCACAATTGCCGATATCAAGTCATATAAGCCGCAGACAAACAGCATTCAGTCGGGTCAGGTGCTTCAGCATCCATATGATTTTGAAAAGGCAAAGCTTGTTATCCGCGAAATGGCGGATGCACTTTCGCTTGACCTTGTTGAAAAAAAGCTTGTCACCGATAAAATCACTCTTGTTGTGGGCTACGACATTGAAAACCTCACCGATTCGGGCAGAAGGAGTTATTACAAGGGCGAGGTTAAAACAGATTTTTACGGCAGAGAGGTGCCGAAGCATGCACGCGGCACAGCCAATATCGGCAGGCAGACCTCATCAACGAAGCTTATAACCGATGCGGTTTCAAGGGTTTATGATGAAATCGTTGATAAAAACCTGCTTGTGAGAAGAATGTATATTACTGCGGAACGGGTCATTCACGAGGATGCGGTTGATAAATCATATATTCCCGAGCAGCTTAGTCTTTTTGAGGATTATGAAGAGAAGAAACGCAAAAGAGCCGAAGAAGATGAAGCCCTTGAAAAAGAACGCAGGGTGCAGGATGCATTGCTCAGCATCAAACATAAATACGGCAAGAATTCAATTCTTAAGGGCATGAATTATAAGGAAGGTGCAACCGCCAAAGACAGAAACGGACAAATAGGAGGTCATAAGGCATGAACGGCTATAATGATATCATTGATTTGCCACATCACGTTTCAAAAAAGCATCCTCACATGTCAATGCATGACCGTGCGGCGCAGTTCAGCCCGTTTGCTGCACTGACGGGTCACGGTGCGGCAATTGAAGAAACCGCAAGGCTGACGGATGAAGCGGCTGAGCTTGATGAAAGCCGTAAGGAAGCTATCAACGAAAAGCTGATGTTCATTTCGGAATCGGCTGAAAGCTCTCCCGAAGCAACAATTGTTTTCTTTGTGCCCGACGGCAGAAAATTCGGCGGAGAATATGTTTCCGTTACGGGTAAGGTTAAAAAAATTGATGCATACAAGCATGATATCGTAATGACCGACGGCAGAATTATTCCGATTGAAAACATTTATGATATCCGCTTTGAGCATTCCTGCGACGAATAAAAAAGCGGATTTCCGCCGCATCAAGACGAAAATCCGCATATAATATTTTAAAACAACCTGTGCCTATGAGCGTTGTATTTCAAACACCGCTCCGTCGGGCACGGGTTTGAATTTTGTGCCGTCACCGTAGTTGTATTCGGGCAATTCCGATGAATGTGCGGCATCAAAAATCAGATTATCACCGCTGAAATTGAAGGTATAGGTATATCTTCCGTCATCGGTTTTCATAACAAGCATTCCGTGATTGACGGTATATGTGCCGTGAGGAATATAGCTGCTCAGAAGAGAATAGCTGAACATGATTTCGGTATCGCTGTATAAGATTACCTTTGCTCCGACAAGCGGCTTTTCATCATTTTCCATGTAGCTGTAAACAGCTTTCGGCTTACGCATATCCTCGCCGTAAACAATATAAGCACTGTGAACATCGCCGATAGCAGCGTTATCCATTGCAAGAGTTATGAAGCGTTCGCTTTCCGCATCGGCATCCTCATGCGGTATTTCTCTGTGAACCTGAAAAGACAGCGCATAGCCGTTATCTTCTCTTCCGCTGTCCTCCGCTGCAAGCTGATGATGCCTTGTAATATTGCCGAGAGAATGGGTTATCGAATAGCTGCTTTCTCTGACATGCATTATTATAAGACTGTTATCCTTGAAAAATGCATCATCAAAAAGCTTTGCGGTATCTGCAAAATCAACATCCTTTTCTTCATTGTAAAACTCAAAATGAGCAGACATTTCTTTGATGAATTCATCAAAATCCGCCTTGCTTTTTATGATAACACCGTCTACCGGCTCAACGGTTTCGTCATACTCAACAAAGCCGTTATTTGCCATTTTTTCAAATTCAAACCACGATTCGCCGTGCTTGCTGCTGACTCTGTTTTCATAAACACTGTAAAGCGATTCGGGAACAACCATATTGACTCCCGGGGGAAATTCAAGCTTTTCCCATTCTTCATCGGTATCAATAAAAAACTCAACACTCGCCGTATGGTTTTCGCCGTCGAGAGAGAAATCCTTGGTCAGGCGGTAATAACCGTTTTTTGAAATATCAAACAAACTCAGCATACAGGACAATTCACGGGTCTGACCGGGTAAAATCAATATTCCTTCGAGAGTCCATGTATATTCCGTTTCTTTAACTCCGCAGCTGACCCATTCGCCGTTTTCATAGCGGTAAACCCAATAGGGTCTGCCCGTCATAACGGTTTCGGAAGAGTTATTTGTCATCTGCAGGCGTAATCCCGTGTTTTCTCCGCCGAGAATAATACTGTCTGCATAAACATCAACCTTATCGCTGGTTGAGAAGCATTTCACCTCAACGGAATGCATTTCTCCGGCTTGTGTGTTGTTTCTGAAATAAGTTTCCGCCTTGCGGTCACACAGAGTTGATACGGTATAAGGGTCCTTGATAACGGATTCCGCAACGCCCTTCGGGAATTTCGCTCTGATTGACGAAACATAATTGCTTCCGTCCTCAGCCTCCCAGTAATCGAGAAGTGAATATTCCGTTTCACCGACAGCAAAGGTCAAAGCAATCGGACCGCTGCCTCCGCTGACGGATTCAACAACCCCGTTTTTCATTTCATATTCACCGTAGGCTGCAATGATATATGCCGTTATTTTTTCAATTTCATTATCGGAAGCATCACCGCTCGCCTCGGTTGCAAGCACCTCATGGTAGCAGCAGGCATAGGTACCCTTCAGGTATCTTTCGCTGTTATGCTCCATAATTGCAGCACTTATCGCATCATCAAGCGACTGCGTTTTAATATATTCAATAACAACGGTTTCTCCGCTATCCGTTGTATGGTTGTGATAAGAATAAAGAGTTAAAAGCAAACCTTTCGCCGGCACGGACCGGTCTTCACCGTAAAGGGGTGCTCCGCTGAATTCTACTTCCATTTCATCCCGCTGAAGGTCAACAAGGGTTATTTCAATTTCCGCTCCGTTTAAAAGAACAACTTTATTGCCGGTTTGTGCATGAACAACTTTAGTTTCTTTCGCTTCGCCGTCGGAATAAACCGTGATTTTCAGTCGGTTGCCTACATCGTGATATTCCTTCGTTTCGGGATTCGTAAGGAAGCAGACCGCCGCAACAATGCAGGCAGCAATCGCGAGAATTATCACCCAGAACGCAGGCTTTTTATAGTTCATAACATTCTTTATTCTGTTTTTGACACTTACCTCTCCGAATGCAAGAGGGCATGCCGCAATCCTTCTGCGGTTAACCGCACAGTCGAGAAGTGCACGGGCATACTCTTTTCGCATGTCGCCATCCATTGAGGCAACAACCTTTTCGTCGCATGCCGCCTCAATATCACGGCAGAGAAGAATATATGCAATCCACACAAGCGGATTGAACCAGTAGACTGCAAGAACAGCAAAGCCGAGCGGCTTTATCCAATGGTCGCGGCGTCTGAGATGGGCATTTTCATGGGATATAACATAGCTTTTCGTTTCATTATCCATGTTGAACGGAATATAGATTTTCGGTCTTACAATTCCGAGTATAAACGGCGAAACAACGCTTTCGCTCTGCCACACGTTATTTTCAAGCAGAACCGCTGTTTTCACGCTCCTTTTCACCCGAAGATAACTGATGATTCCGTATAAGACCATAACTGCAAGCCCGATTATCCATATATATGAACCTACGGCGGTAATAACCTGCAGAGGGTTAACACTGTCGCCCGGATTCGGAGTAAAAACATCGGCAATGACGGGATTAACCGTGCTGTTGACAAATTCAATTCCGCTTGAAATTGCAGGAACAGTCTGCATGGCTATATTTTCGGGTATTGTCTGTGCACTCGGAATCAGACTCAGGGCACTTTCGATTGAGAAAGGAAAAACAAGCCTTATTGCGGCAATTCCCCAAAGAAGGCAGATAAACTTTTTCGGAATTTTTTTGAAAATAAACCGAATCAGAATAACCGCAAGAATAAGGTAGCTTGCCGTTATGCTTATGTTGAGAAGTTCAATGAAAAAATCAGTCATTTCACTTACCTCCCCGTTCGATTATCTCCGTTATATCCTCAATATCTTTTTCGGAAAGTCGGCGGCTTTTTGCAAAAGCGGCAATGAAAGCGGGAATTGAGCCTTCAAATTTCTTTTCCATAAGCTCGTCAATCTCCGAAACCTGAGCCTCATCCTTTGAAATCAGCGAGGTAACAACGGTGTTTTCGTTTTTGAGCACTCCTCTGTCGGAAAGCCTTTTTATAACGGTATAGGTCGTTGTTTTTGACCAGCCGAGCTTCTCCTTGCAAAGCTCGGAAAGCTCACGGCTGCTTATGGGCTCATTTTCCCAGAGAATAAGACAAAATCTGTATTCACTTTCAAAAATTTTAGGTGTATTCATTGATAAATCCCCCCGTTTTATTTTATTCTAATGCATTAGTACAACATCATTCTAACGCATTAGAACGGATTTGTCAATAGGTTTGTTTGTAAATCAAAAAAGCACCCGAAAAAGACGGGACTTTTTCGGGTGTGCTATATTAAATATATCTGAGAATATCCTCAACCGTTTCGGCAATATATGTTGCACCTGCCGCTTCAAGCTCCTCACGGCTTCCGTAGCCGAAAAGAACACCGATTGAGTCAACCGAGTTTTTGTTTGCACCGATTATATCATGCTCTCTGTCGCCGACCATGACAACGGTTGATTTATCCGTTATACTGCATTCCGCAAGAGCGTATTCGATAACCTCCGCCTTATTTGTTCTCGTTTCGCTCATTGTGCTTCCTGCAGCGAAAAGAAAATACTTTTCAAGACCGAAGTGACGGAGAATTTCTTTTGCAAACGGCTCAGGCTTTGAGGTTGCAAGAATAATCTTTTTTCCGTTTTCGCTCAGATATGCGAGCAGTTTTTCAATTCCGTCATAAACGGTATTTTCATATATTCCCCTGTCGCGGTAATACTCCCTGTAGTAATCAACGGATTTTACCGCTTCTTCATGTGAAAAACCATAGTATTTTTCAAAGGACTCAATCAGGGGCGGTCCGATGAATTTATAAAGAGTTTTTCTGTCTTCAACCTCAATCCCGTATTTTTTCAATGCATGCATAACGGAATTTGTTATTCCCATACCGGGGTCGGTCAGAGTACCGTCAAGGTCAAAAAGGATAACATCATATTTGCTCATCCTGCTCATCTCCTATTTCTTTTTCAAAACAATCAACCCGAAAAGCACCGATATTTCACGAAGATAGTTTGCAGGCACGGTATGCCATTCTATTCCTGCACCGAGATGGGCAGCGTTTATGCCGAGCTCCTTTGCCAGCCTCTCAGCACGGTAAATATGAAAGCTGTTGCTGATAAATGCAACGGAATAATCATTGCCGAGCTTTTCATTCAGAATATCGGTCGAGAAAACAAAATTTTCATAGGTTGTTGTTGATTTATCTTCTTTGATTATTATGTTTTCGGGAACACCCTTCTGAAGAAGATAATCCGCCATCGCCTGAGCCTCGGAAAGCTTTTCTTCATCCCCCTTGCCTCCCGAAACAACAATCAGTGCACGGGGATTTTTCTTGTGATACTCTATCGCCTTATCAAGTCTTTTTGCAAGATTAGGCGGCACTTTGTCGCCGTCAAGACCCTTGCCGAGAACAATGACCGCATCCTCAGTGTAGACTGCGTTATCTTTTCTTCCGTATAACGCAAGGGCAGCTCCGATTGATATTATAATAAGGATAAATATAATCAAAACAATCATTTTTATCACCGCATTTGTAAAAAGGGCACCGTTTTCACGATGCCCTTAAAATTATTTAATGTTTGCTTTGAGAGTTTCAAGCTCTGCCTTGAGAGTTGCGGGAAGTCTGTCAAACTTGCCGTAGAATTCTTCGATACCTGCAACTTCATCATTCCAGAGTGAAACATCAACGCTGAGAAGCTCTGCAAGCTGTGCATCGCTTACTTCGTCTTCGATTCCTTCAAGGTTGATGTCTGCTGCCTTGGGAACAAAGCCGATAGCTGTTTCGTCAGCCTCAACCTTACCTTCGCAGCGGTCGATAATCCAGTCAAGAACACGAAGGTTGTCGCCGAAGCCGGGCCACATGAAGTTGCCTTCGTCATCCTTACGGAACCAGTTAACATTGAAGATCTTGGGAGCCTTTTCGGGATCAAGACCTGCACCGATATCAATCCAATGCTGCCAGTAATCAGCCATGTTATAGCCGCAGAAGGGAAGCATTGCCATGGGGTCACGGCGAACAACACCAACTGCACCTGCTGCTGCAGCGGTTGTTTCGGAAGCCATGATTGAACCTACGAATACACCGTGGTTCCAGTCTCTTGACTGATAAACAAGGGGAGCAAGCTTTGCGCGTCTGCCGCCGAATACGATAGCCGAGATGGGAACACCGTCGGGATTCTCAAATTCTGAGCTGATGCAGGGGCAGTTAACAGCGGGAGCTGTGAAGCGGCTGTTGGGATGTGCGCCCTTTTCTTCGCTCTCCTGACCGTTCCAGGGGTTACCCTTCCACTCAATTGCGTTTGCGGGAGGATTCTTGTCAAGACCTTCCCACCAAACTGTGTTATTGTCAAGGTTATGAGCAACGTTGGTGAAAATTGTGCCCTTTCTTGTTGAAGCAAGAGCATTGGGATTTGACTTTTCGTTTGTGCCGGGAGCAACGCCGAAGAAGCCGTTTTCGGGGTTGATAGCATAAAGTCTGCCGTCTTCGCCCTTGCGGATCCATGAAATATCGTCGCCTACGCACCATACACGGTAGCCGTTCTTATAATATCCCTCGGGAGGAATAAGCATAGCAAGGTTTGTTTTGCCGCATGCTGAGGGGAATGCAGCACAGATATATCTGATTTCGCCGTCGGGCTTCTGAAGACCGAGGATGAGCATGTGCTCTGCCTGCCAGCCTTCGTTCTTACCCTGATATGAAGCGATTCTGAGAGCAAAGCACTTCTTACCGAGAAGAACGTTTCCGCCGTAGCCTGAGTTAACTGAAATAATTGTGTTATCCTGAGGGAACTGGCAGATGTATCTCTTTTCTTCGTCGATGTCACACTTGCAGTGAAGACCGCGAACCCAGTCTTCGCTGTCGCCGAGAGCCTTGAGAACATCGGTGCCTACTCTGGTCATAATAACCATGTTGAGAACAACATAGATTGAGTCTGTGAGCTCAATACCGATTTTGGAGAACTTTGAACCGACGGGACCCATTGAATAAGGAATAACATACATGGTTCTGCCCTTGTAGCTGTCCTTTGCGATTGCATAAAGCATTTCATAAGCTTCTGCGGGATCCATCCAGTTATTGGTGGGGCCTGCTTCTTCCTTTGTGGGTGCACAGATGAAGGTTCTGCCTTCAACACGGGCAACGTCGTTGACTGCTGTTCTGTGAAGATAGCAATCGGGAAGGAGCTCCTGATTGAGCTTGATCATTTCGCCTGTTGAGCAAGCTTCTGCTCTGAGGGCTTCGATCTGCTCCTGAGTGCCGTCAATCCATACAACCTTTTCGGGCTTAACGAGATCAATTTTTTCGTTAATCCATGAAAGAACGCTCTTATTGGAAGTCATATTTTCCATAGTTATTTCTCCTTTCTACTGAAAAACAACAAAATTTAACAAATTTATGAGGTTAAAAGAATTTGTTTTGTGACAGTTGACATCACATGATTTCTTCTTTTCTAACCTAACCCATTGTAATTATATCATGGTTTTTTGTAAAGTCAATACAATTGGCAAAGTTTGCATAACCGAAGTTCCGAAAATTCATTTTATCGATATATTTTATTGATTTTGCTCATCAATCGGCATCGTTGCGAAGGCATTGAGCTCCAATCCTGCAATATTGCCGCCGCAGTATTCATAAAACGCCTGTGCACCGACCATTGCCGCATTATCGCCGCAAAGCGAAAGCTCGGGCATATAAAGCTGCCAGCCTTTTTTGCCGCAGATATCTGCCATTCTTTTTCTCAGGCGTGAATTTGCCGAAACACCGCCTGCAAGAACGATTTTATCAAAGCCGTAATTCTCCGCCGCCTTAACGGTGTTATTGACAAGGCAGTCGGCAACGGTTTCGATGCAGCTTGCACCGAGGTCGGGAATACCCACTTCAATCCCCTTCTGCTTTGAGTTGTGGATAATGTTAACAACAGCAGTTTTGAGTCCCGAAAAGCTGAAATCATATTCGCTGCCTTCAACCTTCGGATGCGGAAGCTTATAAAGAGAAGAATCTCCGTTAACGCTGATTTTGTCGAGATTTACTCCGCCGGGATAAGGAAGCCCCATTGCTCTTGCGGCTTTATCCATGCATTCACCTGCGGCATCGTCTCTTGTTCTGCCGATTATAGAAAAATCGGTATAATCCTTAACGGCAACAATATGACTGTGACCGCCCGAAACAACAAGACAGAGGAACGGCGGTTCGAGCTCTGCATGAGAAATATAATTTGCCGCAATGTGGGAACGGAGATGATGCACGGGTATCAGCGGAAGACCCGTTGAATAGGAAAGTCCCTTTGCAAAATTAACGCCCACAAGCAAAGCTCCGATAAGACCGGGGGCATATGTGACTGCTATTGCATCAATATCGGAATAGCCGACACCTGCATCATTCATCGCCTTTGTGACTACTCCCGATATTGCCTGAGCATGCATTCTTGATGCAATTTCGGGCACAACGCCTCCGTATATAATATGCTCGCTCACCTGCGAGGCTATAACGCTTGATAAAACTTTTCTTCCGTCCTCAACAACGGCTGCCGCCGTTTCATCGCATGAGGATTCAATTGCAAGAATTTTCATTTCCACACCTCGGTGTTAAAGTATTTTGTATAGATAATTCCGTTTTCTTTCGGAGCGGAATAGAAATTCTTTCTGATGCCCGCTCTTTCAAAACCTTCGGATTCATAAAGCGATATTGCAGGATAATTGCTCTCACGCACTTCAAGGGTTATGAATTCGCAATTTCTGCTTTCGGCACCGCTGCAAGCGGCTCTGAGAAGCATTCTTCCTATGCCCGATTTACGGCTTTTCGCAGTAACCGCAACATTCGTTATATAAGCCTCACCGCAGATTTCCTGCACCCCGATATACCCGACAACAGTTTCCCCAACAGCAACAAGAAAATAAGAGTTCTCATTTTCGAGCTCTTCTTTGATTGCCGCCTCGCTCCACGGGTCGGAAAAGCATTCCTTTTCGATTTCCGCAATCTGTGAAATATGCTCTTCACTCATTCTCTTAAGAATAATTTCCATTTTACTCCTCCGAAATTATATCGTCAGACTGCAGAGCAAGAGCGGTTTTAATATAATTGGCGGTTCTGATATATGTTTCGAGGTCGCTGCCGTAGGGGTCGGGTATTCCGCCGCCGAGAACAGTTATTTTTTCGCTCGGAACATACATTGAAAGACTTGCGGCATGCTCGGGAGTCATGCACACAAATTTATCTGTTTCATCAAGAATGTAACTTGTTATTCTTCTTGCTCTGTGAGCGGAAATATCGACCTCAAAACGCTCGCAGGCTTTGACTGCATTGGGAGTAACCTCGTCACCCGTCATTGCAAAAAGACCCGCACTCGAGCATGTGATATTATCAATGCCTTTATCGGCAAGCATTTTTTTAAACAAGCCCTCCGCCATGGGGCTTCTGCATGTGTTGCCCGTACAAACAAACAAAATATTCATAATATCATTCCTTATTTCGATTCATACCATGTTTTGCCTATGCCGACATCCGCCTGCATATTGACACGCATTTTAACTGCGTTTTCCATTTCACGCTTTACGATGCCTGCTACGATTTTTACTTCTTCCTCGGGAGCCTCAACAATCAGTTCGTCATGCACCTGCATGATAAGCTTTGCACGCAGGCACTGCTCTTTGAGGCATGTCCATACTCTTATCATGGCAATTTTGATTATATCCGCCGCCGTGCCCTGAATGGGCATGTTCAAGGCAACCCTTTCGCCGAATGCACGCATCATTCCGTTTGATGACGAAAGCTCGGGAAGATATCTTCTTCTTGCAAAAACGGTTTCAACATAGCCGTTTTCCTTTGCCCTTTCAACAACATCCTTCATATATTGACGAACACCGCTGAAATGCTCAAGATAGCCCTTGATATAGCTGTCTGCCTCTGCACGGGTAACTCCGATATCCTTTGCAAGCGAAAATGCTCCGATACCGTAAACAATGCCGAAATTGACAGCCTTTGCCCTGCTTCGCATAAGAGGAGTGACCATCATAAGAGGCATGTTGAACACCTGAGAGGCGGTGATGGCATGGATATCGTCACCGTTGTTGAAGGCATCAATCATGTTTTTGTCGTTTGCAATATGAGCAAGAACACGAAGCTCAATCTGCGAATAGTCGGCATCAATGAGCACACAGCCGTCTTTTGCCTTAAAGAATTTTCTCATCTCTCTGCCAAGCTCGGAACGAACGGGAATATTCTGAAGATTGGGCTCGGTAGAAGAAATTCTGCCCGTTCTGGTTTCTGTCTGATTGAGGTTTGAATGAATTCTGCCGTCATCGCCGATAACCTTGAGAAGTCCGTCGCAATAGGTTGATTTGAGCTTTGCAAGAGTGCGGTATTCAAGAATTTTTGCAACAACGGGATAATCCGCCGCAAGACCCTCGAGCACCTCAGCATTGGTCGAATAACCGCTCTTTGTTTTTTTCTTTGCGGGAAGTCCCATTTTTTCAAAAAGGGCTTCGCCGAGCTGCTTCGGAGAATTGAGATTGAATTCATATCCGACCTCGGAATAAATTTCGTCAACAAGCTTTTCAATTTTAAACTGCAGATCCACTCCGAAATTCTTTATGCCGAGCGAATCAACCAAAAAGCCTTCACGCTCCATAGAAGCAAGAACCCTTGCAAGCGGAAGCTCGATTTCATCAAGCAGGCGTTTCTGATTATGCTCCTCAATAAGCTTATCCATGTTTTCAAATGCGGTTTTGAGATAAGCGGTGAAAAATGCGTTTTCATTTTCTTCGTCGGGAAGCTCCGCACTTGCATATTCGGCAATAATCCTCTTGAGGTCATACGCACCCGATGAAGGATTGATAACATAAGCCGAAAGCATTGCATCGCTGACGATTGAATTTATTTCAATATCATTTCCGTAATCATGGAAAAATGAATAGAGATGCTTTGAATTATAGGTATATTTCTTTATTTCTTTTTCAAACAGAAATTCGGAGCAGAATTCGGCATACTCCGAATTGAGAGGGTTAACCTCGGCAACTCCGTTATCCGTTTTAAAACGGAAAACACCGTCATCAAAGGTGAAATATGCCTCCCCCGCTTTTTTCAGCATATTGAGAAGGAGCTTAAGGTCATCCTGAGAATAGCATTCACAGTTTACTGCTTCGGTTTCCTTCTGCTCCGTTTTTTCGGGGGCTTTGAGGTCAAGCCGTTCAATCATTTTATACATTTCAAGATCTGCAAGAATACCCGTTACCTTGAACGCATCCGCCTGAGTGGGAACATATGCCGCATAATCGCCGTCAACGGGTGCGTTGGTGCGGATTGTTCCGAGGTCGCGGCTGAGATAAGCCATTTCCTTATCGCTGACAAGCTTATCGTGAACGCCTTTTTTTATGTCTATCGTATCAACATTTGCATAGATTTCATCAATCGAGCCGAAACGGCTGATTAAATCCTGTGCCGTTTTCTGTCCTATTCCTGCAACACCCGGAATACAGTCGGAGGTATCGCCCATAAGAGCTTTGATATCAATCATCTGCTCGGGCGTTACAAGATATTCTTCTTTTATTTTTTCTCTGTCATATCGCACGCTCTGCGGTCTGCCCATTTTGGTTGAGGCAAGAAGAACATTTACATTATCACGCACAAGCTGAAGGGAATCTCTGTCACCCGTTGCGATGTAGCAGAAATCATTTTCTTTGCAGTTTGCGGCAAGAGTGCCGAGAATATCGTCAGCTTCCCAGCCCGGTGCTTCAAGAATTTTATATCCCATAGCCGCAAGAAGCTCTTTGAGCGGCGGCATCTGCTGTGCCAATTCAGGCGGCATGCCTTTTCTGTTCGCTTTATATCCCGAATACATTTCGTGTCTGAAGGTTGGTGCTTTAACATCAAATGCAATTGCAACCGCATCGGGAGAAACCTCCTCCTGAAGTCGGAGAAGAATGTTGAGAAATCCGTATATTCCGTTTGTGAATTTACTGCCGTCCTTGGTAGTAAGAAGTTTTATTCCGTAAAATGCACGGTTAAGAATGCTGTTGCCGTCAAGTGCCAAAAGTTTCATTCCAAATCACCTCATTTTATATTATAACATATATTTTGTAAATTTCACTATATTTTTACAAAAAAATAAGGGGCTGTGAAAAAACAGCCCCGGGACAGATTCAGAGTTAAAAGCCATAAAAGGTTGCGGCATAGGTTACGCCCTGAATAAATCCGATTATAAAATTAAGAACAAACACGCCGATTGCAATTATTGAAAGAACAAGTCCGATTTTTGCTTTTGAATCGTCTTTTTTCTGCTTCATAGCTTTGAGCGAAACAACAAGACCTGCAATTCCGCAGCCGAAACCTATAAAATCAACAAGAAATGCCAACACCAGACCCACCGCACCGAGAACAACCGCAACATTTGAAAGCTTGCCCTGATCGGTTTGTGCGTCAGACTGCTGAAACGCACCGTTATCAGGATACATATTATCGGGTGAGGGATAAGAGCTGTTTGCGGAATATGAATTTCCGTCTGAATATACATTACCGTAATCTCCGCCGTTGACGGGTGGGGGTGCAGCAGGCGGCTGCACAGTCGGATTCTGCACCTCGGATGCCATGAATTTCGAGCCGCATTCCGTACAGAATTTCGCGGTGTCTTCGTTAAAAGCTCCGCATTTTGAACAATACATACAACTACCTCTCTTTTCAAGATTGTACAAGATTGTAATTTAAATATATCACATCTGTTCAAAAAGTCAATAAAAGCGAAATATTTGTTGAAATCACGCATTATAAGTGGTAGAATGAACACGGATTAAAAGAAAGGAATTAATTTTTTATGTTTTGCTCTGATTGCGGTAAAGAATTAAATACAGGTGCAAACTTTTGTCATAATTGCGGTAAGCAACTTAATTCAAAAAGAAAAAGTTTGATTTGTCAGAATTGTGGTGGCACTATGACTTTTGACAATGATAACAGCATTTCTTTTTGTCCTTACTGCGGTTCAAAAGAAATAATTACAGAAAGTGATTATGTTAAAGTTGAACAAATCAAAAACAAAAGAATTGAAAATATAGCATATAACAAAAATCAAAATGAACTGGATATTGAGAAGCAAAAGCTTGAATATGAGTTAAAGAAAAAGAAGATAGAAAATCAAGACCAGACAAAAACATTTTTGATAATTGAAGGCTCATTTATAATATTGATTATAATAGGTATTGTTTTATATAAGATATTTTGCTGACATTTTTGCTATTGCAATTTCAATCCTCCGTCACGGCTGACAGCCGTGCCACCTCCTTTGCCAAAGGAGGCTAATGTAACAACAAGTTTACTGTATGGGCTCCTTAGAAAAGGAGCTGGCCGTAGGCCTGAGGATTGATTTATAAATTTATCACAACAAATCGGAGAAACCAATGAAAATAGGAAACTTTGAAATAAAAGGATATGCAGCACTCGCTCCCATGGCAGGCGTTGCCGACAGAGCATTCCGTGAGCTTTGCATAGAATTCGATGCATCTTATGTTGTGACAGAAATGGTAAGCTCAAAGGGTCTTACCATGCATGACAGAAAGTCGGATACCCTTATGCAGCTCGGCGAAACGGAAAAGCCCGCTGCCGTTCAGATTTTCGGATGCGATCCCGCAACAATGGCTGAGGCGGCAAAAAAGGCTACAGAAACGGGTTGCTGTGCAATAGATATCAACATGGGCTGCCCTGCCCCTAAAATTGCAGGCAACGGCGGCGGAAGTGCCCTTATGAAAGAGCCCGACCTTGCCGCAAAAATAACGGAAGCAGTCGTTAAAGCGGTTGATATTCCCGTAACGGTCAAATTCCGCTCGGGCTGGGATGAAAACAATATCAATGCGGTTGAGTTCGCCCTTCTGCAGGAAAAGGCAGGTGCTTCGGCAATAACCGTTCACGGAAGAACAAGAAAACAGATGTATGCCCCGCCTGTAAACCTTGATATAATAAAGCAGGTCAAGGATGCGGTTAAAATTCCCGTTATCGGCAACGGCGATGTTACGGATGCTCTTTCGGCTGAAAATATGTATAAAACAACCGGCTGCGATTTTGTTATGGTCGGCAGAGGTGCACTCGGTGCTCCGTGGGTTTTCAGACAGATTAACGAATATTTCCGCAGCGGAATCATCCTTCCCGACCCTCCGATTGAAGAAAAAATGTCAATAATGATTTCACATATCGAAAAACTCTGCGAATACAAAGGCGATTATGTGGGCATGAGGGAAGCAAGAAAGCATTCGGGCTGGTATATCAAGGGAATGAGAGGTGCCGCTGCATTAAGGCAGGAAATCGGCTCGCTCGAAACCATGGATCAGCTTCGTGCGATTGCAGAAAAGGTCATCAACGCAAGTGTTAATAATTGACAAAAACGTGCATTAATAATTGTTAAATACAACAAAAAATAAATCCGCCTTTCAAAATCAATTGAAACGGCGGATTTGCTATGTTAATATATATTTATCAAAAACAAAGGAGAAAACAAAAATGACAATCCTTTTCAGAATCATCGGATTTCTACTCGCAGTTCTCACTCCCCTGCTCACAACAATAACCTGGGATCCTCTTGCTGCCTTCGACAATGAGGTTACCGTTGCCGAAGAAAAAATCGGCGGATTTATGAAGGGTGTCTGCCACCTTGAGCCCGATTACGACCTCATAAAAGAAGGCAACATCGGATGGTTCCGTGACGATATCCCCTTCCCCTACAATTCAGACGGCACTGTTTCCGAAAGCTACAAAAACTGGAAAACTTATGCTCAGGGTTATGTTGACAACGGAATTAAGATTTTCGGCGTTACACCTTATCCCGACGACTATATAGCATACGGTCTTGACCCCCGTGACCCCGCAAGCAGAGAGGGCATTCAGGATATTGCAAGATTTTATGCCGAAGACCTTAAGGGCATAGTCGGTGCATTCCAGATTACAAACGAAATGGGTATTGACCGCTTCACTCTCCCCCTCACGCTTGATGAAGCCGCAGAATTCATCGGCATGCAGCTTGAAGCAATGTATCCGGTCAGAGGCGATATTATCATCGGCTATAACCTCGGCGGTCTTGCAATTGCACAGCTTCCCTTTAAAATGACCGAATATCATCAGTATTGCGACTATGTCGGTCTTGATATGTATCTCGGTTGCTTTGAGCCCGTTCTCAAAAACTCAAATCAGTTTATCACACTTCTCAACTTTGTAAGAAGAGTAACAGGCAAGCCCGTTATTCTCTGCGAATTCGGCTATATCGGCTACGGTGAGCCCAAAACAGAAGAAGAAAAGATTGCAATTCTTCAGCAGTACGGCTTCAACAGCGAAGAAGAGGCAAGAGCTGATATTGACACCTTCATAAGCAGACTCCCCGAATCCATGAGAGAAGAAATAATTGAAGACTACAGCGACAGAACTCCCGAAGAGCGTGCAGACCTGATTTTTGACGGCGAATATTCAAATCACCTTTACTGCGAGCTTGCGGAGGGAACAGGTCTTTACAGATTCGAGCACACTCCCGAGGGTCAGGCTGAATTCTTTGCAAGCGTTATCCCTAAAGTACGCAAGCTTGATTATGTTATCGGCATGTGCGTTTACTGCTGGGAAGACAGCGACAGCTGTTATGTATGCGGTCAGGCCGACTGCCCCGTTGAAACGGGCTGGGGTCTGGTTGACGGCAAGGGCGAACCCAAGCCTGCATATTATGCAGTTCAGGAAGCATTCGGAAACTGATTAATAACACAAATCACAAACCACGCCCCGGATCCGCAAAGGATTCGGGGTTATTTCCTGCAATAAAATCCGCATTATCAAAAACTTTTTGACAATACTGTTCCCGTGTGATAGAATGCATTTAGTATATATAAAGAAGGTTTTTATATGTTTGATTATTTCAGAATTGCGTGTGCCGTGCCCGATGTTGAGGTTGCCGATGTTGATTTCAACATTGAGCAGATGAAGAAATTCATTGCTGAAGCAAAAGAGAAAAATGTTGATTTGCTTGTATTCCCCGAGCTCGGAATTACGGGCTATACCTGCGGTGACCTCTTTTTTCAGCAGACACTTATAAATGAAGCTTACAGCGGATTCAAAGCCCTTTGCAATGAAAGCGACAGACTGATTATTGCGGCAGGTGCACCCGTTGCGGCAGGCGGCTGCCTTTATAACTGTGCCGTTATCATATCCGACGGAAAAATCCGCGGAATAATCCCGAAAACATTCATCCCCAACCACGGCGAGCACAGCGAAAAAAGATGGTTTGCATCGGCGGTAAATTCCGATGTAACTGAAATAAGCTCAGCCGTTTTCGGACTCAGCGAAGAATATGACATTCCATTCGGAAGCATCATTTTTGATGCATACGGAGCAAAAATAGGATTTGAAGTATGCGAGGATTTGTGGGCACCCGTGCCGCCCTGCACCGCACTGTGTCTCGGCGGAGCTGAAATCATTGCAAACCTTGCCGCAAACAGCGAAGCAATCGGAAAAAGAAGCTTCAGACGAGAGCTTGTCAAAATGCAGTCTGCAAAAAGCATCTGCGGATATGCATTCTGCTCTGCAGGCTGCCTTGAATCAACATCGGATTCGGTATTTTCGGGTCACTCCGTCATATGTGAAAACGGAAAGGTTTCCGCCGAAAACAAAGCAGATACCGAAAGCGGATATATGATTGTTTCCGACCTTGACCTCGGCAAAATACGCCGTGACAGACTTTATAACACATCATTTTCAGACTGCAGGGAGCTTTACTCCTCAGATGCACAGCAGGTTATTATTAATCAAAAGCCATCTCATGCCGACGGAGAATTTGCAGATGTAAGAAAGCTTCCGTTCATTCCGTCAACAGAAAAAGAAAGAGCCGAAAGATGCCTTTCCGTTTTCGGAATGCAGGTTGCAGGTCTCAGAAAACGCCTTGCAAAAACAGGCTGCAAGCCCGTTATCGGAATTTCGGGCGGTCTTGATTCAACCCTTGCACTTCTTGTCAGCGTTCAGGCTGTAAAAGAGCTCGGCAGACCGCTTACGGATGTTGTAGGTATAACAATGCCCTGCTTCGGCACTACCGACAGAACCTATAACAACTCGCTCAATCTTATGAAATCTCTCGGCATAACAAGCCTTGAAATCAATATAAAGGATGCATGCCTTCAGCATTTCAGCGATATCGGTCAGGACAAGAATAACTATGACCTGACTTATGAAAATGCCCAGGCAAGGGAAAGAACTCAGGTGCTTATGGATTACGCAGGCAGAGTCAACGGCCTTGTTATCGGAACGGGTGACATGAGCGAGCTTGCACTCGGCTGGTGCACCTATAACGGCGACCACATGAGCATGTACGGCGTGAATTCAAGCATTCCGAAGACACTCATCCGCTGGATTATTGACAGCCTTATCAAAAACGGCACCTTTGCGGAAAGCAAGGAATATCTGACTGATATAGTCAACACTCCCATCAGCCCCGAGCTGCTTCCGCCCGACGCAAAGGGCGAAATCGCTCAGCAGACAGAAAGCATCGTCGGTCCCTATGCTCTGCACGATTTCTTCCTTTATAACATCGTGCGTTACGGCTTTGAACCCGACAAAATTTATGCTCTTGCAAAAAAAGCATTTGCCGATGATTTTGACGGTGAAACAATTAAGAAATGGCTGAAAACCTTCTACAGACGCTTTTTCACTCAGCAGTTCAAGAGAAGCTGCGTTCCCGACGGAATAAAAATCGGCTCGGTCGGACTTTCTCCCAAGAGCGATTTCAGAATGCCGAGCGATGCCGCCGCAAAAATATGGCTGAAAAAGCTTGATGAAATTGAATAAGAAATAATGCTGCGTACAGACTGTTTGTAATTCGGCTTCTCCTTAAGGAGAAGCTGTCGCCGAAGGTGACCGATGAGGTGTTTTATTTTCCACCTCATCCACCGCAAGCGGTCCCCCTTCCCCTCAAAGGGGAAGGCTGTGACGCAGTTTTATTTTTTTACATGAGTGTTATTTGATTTTCCTGCGAATAATTAATGAAAGTGTTGACACGGAGGTGTTCTGATGGATAACGGTGAAAGTAGCTACCGCCGTTTTCTTGACGGAGACGAAGATGCATTCGGGGAGCTCCTCGATATGTACAGCGAAAATTTAATATTCTTCATTAACCGCTATGTCCGCAACGTTGCGATAGCGCAGGAGATTTCGGAGGATGTTTTTGTTGAGCTTCTTATTCACAAAAGAAGATACAATTTCAGAACGTCCTTGAAAACCTATGTCTTTACAATAGCAAGAAACAAGGCGGTGGATTATGTCAGACGGTGTGCACGGCATCCCGAATGTGCATATGAATACATAGAAAGCGAAAGCGACAGAAAAAGCCTTGAAGATGAATTTCTCAGAAAAGAGCAGGAGCGTGAGCTGCACAGAGCAATCGACACGCTTAATGATGACTATAAAACAGTTCTTCACCTTATCTATTTTGAGGATATGAGCTATGAGCAGGCAGGCAAGGTTATGAAGAAAAACAGAAAACAGATTGAAAACCTTGTTTACAGAGCAAGACAAGCTCTCAGAAAAGAAATTGAAAAGGAGGCGAAGCTTCCGTGAAAAGCAGAGAAGAATACAGAAAAAGCATCTTTGCAAAAAGGGATGCTTTGCTCAGAAAACGCAAAAAAAATATCACAAAAGCAGTGACGGGTACGGCGGCAGCAATTGTTATGACCGTTTCGCTCATTGCGGTTCCTGAAATAACGGCAAAGCTCCCGCTTGATTCGGAGCAGGCAACCCCCGATATCACAGCAACGCAGGCTATGATTAAAGAAGAAAGCGTTACACAGCAGCATTCCGACTATGACAGCTACGCCGAAAGCGAAGACACAACCGATACCTTTTCCGAAACCGCAAGCGTAACTTATGCTTATTATTTAACATCGGATGAAACTATCGCCGCAACGGCTTCCGAAACCAAAAAGTCACCCGAAACAGATGAATTTGCAACAGAATCGGCAGAATCTGTTGAAGAAATGACAAGCAGCACAGAAGCAACCAACAAAAACGAGGAAGTCGCAATTATGGGCGAAATGACGGAACACAGCACAGTTCACGACGCCGAAAAACCTGCAGACACCGGCAGTGACTACGCTGCAGAAAGCGGCAGTGATTCTCCTGCTCCCGAAGCAGCGGATTCTTCAGACGATTATACGCAGGAAGAAATTATTTCGGCGGCAACAACTTATTTACCCGATGACGCCAAAAAACTTGCAGACCCCGAAAATGCCTTTGTAACGGTTACAAGAACATCCGAGGGCGAGGAATATTACGAAGTAAGATTTGACATTAACGGAAACAAACACAAGATTACTCTGGATGGCGATACTCTTGAGTTTGTTTCGGCAGAGTCAACAAACGGTTCAACTTCCGAACAGCCTCAGGTACAAACTTCACCGCCCTACAATCCAAACAGTTAAAGGAGTGATAATATGCAGGCTTTCTTATGGAAAATAATCGCATTTATAGTTTCCGTTCTCCTTCCGTTTCTCAACATTCCGATTGAATTTGAACCGGTTTATCTTACGAACTCTGATGTTGCCGTAATTGATTCCTCCCACGGAATTAACATGAAGGAAAATGAACGGTGTAATATATTCTACAGCTATGATGAGTTTATGCTTTACTGCAGCACATTAAACACATCGGACGAAATGAAGAAATATGCAGAAACAATTGACAAGGCTTTTTTCAAAGATAAGAATCTGGTTATAATCGATGTTGCCCGTGCTAATGCAGTAGAAAGGGTATATTTGAATTCCGCTGTTGAAAACGGAACAACTCTTTCTCTAGGATATACGCTTGCATCCGATCTTTATGGAGGTATAGATGTCATTTGTTACGATTCAATCTGCGTAAAAACAAGCAAGCTTATCAATGAAGTTGAAATTACAAGCAGAGAAAAAGTGCATCTTCCTTTCTACAACGTAGAATCGTGTTCTTTTTTCAGCATAGTTGACGCAGTAAAATCCGATAACCCCGAAGAAGAAATTGACCTGACAGAAGAAATTGACCTGACATATGTTTTTGAGGATTATGAAAGCTGGCAGATTTTTCTAGCAGAAAGCGGGTGGGAATTCAGCGGATATACAGAGAAAATAAACGAAGAGCTTTTTGAAAGCAACAATCTCGGTCTTGTTTTCAGTCCGATAAGCAACTCGGCAACCGAAACAAGAATAGCTGATTTTAATCCGTATTCTGACGAAAAAGAAATGGAACTTATCTGCTATAATGTTTCACAGCCTACGGTTAAATGGGCATTTCCATATTTCGGAACAGGCTATAATGCAGTCTTTATAAAAACATCAAAAGCAACAGAAACAATCAGCGCAACCTATATTGATTGTTCTGTTCCTTTTATGCTTGACCGCACGCTTCCGATACCGATGAGGTGATGAAAATGAAAAGAATTATATCAATAATTCTCACCTTTTCAATGATGCTCTGTCTGTTTTCCTGCACGGATGGCAAGGATAACAGAGAAATCACGGTTAACGGTGAGAATGCTTCAAACACAGAAAATCAAATTGAAAGCATAACCAAAAAGATTGTTACAACCATTGCAGAGGTTGTCAGCGATATTCAGCCGACCGAAAAAGAAACCGAAATCGCAGTATCTGACCCGATATCGGCTGTTCAGGGCGGCGGACTCTGTCAGCCGCAAGCGGCTATACGTGGAACAACAGACCTTGCAATCAGTCTTCTAAAAAATACGCTTGACACTCCGAATGCGGTTATCTCTCCCGTTTCGGTTGCAATAGCTCTGACAATGGCAGGCAGCGGTGCCAAGGACAAAACGCTCGATGAATTCCAAAAAATTCTCGGCAGCAGTATGTCGGGAATGCAGGGCTTTGTTGAAAGCTATTTAAACACGGTCAATTCCAATCCCGACCTTGGAATAAACCTTGCAAATTCCGTGTGGTTCAATGCTCAGAAGGGAAGACTGAATGTAAATTCACGCTTTGAAGAGCTTTGCAAAAACCGTTTTCATGCCGATATATTCAAAGAAGAATTCGCCTCCGCAACGGCAGACAGAATCAACAAATGGATAAGCGATAAAACCGACGGAAAGATAGAAAAGGTTCTTGAAGAAATACCCGACGAAGCCGTTGCATATCTTATCAACACCGTGCTTTTTGAAGCGGAATGGGCAGGAAATTATACCTCGCGGGATGTTGTTCCCAACTTTCTTTTCACAACCGCTGACGGCAGAAAGCAGAGCGTTACCATGCTCAAGTCGGTTGAGCCCGTCAACGATACTGTCAATTTCAAACTTGGAAAAACCGAGGCTCTGATCAAGGATTACAAAAACGGATATAAGTTCGTCGCCATGCTTCCAAATGAGGGTGTTTCGATTGAAAAAGCTCTTGAAAGCCTTGACGGTCAGGAATTTGTGAACGCCGTCACAAAAAAGAATGTTAACGAAAACGGAGAATTTCTCGTTGGAATTCACCCTCTGATTGTTTATCTGCCGAAGTTTGAGTCTGAATGCAAATTCACTCTCGCTGAGACCCTCAAAGCAATGGGAATGACAAAATCATTCAGCTCCCGTGATGCCGATTTTTCGGATATGGCAACATCATCGAGAGGAAACATTTTTATCAATGAAGTTTTTCATAACACTTATATTAAACTCGATGAAAAAGGAACAAAGGCTGCCGCTTCAACCGCGGTTGAAATGTTTGACGAATGTGCTTCAGAGCCGCCCGAAACAACAAAAGAGCTCAGATTTGACAGACCTTTTATCTATGTTATCGTTTCGCCGGAAGGAATACCCCTTTTCGCAGGCACGGTAACGGATTTTGAGGCAGGATAAAAATTAATCACCCCTGAAAAACTTCAGAAGTTTTTCGGGGGTGTTATTGCATCTCACGGCTGAGGAACAACGGGGTGATCCTCGCTTATGTGTTCGATTGTTATAAAGTTATTTCTTGCGGCGTATGCCCATTTCATTCTGAAAGCTTTGCATGCACCGTCAACGGGCATATAGAGCTGGCCTTCACAGCCTCTGAAAACCTCGCTTCCGAGGTCAATTTCTCCGTCGGGCGTTTTTGCAAAACGGCTTCCCTCGGTGAAAACAGCTTCTTTTCCGTAAAGGTGGAGAGTAACTTTTCCTTCTTCTCTTATGTCAACGCCGCCCGCAAATCTTATCATTGTTGCAAAAGCGATATACCACTCGCCGTCCTTGCAGACTGCGGGAGTTGAAGCATTGCAGAGTCCGAGGTCAACGCCTTTATAGAAAACTCTCGTTCTTCCGGGTCCGAATATCGGTGCAACACGGTAGGGTCTGATTTCATCCTTTGATTTGTCAATAATGCATTCATCAACAATTCTGCCGTCGTCAAGCTCGGTTATCATTGATATTCTGTCTCCGTCAACCTCAATGATTGCAAAGGCAGAAACCTGCTCCTCCTGAGGATAGAAGGATGCATGCCACACCTTGTCGGTTGTTTTTGTGCCGGGAGGATTGAAGTTTGCATTGCCGATCTCATAATGAACGGTACCCTGCGAAGGTCTGTCAAATATTTCTTCGTTTTTGATCGGGAAAGAACGGGAGAAATTATGCTCATGTCCCGAAAAAATAACATCAAGCATTTCCACCGCTTCACGCATCATGGGATATGTATCGTCATTTGCAAGATTGGGTCCCGCATAATATATCGGAAAATGATGAACACCGAATTTCCATGTCTTTCCGCATTCCGCAATATCCTTCTTTGCCCACTCGTTCATAAGCTCGGGCTCGTTTACGCCGAAAACATTGAAATGTGCATCACCGTAGTTGAAGGAATATATTTCCGTCTGCCAGCCCTCGGGACCGTTTTTAGGATAGGAATACTCAAGCTGCGTATTGAAAAACTCGGCAGGCTCGGCATAATAACGGCTGACCTCCTCGGGAAAATACTGAGCAAAGCCTCTGTTATCGTGGTTGCCGCAGCTCATCATATAGGGCAGATGCTCAATTATGCCCTCCATGCCCTCAAACATTGCGTTCCATTGGATTTCATGCTGACCGCAATTGGTGTTATCGCCTGCAGTAAGAATAAACTTAACATCGGGATATTTTTCAAGTGCTGCCTTCAGAAACTTATTAAGTGTTGAATAATCGGGATTATAGTGGTCGTTATCCTTCTGATGGTCGGAAATCGCAATAAACCTGAATTTTTTCAGATTTTCTTCTTCGGTTTCAAACCAATATTCATCGCTGCGGTTTTCGTTGCTGCCACAGGTATAATAATATCTCGTGCAGGGCTTCAGGTTTTTAGGAATTGCCCAGAAAATATTGCTCGTATTCACATCGCTTCTGAAAGGCTTGACAATCGCATCAAGCCTCATTTTTTCGCCGTCTTTTTCATAGTATTCAAGATATCCGCTTTCCACATCGGCAGAGGAACGCCAGGTTACGGTCATTGAGGTTTTTGCATCGCCCGAAATGCTGACCATGATATGGTCGGGCTTTTCTGTTGCAAGTCTTAAATTAGGTATTCTTTCCATATTATTTCACCCTGATTCTGAAAAGTCTTGCTCCGTGAGAGTTAACCTCAGCGAAAAACTCACCGTCGGTCACGGTATATTCCTCATGCTTCCACATATCCCACACGGAATATTTTATGCCGCCGATTGAAATATCGGTAATATCAAAGGAAATCTCTCTTGCTTCGTCATCGGTATTGAAAAGGGCAACATATCTGCAGTTTTCACCCTTTGAGGTCCAGATGATTTCGCCCTTGCCGTCGGTTTCTTCACGGCTGAACTGCTTTGCTCCGCTTGAATTCTTAAGCATTTCAATAAGCTCTCTGTTCTGAAGGAGCGAAAGAGTAAACTCATCGTTTTCACGCATTTCGCCGCCCATCATAAGCGGTGAACGGAAGATACCCCAGAGGGTCATCATTGTTATCTGTTCATCCTTTGTGAAGCGGGTATATCTGTTTCTGTATTCGGGGAGCTTTTCGGTTTTCTGTATTCTTCCGAGGGGAAGCATATCACAATCGGGCCATGCACCGGGCTGAACATAATCCTGCCAAGCGTAGCAGCGTTCAAACATTGCATGAAGCTTGCTCCATTCATCCCAGAAATCGCCCGTCATACGCCACATGTTTGCGTTTGCTGCAAGATGCTCATGCTCCCATACAGGTGCAGGGCCGGGAGAAAGGCTGAGCACCATATCCCTGCCGCAGTTATCAATGGCCTTGCGGAGCATTTCGATTTCTTCTCTGCCTGCATACGGATTATCGGGCCACATTTCGGTGTTGGCTATATCGTCACATTTGACATAGTCAACTCCCCATTCGGCATAGAGCTCAAAAATTGAATTATAATATTCCTGTGCACCCTTTTTATGAGTTTCGAGACCGTACATATCGGGATTCCACGGACAAATTGAGGAGGGCTTTGCAATATCCCTTGCCGTAACACCCTCACACTTGATTTTTGTGTTCATATGTGCAGCCTGTCTGGGAATACCTCTCATAATATGGATGCCGAATTTAAGTCCGAGCGAATGAACATAATCCGCAATCGGTCTGAAGCCCTTTCCGCCTGCAGATGAAGGAAATCTTTCAACCGAAGGTATGAGCCTTGAATATTCATCCATGCAAAGAGGTGCAAAATAATGATAATAAAAGCTGTCAGCTGTCGGCTCAGACCACTGAATATCGCAAACGATATATTCCCAGCCGTAATCCTTAAGATGCTTTGCCATATAGTCGGCATTGCCTATAAGCTGTTCTTCATTGACGGCGGCACCGTAGCAATCCCAGCTGTTCCAGCCCATGGGAGGGGTCGGTGCAAGTCTTTTATGCATATTTATCAATCCTTCCGATAAATTCTTATTTCAAATTCAGCCCCGGTTTCAAGGCTGTCAATATTATTGATTTTTCGTTGGTCGTCAGCACCCGTTTTGTAGTAATAAGGTGTCATTCTGAAAAGATTCTGTATTGCTTCGTTTGAAAGAAGCATGATGCGGCCGCTGATTCTGCGTATATCCTCCACGGTGAAGCCTTCAACATCCGTTTTCGGTATATCGTTGAGATACGGCTTGTCATATATTGCAGCTTTAAGCTCAAACAGATGCCTTTCAAGCGGTATCACTCTTATCATAATTCCGCCTTTTTTCAGCACGCGGCAATATTCGCCGTCTGCTTCGGGAGAGAAAATATTCAAAAGCAAATCCGCCGAAGCATCGGCAAACGGAAGGTCAAAAACACTTGCAACCGCAGCAGGAATGCCGCTTTTTCGCTTTGAGGCAAATTCAAGAGCGTCCTTTGAAATATCAACTCCGTAAAACGAAACATTTTTTCCGTTTTCGAGAAGCTTTTGCTTTATTCCCGAGGAATACCAGCCTTCACCGCAGCCCGCATCAATAACACAGCTGCCGTTTTCAAGAAAGCTGTTGCAGACCTCAAAAATTTCATCACGCAGAAATCCGTAGTAATCCCCGTCAAGAAAGTCTCTTCTTGCTCTTATCATCACGCGGTCATCTCCGTGTCTTTTGGCAGAAGACTTCTGTGTCTGCAGAAGATTGACATAGCCGAATTTTGATTTATCAAAGCAATGACCTTTTTCGCATCTGTAAAGCTTCTCTTCTTCAGAAAGCGTATTGCGGCAAACGGGACAGATAAAATTCATATCAGTTACCTTTATATCCGTTAATTATTTTAATCATTTCTCTGCCCACATCGTGCATGAATTTTTCGCATGCAGGAAGCATGGCATCGGGGAAAAGACGGAGAAATCCGTCAGCCTCATATGTAAAATTGCCTGAGTAGTCAATATCGGCAAGTGCCCTGAGGATTGAATCCCAGTCCATTTCCGAAAGATAAGGAAGAGTGTGTGTATCATGGATATTATCATTATCGTGTATATGAAGACAGCCGAGTCTGCTGCCCATAGCCCTTATCATGGAAGCGGCATCATCGCCCACAAGACCGCAGTGACCGAGGTCAAGGCAGGCAGTGAAGTTTTCTTTATTGACCGCATCAACATAGCGGTTGAAATCTTCAGCAACGCTGCAGACATTGGGAACGATTTTTCTGAGCTCACCGTTCCAGCCCCACATATTTTCGAGTGCTATTTTAACACCGTAATCCTTTGCATAAGGTTCAAGGGTGTGATACATTTCCATGTTGCGTTCAAACTGATTTTCCTTGAATACGCAAGGATGAACAACGCATATTTTTGCATCAAGCATACCTGAAATTTCAAGAGCTCTTTTAACCTTATCCATTGTTTTTGCGGTATATTCCGCATCATTTTCTTTCATCGGCGGAAACGGTGCGTGTGACTGCTCAAAGGTTACGGAATAACCCTCTGCAATTTTTCTTATTTCTTTTATATGCTCTTTATATGACGGAGTATTGAGAAGATTGTCATCCTCACTCATGCAGAACATCGAATAATCAATTCCGTCAAATCCGCTTTCACAGATTATTTTTATTGCCTTTTCATCTCCGAAGCGTTCGGATAAAACCTCTGTCTGAGTTACAAGCTTCACGGCTGATTCAGTCTCCTTTACTGTATTATAATTTTATTAATAAAGAATTGTTGTTAACAAAAACATACATATTATATCATCTAAAATGCATATCTACAAGCGTTATGTAACAATAATTTTATATTTTGTCAGTTGACATATCAGTCAAAATAATATAAAATAACATAAATGGGAAAGAAAAAATTCAAAAGAGGTGCATAATTATGCCAAAAGCTGAATACAGAAGCTCTATCCGTTCCAAAAACCTTATCAAAAAAGCTGTTGCGAAGCTCATCCATGAAAAAGCACTTCAGAAAATCACCGTTTCAGATATCATCAGAGAGGCCGATATAAGCCGCGGCACATTCTACGCTCACTTTGCCGATGTTTCAAGTGTTATCGAGCAGATCGAAAGTGAAGAGATGCACAATCTTATGGAATATGTTGACAAATTCGGATTTGAAAACATAATGACAGAAACCGAGCGTTTTATTGAGCTTCTCTGCGAATATCTCAGCAGAGATATGGAATATTACAGAATGCTTACGCAGTCAAACATACTCAACAACTTCATATGGAGACTTGTTGATGTTTACTACGATAAGCTCTTCAGTTCAATTTCATCTTTACGCGATATCGAAAACAAAGATGATGTCAATCTTTATCTTATCTATATAACCTCGGGTGCAAAAACCGTTTTGCTTTCATGGCTCAACGGAGAAATCAAAGGTTCTCCTGCCGAGATTGCCCAAAAGCTTTCAGCGCTCATCAGGCTCAACCAGAAATATTATGAATAAAAAAAATGCTGTTTCACCAAAAAGTGAAACAGCGTTTTTGCTTTTTATAATCCGAATGCTCCGAGAAGTCCGTATGAAAAAACAGACATGATAAGATTTGCAATCAGAACACCAAGCATGATTATGGGAAATGAAATTTTGATTCTCATATCAAGAAGAGCGGCGACAAGGGCGCCTGTCCAGCCGCCCGTTCCGGGAAGAGGGATTGCAACAAACGTGAGAAGTCCCCACTTGCTGCCCTTCTTAACCTTTTCGCTCTTTCTCATGGAGCTTGTTTCAAGCTTTTCAACCAGCTTTCTCGTAGGAGAAAACTTCTTGAGAAATTCAAAAATCTTTCTGATGAACAGAAGGATGAACGGAATGGGAATAATATTTCCTATAAAGCAAATAACAAAAGCCTTAAGCAGCTCCACTCCGAGCAGCTTTGCGGCAATCATTCCGCCTCTGAGCTCAAGAATCGGCAGCATGGAAATAAGAAATATTATAAGCTCCTCGGGAATGTTTCCCTGAAAAATACCGACAAGATAATCGGCTATCGCTTCCGTCATTTTACGGTCTCCTTCATTTAAATAATATGTTGCTCAACAAGAAAATCGTGAGCACTGCGAAGAATGTTTCTGTCGTTGATAAACCTGAGGGTATCCATTGCCTTTTCATAGCTCAGCCAAACATAATCCTCAATTTCTTCACGCTGGATTGTAGTCTGGGTATCCTTGGTTTTTGCAAGAAAAATAGTAACGGATTTTTCAACCCTGCCCTGAATTGTATATTCAGATTTAGAGGCAAACTGAGGCAGAATCTGAATATGGATTCCCGTCTCTTCAAGCACCTCTCTCATAGCGGTCTGTTCGTGGGTTTCACCCTTTTCGATGTGACCCTTGGGGAATCCCCAATGAGTGCTGCGGCGGTTTTTAATAAGAAGATAACGGATTTCGTCATTAATCATTCTGTAAACAACCGCACCGCAGGAACGCTCATAGAGACATTCAAGCTTATATTCTCTTCCCTTTTCCGCAAAAGCAATTGCATCCTCAATCTGATAAGAAATAAACCTCATGCTTTTTGGCGCCACAACATAGACCGTGGGACTGCCGTCACTTCTCTTTATGGCTGCAATCACCCTGCCGTCGAAGGTTCTTACCGGATGATTGATTCCCATGATATATGCACCGTGAGTAATGCTGTCATAGCGTTTTTTACCTTCAATTGCGCCGAAATTCAGCTGATAGACAAAGCCGAATTGCCTGTTTACGGAGCGGATAGGGTTGGTAACCCTTACTCTGACATACTTGCCGAGCATAACACCACACCTTTCAGAAGGTCATTATGACCCAAGATAAATACTGATTAATTATAACTAATATTACTCCGTAAAACAATAGTTTTATCGAAAATTTATCAATTTTTAAAAATTCGTGACCGTATTGCGGTAAACAACATTGTTTTTTATGTAAATCTGCCAAACGCAACCCGGCAAACAATTCTTTTATGCCCTTGATTTATAGATGCCATATGTGGTAATATATAATATATATTGTTTTTATTAAGAAAGCTGTGAAAAAATGAAAAGAATATTAATTGCCGATGACGAAGCAAGAATAAGAAGACTTGTTTGCGACTTCCTTAAAAATGCAGGATACGAAACAATAGAAGCGGTTGACGGAAAGGATGCCATTGAAAAATTCTATTCCGTCGGCAGCATCAGTCTTGTTATCTGTGACATAATGATGCCCGAGATTGACGGGTGGGAGGTCTGCAGAAAAATCAGGGAGTCAAGCTCCGTTCCCATCCTTGTTCTCACCGCCAGAAGCCAGGAATTTGATGAGCTCATGTCATTTGAAAGCGGTGCCGACGATTATGTCACAAAGCCCTTCAGCCCCGTTGTTCTCGTCAAAAGGGTTGAGGCACTTCTCAAAAGAGCTCAGAACAAGCCCTCTGACAGCTCAGATGACATTATATCCATAAATGGTCTTGTTATTGATATTCCCGCTCACAAGGTCACCCTCAACGGAAGCTCCGTTGAACTTACCATCAAGGAGCACAATATTCTTGTCAAGCTTTCCGCAAATCCCGAAAGAATATATTCAAGAGAACAGCTTCTTGACAGCATATGGGGCGTCGACTTTGTGGGCGACCCGAGAACCGTTGACTCTCACGTTGCAAGACTCAGAACAAAGCTCGGCACATGGGGTGAA
This sequence comes from Clostridia bacterium, assembly GCA_017409845.1. GTDB lineage: Bacteria > Bacillota > Clostridia > Oscillospirales > Acutalibacteraceae > CAG-177. Next base: position 46,618 of record JAFQRY010000001.1, read on the forward strand.
AAGCATCTCAGAACGGTTTACGGTGTGGGCTACAAAATTGAGGTGACCGTATCTTGAAGCAGTTTCTTTCAAGGCTGAGACTCAGCCGCATAAGAATAAAGCTGTTTGCAACCGTTTTTGCGGTTCTTGCCGTTTTTCTCATGCTCATTGCGGTTTTCAGCACTCCCATGCTTTACCGCACCTTTACCGTCAGAACCTACCGTGACCTGACGGAAATCGCAGAAAGCATCGACTCTGCCGTGCCCGAATCTGCAAGCTATTTTTTTGATCTTCATTCAATTTCTGCAAACAGCGGTGCAACCTTTGAAATTATCAGTCCCGACGGGACCCTTATATATGCTTCATCCTCGGGCTCTGCCCAGGGAAGCGACCATTTCACCTCCTCAGGTATATCATATTCCGAATATTCAAGCATGCGTCCGTCAGAAAGCCGCTACCGTATTCCCGACCTTGAAAACTTCCGGATTATGAAAAGGGAATCAACAAACGCCGAATTTTTTGTTTATTCGTGCATCCTCAATTCAGGCGACACGCTTCATCTTTATTCAGAGGTTGCAAATGTTGAAAATGTTGTTGATGTTTCCGGCAGCGTTTATTCCTTCATCAGCATAGCGATGATTCTCGTCATGTCGCTTGCATTCTACCTTGTTGTTGCGAGATTCACAAAACCGCTTGTTGAAATGAACGATATAACCAAAGACATGGCGGCACTCAACTTTGAGCGGAAATGCGATAACTACGGCAAAGATGAAATCGGCGAGCTCGGCAACAGCATCAATACTCTTTCAACAACTCTTAACGCAACCCTTATTGACCTCAAGGACAAAAACGAGCAGCTTGAAAAGGATATTGAAAGACGGCACGAGCTTGATAACGCAAGAAGCTCCTTCATCAGCAATGTTTCTCACGAGCTGAAAACTCCGATTGCAATTATTTCGGGCTATGCCGAAGGTCTTTGCGAGGGCATCAGCGATGACCCCGAGGTTATCAGGGAATACTGTCAGATAATCCATGATGAAAGCACAAAAATGAATTCGCTTGTTGTTGAACTGCTTGAGCTTTCAAAGCTCGAAAACAAAATCCAGCCTCTCTCCCCCGATTTCTTTGATATCGGAGCTGCCGTGCATTCAATCGGCAATCATCTTTCTCTGCAATTCGAGCAGAAAGGCATTAATTTTATAAACAAAGTTCCGTCCCCTCTTATCTGCTACGCTCAGGAGGATAAAATTGAGCTCGTTCTCAAAAACTATATCACAAATGCGGTTTCTCACTGCGAGGGCGATATGATAATCGAAGTCAGCAGCCGTGAGACCGATAAATTCATAGAAATCAGCGTTTTCAACACCGGCAAAAACATAGATAAGCGGGATTTGCCCGAGCTGTGGGACAGCTTTTACCGTGCAGACAAGGCTCACGGCAGAAGCGAAAGCCGTTTCGGTCTCGGTCTTTCAATTGTCAAAAGCATCATGACGAATCATAAATGCCGCTACGGCGTCAAGAACACGGATGACGGCGTTATTTTCACTTTTGAAGTTTCAAAGGATTCTGAATATTATGACGAAAAGCAATAAATATTTTACATTACTGCACAGAGCTGTTGCGTCAATGCTTTGCATATGTATCGCTCTCGGCATGCTGTGCTCATGCTCAAAAACAGAAGAATCGGGCATAAAAACGGTCAAATCCGTTGTAAGCCGCAACACCATAAGCTCCCCTGCGGAGGATGCAACCATACATTATTCCAAAAGCAGCAAATCCTTCGGCACAAAGGCCGCAACCTCGGGATTAATCGAGCTTTATGTTGACCCCGAAACAAACACTTTCTGCGTTTTTGAAACAACCAAGGGCAAACTCTGGAGCGTTCTGCCGCTTCTTGACGGAGTTGCTTCAGGTGAAGAGCTTGTGAGCAACGCAAGCATGGTTTCGCTGGAAATCATAGGCGGCACCGACGTTTATCTTCTCAACTCTCAGGATAATTCCGTAGCATACGGCAAGGCATCACATTCACTTATAGAAAACGGCGTTGTTTTCATTTATGATATTTTTGCGAACGCCGATACCTCAACAAAAGAAAAATACGAAAAAACCGATATAGGCTTCAGAGTTACGGTTACCGTAACCCTCAATGACGGCAGCATGAACATTTCGGTTATTCATGCAAACCTTACGGGAAATCCCGATGCATACATTGAAAACATTGAGCTTCTCAACTGCTTCGGTGCCTATAATGCTTCGGGAGTTGACGACTTCCTGCTCGTGCCCGACGGCAGCGGTGCGGTTATCAAAACAGCAATTTATGACGAATCCTTTGAGGACCTTTCTTTTGCGGTTTACGGTGACGACCCTTCCGCACATTATGAAACCTCGGGAAATGCCATTATCCCCGCCTTCGGAATAAAGCACGGCGATTCTGCCTTCGTTTCTCTTATTCAGAAGGGCGATGCGGTTGCAACAATAAATGCCTGCAAAGCTAAATCCCTCAGCGAATACAACACGGTTTATCCGAGTTTCAGAATAACACCCGTTTTTTATGAGGATGAAACGCTCAGCATTTCAAAATCCTCCGCAGCTTCTGAGATTTCGCTCTGCTACCGTTTTCTTTCGGGTAACAATGCAACATATTCAGGTCTTGCCTCGGCATGCCGTGAACAGCTTATCAGAAATTCCGTGCTTTCAACAAAAACGGTTGATGTTGACGATTATCTTCCGTTTTTCCTCACTCTCACCGGTGCTGCAAAGAAATCCGCAGGTCCGCTGAAATATCTTTCAACACTCACGGATTTCGAGCAGGCAAAGGATATGCTCATCCGAATGAAAAACAAAGGCATCAACGATGTCAATGTCCGTTATTCGGGTATTTTCTCGGGCGGTCTTGACTCGAAGGATATTGACGGAGCATCTGTTCTTATGCGGCTTGGCGGAACAGAAAAGCTCAATGAGCTTTACGAATATATCTCATCCCAGAAAATGAGTCTTTATCTCGACATCAATCTGCTTTCGTCCTCAAAGGGCTTTGCTTCGGGCAATGCTCTCAACATTCATAAAGCCAACAGCAGCTATACGCCTGTAAGCAGGCTTGCACAGCACATGGAAACAGAAGCCTCACCGAGAGAATTTAGAAGTCTCAACAAGCTTTCAAAGCTCGTCGCTTCCGTTTTGCGTGACACGAGATATTACGGCTTCACGGGCTACTGCATCAACGACGTAGGTTCCGTTCTCTATTCCGACTTTTCGTCAGGCGGTCTGCTCAGGGATGCGGCATCCGATGAAATCGCAGCGGCAATCGCGCCGCTTTCAACCGGTCATTCAACCATGGCGGATACCGGCAATTTCTATATGCTGAAAAATGTTGATTCCGTTATCAATATTCCCATCAACACAACCGTTTCGCAAAGCGGTGCTTATTTCTCGATACCCTTTGTTCAGCTTGTTCTTCACGGTATTGTTGACTATGCGGGATATCCCATCAACACCGGCATCAACCTTAACGAAACGCTGCTTAAATATATCGAGTACGGAGCATGTCCGCATTTCGAGTGGAACTATGAAGCTCTTTCGGGTCAGACAAAAAACGACCCGTTCTATTATGACAACACAATCAATGCAGCTGCTGAATTCTATTCTCAGGCAAACGAAACCCTCAACGACCTCAGAGATGCAAGAATGACAGACCACTACGAGGTTGACGACGGCGTTTTCTGCACGGAATATGACACAGGCTCAATGATATATGTCAACTACACCGACAGCGATTTTTCAACACTCGGCGTTGTTGTTGAAGCGAGAAGCTTCTTAAGAGTAAACTAATTACGGAGGTTATTATTATGCCCTATATCAGAACAACCGTCAGCAAGGAGCTGACCGAAGCAAACAAGGATAATCTCAAGTCAAAGCTCGGTCAGGCAATAGCACTCATCCCCGGCAAAAGCGAGGCATGGCTCATGCTTGCTTTCGAGGATAAAATCGACATGTATTTCAAGGGTGACTGCTCTCAGGATTACGCATATCTCGAGGTCAGCCTTTTCGGCTCGGCATCCGATGCTGCATATGACCGTCTCACCGCCGCTCTTTCGGAAATAGTCAATGAGGAGCTCGGCATTGACCGTGCAAATATCTATATCAAATACGAAGAAGCAGAGCATTGGGGCTGGAACGGCAGCAATTTCTGATAATGAGCGAAAAGAAACATGAGCTTCTGCTTTTTAATGCAGCCGTTCTTATTGCAGCATTAACCTTTCTTTTCGGAATTTTCGATTCGCCGAAAAACAACCCTCTTGAAGCTGCCGCAATTTCGATGACCGTGACTGAAGCTTCATCCGTTCCTCACGGAAAGGTCAACATCAACACCGCCGATATGGACGGACTTATGCAGCTTGAAGAAATAGGCGAAAAGAAGGCAAGTGCAATCATTGAATACAGAGAAGAAAACGGCAGATTCAGAAAGCCGGAGGAAATAACCAATGTCAGCGGAATAGGCGAAGCAATTCTTCGTAAAAATATCGACAGAATAACAGTTTAGGCAGGATAACACACATGGAAAGAACAGAAATCAAAAATCTTTACAGCAACGCAGAGGCTTATGCCGATAAATGCATAACCGTTTACGGCTGGGTAAAAACACTCAGGGATTCAAAGGCGGTTGGCTTTATTGAGCTCAATGACGGCAGCTGCTTCAAGGGAGTTCAGATTGTTTTTGAAGCAGAAAAGCTCGGAAACTACAAAGAAATTGCAAAGCTCAATGTAGGCTCGGCAGTTAAGGTAACAGGCAGACTTATTCTCACACCGCAATCAAGCCAGCCCTTTGAAATCAATGCGGATGAAATATCCGTTGAGGCTCTTTCATCCCCCGATTATCCCCTTCAGAAAAAAAGACATTCACTCGAATTTCTCAGAACAATCGCACATCTCAGACCCAGAACAAACACCTTCAATGCGGTTTTCAGAGTGCGTTCCGTTGCCGCATATGCGATTCATAAATTTTTCATTGACAACGGCTTTGTTTACGCCCACACTCCGCTGATTTCATGCAGCGACTGCGAGGGTGCAGGCGAAATGTTCAGGGTTACAACTCTTGACATGGAGAATCTTCCCAGAACAGAAGACGGCACGGTCAACTATGACGAGGATTTCTTCCGCAAGCCCGCATATCTGACCGTTTCGGGTCAGCTTCAGGCAGAAACAATGGCTCTTGCCTTCGGAAAGGTTTACACCTTCGGACCGACATTCAGAGCGGAAAAGTCCTACACTCAGCGTCACGCTGCGGAATTCTGGATGATTGAGCCTGAAATGGCGTTTGCCGAGCTGAGCGACAATATGGATGTTGCCGAAGCAATGATAAAATATGTTATAAGCTATGTTCTCGACAACTGTCCGCAGGAGCTTGAATTCCTTAACAAATTCATGGATAAGGAGCTCATCGAAAGACTGACAGCCGTGGCAAATTCAGATTTCGGAAGAGTTACCTACACCGAAGCAATAAAGCTTCTTGAAGAGCACAACGACGAATTTGAATACAAGGTAAGCTGGGGCTGCGACCTGCAGACCGAGCATGAAAGATATCTCACCGAAAAGATATTCAGAAAGCCCGTTTTTGTTACCGATTATCCCAAGGAAATCAAAGCATTCTATATGCGTCTTAATGACGACGGAAAGACCGTTGCGGCGTGTGACTGCCTTGTTATGGGCATCGGAGAAATCATCGGCGGCAGCCAGAGAGAGGAACGCCTTGAGCTGCTTGAAGCAAGAATAAAGGAGCTCGGTCTCAGCCCCGAGGATTACGGCTGGTATCTTGACCTTCGCCGCTACGGCGGAGTCAAACACAGCGGCTTCGGTCTCGGCTTTGAAAGACTCGTTATGTATCTTACGGGAATTTCAAATATCCGTGATGTTATCCCCTATCCCAGAACAACAGGCTCCGCAGATTTTTAAATATAAAGCAATAAGCCCGCCAACAACTGTTGGCGGGCTCTCTTTTCATAAAATATAATCAGCAGCGGATTTCAAATGTGTTCTGCTGACTTGCAATCCAGAATTTATCACCGTTATTGAGAACAACGGATTCATTGGGATTGAGTCTTGTTCCGTTTGCAAGGAAGGTGCCGTTGGTTGAGCCGAGGTCAGTCAGAACAACCTTGTCGCCATCCTTATAGATTTCACAATGAACATTGCTGATATCTGTGCTGTTTTCGGGGAATGCAAGAGTACACTTCGAAGCATTTCTGCCGATAACGATTCTGCTTTCGATTCTGCGGGTATCGCCGTTATATAAGCCGCTGACACCTACGAGGAATGCTCTTCTTACGGGAATTGTTTTTTCGGGGTCAGGGTTATTAATGGGAGTTGTGTTATTGGGCTTGTTATTATTCTGAGCCGCATAGTTGAAGGGCATTCCGTTATTCACGGGAGGCTGTGCGGGTGCAGAAGGCTGTGCGGGTGCAGGATTCTGAATTGGTGCGGAGGGCTGTGAAGGTGCAACCGAAGGCATACCTGCAGGGAATGCAGGTGCAGCTGCAGGCTTCAAAGCAACCTTCTTTTTCTTCATCATAAGAAGAACGATAACAACCGCTGCAATAGCGGCAACAGCAACAACTGCAGCAACGATGCCAATAATAAGACCTGTGTTGGTCACGGGTTCAATTACATATTTGATTTTAGACTGATCCATAAGAGTAATAAGCTCATCAATAGCAATTGCATAGTTTGCATTTGCGACCTTTTCGGAATTTGACACACCAAATGAGTTAAGTCCTATTATGCTGCCGTTTTCCGTGATAAGAGGACCGCCGGAATTACCGTTTGTTATATCTGCATCAATGAGATATGTAAAGAACTGTCTTTCCTTTGTCACATGACCGTAAGTAAGCTGACTCTTTGAAATGATACCCTTGGTTACGGTTGAGTCTTTGTAGTCATATTTACCTTCATCATTAACATAATCAGATGTAAATGGATAGCCGATAGCATAAACATTGGTGCCCACTTCAACATTTTCGTGAATCTGGAAGGGTCTTGCCTGGATTTTATCTGTAGGGTCAGAAGCAAGCTTGCAGATTGCAACATCGCTGCTCTCGTCTGAATTAATAACACTGATTGAGGTGTAGTCACCGGAAGCTGCCGAATAAATCACCAACGCCTCAACAAGCTCCACCTTGAAATAGTCAATACAGTAGAGATATCCATTCTCCTCCTCAGCCTGAGGATATACGGTACCTTCTTCCATTTTTTCAAATTTCACACGATTTCCTTTTGAATCAAGAACAAGCAGATAAACACCGCTTGGTTCATAAATGCAATGATTGCAGGTTGCAATATACTGAACGGGTTCATCGGGGTCGCCAATAGCAAAGCCGGTACCTTGACCTATCATAGAAAAAGAATACTCCGGCAAATACCTGGCAGTATATCTAAATTCAGACTGAATAAGTACAACGCTCTTCTGCAATTCAGCAACCGAGGGAGTTTTTGCCGCAAACGCATTACATGCAAAAACAGAAACAAGGAGCATCGCAACGAGCATGGCAGCAATAAGCTTTTTGGTTTTCTTCATAAAATCATCTTACCTTTCACAACCAACCGTCATTTTTTGTTGAACGAGGTCGGTTTTTATTATGGCTTAATTATATTCTCACAAAACAAAATTGTCAATAATTTCTTACAGAATGCAGGTTTTATGGGATGAATGACAGAAAATGTGTTTTTAATCATGTGTAATCCAAAATTCCGTGAACATAATTCCCATGAAGGGCTCGCTGAATTCAAGATCCACGCAGCCGTTTTCGATAAATTCCTTTGGAATTGTGTAAGCTGCGGTTTCAAAGCCGGGTGCAAGCATCATGCGGTCATATTCCTCATCCTTTTCTCCGCCGAACTGAGGACCGCAATAAACAACATTTCCGTTTGCGGTAATCTTATGTGCGTTGAGTGCGGGGATTTTTTTATCACAGAATGTTATTTTCAGCTTGTAATCGCCGTCATAATCAAGTCCGCCGACCTTACACTTAAAGGTAAGATTATCATAAACCTTAAACATTGCCGTCGGCATTTCACCTGTGTTGACATTCGGTCTGTCACCCTGAAAATTCATATAAATCTCACCCGTCTGGGCAACACCGCATTCCTCAAGCCCGTTAAGAGCAACAGAGAAATAATATTCATCGGGTCTGACTGTATTTCTTGCGATGATTTTCTTCATATATTCCGCAGGATTATTAGAATCCTTTGCCGCATCAATTCTGCCGAGAAGCCACTTTCTGTCGGTCACGGGGAGGTCGATTGTTTCGAGCACAGCTCCCCTCTCCCAGTTATCGGCACAGTAGTTTTCGATATCACTCTGAAGTCCGATAAGCTCAAAGAGCTTCTGTGCGAGAGCGGAAATATCCGCTCTTTCCTTTTTATATGCTTCGCTGAAATCGGTTTCAAGAACGGTTTTTGCCGTATCAAGGCTTCCGTTTGCGATTTCTTTTTCTGCAAGCCTTATCAGCTCAAGCTCAAAAAGGCGTCTGTTTCGGACCACCCAGTCACACTTCGCACGCATAAGCAGCTGAAGATATCTCCAATTTTCCGAAAGGAAGGGATATTTCGCACCGATAAGCTCAAAGGTTTCGAGGGTGCGGTCAATTGTCGGATTCTCCGCAGGATCACACTGCCAGTTAAGCTCAAGCGAAAGAATTCCGTCGGCAATCATCTCAGGGTCCGAACCGTAGAAAAACAGCCTTGCGTAGTCAAGCAGGGTTGTTCTCAGGTCGCAATCAGGGAAGAAATCCATATCCGACCATACCGCTTTATTGACATCATCCGTTATGCCCTCAGAGTAGCTGACGGAGCCGACAACATAGCGGCGTGTGAGGCGGTGAATCTGTCTGTATTCACGGGGTCTGGGATTGGTACACTCGCGGCTCAGTCCCGTTGTCAGGGCAAAATGCCAGTCATCTCTGTCGAAATGAACGGGATATTCGCAGCGTACATTATGGGTTATATCGGGATAAAGCCTTATCGGATACTTTGAAGGAAGTCTGCGTCGCAGGGTTTCAAGGTCAAAAGCATGGTTGGGTCCGTGAATAACGCCGTCAATCTCCACGGGCAGCTTTTCCATTTCTTCAATAAAGGTTTCTCCCCATGTCGGGATTGAATGAGGCTTCTGTGCCGAAGGCCACATCTGTGCATTTGGATGAACCTTTTTGAGTGCCTTTGAAATTTCGCTGCATCTCGCAACAAATTCATCGGCATCAAACTCGCCCGGATCACCTCCCGGTGGAAAAACAACATTGAGTCTCGGCAGGGTTGAATAAAGCTTCCCCCTTCTCTCCGCCGCCTGCTCAACGGTTTCGCCGTCATTGTTGGGATGCCACAAGGAAACGTCGAGGTCAAATTCATCCGCCATTTCGGTTGCCCTGACAAGGAATTCCTCCTCATCATATTTCATAAGACGGTTTCTTTTTGAAACGCCCTTTTCATAAGGTATATGCTCAACAATATTCGAGCCGAAAAACATCAGGTCAAGATAGCATCTGCGGTAATCCTCATAGCTCCACGCATCATATGTATTCGGCGTTGTTCTGTAGCCAATCTGATGACCTCGGATCGACTTATCGGGAGCGTATTCTCCCGTTATGTCCTCTGTCAGAACAGGCACTCCGCAAACGGGAACAATCTTACGCAGGAACATTCCGAAGCCGTAAATAAAGCCTCTTATTCCGCTCGCATAAACTGTTACGGCACGTTCCGTGCAGTTGATTTTATAGGCATCTCTTGCGATATCCGCAGCTGTTTCAAACATGAAGTTTGAATTTTCTTTTGTTTCACAAAAAGCTGCGTTACCGCCCGTTCTTATTTTTATTTCATCCGCAAAAAGCTCTGCTGCTTTTTTTGCCTGCGGTGTATCGGAATAAATACTGAATATTTTGAAATCAATCATTTTAATTCTCCGTATTTTCAATTTCGGCAAGGCTCTGTTTTTTCATTTCAGCTCTTGCGTTTCTGTGTTCTTCAAGCTCGGCAAGCATACGCTCCTTTGTTTTCCCGTGAACATTGAACACAAAAAGCGAAAGACCGTAGCCGAATCTCGCAACCGCAGGTGCAAGGCAGAAGATGCCCCAGATTCCTCTGAGAACCTTCGGGTCGGTATGAGGAACGATATTGCCGAAAACATCCTGCTGAGGAGTGAATTTAATCCAGTCAAAAACAACACCCGAAAGAAGGGCATGAACGCTCGACGAAAGCTTGTTGACATAGCTTGAAACCGCATTTACGATACCTTCGTTGCGGATGCCGTTCTGCCATTCGAGATAATCATACATATCTCCTTTAAGAAGCGGATCGCATACGCCCATGATATGATTCGGCAGTCCGCAAACGGTAAGTCCGATTGTTACAATTGCAAAGTCAAGCCAGTAATTTCCCGTGGGCTTGTATCCGATAAAATAAAGAAGCGTGTAAGCGGCACCGCTGAAAACGCCTGCGGAAATCGCAGTTGTGCGAAGACCGAACTTTTTGATAATTGAAGGAGCAACGGGGGTTATAACATAGTTGGGAATGCCGGTAAACAAGCTGCAGAGAAGACGGTTTGAAAGTCGGCCCGTGCAGTTAAGCCAGAAGAAATCTTCGGAAGCACCGCCAACGCCCTTGATTCCGCCGAAAAAGTTCGAAAGAAGCAATGCGGCAAGCGGACGACAGGTTATAATGGATTTTGCAGCTTTGAAAAATCCGACCTGATTCATTTCTTCCTTGGATGCAATCGAAACCCTTTCTTTCATCGTAAAGAAGCCGTAAACCGCACCCAATACCGCAATAATCACAAAGAAAACGGAGAAGCCCGTGTATACCTGAGGCTGAGTTATCGCATTTTTCGTTGCACCGGGAACAAAGTCAACAAAAACGGGAACGAGCGAGGGCAGCCAGGTGAAAAGATTAACAAATTTCTGAGTTGCAATCAGCGTACTTCGTTCGTTGGTGTTCGGCGTCATGTTATAGAGCAAAAGCTCCCAGCCGCTGAGATAAGAAAAACCGATTCCGTAGATAATGGTTGTAACAAGTGCATAAGCAAACTTCTGACCCGAGGTGAAAGAGCCGGGAATCATATAAAAAAGTATTGATGCAATTGCCCAGAAAGGCATCGGCAAAATCAGAAACGGACGCAGTCTGCCCCAACGGGTTCTGAATCTGTCGATAACAATGCCCGAGATCGGGTCATCAAGTGCATCCCATACGGTTGACACGGTTCCGAGCAAGCCGTACTGCTTACCCGTCAGCCCGAGAAAGCTCATCATAAAATACTGCTTTGTTGAGCCAATGAACGACGTGAGATTGTTTAGACCGTAGGATGTGATTGCATAGGCGGCAATTTCGCGGGGACGCACATAGCGTTTATGTTCAGTATGATTATTCTGCTCTTCCCTGATCTGAGCTGCAGCATTTTCGTTAACAGCCATATCACTATCTCCTTAAAATAATATATAAATTATAATACCATATATTAAATGTGCATGTCAATCTGCAATAAAAAGGATTGTCAAAATTGAATACTTTATATGCATTTTGCATATAATCAAATAAGAAAGCATAAAAAAACGGATATGCAAAGGCTCCTTTTCGGCATAAGCAAAAAATATTTTGATTTTTTTAAAAAAACTATTGACTTTTTGTGCAGATAGTGTATAATAAATAAGCATCAAAACAGATATCGCGGAGTAGAGCAGTTGGTAGCTCGTCGGGCTCATAACCCGGAGGTCGCAGGTTCAAGTCCTGTCTCCGCAACCAAAACAATAAACCCTTGTAATGCTTAAAGTTTTTAAGTATAGCAAGGGTTTATGTTTTATTTAAACATCATAAAACAAGATAAAAATAGGTATATTACTAACATACTACTAACGTATTTCTAACAAAAATGTCATTGATATTTCAAGAGTTTTTTATAACGATATCTATTGCCATATTTTAAAACAAAACCGCCGAGCGAGAGGAAGAATCTCACCCGGCGGTAATTTTATTTGTTTGTTTTTTAATTTGACTTGTTGCTGATTTTTTTTACTTCTCAACTCAAAGATTTCTGTTGTTTAATAAATCGTTGAGTTATTTATCAAAACATCGAAAGGTAGATTTCAATAAGTTTGAGAAGGTTGAAGGCAAGTGCACCGGGGATTTCCGCCCAATGTTCAAAGGGAATGGTTGGTATGCCCTCGATGATGAAATATTCCGCTGATTTAAGAAGATGCGTGAAAAACATTATAACAACTTCCGTAAAATCACCTACTTTAAAGAATTTTAATGTGTTTTAAAGTATCATGTTCGTTAAATTTGTTGTTTTTAACGAACTTAATTGTCCGTCTTTTTACACAGATTAAGTGAAATCCAACCCGAAGGGCATCTACCGAAGTTGCCGTCTACTTTTGAAATGTCAAGAATCATGCCTGCAGGGAAGTCGTTATCTTCGGGTTTGCCACCGAGCTTTTTAATCTGCTCTTTGGCGTTTGCAGTGAAATCCTTATACATAACCCTCGGATGTTCTGTGCCTGCACCTTTTCTGACATTAACAGCTCTGACAACCTTATATTTGCCCGTTGTATACTTTGATGTTGCGGTTGAAGTTGCAATTGATTTTTCGCCCGTTACATACGGAACGGGGTCAACGTATGTGACATTCTGTGACGAAACATAAAAACCGCCGTGTTTCAGAACTACATTACCGGGATAAGAAATGTCAAAATGAAGGTGTCTTGCGGTTGAGTTACCTGTCGAACCCATTGAACCGATAACCTGTCCTTTTTTGACATTGTCTCCGACCTTGACTTTGATACTGCCTTTCTTCATGTGCATATATCGGGTGATGATGCCGCCCGTATGACGGATACGCACCCAATATCCCGTGTCACTCAGATAGCCTGCAGTAATAACCTCACCGTCAGCAAAAGCAAGAATATTGTCATAACCGCCGCTTACATCGGTTTTTCCCGTGAGGTCAATTCCTTTGTGAAGATAATCTTCATCGCCAAGCTTTTGATTACCAAAAGGCAAGGTCATACGGTGATAACCCTTTTTGAGAAGTGGGATTTTTGCGTTGATGATTTCAGCCATTTTTAACCTCCGTTAGCTTTTGCTTCTTTTGAAGCAAAACGCCTGTTGATTGCATCAAGAGCCATATTCCATACAGCGGAAATGCCTGCTGCAAGTGCTGCGATGAGCATTGAAATACCGACTTTCTTTAATGCAGCAAAATCTGTTACACCGAGTAGAACATCAACCGATATTGCTGACAGGAACGCCTGCAAGAAGGTTTTACCGGCTCTTTCAAGAATATCAATAACCTTTTCTTTTGTCATTTTAATCATCCTTTCACTTTACGAAATAAGAAATGATTCCGCTTGCAGCTGCACCGATGAGAGCAAAAATGAGTTTGTCCCACCATGCGGAAGGTCTTGCTTTGAGTGTTTCGATTGCCGCTTTCAGTTCTCCTACGAGAGTTAAGAGATTGTTTAGCGTGGTTGTTGTTGCAACAAGATTTTTATCAATTCCGTTGAACTTGCCAAACAGTTCTTTTATGTTTTCTTCGGCGGCATTAAGACGGTGTTCGATTTCAGTAAGGGTGATTTCTGCCATCACTCAACCTCCACGATGCATTCTTCACGATACTCGACGATGAAGTCCTCGCACTTATAGCTGTTGAGGTTTTCAAGATAATCCTCGGGGATGCCGTCAGGGAAGTTGATTGTTGCAAGCTTGCGGAGACCGCTGTCTTTTTCATCAAGGAAATACTTGACTTCGCCGCCCTCCATGTCGTCAAGATATCTGCCGTTATTCTTGACAGCAACGATATCTCTTGCGACTGTTTCACGGCCGGGCATTTCCGCACAGAATGTAACATCATTCTGATTGGGATGATGCACAAGCACCATGCAGTTGTCTTTTGTGGCTGAAAATTTTCTTCTGATTAACATAATATTACCTCCAAAATTAATCGTTGTAAAATGTGACTCGAAATCCTGCGTGATTTAAGTTATTAATTTCCTCAAGATACTTGTTCGTTGTAACACCAATCCAGCTTATCGTTCCGAAGCAATTGTATCGATATCCATATCCTTCCAAAAGATAGACATCTGAAATCAAGGGAACATAAAAATAGAACTCACCGACTTCATTAAAGCTTTTAATATCCACCCATTTTATGTCTCCGTTTGCATCATAAAACCCAAACTCAATTTTTGCCACTCTTTTTCCGATAAAGTTATACCCTTCCTCATATCCATATTCATCTTCAGAAAGCAGGAATGAGCATATAGAATAAACAGAATAAGTAAATTTTTCACCTGAAAAAAAATCGGAAAACTTTAAATTAGAGTCAGACTTCGATGTAGCATCATAGTTATTATTAAACACTATAGGTTCTGTAAACGATTCAGCTGCAATTTTCTTGCCATTAAAAACAAGAGACTCATTTTCTTCGGAAAGCTTATCGATCACACTCTTGTTCTTGTGAATATCCTCGTCATGCTTCCTGATGAAATTTTCCCACGGAAATCTTTTAACTTTCTTTTCCGTTTGGTCATGCACGACAAAAGAATCATTATCGCTCAAGTCCTCGATTTCCTCTGTGGCTTCTGTAATTTCTTCCTGATATCGCACAGCAACGCCAACTTCATCTGAATCACCTGTGTTAACATTACCGACGCTCTTTTCGACAACCACTTCAAACATCGGTGAATATATAACCGAATCGTTTTCATCTGTGATTTTAAGCTCACATATCCATTGTCCTTCTTTTGCAAGCATACCAGACGGAAGAACATACTCAAAAGTATCATTCACTCGTTCAGGGGGAATTGCCGATTTGTTTCCGTTGTCAAAAAAGACATCAGCAGAAAGTCCATCAAGGTTATAAATCTTTCCTGATTCGGTAAGAGTCACAACAAGTTTTCTTGAATTAAACTCCCCTGCTTTTGCATGAATTCTCTTTTGAATTCCGTTTTTAGTCAGCTCAAGAGAAAATTTGTAGACAATCATTTGCACCACTCCTTAATTACAAAGGGAGAGCCGAAGCTCCCCCTTCTTTTTTATTTTTTCTTTTTTTCTTGCTTGACCCATTCGTCAATATCTTCCGATTTTTCTTTACGGTCATAGCCAAGAGCTACATATGCGTTAAGAAGTTTTGTTCTCAAAACACTTGCTTGTGTCGGGTCGGTTTTTCTCAAAGACAAATACTCTTCTTTGAATTCGGATGTTATACAGCTCGACAAAGCAGACTTGTCAATTCCGTACTTTTTGTATTCTCTTGCTACAGAAGCGATGTTTTTTCCCGATCTGACCGCTTCGTACCAATCATCGTATTTATCTTCTCCCGTTTTCCATTCCTCAAGCTTAAAATGTATGTCATTAGGTTTCATCTCAAACATATCCACCAAAATTTTCTCGGCATCAGATTTGCTGATTTTATCTTCTTTATACATTTTGCCAAGTGCCGTTTTAATCTGTGCGTTAGCTGTTTTCTCGTCACCACCGTACTTCTCAAGCATATTGTTCCATTGCTTGTCATAATGTGCTTTGTCACCATTAAGATGTGCTTCTATGACTTGTTCGGCAAGATTGGGAACATCGAGAAGTTTATAGTTTGTGCTGTCATACGCACCCTTGATTGCATATTCTATACCTTTAAGTGTTGTGGGCTCATAATCTCCTGATATTATCTTTCTTGCTCCGTTAACAATCATTTCCACGTCTCTGACAACATTCTTAAAAGGTAATCCTGTCACCATTCCCGTTGCATTAAGCACAGATTTGATTTTTTCCCAAGGTGTTTTGTTTGAGTTGAGCAACGTTTTGCTGACGTCAGCAATGTTTGCAAGCACTTGAGTGTCCATTCTGTTTGAATCATATCCTTGAATGAGACTTATTAAATCCTTAAAATAAGGAATCATATCAAAAGGCTCTCCTATTCCGCCTCTGGATTGTCCACTATGTACTGAAACATCTCCATTATCATTTCTTCCGTTTCCATACACGACACTATGAACAGTCCGCAGGTTATTGGAGTTTTTAAGTCTATTAAATATCTCGTTAAAAGTTTTTGATCTTCGGTCATCAGACTCACGCTCCAATTCTATCACATAATCCAAAATAAAGTTGTGCTCTCTTGCGGCAAGGTCATCAATCGATGCATAGAGAATTGTAGGCTCACTCTCATTTTCTGTGCTGTATAATGCAAAATAAGTTTTTCCGTTTTTACTATTATACAACCATTTTGTGATATTATCAAGATAATTATCGGTTTTATAAAGCTCATTTTTTGCAACAAGTCTTATGTGTTCAAGGTCCGCCTTTGGCATATTGGGTTTCCAATATCTTTTCGTAGCAAATCTTATATCATCCTCACTTGTGTCAAACCTCTGTGACAAAGGAATGACCTTGCCTTTGTCATCATAGGTTACCGGGTCTGCGGATTTGATTTGATTGCTGTCAAAAGCAACAGCAATACCAATCACTCCTTGTTTGCCGTATAAGATTACGCCATCATAGCCTTGTGTTCGCATTTCACTCTGCAAGTCATCGTACGATATACTTTCACTCAAACCCAAAGCGTTACATACTTCTGTTTTGAAGTTTGTTCCGTAAAACTCATATGGATTTTTAATATCAAGATATGATTTAATAATCCTCTCTCCGTATAGCTCTGTTCCGTTGAGTTGTTGTGAAGTGAAATAATTTCCCTTGCCCAAAGACTTAAAACCTAAACCACCACGCTTTTTTGCTTTTGAATAATCAAAAACATAAAACTCCCCGTTTTCTGTTTTGGTTCCGTGATACATCACCTTCGGTGTGCCGTCTGCATTCACAATTTTGCTTGCAGGTTTGGGCTGAAATTCTGCATCATATTTCTTGACAAACGCAAACAAATCGGCTACACTATACTTAGTAGTTGAAACATCATTTGTAGATTCTGCGTGACGTGCTTTGTTCTCGTCAGTAAGGCTGCCGATGTTTTCAGCTACTTTTTCTATATATTTAAGATTGTGAAAGCGTTTATAATCGGGATGTTTGGGGTCTTGGAATATTTCTTCAACAGTTATTTTGTAAAGTCCAACTATTCCGTTTACATCTTCTCCCAATGCATATAATTTATGATCAAATGCAATACGGTCAGTTTCAGGACTCTTTGAATTATTAGCATGATGTTCGTGTACCTCTGTGTCAAGCAAAACTGCATTTTCAATTAAGCCACGAATGTTGGATAAGCCGAGTTCGGATAGCCTTCCTTTTCCTGCATGAGATATTGTGTTGGTTTCGCCCTGCCTTGAGATATTAATCGTCCAACCGTCACTATCACCCTGTGTAGTATCCTTGCATACAACCGTTCCTCTTTGCTTCACTCTTTCTGCGTTGCCTGCAATATACTTAGGAATTGAAGCAACTGTGATTGAAGTTTGGTCATTCTCTCTCCAATCACCAAACCAAGCACGAAAGAACGGGGATTTCGCTCCAAGCTCTCTGTAAAACTTTTTAGCCCACTTTTCAGCTATTTGCAAATCTTCACTTGTAAATTCGTTTATGCTTTTTCTGCCAATTTCTCGCAAGCTATCAATATCAGCACGGGTGATGTCCTCTCCTCTTTTCGTACTGTTATGCACCTCATCAGAGGTGTTTTTTTCTGCCTTGCTTTTCTGCTCGATGTTGTTCAAAGCATCAAGCATCATATCGTTAACCTTTTGAAGAGCATCCAAATCTTCCTGCCAAGCAGCCATATCTTCATACTGTCCCGTCGATATAAGCTTTTTATAAATAGCTTTGATATCATTGATAAGACTCTTGATATGGTCGAAAACCTTTTGTGCAAGTGTTCTGTCTTTTGCAACAAATTCTTTTACAGCTCTCTCGTTTGCAAAAACTTCAAACATCTGGTCTGCAACAAGCTCATCAATTTGTTCTTCCCTTGTTTTATAACCTTGTTCTTCATATTCATAAGGGATTTGCCTATGAATACTCAATTTTTTGCTTAAAAAGAGTTTTTTGATTGGTCGCAGACTGTTTGGATCTGCGACCTTTTTCTGTTTTGTTATGCCGTTATGCTTTCGTTCAACGCTCCCCGTATAAACCCGTTCTTAACTCCTTGCTGTGTATTGTTTTTCAAGTCATCTTCTTTGGTAGGCAGTTCATCATAACCTCCGTATACATTAAGAACCCAGCGGAATGCTATAAAACAAATCGGCTTGAACGGGAAATCAAACCTGTTCAAGCCGATATTATTATGCATAGAATTTCAAATAACCATTTGTTTCTTTTCAGTCATTTTTATATTTGAAGTATTATTGCATTCAGCAATTATCAGACACCGTTCTGCTTATTGCCGAGCTGATAGAACGCGACCGCGGAAGCCGCCGCAACATTCAGCGAATCAACGCCGTGATACATCGGTATTTTCACGGTGAAATCACATGCGGATATGGTTTGTGCGGAAAGTCCGTCACCCTCCGTTCCCATAACGACGGCAAGTTTATCTGCTTCCGTCAGTCTCGGGTCATTAACGGAAACGGAATCATCCTTGAGTGCCATGGCTGCTGTTTTAAAGCCGAGAGATTTTATTTCATCAAGGTTGTCATCCGCCGAAAAAGTCCAGTCAATCTGAAACACCGTTCCCATGCTGACCCTTGCTGCACGTCTGTAAAGAGGATCGGAGCACCCCGGGGTCAGAATTACCGCATCCATTCCGAGTGCCGCTGCCGAACGGATTACGGCACCTACATTGGTCGGATTCATAACCTTATCCAGTATAACAATTCTTTTTTTATTTTCACAGATTTCTCTTACATCGGGCAGAGGCTTCCGCTTCATGGCACACAGCATACCTCTCGTAAGCTTGAAGCCTGTCAGCTGTGTCAGAACATCAAATTCCGCACAAAAAACGGGAACATCCCCGATCCTTTCAAGAATACGCTTGCCTTCGCCCTCAATATGCTTCTTCTCCATAAGGCAGGAGACCGGCTCATAGCCTGCATCAAGAGCACGTTCGATAACCTTCGGGCTTTCTGCTATAAACAAACCCTTTTCGGGAAACTCTCTGTTTAACAGCTGAACCTCACTCAGCCGTGCATACACATCAAGCTCAGGTGCAAAAAAATCTGTTATTTCAATTATTCTGTTCATATCATTCTCCGTTGCTGCTATATGTATATTGCGGACTGAAATTCCGTGCTCCGGCTATTTATTCACCCACCGCAGCACGGTGTTTCCGTCACGGCAGAAATCAACAACGGTAACCGAAATGTTATCAAGTGCAAATCTGAACTCATGCGGTCTGACTCCCAGAGCCGTGGGAATCAGGTATTCAAGAAATCCGTGATGACTGAAAACCGCAACACGCTCGCCGAATGTAAATCTGTTTTTTATATAGGAAATAACCTTTTCGGCACGCACGACATTATCCTCAAAAGCCTCACAGCCGAATTCATACGCATCGGTACCGAACAGCTTTTCGCACATTTTTGTGTTTTTGTAATATCGCTGAAGATAAGCCTCGCTGCAGCCGTAATATCCGGGTGTGCAGCCGCATTCAATAAGCTCGGGACAGATTTCAAGCAGCGGTTCATCCTGCCTTGCTTTACATGCACCCGTTGCCGTTTTGAAGCTGCGTAAAAGAGAGCTTGTGATATATGCATCAATATGTAAATCCCTGAGCTTTTCGCCGAGCTCCGTGCATTGCAGCTCACCCTTTGCGGTAAGCTCTCCGTCGCTCGGGTCACGGTCTCCGATATTATCATACTGCGTTTCGGCATGTCTGATAAAAATAATTTCCAAAGAGTCTGTGTTTTTCATATTCATTCCTTCAATTTTTACAGCACCGTCATTTCTGCCGTTCTGTGTTTTTCATAAGATTTATGTGCTCCGTTATCAGGTAAGACCCGGATAGTTTTTTGCAAATTCCATGTCCCATGTTTTCTCAATGCCTTCACGCCATTGAAGGGCTTTTTCTTTCATTTCACGGCAAAGCTCAGGCATTTCATCCGAAAGATTGTGCTTTTCACCCGGATCATTTTCAAGGTCCGAAAGAAACACTTCGGCTCTCTGCTCCTCGCCTTCAACAAGCTGACCGTTGAGCACAAGCTTATATTTCCCTTTTCGAACAGCCGTCTGACCCTCCATTTCCCAGAAAAGGTATTCATGCTCCGCCGTTCCCGTTCCGTCGAGCAGCGGAACAAGGCTCATTCCGTCAAGCTCGTATTCATCGGGATTGCCGCCGCAAAGCTCAAGCAGAGTCGGGAAAATATCGGTTGAGATATGCGGTGCATTTTCAACGGTAATATTTGTCCGTCCGTACCAGCTCAGAATTGCGGGAATTCTTATTCCGCCTTCAAAAAGGCTGAACTTATGGCCGCTGAAAATTCCTGCGGTGCCGCCGTAATAATAATCCTCGGTGCCGTCGAGCCAGTTACGAGACTCTCTTGACGGTCCGTTATCGCTCTGAAAATAAATTATTGTGTTTTCAAGAAGCTCCTGACGGATAAGCTCGTTTCTGATTTCTCCCACGCCGTCATCAACGGCACTTATCATTGCCGCCATAATCTGTCGGTCCTTTGAAAGATACGGAAATCTTCTTATGTATTTGTCGGGAGCGTGCATGGGATAATGCGGTGCATTATATGCAACATAGAGAAAAAACGGCTCTTCCTTATGGTTGCGGATGAATTCAACGCTTTTGCGTGTTATTCTTTCGGTCATGTATTCACCGTTTTCATAAACCTCTTCATCATTTTCCCAGAGGTCGTGCGTCGGGTTTGTGTTTCCGTCTGACATGCCCCAATAGAATATATGGGAGTAATAGTCAACGCAACCTGCAAGGAAGCCTGAAAACTCATCAAAGCCGTTTGAATTCGGTCTGCATTCGTCCTTAAGCCCGAGATGCCATTTTCCTGTTATTCCCGTTGCGTAACCGAGCTTTTTCAACGCCGTTGCAATGGTGGGAACCCTCGGAGTGAGCCCCGAGGCTCTGCGGTGACCCGCAAGAATGGCTCTTACTCCCGCATTTCCCGGATATCTGCCCGTGAGCAAAGAGGCTCTTGACGGAGAGCACACGGGAGACGCCGAATACATTGACGAAAAACGGATTCCGCTTTCGGCAACCGCATCAATATTGGGTGTTTTAAAGTCGGTCGCTCCCATGCAGCTCAGGTCTCCGTAGCCCTGATCATCCGTCATTATAATAATTACATTAGGTTTTTTCAAAAGCTTTCTCTTCCCTTTTTCAATATTTATTTACTTCGTTTACAATATCATTCAATGCTCCGATTACCGTTGAGCCCGCTTTGCTTCCTGCCGAAAGCATTTCTTCATAGTGTCTGTGCGGTTCGCCGAAAAGCTTTTCGCCCATATCGGTATTCCAGAGTGAATCCGCAATAAAGGGTGCATAATCGTTATCGGGAACGATATATCCGATTGCATCGTTGCAAAGTCCCATGACAAGAACCGTTTTATCCTTGCCGATAAGCTCCGAGGTGATATCGAGCTCCCAATCCGTGCCGAGATAGGATTGCGTTTTATCAACAACATTGCCGTAAACCATCTGAGGAACAAGCTCTCCGGGAACGGTAAGCATCACTATATCCGTTCCGAATTCAAGATAACCGACCTCGCTGATGATTGAATATTTGCTCGGTGAGGATTTATCGCGGACAACCGTCATTCCGAGAAGACCCGAAACAGCACCGAGCTCCATAAGACCGTATTCAAGAGGTATTGTGACCTCCGACATTCTGACATTTATAACAGGCTCAACCTTTTTTGCGTTTTTTTCCGCCTCGAGAATAAGCCTTGCAAATTCATAGCCGAGCTTCTTTGCACTCTCATAATCCTTAACAACGGGATTTTCTGCAATCTGAGCATTGACCTCATCAAGGATTTCCTGAGTCTGAACAGCACCCTTATCAACCGAAATCGGAGCCTGTGCACCCTGAATGAAAGCAAAATTCATGCCTGCCGCATTGATTTTTTCTTCGATAAAGTTGGGGTAGTCGGCTGAGAGAAGCTTCGTTGCTCTGTCAATTGTTGTGGGATGACCGCCGAGATTCGCAAGCACGGTGGGCTTTGATTCACTGTTATCGGGAACAAACTTGAAGCATGCAATCACATGCTGATAGCCTTCCGTATCGTATCTTTTGTTGAAGATATAACCGTATTCATCATCCATGTAGTTGTTGTTTCTTTCACTTCTGCCGATGGTTGCGGTTTCAAAATAATAAAGCTCGCCCGCTTCCATATTCTTATATGCTTCAACAATTGCATCGGATGCACCGTCAATCATAAGTCCGTGGAATTCGGGATCTATGCTTCTTGTTTTTTCAACAAAGGGAAGGAATGAAAAAAGATTCTGAAAAATGGTTTTTATAAGAGGCTCAAGACCGAAGCCCTGAGTATCAATAACCGTGTGGCAGTGCGTGCTGTTGATATTGATTGCGGCAATATCGCTTTTTATGCCCGCTTCTTCAAGCTTGCGTTCGGCTTCTGAACGCATGGCACGGACATCATCATTGCACACGCCGATTCCGTCTATCGTTACCATAATAACCGTGCCCCTGCCCGAATTATCGCTGATTGCAACGGCATTCGCACCCTGGTCATCATAAACCCCGTTGATTTTCTGCGTGAAATATCCGCCCGTGTAATATTCCTTTGAACCGTCTCTGAGATTTTCGGGAACCATGCTTGCCTTACCGAAGCCGAGATGCCATTTTGCATCATCTGCAGGCTCATCAAGGAACGCCTTTGTTCCCTCATAGAAGTTTTCGCTTTCGTAATCCTCAACCGACACAAAATCCTTGGGGAACAGTGCTCCGAAGCCCATAAAAACGGCATTGAGCAAACCGTTGATTGCATTGGTGCAAAACATGATTCCGCTGTTATCCGCCGCCGTATTCTCTGCATGGGCAAGAGATGTGCAGCCGAAAATCATACTTACGGCAACAAGAACGGACACCGCTTTTTTAATTCTGTTTTTCATAAATTTTCTCTCCTTTGTCTGATACAGATTCTTCATCGGCAATGCTCTTTCTTCGGAGTACCCCGTGCACCCGTACTCTTGTTATATTTTAACAATAATCGTTTGAAAAGTAAAGTTTTTTATTATAAAAACGACAAACAAATCAAAATCCGTCTTTCCACCTGCGTGAAAAATCAATTTGTTTTATCGGTGTTGATTTTTGCAAGGATTGCTGTTATATTAGAATAAAAAATATAATCGGGGTGTAGAAATGAAGCTGAAAAAATTTATCGCATCAGCTCTTTGCATGATGCTTGTTTTCGGAAGTTCGGTTTCTGCCGCAAAAACAGATACCGATGCCTCTGCAAGAATCAATCCGTCAACCTGGGCAGCGGTTGACGGTCTCGGACGCACTCTTTCGCTGAACGATACCGTCGGAGATAAAAGAGAAGAAAAATATGTTGCAATGTTCTACTGGACATGGCACTACCCGTTTGTCAACGATATGGAGCCGATAACAACAGGAAGCGTGCTTGATAAATATCCCGAAGCGGTCAACGATTGGGAGCATCCCGCATGGGGCGGCACTTCTGACGGCAGACCGTATTTCTGGGATGAGCCGCTTTACGGTTTTTATACCAACACCGATGAATACGTTCTTCGTAAGCATGCCGAGCTTCTTGCGGATGCAGACATTGATGTTGTATTTTTTGATACCACCAACGGAACTCAGGTTTTTACCGAGGGTTACGAGGCACTTCTGCGTGTCTGGAGCGAGGCAAGGGCTGACGGTGTTGATGCTCCCGATATTTCATTTATCCTCAACTTCGGCGGCGATGATAACACACGCACTCAGCTTTATGATATCTACGATAACCTTTACAGCAAAGGCAGATACAGCGATTTCTGGTTTATGTGGGACGGAAAGCCCATGCTTATGGCGGATATCGGAGCTCTTGACCTTTCCGTTGAAAAAGATAAGGAGATTTTCAATTTCTTCACCTTCAGGGATAATGAGTCAACCTATTTTGCCGATGACACAAAATACTACGAAGATACATGGGGCTGGTGTTCGGATTACGAGCAGACCAGATTCGGCACAAGACTTTTCGGCGGAGTTGAGGAAATGTGCGTTTCCGTTGCACAGAACGCAAACGAAAACGGGCTTATTGCCATGAACAGCCCCGAGGGCACGGTTCAGGGCAGAAGCTTCGCCGACGGAGATTATTCCTACAAATACACCTATGCAGGCAAGGAGATTACCGTTGACAAGAGCATTGAAAACTCAATGTTTTACGGTCTGAATTTTCAGCAGCAATGGGATTATGCCATATCACAGGACCCCGAAATTATTTTTGTAACGGGCTTCAACGAATGGATTGCCGGAAGATGGCAAAGCTGGGTGGGAACCGAAAACGCTTTTCCCGACCAGTATAATCCAGAATACAGCCGTGACATCGAGCCCTCCGCAGGTATACTCAAGGACTACTACTATTATCAGCTCGTTGAAAATGTGCGGCGTTTCAAGGGTGCCGATCCTCTGCCGAAAACCAATGCCGAAAAAACAATCGACATTAATGCAGATGTTTCTCAATGGGACAGCATCCTGCCCGAATACAATCATTACCGCGGCAGTGAGGTGCGTGACAGCAAGGGCTGGAAGGGCTGCAATTACACAAACAGCACCTTCCGCAACGACATTGTTCAATCTAAGGTTGCCTATGACAAAGATAACATTTATTTCTATGTCAGAACCGCTGACGAACTCACGCCGTCAACCGACACAGACTGGATGCGTCTGCTGATTGACATGGACCCGAGCGGAATTTCTCCGAATTGGGAGGGATTTGAATTCCTCGTCAACAGAACATCGCCGCAAAACGGTAAAGCAACCCTCGAAAAATCTGCAGGCGGCATTGAGTTTGAGGAGGTCTGCAAGGTTGATTACTCCGTAAACGGCAATATCCTTCAGTTTGCCGTTCCGAGAAATGCACTCGGTCTTACGGGTGAAGATATAAAATTCAGCTTCAAATGGTCTGATAATCTTCTCGGCTCCGATGCAACCGCATTTTATGTCAACGGTGATGCTGCACCCGGAGGCAGATTTGCTTTTGTTTTTGACAGCACCGCAACAGGGGAAGCTTCGGCAGAAGAAGAATCACCCTCAGGAATTGCAGAATTTTTCAAAGCCGTTATGCAGAAAATCGAAGCCGCATATGTCAAGGTAAGAAAACTTTATAACTACTATATAGGATAGCAATAAACCGCCGTGCAGCTTGCATGGCGGTTTTTCGGTTATATATTAATTGTGAAGCTGTTTTCTCCTGCTGCCAGCACTCTTTTTTCATTGCCGAAAACAAATTCCGCAGGCATACCGTCGGGGATAATTATTGAAAATTCAACATCTTCTCCGTTCTTTTTATATGCAACGGAAACCTTTCCGCCTGCAAGAGTCATAAACCCTTCAACGCTGCTCACGCCGTCAACTATTACGGGCGAAACGATTACTTCCGAATAAGCCGCACAGTTATCCTTTGCACGGATTCCGAGCAGATAATCATAAAGATAAGCAGTAACCGCACCGAACATCGGATGGTTATGCGAACGGTCTCTGAGTGAACCGGGCCAGTATTCCCAGAGAGTTGTTGCTCCGAGGCGCTTCATTTCGGCAAAGGAATGCAGAGAATCCGACATGAGCAAATCTGCCGCAAGCTGACCGTCACCGTTTTCAAAAAGGATTCGGGTCAGAATATCCGTTCCGAAAATTCCCGTGTCATAGCCCCCGAGCTTTGAATATCTTTCAACGATATTTTTATATGTTCTTTCATCACCGAGACCCATATCAACCGCAAAGGCATTTGCACCCTGAACACCGCCGAGGAAATTTCCGTCCCATTTGTTGAAATACGCCGCCATAACCGCTTTTTTTCGCTGAGCAAGGCGTTCTTCAAACATGGGAATATCATCCTCTTTGCCGATGATTTCTGCAATTTCAATGCATCTTCCGAGTGCTTTTATATAAAAATAATTATTGACATAGGGTGCAGGGAGAACAACGGAGGTTGGTGTGCACCAATCGCCGAGGCACCACTCTCCTTCCTTGTCGCTCACAACAAGATTTCCTTCGGAATGTGACTCAAGATAATCAAAATATCGGAGCATATGCGGATAGCATTCCTCAAGCACGGATTTATCACCGTAATGCTTATAAAACCGATAAGGCACCTCAACTATTGCACCGCCCCAGCCGCCGGGACCTCCGCCCGAATGGGTATAAGGTGCGGTATACTGAACATGACCCGTCAGGGTATCCTGACAGTCACGGATATCGTTTATCCACTTGCGGTAAAACCTCTCCGCATCAAGAATATTCATTACCGCATGGCAGGTAAGCTGTCCGTCACCCGTATAGCCTCTGCGTTCAAGATGAGGGCAGTCCGAGGGTATGCCTGAATGCATATTTGTAAGCTGAGTATTGACAAAGGTATCGTGAATCCAGTTGAGAAGCTCATTGTCACACCTGAAATCCGATATTATTTCCGCATCGGTATGAACAACCTCAACACATTCGGGAACGGCATTTCCGAACACCTCAAAATATCTGAACGCAAGCCATGTAAAAAGCGGATGAACAGTTCTTTCCGTTCCGTCGCAGACAAACTCCATATACTGATCCTGAGTGAATTTTTTGTTGAGGCTGCCGTCATCCGACAATTCTTCCGAAAAAATAATTTTAACCTTTTCGCCCGCATTGCCCGTCAGCTTCAGCAGCGGATAGCCCGTTGTGTTTACTCCGCAGTCATAAACGGTGCTGCCGTCATTCTTTTTTATCTGCACGGCATCAAGCTTTTTTATAACTCTGTCGGGCTGACAATCACTGAAAAGATAATCGGTGTCAAGAGGCTTTGCAGCAACTGCATTTTTCCACCCGATATCACCGCTGCCTGACATAACAAGGTCGGGATTCATGCAGGTATAATCATGCGTTTCGCCCTCGGTGAAATCATAATTCTTCACAAAGCTTTCTGCAATTTCATCATTTTCTGACGAAACAAAATCAAACACTCCGTTCTCATCCTCGCCGTAAATTCTCCATATCGCCTTTGCATCGCCGAATTTTTTCTGGTTGTCACGGGTATACCATCCTCCGCCGAAATGAATGACGATAACATTTTCTCCGTTTCTGAGCATTGAAGTTATATCATATTCGGGAACATAAATGCGGTGACCGCTGACAACCTCGCTGACGGGAAAATTCTCCCTCGGCTCAAAATCGGTATTGAGCGGCAGAAACAAATCCTCGCTGACTCTTTTTCCGTTTATGCAGCAATGAAAAAAGCCGAGACCGAGCACACGGAGAGCCGCTTTTTTCACATTTTCAACATTGAAGCGGCTCTTCAGAAACCAAAATTTATCCTCACCGCACTCTCCTGCACAAAGCCATTCCGCCGATGAAAACATTTCTTTTTGTGTCATAACATTACCTCCCGAAAATCAAGACGGATTCATATTTATATTCTACCATATTATAAATCGGTTGGCAATAAAAAAGCACGGGTTTGTGCCCGTGCCGCCTCCGCAGACAACCGAAATTCCAAAAAAGTTCACTTTTCGGTAAAAAATTTACATAAATTTTAAAATATTGACGGTCTATAATCTATATATAGTCCATTATATCTCTTTTTTCAGGTAAAATCAATATATAAGATTATTTTCAATAATAACATTAAGGAACGGAGGGTAAATATGCAGATTAAAACAAGAGAAGCCGTGGTACTCAGAATCAATGAGCTTTGCAGCGAAAAAGGCATAACAATCAACGGTCTTGCAAATCTCGCCGCAATTCCCCCGTCCACAATAAAAAATATCATTTACGGAGTCAGTAAAAATCCCGGAATCGTAACAATCAAAATGATTTGCGACGGTCTGGATATTTCTCTTGAAGAATTTTTCAGCTCCGATGCCTTCCGCAATCTCCAGCAGGAAATAGAATAACCCATATTTATTATTCCAATAACACATGTGCAGTTCAGAAACTGTGCATGTGTTTTTTATATACTGCAAATGAAAAGTGAAAGATTTCGGTTTTGTTTTATCGACGGCGGGATGTGGGCATCCCGCCCTATACTTAATTGTACGTTTTATATAATCGGGCAAGGGCGGAGCCCTTCCGAAACTTTGCACAATTATTAAAAGCACAGCCTTTTTCCCGCATGTAAATCCGCACGATTATGTATGAAATTGTTGAAAAAAAGATTTTTTTGTGCTAAATTATATGTATAAGAAAATCAAAAAGGTGATTGACATGAATATTCTCGTATTGAACGGCAGCCCGAAGGGCAAATACAGCATCACACTTCAGACAATAAACTATCTTATGCAGAAATATCCCGGTCACAGCTTTGAAATCCTTGATGCCGGCAGAAAAATCAAGGCTTTTGAAAAGGACTTTTCTGCTGCTGCAGAAGCTTTTAAAAAGGCTGAGCTGATTATCTTTTCATATCCCGTTTATACTTTTATCGCACCATATCAGCTCCACCGCTTCATTGAGCTTATGAAGGAATCGGGAATTGATTTCAGCGATAAATACGCAACACAGCTTTCAACTTCGAAGCATTTCTATGATGTTACCGCACACAGATACATTCAGGATAACTGCTGCGACATGGGAATTAAGTATATCAGGGGTCTTTCAGCCGATATGGATGACCTTCTGACAGAAAAAGGGCAGAAGGAAGCCTGCGATTTTCTTGAATATGTAAGCTTCTGCGTAAAAAATAATATTTACGAAAAAAGCTCCGTCAGCAACACACCGCCCAAGCATATTGCGGTCAGCAAAGCGGATATCACAAACACGGAAAAGACGGGAGATGTTGTTGTTCTCACCAATTGCGAAGAAGCCGACACTCAGCTTATGAGCATGATTGACCGCTTCCGTGCCGTTATGCCGAGGAAAACAAGAGTTGTCAACATCAGGGAATATCCCTTCAGCGGAGGCTGTCTCGGCTGTCTTGAATGTGCCGTTTCGGGAAAATGCGTTTATAAAGATAAATTTGACGAATTTCTGAGAAACACCATTCAGAGTGCACAGTCAATCGTTATCGCTTTTTCGATAAAAGACCATTCCATGGGAGCATCATTCAAGCTTTATGATGACCGTCAGTTCTGCAACGGGCACCGCACGGTTACCATGGGTATGCCGATGGGTTATCTTATCAGCGGCAATTATTCGGAAGAATTCAACCTTCAGATGATTGTTGAAGGCCGTGCACAGGTAGGCTGTAATTTCCTTGCAGGCGTAGCAACAGACGAAACAAATCCCGATGCCGAAATAGATACACTTGCAAAATCACTTGAATATGCACTCAGCTCAGGCTATGTTCCTCCGCAGAATTTCTACGGTGTGGGCGGTGCAAAAATATTCCGTGACCTTATCTGGCTTATGCAGGGCATGATGAAGGCTGACCATAAATTCTATAAGGAGCACGGTCAGTATGACTTCCCGCAGAAGCAGAGAGGCAAAATGCTCGCAATGTATCTCGTGGGCGGTCTTGTTTCTTCGCCGAAAATAAAGTCAAAAATGGGCAACATGATGAACGAAGGCATGCTCATGCCTTATAATAAAGTTCTCGGCAAAAAATCGGATATGTTCAAGAAATAAAACAAAATATATTATAAAAACCTCACGAGAGCAGACAGATACTCCCGTGAGGTTTTGATTTATGCTTATTTTATTGAATTCACCGCTTCATAAGCCATCTGCGGATAATCGGTCATAATGCAGTCCGCACCGTTTTCGGTGAGAAGCCTGACCTCTTCTTCGCTGTTGATTGTCCAGTACTGAACGGCAATATCGTTTGAATGTGCATAATTGAGCATTTCTCTTGTGCCGAGATTTATGAGATTATCGAGTGCATTCGAGCCGTAGGGAAGCTGCAGGGCAACATAAGACGGGCTGACATCACGCAAATCCCAGTTCATTCTGAAATAGAAATAAAACTGAACAGCTTCTATGGCATCCGCCGTGCGTGAAATTCCGGGATAGTTTGCTTTCATGTAAGCCGAGGTATCGGGTGCAAAGGTTGACCAGATAACTCTGTCTTCAAGATTTCTTTCGGTAATAATCGAATAAAGCTTATCAACCGCTCTGTAGCTGTCAGCCAGCATGCTCTTGATTTCGATGCAATAATTATATTTTTTACCGTTGCTGTTTGCCTCAACAAAATCAATGATTTCATCGCAGGTCACAACCCTGAGGTTATAAGGTATATCCTCACCTCTCAGACCTCTGTAGGGATAATCTCCGCTGCCTTTGAAATTTTCGCCGAGATTGAGCACCTGAGCCTCTTCGAGCGTAATTGACGAAACCAAAACATTGCTTCTTCCGAAAGCTTCAACAGCGTTTGTCGTGTCATCGTATGTAAGATTATGGAGAAGAACAAGCTCTCCGTCCTTTGTAATCTGAACATCAAACTCAAAAGTGTCAACACCGAGCGTGTCAGCCTGAGCAAGAATGTTTTCAAACGCCATGAGGGTATTCTGCGGTGCGAGACCCGCACCCGAACGGTGAGCGGCTATATCGGGGTCAAGATGTTCCGTGATATAAGGATTTGTTGAAATATAGGTTTCAACGGGAGCATCCGGGTCGCCCGCATCGCCCATTGTAAGCATAATGGGAATGAGCATGACAACCGCAACCGCAGCATGAAAAACATTTTTTATCATCAAGAAAACCGAAGTCATTTCAAAGCTCCTTAATATGTTATTGAATAATCCTTTTCAAAAGTGAAGCCCGCTTTTGCATCGTGCGTTCCGAAAAGGTCAACCGTTATATCAAGCACAACAGGTGTGATATATTTCATATGAACGGTTTTCCCGCTTTTTTTGTCTATAGTTGCCGTCACCTCGCAGCCGTTATACTCAGTTGTGAATTTTTTGACGAACGACACGGTTTCAGCAACCTCGTGAGCTTCAATAACATCACAAACAGCACCTGCCCCCTCGCCTGCCGTTGCATTTTTACTGTCCTTGAGTCTGATACGGACAATATATTCTTTTCCGTTATCCGTACAGGTTGCGGACTCAACATGCTCAGGTCTGAGAACGCTTACATAGCTCTGATCGGGAACAAGGAATTCATTGGTGATTTCCTCCCTTGTTTCATAAACGATAGGGTCGGTATCATCCTTCATAAAGGTTTTTATCATGCTTCTTGCCGTCGAGTCAAGTGAAGCCGGAACAACGAGCTTATCATCGTGAACAATACGCTTCTCGTAATTCTTCACAACCTTTTTTGCCTCGGGCTTTATTCTGTTAACACTTTCGTTGAAAAGCTCAACAATATCTTCGACTGTTTCTGGAACAACGGATTCCGTTGTTTCTTCTGCAGCTGAGGTTGACTCTGCCGATTCAGTTTCGTTTTCAGTCTGAAGCTCTGTTACAGCTTCGGAAACAGACATTGCCGATACGGCTTCCGTCAGTGTTTCCGTAATCATTTCAGCCGTCGTTTCAGCTGATACGGCAGTTGAAACGTCATCGCTGCTGCAGCCCGTAAGAAGCACAAGCAACAACGAAAGAATGACAAAAAGCACCGCAATTACTGTCTTTTTCATAAACCGTCCTCATTTCTTTATTATCAGTCACCGAGAAGATTGTAATATCTTCCCATCCAATAGGGAAGAAGATAAATATATGGCATCATGGCTCTCATGCCGTTTGCACCCGCTGTGCCCGGAAGAGTTGAGGTGCGGTTAACAATCTTGCTGTTGATGTCAACAAATTCCTCCGCACCGGAATCACATACAAAGGGATTGCCGTCATAATGAACAAGAACCCTTGCCGAATACTCAACGGGATATTTAAGCTGGGGAGGAACGCCGAGTGCCTCCTGCTCGGTATCCCACACGATATCCTTTCTGTAGCTGTTATAAACGGGCCATCTGACAAGGTCAAGATTCATTTCGGAAAGTGACTTTGCGGCGTTTTCGATATCGCAGTAATTCTCGGTAAGTGCTCCGTAAACGATATTGAAGAAGGGTGAACGCTCGGGTCTTTCGTATTCCCAATGATGAGTAAGTCCCATTTTGAAAATCTCGTTCTGTGCGGCATCATCATTGTAGACGATAAGAGGATAAATGTTGACAAAATCAAGCTGATCATCAATGTGGGCGGTGTGAGCATCCTCACACTTATACTGCATGCAGTTCATTGCATAATGATGCTTGCTGATAAGCATGTTGTAAACCTCGTTATATTTTTCCTCGCCCGTGACATGATAGGTTGTTTTGAGGAAAGACAGAATTTCAAGAGAATTCGTTCCTCTTTCGTAGAACCATCTGTCATCGTTATTGAGAAGATCGGGCTCCCAGTTTGCCCATGTGGTGGGAACGCCGTCAATATCGGTAAGGTGGAAATTATTTTCGAGAATATGGTCGGTGATTGTTTTGACGACCTGAGCGATTTTCTTTTTCTCTTTCTTATCCGCAACAAGGTCAAAATAAATTCCGTAAGCAAAATAATGACCCGTCATTTCATCGCTCGAGGTTTCGCCGAGCCATTCGCAGTCGGGGTTATCCTCGCAGACATGCCATTCCTCTCTGTTGCCGGTGAGGAAATTTTCTTCATGGGAATATCTTGTTGCTCTTGCGGTGAAGCCGGGCTTGCCTGTTACTTCGGTAAGCTTTATCATAGCTTCAACCGCTCTTTTAGCGTTCGCCTTCGCCTTTTCATCACCCGTTACGGCATAGCGGAAGCACTGGCTCGCACAGTAAACGCCCGTGAAAAGTCCGTCATTATCGGAATTGGGAAGCCAGCCCGAATCAAGATCGCCGTATTTACGGAGCTCTCTTGAAACCTGATAGCCTTCATTTCTTGTGAAATACTTAACGGCAAGCTCATCATAGTGGTTTGCCTTTTCTTCAAGTGTCATCAACTTGTTTGTTATAACGCTTATTCCGCGGGGAGTAACCGCCGCAATCGTTCCGTTATCGGAAACGGTAATTTTGGTAACGGTAGGATGCATAAGCCATGCACCATAGGAAAAATATGTGATTTTGCCCTCTGCAAGAAGAATTATGCCTGTGTTTGTTGCAAAATATTTTTTACCGTCTGCAGCAAAAAACATGTCATTGAAGGAGCCGTCGGGCACGGAATAAAAATCGTTGCCGTTGAACCAGTAGTTTCTGCCGTCATAGATGTTAAGACCTTCATCCGAGCCTGCCCAGAGGTGACCGAGAGCATCAATGGCAAGGCAGTTTATTTTTCTGCTGAGAACGCCCGACATATCGGGAGTCATTTCTGCCCAGTGACGGCGCTTGCCCTTCATTGAAAGAAGCCCCTCCTCCGTGCAGCCGATGAATACCGTTTCACCGTATTTTGATTTATTGTCGCGTGCCGCAAGGCAGAGAGTATTTTCGGGGAGACCTACTATGCTCACAAATTCATCGTTTTCCATAAGAAAAAGCTCTTTTTCGGTGATAAGCCATAACGATTTATCGAGGGCAACCGAAATGTCAACCACGGGTGCACCGAGGTCGGCAATCTTTTTGATTTTTCCTTTTCTGATTTCTGCAAGCGAATTATCAACCGCAGCAAAAAGTCTGCCGTTTCTCGAAAAAAGCTTTGACACCCTTGCGGAAAGCTTTTTTATTTTGCCGTCGGTATATTCAACAAGACCTTCGGGCTGAGCAATATAAAGTGTTTCACCGTCAAAGGCAACAGAGGTTACGTTTTCAACGTCAATTCCGTTTTCTGCGGTGAGAAAAATTTTGTCATACTGTTTGAATTCGCCGAAATTGAGGGTAGGCTTTTTCATGTTTATTCTCCTGTAAGTTTATTTTGTTTCTGCAGTCAAACAGTATATCATATAAAAACAAAATAATCAATGAAATAGTAAATTCCGTATTGTTTATTGACAATTATTTCTGTGCAGAGTAAAATATTAGTGTTTTACTACTTTGCAACACGGAGAAAAAAATGAAAAAGAAAAAAAGCGAAGCACAGAAGGCGCATATTTTCAGAAACACCGCCTTCATGCTCAAATGCGCATGGAAAAGTGCACCGCTGTCGCTGCTGATAATATATCTGGCATATATCGTTGAAAATGTTTATTACTCGGTCGTTATCAGCGTTATGTTTCTTCAGACGGCACTTTCAATCATCGAAGGAAACGGAACCTTCAAAGAATTCGCAATAAAGATGTGTATTATTGTTTTCGGCAAGGTTTTTGTTGACCTTCTTGCGTATATCGACATGTATACCGTCAGAATAAAATTTGAAATCAAATGCGAAAGCTACATAAACAGCCTGATTTTCAAAAAAGCTCAGGAGGTTGAGCTCGGCTGCTACGAAAACCCCGACTTTTTTGACAACTACAACAGAGCAACATGGGTTGTTGAAAAGGGCGGCTTCAAGAGAATCATCGAAGGCTCGGCATGGACAATCGGTTCGGTTGTGAGTATAATTTTTCTTGTTATTTATCTTATTTCAATCGACCCGTTTCTTCTGTTCTTTATTCTTTGCCCCGTAATCGTTATTGCTGTCAGAATAAAGAAAAACAATCTTGAGTTTGAGCTTGAAAAAGAGAAAACACCCTTTGAGCGTCAGAAGGATTATACGAGAAGAACCATTCTTCTCAAGGATTTTGCCAAGGAAATCAAAACAACCGGAATATTCGAGGTTGTCAAAAAAAGATTCCGCGAAGCAGTTGACAACAATATCAAAGTTATCAAGAAATACGGCTGGAAAGTTGCTCTTCTTGAATCGGTTGCAGACTTTCTGGGTGAAATAATCCCTGTCGGCGGCGGCTTCGGCTACGGCTGCTACAGACTTATTGTTCTTGAAAACCTCAGCATTGCGGATTTCTCCGTTCTTATTTCCGCAATCACAAACACACGAAACAAGCTCAATCAGCTTGCAAGATATTTTGCCATGCAGCAGAAGCACTGCCTCTGGGTTCAGAACATGAGGGATTTCCTTGCCTATGAACCGAAGCTAAAAGGCGGCGAGCTTGAGCCCGCAGAGTTTGAGAGTCTTGAATTCAGAAATGTATCCTTCTGCTACGAAGGCAACGAAAAGAACACTCTCAGCAACGTTTCGTTCAAAATAAACAAGGGCGAAACCTTTGCTGTTGTCGGCCACAACGGAGCGGGAAAAACAACTCTTTCAAAGCTTATGATGCGTCTTTACGATGTCACCGAGGGCGAAATTCTTTACAACGGAATCAACATAAAGGAATATGACCTTGCAAAATACCGCGATAAATTCGCAAGCGTTTTTCAGGATTACAGAATCTTTGCCATGACGGTTGCTGAAAATGTTCTTATGGAAGAGGTTGATGAATCCAACATTGAAAACGCAAAGACAGCCTTGAAGCAGAGCGGCGTTTCAGAAAAAATCCGTTCTCTTCCCGAAGGTGAAAACACCCTTCTCACAAGAGAATTTGATGACAGCGGAGCCCTTCTTTCGGGCGGCGAAACCCAGAAGGTCACAATTGCAAGAATGTTTGCAAAGAACTTTGAGCTTGCAATTCTCGACGAACCCTCTTCAGCACTCGATCCCGTTGCGGAAAGCAGAATGTATGATGCTCTTATGGAGGGCACAAAAGGAAAAAGCGTTTTCTATATTTCACACCGTCTTTCGAGTGCAACACAATCCGACAAAATCCTCGTTTTCTCAAAAGGCAGGCTCACCGAATCCGGCTCACACGATGAGCTGATGGAGCTCGGCGGCGAATACTGCGAAATGTTTACCCTTCAGGCATCAGGCTACAGAGAGGAGGATACGGAGCATGAATAAAAGCAAAGGCACTAAAAAATTCACCGAAAAATCGCACACCATAAAAAACAATCTTTTCATGCTCGGATTCATTGCAAAAAACGCTCCCGGCCTTCTTTTCTTCTATATCTTTTTTGATGTCCTCAGCAATGTTCCGTGGATTCTTTCCAACGTCGTGCTTCTTAAATACATAATTGACGTTGTTACCTCGGGCGTTGACCTTTACCGGGCAGGAGTTGCCTGTGCCGTTTTTTCAGGCATTGTTATTATCGGTGCAATAGGAAACACCGTTTTTTACGAAATATTCCTTCCGAAGCAAAGAGAAAGACTTCATTTCAAGCTTTATTCTGCGATTTATGAAAAAGCGGCAAAAATGGATTTTGAGGCATATGACAACCCCGAATACTACAACGACCTTGTGCTTGCGATGAATTCAATGAATGAAAGAGTCGACAGCATTCTTTCAAACGCACGCGATATCATAAGTCTTCTTGCTTCAATAATTTCAATTTCCGCAGTAATTGCAACAATTGACCCCCTCTGCCTCATCTTTATTTTTCTTTGCGTGGGAATAATGATTCCGATAGGCAGACTCATTGCAAAAGTCAATGTAAAAAGAACGGAGGCAATGACTCCGCTTGACAGAAAAAATCTTTATTTCAGCCGTGTTTTCTATCTGCAGGATTATGCAAAAGAGCTTCGTCTTAACCCTGCGGGAGAAATGATTGAAAGAAGATACAATCTCAATGTCACGGACCGTCTTAAAACCATATCTCCGTTTCTCAGGAAGCAATGGCAGCTTTATTTCTGCCAGGAATCCCTGCCGATGACCCTTCTCGTTTATCTCGGAATTGCTCTTTATATGGGTCACAAAGCCATTGTAACAAAAGAAATAACTCTCGGTGAATTTGCCGCAACCTTCAACGGTGCAAATGCCGTAAGCAGATGCGTTTTTGACCTCACCTGCTGGTTTGCGATAAACCTCCGTGAAAACGGACTTTATATCGAAAAATTCAAGAAATTTATGAGCACCAAAGAAAAGCTTATCGGCGGTGACATCAAGACCGTTTATGAAAAGCCCGTCACGGTAAAGCTTGAAAATGTTTCATTTACCTACCCCGGCAACGATAAGCCTACTCTCAAAAACATAAATCTTGAAATAAAGCCTTATCAGAAAATCGCTCTCGTCGGCTATAACGGTGCGGGCAAAACAACTCTCACCAATCTTCTGCTGCGTCTTTACGATGTAACCGAGGGCAGAATAACCGTTGACGGCACAGATATAAGAGAATGGGATATCCCCTCTTATCACGAAAATTATGCCGCTGTATTTCAGGATTTCTCGCTCTTCGGTGCAACGGTCGGTGAAAATGTGGCCATGAACGGCACGCCCGACAAAGCACGGGTTCTTGCGGCACTTAAAGAAAGTAATTTCTCAAAAGAGCTGAAAAACGGAACGGATACAATCCTTCTGCGTGAATTTGACGACAGCGGACTTTCTCTTTCGGGAGGCGAAGGTCAGAAAGTTGCCGTCGCAAGAGCATTCTATAAGAAATGTCCTTTTGCGATTCTCGACGAACCGAGTGCAAACCTTGACCCCGTTTCCGAATATGCACTCAACGAGGCAATGTCAAGAGCAGCCGCAGACAAAACGGTTATCTTCATTTCTCACCGACTTTCAACAACCGTTATGGCAGATGTCATTTATATGCTTGAAAACGGCGAAATCGTTGAAAGCGGCTCGCACGATGAGCTTATGGCTCTCGGCGGAAAATATGCCTATATGTTCAACCTTCAGGCGGAGAAATACCAAGAACACGGCGAGAATGATTGATTATTACAGGAGTAAAAACATATGACAAAACGTAAAAAAATCTTTTTATTCTTAATTCCCGTTGTCATATTATTTTTTGCTGTATTATTTTTTCTGTTTCAGACCAGAAGTGTTTCGGCATACTTCAGAGATGTCAGTTTTGATGTTTATGTTCCTCTCGGTATTGCCGACACATATACCGATTTGTTACCCGTCGGAATTGATGTACATAAGATTTGGGAATATAAACTCAATTCCGACGAAAGCAATAGAATAGAGCAGGAGCACCGTAACGGAATCTGGAATAAAGTAACTGACAAAGCCATGTCGGAAATACAATACTATTTCACTGTCAATTTCGATTCATATTTGCCCGATAATATTTCCGACGACTTATATTACTGCATATACGATTTTTCATCAAAAAAATTTATCACTGTTGATGAAGATACTGCAATACTCGGTTGGCACAGAGCATTGTTTGTTTGGGACAGAGAAAACGCCCGATATTATTGTGTATCCATGTCTGTTTAATTCACACGCAAAACAAAAAACAGCATTATAAAAAGCAACATATCCCCCGTATTTTTGTGACTGCACAAAAATACGGGGGATATAAAATTTAATTATACAAGAGGAATTTCCATGGGTACGCCGCCCTGAACAGCCGATTCATGTGCGATGATGCCGGGAAGGCTCATATTGATTGCAAAGTCAACATCAAGAACGGGTCGCTTGCCCTCAACAAGGCAGTTGATGAAATCCTTGACCATTTTTGCATCGGCACCGCCGTGACCGCTTGAATCCTCGCCTTCATAGCAGGTGGTTACGGGAATATCAATCTTTGAATTCGCATTGAAGGTACCCGGAACGCTGTAAAGGCTTGCAAGAGAGTGTGCGTTGTCAACAACCTTTGTACGGTCGGTTTCGATTGTTCCTCTGGTGCCGCAGATGCGGTAGTTGTGGTCATAGCTTGTGTATGCACCGAAGCTTACAAGCAGTCTGATAACAGCACCCTTTGCAGTTTTGAAAAGAGCTACGCCCGTTTCTTTTCTTTCGGGAGTATAGGGGTCATAGTGAACGTCGGCTTCCATACATGTTACGCTGACAACCTTGTCATCCATAACATAAAGCAGAGGACCGAGCTCGTGGGTGAGATATCTGATTGCAGGCTGGTAGGTTCTCCAGTGACCCTCGGGATAGTAAGTGGGTGAGAATTCATTGGGATCGAGTGCATGAAGATATTCAGCCTCGGCATATGCAATTTCACCGAAAAGACCATCCTGATGCATTTTTCTCCATGTTTCGATAAATGCCCAGTAGCAGCAGTTTTCGGCCGCCATATATGTAAGCTCGGGATGAGCCTCGCAAGCCGCTTTAAGCTCTTTTGCTTCTTCAATTGAATTGACCGAAGGAATTTCGCAGAGAACATGCTTGCCTGCTTCAAAAGCCTTTATAACGATAGGAACATGATAAACCGCTTCCGTTGCAACGATAACGGCATCAATATCAGATTTCAGGAATTCATCATAATCGCTGAACTGAATAAGGTTGGGGTCATTGACTGCCTCTGCAAGCTCTTCGTAACCCGACTTGAGGATTTTGGGATTATGGTCACAGACCGAAACAAGCTTTGCATTCTTTACGCCTGCAAGGCATCTTGCAACGGCGGTGCCTCTGCCGAGACCGACAACGCCGACTTTTATAATTTTTTCACTCATATTTATTCTCCTTTTGTGAGATATGATGTTATTATATATCACTTTTCAGGATTTGTCATCACCTGCAGTTGAAAAAATATATTTTTTATTTTATAATAACTCTGTATTGTGCAGAAAGGAGCGTTTTTTATGACGGATAAAATCCGCAACATCGGAATACTGGCTCATGTTGACTCGGGCAAAACTACCATAACCGAACAGCTCCTTTATCTGACGGGTGCAATCCGCTCTGCAGGCAGCGTTGATTCGGGCACCGCTTCAACCGACAGCCTTTCAATTGAAAAGCAGAGAGGCATTTCGGTACGCACCGCAACGGCAAGCACCAAATGGCGTGACACAACAATCAATATCATTGACACTCCCGGTCATGTTGACTTTGCAGGTGAGGTTGAGCGTGCACTTTCCGCACTCGACTGTGCCGTTGTTGTGGTTTCTGCGGTTGAGGGCGTGCGTGCACACACGGAAAACATTCTCAAATCTCTTGACGAAGCAAAGCTTCCGAGAGTTGTTTTTATCAACAAAACCGACCGTGCAGGCTCGGACACGGCTTCGGTTATTGCGGAGCTTAAAAAGGTTACAAATCAATCGCTGCTTCTGCTTTCGGAGGTGAAAAACGAAGGCATCGAAAGCATGAGCGTTTCAAAAATCAACGGCAAGGCTTTTGAGCTTGCAGCAACCGAAGCTCTTGCTGACATCTGCGATGAAGCAGCGGATGCATTTCTCAATGATGAGACACTTTCAAAGGAAAGAGCGGAAGAGCTTCTGAAAGAAAAAATTTCCGCATGCGAGCTTACTCCCGTTCTTTGCGGAAGTGCGAAATATTCAGTCGGCGTGAGCGACCTTGCAGACCTGCTTGTTGAACTCATGCCTTCGGCAAAACGCAGGGCAACCGATGAATTATGCGGTATTATATTCAAAATAGAGCATGATAAAACTCTCGGAAAGGTTTCACACATAAGACTTTTCGGCGGTGAGCTTTCAAACCGTGATGAGGTTGAAATATTATCGCCTGCCGCTTCTTCCGAGAATAAAGATGATGAAAATGCGGCGGTCGAAATTGAATCAAAACCGAATGCAAAAGAAAAAATATCGCAAATCAAAAGCTTTTCAGGTGCAAAATATATTGATTCGGGGACAGTTAAAAGCGGTGACATTGCGGCTGTATGCGGTCTGCCGTCGGCAAAAACGGGTCATTTCATAGGCTCGGTTGCCGTGAGCGAACACTCAAAGCTCGTAAATCCGTTTCTGAGAGTCAGGGTCACTCCGTCAGATAATGACGCATTAAAGCTCCCCTCCCTTGCGGCGGCTCTCGGCGAGCTATCCGATGAAGAGCCCTATATTGACGCAAAGTGGGAAAACGGGCAGAAGGAAATCACTATCAGCACAACGGGTAAAATCCAGCTTGAGGTTATAGACAATCTTCTGAAGGAACGCTACGGACTTTCGGCATCTTTCTCTCCGCCGACCGTTATCTACAAAGAAACTCCTTCGGGTAAGGGTCTTGCAAGGGCAAGCTACACCATGCCGAAACCCTGCTGGGCAGTTGTTGAATTTCTTTTTGAGCCTATGCCGAGAGGCTACGGCGTTTCATATCACGGCAGACTGCCGTCAAATCAATGCTTTTACAGATATCAGTCACATATACGCACCTCGTTCAACTCTTGCCTTGAGCAGGGACTTTACGGCTGGGAGGTCACCGATTTCAAGTGCACCCTTATCGGCGGTGAGCATCACACAATTCACACTCACCCGCTCGACTTTTTCGTTTGCACTCCGATGGCATTTATGAACGGCTTGCGTGATATCGGTTCAACAGTTCTTGAACCGCTTTTAAAAATCAGAGTTACTGCACCTGCGGAGCTTTCGGGCAAGCTTCTTTCCGAAATCGTCAAAATGGGCGGAGAATACGACACACCCATGACCCATTCGGAAACAGTCGCCCTTGAAGCGATTGTTCCCGTTGCAACCTCAATGGATTTTCCGACAAAGCTTGCGGTTATTTCATCGGGCAAGGCGGTGCTCAATCAATCGTTTTACGGCTACAGAGAATGCCGTGACGGACTTGAACATATCAATCCCCGTAGAGGAGTCAATCCGCTTGACAGAGCAAAATGGATTCTCTACGCAAGGGGTGCATATCAGACAGAATAAGGTGATAACATGAAAGAATTACATATGATATGCAATGCTCATCTTGACCCCGTATGGTTATGGCAAAGACCCGAGGGCATTGCAGAGGCAATTTCAACCTTCCGTGTTGCTGCGGATTTCTGCGAAGAATTCGACGGTTTTATTTTCAACCACAATGAATCCGTTCTTTACGAATGGGTTGAAGAAAACGAACCTGAGCTTTTCACACGCATTCAGAAGCTTGTCAAAGAAGGAAAATGGCGTATCATGGGCGGCTGGTATCTTCAGCCCGACTGCGTTATGCCCTGCGGCGAAAGCTTCATCCGTCAGATTGAAACGGGCATCAATTATTTCAAGGAAAAATTCGGCGTAAGACCGCTGACAGCAATCAACTTTGACCCGTTCGGTCATTCAAGAGGGCTTGTTCAGATTCTGAAAAAATGCGGCTATGAATCCTATGTTTTCATGCGTCCGTCATGGGTTGAAGCCGAGCACGATTTCATCTGGAAGGGCTTCGACGGAAGCGAAATACTCGCTCACAAACTGAACTGCGGCTATAACTCGGGCAAGGGCAAAATAATGAGCAAAATCGAGCGTGTTCTTGAAAGGGAATACGGCAACGGAATCAACATGATGTTCTGGGGAATCGGCAATCACGGCGGCGGTCCTTCAAGAGAAGACCTCAACACAATTGCAGATTATATGAAAGAGCACCCCGAAAACGGACTCCGCCACTCATGGTGCGAAAACTATTTTGACAGAATTGACAAATCAAATCTTCAGGTTTTTGAGAAATCGCTCAACTATACAATGGTCGGCTGCTACACCTCGATGGTAAGAATCAAGCAGGCACACAGACGCCTTGAAAACAATCTTGCTCTCTGCGAAAAAATGCTTGCTCTCAGCGGCGTTTCATACGATAAAAAAGAGCTTGAAAGAGCCGAAAAAGCCCTGCTTTTCTGCGAATTTCACGATATTCTCCCGGGCTCAAGCATAAAGGCGGCAGAGGATGACTGCCTTCGTCTTTTTGACTACGGCAACGAGATTACCGAAAGATATAAAACAAAGGCATTTTTCAAGCTTTGCGAAGGACAGAAAAAGGCGAAGGACGGCGAAATTCCCGTTCTTGTTTTCAATCCTCACCCCTATAAAATCACGCAGGATATTGAGGTTGAATTCCAGCTTCAGGATCAGAACTGGAACGAAAACGAGGTGACAATTGTTTCGGTTTATGATGAAAACGGCAATCTGCTCCCCTCTCAGAATGAAAAAGAAGCATGTACCTTCAGCCTTGACTGGAGAAAACGTGTCTGCTTCAGGGCGGAGCTTGAGCCGATGAGCATCAACCGTTTCGACTGCAGACTTCACATTGAAAACCTGCCTAAACGCAAAATCGAGCCCTGCACCGAAACCGATGAGCATTTCAGCTTTGATAACGGCAGAATGCAGGTGCTTATCAGCAAAAAAACGGGTCTTATAGATAAATACCGTGTCAACGGCAAGGATATCCTCAAACCCTCATCCGCAAAAATAAATGCATTCAGGGATAACGAAGACCCTTGGGGAATGACTGTTGACGGCTTCAATGAAAAATGCGGCGAATTTACTCTTCTCTGCGATGAAAAAGCCAATGCATTCAACGGATATCCCGATGCAGAGCATTCAAATGTGAGAGTTATCGAAAACGGTGCGGTACGCCTTAAAATCCAGGCAACCTTCGGATATTCGGATTCGTTTGCGGTTGTTACATATTCCATTCCGAAAAACGGCGATTATATCGACATAAAAATCAAAATGCTTTCTGATGACAGCAGCAGATTTTATAAGCTTTCATTTGATACCGCTTTTGATGCACCTGAATTTTGGGGTCAGACCGCCTTCGGCAAAGAAGTGCTCAGAAAAGAAGGCAAAGAAGCGGTTTATCAGAAATGGTGCGGTGTTTTTGAAAATTCCGACAGCTTTGCGGTTCTCAACAAAGGCACCTACGGCGGCAGCGTTGACGGCAGCACACTTAACATTTCTCTTTTGAGAACACCCGTTTATTCTGCTCATCCCATCGGTGACAGACCGCTTGCCGATGATGACCGCTGCCACGACAGAATTGATATCGGCGAGCGTGAATTTGAATACAGAATAACGGCGGATGCAGCCGATATTGACATGCAGGCAGATATTTTCAACCAGCCCTGCATTGCTCTTTCGTTCTTCCCTTCGGGGCTTAACGAAAAGAAAAACACGAGGATGGAAATCACAAACCGCAGCATTCTTCTTTCAAGATATAACAAGAATGATGACGGCATAAAAATCCGTCTTTTCAACGCCTCGGATAAGCCCGAAAAAACTGAATTCATCATCGGAAATGATGCTTTCACAATTGACTTCGGAGCATCTGAGGTCAAAACATTCCGTTACGAAAGCGGCAAGCTTAGCGAAACGGAAATGATCTGATTAATAATGATTTCAATAATTTACGGCAAAGGAGTTTTTTCTATGAAGTTCTTTTCAAAGATTCTCAGCGTTTTCCTTATGATTCCCGCACTTTTCGGTCTTTACACCAATGATGCCGAGGATACCGAAGCAGCTTACCGCGAAAAGACCGCTCAGGTTGCTTACGAAAACACAATCGAAACGGCGATTCCCCAGACAGAGCTCTATGATATTATTTCAGACCATTTCAACTCTCCTCTCCCCGAAGGAAAAACAGAGAAAAAAGCAATCGTTATCGGCTATGACGGCTGCCGTGCGGATGCACTCACATTTGTTGAAGACAGTTACAGCGGAATAAACAAAATGCTTTCGGGCGGTGCTTCGCTCAATTATGCTTACTGTGGCGGTGTCAACTACCCTGCCGAAAACACTCAGGACACTTCAACCGCTCCCGGCTGGTGCTCTGTTCTTACAGGAGAATGGGCAGATAAAACGGGCATCACCGGCAACGGCATAACAAAAACGCTTGAATACAAAAC
This sequence comes from Clostridia bacterium, assembly GCA_017409845.1. Lineage (GTDB taxonomy): Bacteria > Bacillota > Clostridia > Oscillospirales > Acutalibacteraceae > CAG-177. The sequence continues at coordinate 90,970 of JAFQRY010000001.1, forward strand.
CCTTATGACCTCGCTCGTTGAAGAAAAGGTTATTGATTCCGCAAGCTTCATCACTATCTGGGACGGTCATTTTGAAGCAGACAACAGCACCTACAAGCTTGAAAAGGAATATTGCGAAGAAAACGGCATTGATGTTGACTTTTCTCTCAACGCAACCAACACAATTGCCGCAGGTGCCGCAATAAAAGATATAAAAAAGGCTGACTGCTCCGACTTCATATTTGCCATTTATGAAGGCACAGACGGTGCAGGTCACGCTTTCGGCTTTTCAACCAATAATCCGATTTATCAGGCAGGCTTCAGAGTGAATGACATTCTTGCATACAGAACTCTTGAGGCAATTGAAAGCAGAGAAACATATGAATCCGAGGACTGGCTTATCATCATCACCTCAGATCACGGCGGCATAAACACCGACCACGGCGGTCCTTCCATTCAGGAAAGAATGGTATTTATCGTTTCAAACAAGAATTTTTAAAAAGCCAATAAATCTAAAAAAATGACCCGTGTAAAAGCAAAACTTTCACACGGGTCATTCTGAATTTTAATACCAGAGGAAGCCGAGAAGAAGAATTCTTATTATCCACTGCCACCATGCATATCTGACGGTCACCTTGAATTCAACGGTTTCTCCTTCATATTCAACCGATACGGTCTGTTCTCCGATTTTTGTCGGATCATAGCCGCTGACCTTCATTTCCGAAGTGTCGGTAACGGTTTCAGCCGTGCCGTCGGGATTGATTATGCTCAGCTCAATACCGCTGAGATCAAGCTCTTCTTTATAATAATAGGAGAGCTTTGCAGGAGCTTTTTTCAACCCGGTTGTTCCCGAAACATAAATTTCAAATTCGCTGAATCTGCCTACTTCAAAGCAGATATATCCGTTTTCAACGGTAATTTCACCCTCATCGGCTCTGAGCTGCTCTCTGCCTCCGTTTGTGAACCAATGATTGATGATGAAATCCGTTCTTCCTGCATATTTCTCGGGAACGGGAATTCTCAGCTTAACCTTTTTGCCGTTTTCGGGCTGAACGGGCTCAGACTTATCATTGAGCATTTTTATATTCATATAGCCGACCTGATAATACTTCTGCCCCTCAACGAGATAAACATTGCCGCTCTTGCTTTCTCCGTCAATTTCCGTAACCGAAAGCTTCACTTCCTGCGAAAAGCAATCATCATCATATTCCGCCGACACGGCAGGACTGTCGGATACCTCGGTTATTCTGAGCTTAGCAACAAACTCAAGATCATTCGAGGGCATCGCCTGAGGAATTGTTGCTTTTTCGCCCTCTGAATTTCTCCACTCGACAAATTCAACATTTTCATAGGCTGACATGTCGGGAACGGGAATTTCGCTGCCGAAGGAAACGGTAAATTCCTCTGACTTGTCACCTATTATATATTTTACTTTATATTCATTCACTTTCCATGATGCATAAACGGTAACATCATCTGCAGGCATGGTAAACGGGAATTCAACCCTTTCTCCGTCTTCAAATCTCCAGCCGTCAAAGGTAAAACCTTCAAGCTTCGGCACAGGTGCGGAGAACGATGCTATTTCTTCATCACAGTCGTATGTTTCGGAAGGAATTTTATCGGGTGAATTTGTTTCAAAATGCACCTCGTATGCGTTGCTGTCCCAGACGGCAAAAAACGCATAATTTCTTCTTCCGAGAACCTCAGGCACCTCTGCAGGATTGCCGTATTGATCAACCCAGCCGACAAAGGTATAGCCTTCTCTTACGGGATCGCCGGGATAAGTGGGCTGTCTGCCCACAGAGCTGTAGGCATAAATATTCCATGTGCCGTTTGCAAATTTACCGTCGCCTGCATGGAATTCATAACATATCGAAGCATCGCCGAGAGTGCCTTCAAGATTGGTATTTATCTTTGTTCCGGCAAGCGACACGGTATTTCTCGGCTCAGCCTTTTCCATACCTACGGGAATATCGGTGTATCCGTCGGGATTATCGACCGAAGCAACCGTTTCATCAAGCAGATAAAATTCGGTGCCCATGTTGGTTTTCCAGCCCGTATTGAAATCAAACTCGGCAAACCATGTTTCACCGCTGATTTTCTGACACATATGATATCCGAAACGGAAGTCAACAAGCATTGCCCAGTAATTCTTTGACATTTCCTCGTCAATATAACCTTTTGCAAGGAAATCACGCATCACAGCCGAGCCGGGCTTTGCAACGGTAAAGCTTCCCATTGCATCGGCTTTTACCGCCGTGCTCTGCGGGTCGGTGTTGAGATTGAGGGCATATATCTTATCTTCCTCATAGTTTTCACCGTAGGTGTGGTCCTCATAGAAAAGAACAAACTTGCCCGACGAGGTATAATAGGTTGTGTCAATATACACACGCAACTTGAGGCTTTCGTTATCGGTTATTTTCTCGGTGACGAGCCATTCTCCGCTTTCTTCATCAAAATAAAGAAGCTCAGCTCTGATCGAAAGTGTTTCATCGGTTTCTTCGGGTGCCTTCCATTTTGCCTTCAGGGTTATGCTTTTTTCGGGCATAATTCCGTTTTCGGGCATTCCGTCCCAGCCGTCAAACTCAAAGCCTGAAAGCACGGGCTCGGGAAGGTTTTCTATCTTTTCTCCCGGAGCACACGAAAGGTTGAGCTCTGCCTTGTTGCCTTCAAAGGCTCCGCCTTCTCCGCTGAGAATTATTCCGTAATTCATCGGCTCAAACATTGCGGTAAGAGTTATTCTTTCACCGTTTGTTGCATAGGGGTATTCCGCTTTTACTCCGTTTGCAAACCAGCCGAGATTATCACAGCCGTCTCTTACCGGACTTCTCATAAATTTGGCTTCTGCAAGAGAAGAACCGACGGTTACGCTCTCAATATTGTAGCACTCGTAAAAGATATCCGAATATTTTGCGGTTGTAAAATTATCGGGAAAAACAACCCTTCTGAGTCTTGGGCTGTAAGCAAAAACCTCATTATAAAGAGTCAGCGGCTTTTCACCGTTATCGAGAATAACCTCTTCAAGCGATTCGCATGAAGCGAAGGCAAGGCTGCCTATAAGCTCAAGACCCGAGCCGCCCGTTACTTTAACTATATTGTCTGCATCAAAGCCGAAAGCAAAAGATCCGACCGTTGTTACGGTTTCGGGAATTTCATATTCCGTAAGCTTACTTGCGGGGGGAAACTTGACAAGTCTGGCTCCGCCGTCGCCGTAGAGAACGCCGTTTTCATCGCTTGAGAAGGTTTCTCCTCCCGATGCAACGGTGAATTTTTCAATTCCGGAACACTCATAAAATGCAAGATCGCTGACATAATTGAGGGTACGGGGAAAACTGAATTCTCTTATGCCGTCACAACCCCAGAATGCATGCTCATAAATTTTTTCAAGCCTTCTTCCGACATTGACATTCCTGAGTGCGTAGCAATATGCAAATGCCTCGGTGCTGATAATCTTCGCATTGTATCCGAGGTCAAAGCCGACAAGCTTTTCGCAATGGGTGAACGCACCGTAGCTGACTTCCTCTACAGTGTCCTCAGTATCAAACCATTCAAGGTTCTGACAGTATCTGAAAGCGAAGCAATCAATCTTCGTTACTCCGTGAGGAACAGTAAAATGCGTTATATCGCTCTTTCTCGGAAACTGATAGAGAACTGTTTTTTCTTTATTGTAAAGAACGCCGCTTTCGTCACTTGAATAGTTGGGATTGGCTTCATCAACGGTGAAGTATTTAACATCAACTCCGGAAAACAAGCCTCTGTAGCCCGAATACGGATAACCAAAAATATCGGTTATTCCGCTGTGAATATATAAGATGTCAATAACACCTGCGTTATGGAACGAACCGCCGTCGAGTGCGGTAACAGGATAACCGCCGAGTGTTTCGGGAATCACAACCTCACCGCTGACGCTTCCGCAATCGGTTACGGTTGCGGTTTCATCGGTAACGGTATAGGTATAGCCGTTTTCCGTGAAGGTCTCTGCCGCAGAAACGCCGAGCGAAAGTCCTGCAGCAACGCCGTAAACCATCGCAAGTGCAAGGATAACGGATATTGATTTTCTGAATATGTTTTTCATTTTTACAGCTCCTTATTTATAAGCCTCTATTGAATATGAGCCTCCCGCCTCTGCAATGCTCTGATAATCGGCACCGCCGAAGCCGGCAGTTATTGTGTGACTCGGTTCAACAAGCTCAAAAAGTATGTCATGTGAAAGCTCCGTTCCCGCATCAACATCAAATGTCAGAGTATCTACAATTTCCATATTCTCATCAAGCACGCTGACCGTTACAGTTGCCTTCTGCGGAGCAGTTGTGGTCGGTGCGGCGGTTGTTGTCGGTTTTGCGGTAGTCGCCTGAGTTGTGGTCGGCTTAGTTGTGGTAACCCTTGCGGTTGTTGCCGCCTTCTTAGTAGTTTCCTCTTCCGTGGTTTCTTCACGGGTTGTTGTTACCTTTTTGGTTGTTTCAGGTACGGTGGTTGTTTCCTTGACGGTTGTCGCCTTTGTTGTCCGTGGGGATCTTGTGGTTTTTTCTCTTGTAGTTTTTTCTTTTTTTGTGGTATCTTTTTCCGTTGCCGCAGTTGTTTTTGCTATTTGTACGGAATAAGCTTCCGTTTCTTTTCGGGTTTCTGTTTCCTGTGTAACCGAAAAAATCAGGGTCTGCGTGCTTTCGGTTGTTGATTCCGCTGTTGCAATAACCGAAACAGCAATTTCTGTTTCAAAGATCGGTGCGGTTGTGACCTCCTCAATGACTGCGGTTGTCGTCAGTCCGTCTTCACGGTTGTTATCGGAAACAATCGCAACCGTTGCCGCAGAGCCTCCGATAACTCCGACCGCCACAATGCCTGCTACGGCTTTCTGCGTTACGGTAAGTGCCGCTATCTTTGCCGCAGCACCCGCTCCCGCACTTGCAGCTGCCGTACCCGAGCCTGCAGCCGTTGCAGCCGAAGCGGAGCCTGCACCTGCTGCGGTTGCCGCCGTTGCCGTGCCTGAAACACTTATGCCCGAAAACACTCTTGCCGATGCCGCACTCTGAGCAAACGATTCCGACACAGCCTCTGCAGTTTTGGAGAATGCCCAGATAACAAGTCCGATGGGTGCCGTGCTGTAAAGCGAAGTTATTCCTCTTTTTTCAAACTTCGCCTTCATATCCTTTCTGGCGGTAAAGAGTCTGTTTTTGACCGTGCTGACAGGTATTTCAAGGCTCTCGGAGATTTCATTGACACTCATCTCCTCAAAATACATCAGCATAACGCAGGCTCTTTTTTCTTCCGTCAGTTCATCAATAACCTCGATTACCGCTCTGCGAAGCTCATCCTGGTCAAGATTTCCTTCGGGAGAGAAGGCGGTATTTTCATCGGGAATAACTTCAAATGCCTCGTCTTCGCTGCCTTCAAACAGAGTCGGCTTTCTCTTTTTGAGAGAATCCTTGCTTTTATTTGCAACCATGTGATGAAACCAGCTCACAAAGCTTTCGGGCTTATCGAGAGTCCCGATTTTATCGAGCATTTTCACATAGCTTTCCTGAAGTATATCCTCGGCATCCTGCTCATTCTTCGTTATTTCAAACGCCACATAATACGCCCTGCCGCTTGTCAGCTTATAAAGCTCCGAAAATGCGGACATATCTCCGCTCTGAAGCTGCAGAACAAGCCCTGCTATTTTTTCTCTTTCATTTTCCGTACTCAGAGTTTCTCACCTCTTTATTCCGAATTGATATTCCTGTTTTTCATTATACATATTTTCCCGTAATTGTAAACCTCTCAAACACGGAGTTGATTGCCGTGCTATTTTTCGCAGCGGGCTCAGCTCAGATATTTTTCGTTTGTTTCGAGAAAAACAGCTTTTTGCGGATCATCCGTTCCGAGCCTGAAATCCTCGTTGAGATACATAATTCCTTTTTTTATTGCCGCTTTGAGATAATTGCACGGCGCATCGAATTTTTCGGCATAAATCAGCGAAGGCGCTTCATCCGGAATCAGCAGCTCCGCTACAACCGTTTTGCTTTTTTCATTAACAGAAATATAAAGGGAGTGCAGCCCGTCAAGATTTACCGTTGCGGTTTTGATGCTGTTATTCATACCGTCCCTCCTTTATCCCTTTCACCTATAAGACGGTACAAAAACAGCTTTGGTCTATATATTTTTAAAATATTTTTCTGTTTATATATTTTTATTTACTGACAAATGAAGAGTGAAAAGCTAAGCGTCACTTCGCTACGATTATATATTGCTGATTATTCGCGGACAGACACAGAGGTCTGTCCCTGCGATATCAAGTAACCATGGGCACTTTTCACTTTGAACTTTGCACTTAAAAGAGTCGCCATTCTTACGGTATTACAATTGGTTTTTCGTTTTATCAGCGGCGGGATGTGGGCATCCCGCCCTACTGCACTCTGCATTGGAAACGGGACGGTGCAGAGTCCGTCCCCTACGATATAAAAATCGGGTAAGGGCGAAGCCCTTCCGAAACTATTCACTACAAACTTTTAATCCGCTAATAAAATTATAATAGCTTAAACACAGCGAACGCACAATAAACCGTTGGTTGCTTTTTTCTCTACCGACAGTTGAAAAACCTGCAGCCGTAAAAAACAAGCTGCAGGTTTTATATTAATATGATATTTTGAGTGTTTTGATTTCAAAGGGTCTGAACGAAAGTCTGTTGCTTTCAAGAGAAGCCCTGACTTCCTCAAGCATATCGGTTTCTTCGATTTTCTTTGCCCCGTCAAAGAAATCAACATCACACACGGTATAGGTTCCTTCTGCTTCATAGAGCCTTGCAATAAAGGCTTTTTCGTTATCCTCGCAGGGCTTGATTGACTCAACAATAATATTTTCAGCCTTGGGAACAACAAGTGACACCGCCTCAAAACCGCCTCTGCCCTTAATAACGGGAATATTGAGCTCATAAGCGGGTCTGATAACATTTCCGCTGCTGAAATCACCTGAATGAGGCAGGAAGGAATAAACCGTTCTGTGCACTCCTCTGTCACCTTCAAAGTCGGGTCTTACGCCGCCCTTGTGAAGCGAAAGACGCATGTTGCCGCCCTCAACGCTTATTCCGTATTTACTGTCATTGAGAATCGCCGCACCGAAGCGTGTTTCGGAAAGGTCGGTGAATTTATGGTTGACAACCTCAAACTTCGCCTTTTCCACCGAATCGTTTCTTGTTGTGGGACGCTTTACGTTGCCGTACTGAATTTCAAAGCGTGCAAAGCTGTTTCTGACGGATGTGTCAAATGCTGTTTTGAGGAAACGGTGGTTATCCTGCCAATCCATAACGGTATCAAATCTGATTTCCGCTGTATCGGCAAAATAAATTGCATCCTGAGTTATTGTTGATTTCTTTGAAATGCTGTATTTGCTTCTGATAATGAGTGCCGCCGCACCGTGGGAAACAATCTCTCTTTCAAGAAGAACGGAATCATCGGCAAGCTTGCAGTCAAGGTCTGCATCAATATCCCAGTTATCCCATGCACTCGGCAAATCCTCCGCAATAAGGAAGGTATTGAGCGGATATCCGTCACCTCTGACCTCTCTTTCTGCCCTTTTATCAACGAGAGAATCAATATATCCCTTTTCGTCAAAGCGGATATCCGCAAAGGGTGTTGATACTCTGCTGCCGTCAACGGTAATTTCGCTTTCGGGATTTGCCTCACCCTTGATAAGGTTGATTTTGACGGTTGAAAAGGCAGGCACGGTAACGCCGCTGATGATAAGGATATTCTTGCCGTCAAGGTTTTTATAGGTCTGCTGCTTACAGTCAAGGTCGGCAATACAGCCTTCCTCGCACTCAAGGAATATCGGATCACATCTGTCAAATGAAAGAGTATTTGTTACGCTGATTTCATTTCCGCTGCCCGAAGCAGCTTCATCAATAAGCTCATATGCAGTTTTAAGAAGGGCATTGGTCTGCTCAAGAGAAAGCTTGTGTGCCGAAGGAATGCAGGTGCCGGGAAGAATATCATGGAACTGATTGAGAAGCAAATCCTCGTAAAGAGGACGGATTTTTTCATCACTTGCAATCTCACCTGATTTTACCGCATTGCTTACGGTCAGAAATTCAAGGTCACGCAGAGCAATTTCGGCTTTTCTGTTGTTATGCTTGATGTTATGCTGATTTGTGAGCGTTCCTCTGTGAAGCTCAAGATAAAGCTCGCCCGAATAGGTGTTGGGATTTTTCGCTTCAGCTTCAAGCTCCTTCATAAAGTCGCCGACCTTCATATATTCAGCCTTTGCACAGCCGTTGAGGTCCTTTATTCTTCTTGCGGTTTCAATCATTTCATACTGCGGTCCGCCGCCTCCGTCGCCGTGGCCGAAGGCTTCAAGACGCATTCTTGTTACATTGCGTTCGTTGAGAGAATGATATTTTTTAACATCGCCCGTAACCGCTTCGTGGAAGCAGCGGGGTGACGGCCATGCCGCTGTTGTGTTGAAATGGGTAAAGACCTTTGTGCCGTCGATGCCCTCCCATTGGAAGGTGTCATAAGGAAAGTGGTTGACATCGTTCCAGTCGATTTTCGTTGTGAGGAAATAGTCAACGCCGCAGCCCTTCATAATCTGCGGAATTGCTGCACTGTAGCCGAAGGTGTCGGGAAGCCAGAAGCAGTTTGAAGTATAATTGAAATGCTTCCTTGTGAATCGCTGACCCCACAAAAACTGTCTTATCATCGACTCGCCCGAGGTTATGTTGCAGTCGCATTCAACCCAGACGCCGCCGTTGGGTTCGTATCTGCCCTCTGCAACCTTTTCTTTTATGCGTTCAAAAAGCTCGGGATAATGCTCAAGAAGCATATTCGAATGGCAGGCTGAGCTCTGAACAAATAAATGCTCGGGATATTGCTCCATAAGAGAAAGCTGATTTGAATATGTTCTTGCACATTTTTTGATGGTTTCGGTTGCCTTCCAGAGCCATGCGGTGTCAAGATGGGAATGACCTATAATTCCGACCTTCGGTGCTTCGGGACCGTTTCTGACGGCAAGAACTTCTTTGAGGAAGGGATGAGCGGATTTCATGGCAGCTCTGAAGCTTTCTTCGTCAATATCTTCGACTGAATAATAAACTCTCTTGTGAACCTCATACAGAGCGTTGATAAGATCGCCTTTTCTGAAGGAGGTTTCGGGAAGAGTCTGAACAAGCTCATTTATTACCTTCAGGTCAAAATAGAATTCCTGAATGAATTCATCCTTGACACAGATGTCAAGACCGTCAAAATGATAGGTATAGTCCTTGATAAGACGGTCAGAGCTCAGAGGCTGGGTTCCGTGATGAGTGTGACCTGTGTATACTTCAAGGGCAATATCAATTTTTTCGCCTGCTTTTGCATTGAGAGTGAGCATATCGCAATAATGATTGCCGTGACCCGTGAATACGATTTTTGTGCAGAAGGTGCCGAAGGGCTTTCCGTTGACCCAGAGAAGAGATTCATATCCTTCGGTGTGAGGCTTCAGGAAAAGTGTTTTTCCGTCAAGCTCATCGGGAACAACAAATTCCGCCATGAACCAGCCGAACGCTTCTTCACTTCCCCATGTTTCTCCGCTTTTTTTGACGGTACAGAGAGAATCATAGGGTATTTCGTAAAGTCTGTCGGTTGTTTCGTAAAACTTCGCTTCATCTATTTCTGCAACCTTTTTAAAGAGCATCGGATCAAGGATTTTTTCAAATCGCTGGAGCTTCTGCAGCATTCTCTCGGTTTGTTTTTCTGCGAGCATATAAACAATTCCTTTCGGGATAATTTAATTATATAATTCGTTATTATAGCATCATCATTTCAACAAAACAATCTTTTAAGCAAATTTTTATTTATTATTTTGCGGTTTTTCCGGCTGTTCTCAGGTTTACAACATAAACCTGATATGCTATAATCAAAGCATAATTTATGATAAGGAGAAAAACAATGAAAAAACGGATTCTCTCTGCAATTCTTGCATTATGCATGATTACGGCGGCAAATATCCCCTCCTATGCAGAAAAAGCGGATACTCTTCGCTTTGACGAAAACGGAGAATTTAAAATTCTTCATCTCTGCGACGGTCAGGACAATTTCCCCGCAAAAGAAAAAATGATAACCTACATAAACCATATGCTGAAAATATATAAGCCCGACCTTGTTGTTCTCGGCGGCGACAACACCGTTGCATCAGAAGAAACCAAGGAGCAGGCTATAGAAGAATATGTGAAGCCCTTTGTTGAAAACGGAGTTTATTTTACTCTTGTTTTCGGCAATCACGATGATGAGCAGGGCGTTGACAAGGATACGCTTCTTGAATATTATCAGAAATACGGCGGTAAATACTGCCTTGCGTATGAAGCAGACCCTTCTCTTCACGGTGCTGCCATCCATAATCTTCCCGTTCTTTCATCGGACGGAAGCAAAATCAGATTCAACCTCTGGATGTTTGACACCAACACATATGTGCTTGACGATGACGGCAACAGACTCGGCTATGACAACGTAAGAGAAGATCAGATTGAGTGGTATAAAGAAACCGCTGCAAGACTTGAAGCCGAAGCAGGCGAAAAAATCCATTCTCTTGCATTTCAGCACATGGTTCCTCCCGAGGTTTACGAAGCGATTTATCCCGAGGTTTCGTTCAGCATCAAATATGTTACCGAAACCTATAACGACGGAAAGAATTATCTTGTGCTGACACCGAATACAAGTGCATTCAGGGGTCACATATATGAGCCTGCATCACCGGGAATTTATAATCACGGTCACTTTTCCGCAATGGCGGAAAACGGCGATGTTATCGGTGTTTTTTCGGGTCACGACCACATCAACGACTATGTAACCGAATATGAAGGAATAAAGATTGTCAACACTCCCGGTGTTTCATACAATGCATACGGCAACGAATTCACAAGAGGCAGCCGACTTATAACGGTCAGAGAGGATAACACATCTGAATTCACATCCGAGGTTATCACCGTCAACGATGCCGCTTTTGCCGATGCGGATTTTGCAGAAGAAATCGGAATAAGCCGATTTGCCGCAGGTGCATGGAAATTCTTTGAGCACTGGGTTCTCGGCATTGTAAAGCACATGAGCGGAATCGCTTATTTCATCTATTAATCAATACACAAAAAACGGGCTGATTCGTTTTGAATCAGTCCGTTTGACTGTCGATAAAGTTGCTGAAACATAAACGAAATAAATGTAGGGGTCGGCGACCCGACGACCCGCATCAAGAACTCTGCAGGAGTAGGGCGGGATGCCTTCATCCCGCCGCATATTTTTTTCGTTTATTTGACATTTTTTCTCCCATCGGAGTACC
>JAFQRY010000002.1 GCA_017409845.1 Clostridia bacterium
AAGAGAAAAAGAAGTGCGCCACGATGTTATGGCTCATGTTTATGCTTACGGCAAGGTTGCACCCTCTGCGGCAGGCATCATTCATCTCGGCGCAACAAGCTGCTATGTAACCGATAATGCTGATTTGATTATTTACCGTGATGCACTCATTTATCTTCGCAAAGAACTTTTGAGGGTTGTTGCAAACCTTTCGGAATTCGCAGAAAAATATAAAGCTCTGCCGACTCTCGGCTATACCCACTATCAGCCCGCACAGCTTGTAACTGTCGGCAAAAGAGCAACACTCTGGATGCAGGATTTTCTTTCCGACCTCAACGAGATTGATTTTGCGATTGAAAACATAAAATTTCTCGGATGCAGAGGTACAACTGGAACAGAAGCAAGCTTTGTTGACTTGTTTGAGGGCGATACATCAAAAATCGATGAAATGAACCGAATGATTGCATCGGATTTCGGCTTTGATGAATGCTTTGATGTTTGCGGTCAGACATATCCCCGCAAGGTTGACAGCAGGATTCTTAACGCTCTTTCTTCGGTTGCACAGAGCTGTTACAGAATGGCAAATGATATAAGGCTTCTCCAGCACGACAGACAGCTTGAAGAACCGTTTGAAAAGAATCAGATTGGGTCATCTGCCATGGCATATAAGCGTAATCCCATGAGAAGTGAGCGTATTTGCTCGTTGGCTCGTTACCTTATGGCTGATGCAATGAATGCGCCGATGACCGCTTCAACACAGTGGCTTGAGCGTACTCTGGATGATTCCGCAAACCGCCGTATATCAATGCCCGAAGGCTTCCTCTGTGCAGATGCGATTCTCCGTCTTGCACAGAATGTTACCGATGGACTTCATGTAAACGAAAAAATTGTTAAAAAAACAGTAAAAGATTATCTGCCGTTTATTGCAACAGAAAATCTGTTGATGGAAGCGGTCAAAAAAGGAGGAAACCGTCAGCAGCTTCACGAAACAATCCGCAAATGCTCTATGGAGGCAACTGCAAAAATGAAAAACGGTGAAGAATGCGACCTGCTTTCACGTCTGGCGGCAGAAAAAGAATTCGGTTTAACCGAAGAAGAGATGAATACACTTCTCACCCCGTCTGCATATATAGGCAGATGTCCCGAACAGGTTGATGCATTTCTCGGCAAGATAAAACCGCTGCTTGTCGGTGTTTCGCACGAAAATACGGAAATAGATTTATAAAAACGGAGGTGAACACGGTGAGTGAAAAAATACTTGTGCTTGATTTCGGCGGTCAGTATAATCAGCTGATTGCAAGGCGTGTGCGTGAACAGCATGTTTATGCCGAAATCAAGCCGTATAACAAAATATCCGTTGATGAGATAAAAGGAATCGGATATAAGGGCATAATTTTTACGGGAGGACCCAACAGTGTATATGATGAATTGTCGCCCCATTATTCTGCGGATATTCTCAATGCAGGTATTCCGATTCTCGGTATCTGCTACGGCTGTCAGCTTATGGCGTATATGGCAGGCGGAGAAATACGCAGTGCTGAAAACGGCAGCGAATACGGAAAAACCGCTGTGTTCACAAAGGAAAACCCGTTGTTTAAAAATGTTCCGTACGAAAGCGTTTGTTGGATGAGCCATACGGATTATGTGAAAACTCCTCCCGAAAACTTCAAAATCATTGCAAATACAGCGAAATGTCCTTGTGCTGCAATGTGTGATGAAAAAAGAAAGCTTTACGGAGTTCAGTTTCATCCCGAAGTTACCCACACCGAATACGGAAAAGAAATGCTGAGCAATTTTCTTTTTGAAATCTGCGGTTGTAAAGGTGAATGGAAAATGGATGATTTTGTTGAACAATCCGTTGAAAAATACCGTGTGAAGCTTAAAGATAAAAAGGTTCTTCTTGCTCTTTCGGGAGGAGTTGATTCATCGGTTGCCGCTGTTCTTCTTCACAAGGCAATAGGGAAAAATCTGACCTGCGTTTTTGTTGATCACGGTCTTTTGCGTAAAGATGAAGGTGATTTTGTTGAGCAAACTTTCAGGGAAAAATTCGGGCTGAATCTCATAAGAGTAAATGCCGAAGAAAGATTTTTGAATAAGCTTTCGGGAGTTGCCGATCCCGAAGAAAAAAGAAAAATAATCGGCGAAGAATTTATCCGTGTGTTTGAAGATGAAGCAAAAAAACTCGGAAAAATCAATGTGCTTGTTCAGGGCACGATTTATCCTGATGTAATTGAAAGCGGCAAAGGTGATTCAGCGGTTATTAAGAGTCACCATAACGTGGGCGGTCTGCCCGATGTAATATCCTTTGACGAAATAGCAGAGCCTCTTCGTGACCTTTTTAAGGATGAGGTGCGTGAGGCAGGAACAAAGCTCGGCATACCTTGTGAGCTCGTATGGCGTCAGCCGTTTCCGGGTCCGGGTCTTGCAGTCAGAGTAATCGGAGAAATTACAAAAGAAAAGCTTGATATTCTCCGCGAAGCGGATGCAATATTCCGTGACGAAATATCAAAAGCAGGTCTCGAAAAATCGGCAAGCCAGTATTTTGCAGTGCTGACCGATTCAAAAACCGTCGGTGTTATGGGTGATGCGAGAACCTATGGCTATACCGTTGCCTTGCGTGCGGTTACAACCGATGATTTTATGACTGCCGAGTGGACAAGGCTGCCGTATGAGGTTCTTGAAAAATCAAGCAGCAGAATAACAAACGAGGTTAAAGGCATATCAAGAGTTGTTTATGATATCACCTCGAAGCCTCCTGCCACAGTTGAATGGGAGTGATAATATGACCAAATATATATTTGTAACCGGTGGCGTTGTTTCGGGTCTCGGTAAGGGAATAACCGCCGCTTCGCTCGGCAGGCTTCTCAAAGCAAGAGGCTTGAAGATTGCCGCACAGAAGCTTGACCCGTATATAAATGTTGATCCCGGAACGATGAGTCCTTATCAGCACGGCGAGGTTTATGTTACCGAAGACGGTGCGGAAACCGACCTTGATTTGGGGCACTACGAGAGATTTATAGACGAAAATCTGAATAAATATTCAAACCTGACTACAGGCAAGGTTTATTGGAACGTTTTGAATAAGGAACGCAGAGGAGAATATCTCGGCTCAACCGTTCAAGTGATTCCTCATATTACAAATGAAATCAAAGAGTTTGTTTACAGCGTAGGCAAAAAGACAAATGCAGATGTTGTTATAACTGAAATCGGCGGAACAATCGGCGATATAGAATCACAGCCTTTTATTGAAGCGGTACGTCAGATTTCGCTTGAGGTCGGCAGAGAAAACAGCCTTTTTATCCATGTGACTCTTGTTCCGTTTCTTCGCGGTTCCGATGAACACAAATCAAAGCCGACGCAGCATTCCGTTAAGGAGCTTCAAGGCATGGGCATCAACCCGAACATTGTTGTACTTCGCTGTGATGAGCCGTTGGAAGAATCCATATTTAAAAAGATATCTCTTTTTTGTAATGTCAAACCCGATTGTGTTATTGAAAACATCACTCTCCAAAACCTTTACGAAGCCCCTTTAATGCTCGAAAAATCTGATTTTTCATCCGTTGTCTGCCGTGAGCTCGGCATAAATGCTCCCGAGCCTGACCTTGCGGAATGGACGCAGATGGTGGAGCGCATCAAGGCGATACCTTATACCGTAAACATTGGTCTTGTCGGCAAATATGTTGAGCTTCACGATGCATATCTTTCGGTTGCGGAAGCTCTTCAGCACGCAGGATATTACCATAACACCCATATAAAAATCAGTTGGATTGATTCCGAAAAGCTGACCGCTGAAAATTGTTCGGAATTTCTTTCGGAGCTCGACGGTATTATTGTTCCCGGCGGTTTCGGAAGCCGTGGTATCGAAGGTATGATTCTTGCAGCAAAATACGCAAGAGAAAACCACCTCCCCTATTTCGGAATTTGTTTGGGTATGCAAATCGCCGTTATCGAATACGCACGGAATGTATGCGGCATTTCAGATGCTGATTCGGGTGAGTTTGACGAACTTTGCAAGCACAAAGTAATCAACTTTATGCCCGGTCAGAGTGATAATATTGACAAGGGCGGTACGCTTCGTTTGGGTGCTTATCCTTGCAAAATAAAACCCGACACAACAATGGAGCGTTGCTATGAAACAAATCATATCAGCGAACGCCACAGACATCGCTATGAATTCAACAACCATTACCGTGATTTGCTTACACAACACGGACTTACTTTAAGCGGACTTTCTCCTGATGAAAGACTTGTTGAAACCGTTGAGCTGACAGAAAGACCCTTCTATGTAGGCGTTCAGTATCATCCCGAATTCAAAAGCAGACCCAACAAGCCGCATCCGCTGTTCAAGGGATTTGTAGGTGCGGCACTTAAGCGTTCAAACGGAGGAAAAGAATGAGCATACATGAAGAATGCGGAGTTTTCGGAGTGATTTCAGCCGAGCCTGCCGATGTAGCGGGTGTTGTATATTACGGCTTATATGCCCTGCAGCACAGAGGACAGGAAAGCTGCGGAATAGTTGTTAATGATGACGGACTTTTCAGTTCTCACAAGGATTTGGGACTTGTCAGCGAGGTTTTTCATTCCGAAGTTCTGTCAAGATTTCCGAAAGGCACAATGGCTGTGGGGCATGTCCGATACGGCACAACGGGCGGTACAAACCGCACCAACTGCCAGCCCATTGAAGTTAATCATCAGAAAGGCAGAATGGCACTTGCTCATAACGGAAATCTGAGCAATGCCGCAAAACTCCGCAATGAACTCGAATTATCCGGAGCTATTTTTCACACAACAAGTGATACCGAAACCATTGCATATATCGTAACAAGAGAGCGCCTGAAACTGCCCTCGATAGAAGATGCTTTAAGCTCGGCAATGAATATTCTTGAAGGAGCCTATTCGCTTGTTCTGATGTCGCCGCAAAAGCTTATTTGTGCCCGAGACCCTTACGGCTTCAGACCACTTTGCTACGGCAAAACACAAGACGGAATGTATGTTATAGCATCTGAAAGCTGTGCGTTAAAGGCTGTGGGTGCAGAATTTATCCGTGATGTTGAACCCGGCGAAATAATAGTTTTCGGCAAAAACGGAATTGTCAGCCGAAAGGAACACTGTGATTCTAAAAAGAAAAAACTCTGCATTTTTGAATATATTTATTTTGCACGTCCCGATTCCGAAATTGACGGTGTTTCTGTTCATTTATCAAGAATCGAAGCAGGCAGAATACTTGCGAGGGAGCATCCTGCGGATGCTGATATTGTGGTAGGTGTTCCTGATTCGGGTCTTGATGCGGCACTCGGATTCAGCCGTCAGTCCGGTATTCCTTACGGAATAGGTCTTATAAAAAACAAATATATCGGAAGGACCTTTATTTCGCCCGGTCAAAGCACGAGGCTTGATCAGGTAAAAATAAAACTCAGTGCAGTTGAAGAAAGCGTTAAAGGTAAAAAGGTTGTTCTTATTGACGATTCAATTGTAAGAGGTACAACCTGCGGCAGAATAGTAACTCTTCTGCGTGAAGCGGGAGCTGAAGAAATTCATATGCGTATTTCTTCACCGCCGTTTCTGAATCCGTGTTATTACGGCACGGATATTGATACAAGAGAGAATCTGATTGCCTGCAATCATTCAGTTGAAGAAATCGCGAAAATAATAGGTGCTGATACCTTGGGATATCTGCCCGTTTCTCAGCTTTCTTTACTGACGGGCAACTGTGATTATTGCTCTGCTTGTTTTAACGGTGATTATCCGACAGAAATTCCGACCGATACATGCAAAAACAGATTTGAACAAAAGCTTTCAGAGGCTAAAAAAGAGAGGTAACGGTATGGTTACACAATATAACAGAAAAATTGTTTTAGAGGACGGAAGTGAACACTACGGCTATGCTTTCGGCGATACATCCGACAAGGTATGCGAAATTGTTTTTAACACTTCAATGGTCGGTTATCAGGAAATAATTTCCGATCCTTCTTATACGTATCAGGCGGTTGTTATGACTTATCCGCTTATCGGAAATTACGGAATGGCAGATGATGACTTTGAAACAAAAACACCGACTATAGGTGCACTCATTGTTCGTGAATACAACGATTTGCCTTCAAATTTCAGAAGCACGGCAACTCTTTCCGAAGTTATGAAAAAGCACGGAATACCGGGCATTTACAGCATTGATACTCGTAAGCTTACCCGCTCTATCAGAGATAACGGAAGCTGTAAGGTAATAATAACAGATGCCAATGTTTCCCATGAATATTGTATGGACATACTGAAAAAAGCGGATATCCCGACTAATGCGGTTTCAACCGTGAGCTGTGATAAAATATGGGTTTCACCATGCAAAAACGAAAAATATCATGTTGTTGCCATTGACTGCGGAATGAAAATGAACATCGTACGTTCACTCAACAAAAGAAATTGCAAGGTAACAATTGTACCTTGGAATACTTCTTCCGATGAAATTGAAAAGCTTTGCCCCGACGGTGTGTTTATTTCAAACGGGCCCGGCGACCCGACTGATGTTCAACCTGTAGCAGAAACTATCAAAGCTCTTAAGGGCAGATATCCGATTTTTGGAATTTGTTTGGGTCATCAGATTATTTCTCTTGCCTACGGTGCAAAAACCTATAAGCTCAAATTCGGTCACAGGGGCGGGAATCATCCCGTTCGTAATCTTGAAACTAATAAAATTGAAATCACCTCGCAGAATCATTCCTATGCGGTTGACTACGAAAGTGTTAAGTCAACGGAGCTTGAAGTTACCCATATCAATTTGCTTGATAGCACGGTTGAAGGAGTGAAATGCGATAAAGATAAAATATTCAGTGTGCAATATCATCCCGAGAGTGCACCCGGTCCGCAGGACAGTGCATATCTGTTTGACCGCTTCATAAGGATGATGGAGGAGGAAAAGAGCAATGCCTAAAAGAACGGATATTAAAAAGGTTCTTGTAATCGGTTCAGGACCTATTGTTATCGGGCAGGCGGCAGAATTTGACTATGCAGGCACTCAGGCTTGCCTTGCACTTAAAGAAGAAGGCTATGAGGTTATTCTTTGCAATTCCAATCCCGCAACCATTATGACCGACACAACAGTTGCGGACAAGGTCTATATGGAGCCGCTGACACTTGAGTATGTTGCTAAAATTATCCGCTACGAAAGACCCGATGCCGTTCTGCCCGGAATAGGCGGTCAGACAGGTCTTAACATTGCAATGCAGCTTGAAAAAAAAGGAGTTCTTGCCGAGTGCCGTGTTGAGCTTCTCGGTACAAAGAGCGAAAGCATTGAAAGAGCTGAAGACCGTGAAATGTTCAAAAAACTCTGCGAAAGTCTGGGTGAACCCGTACTTCCGTCAGATATTGCAAATTCGGTTGAGGAAGGCCTGAAGGTCGCAGAAGAAATCGGTTATCCGGTTGTTCTTCGTCCTGCATTCACTTTGGGCGGTACAGGTGGCGGATTTGCCGATAATGAGGATGAATTTGTTCCTCTTATGAAACATGCTCTTTCTCTTTCTCCTGTCAGTCAGGTGCTGATTGAAAAGAGCATCAAAGGCTATAAAGAAATCGAATATGAAGTTATGCGTGACAGCAACGACACGGCAATAACCATCTGTAATATGGAAAATATTGACCCCGTCGGAATTCACACAGGAGACTCAATCGTTGTATGTCCGTCACAAACACTTACAAACAAAGAATATCATATGCTGCGCGACAGTGCTCTCAAAATAATCCGTGCACTTGAAATTGAGGGAGGCTGTAATGTTCAGTTTGCACTTGACCCCAAATCGTTTCAATATTATTTGATTGAGGTCAACCCCAGAGTCTCACGCTCATCAGCTCTTGCTTCAAAGGCAAGCGGATATCCGATTGCAAGGGTGTCTGCCAAAATCGGAATAGGAATGACGCTTGATGAAATAAGAATTGCAAACACACCGGCGTCATTTGAACCGACTCTTGACTATGTTGTAACGAAAATGCCCCGTTTTCCGTTTGATAAGTTTGCAGATGCCAACAATTCTCTCGGTACTCAGATGAAGGCAACGGGTGAAGTTATGAGCATAGGCAGAACAATAGAGGAAAGCTTGTTAAAAGCAATACGCTCGCTTGAAATCGGTTTGTATCACCTCGAAAACAAAAGGTTTGACGGAATGAGCGAAGATGAGCTTACCGAATATATTAAAGTCGGAACGGATGACAGAATCTATGCCATTGCCGAGCTTTTGCGTATCGGCTGCAGCAAAGAAAAAATTGCACAGGCATCGGGAATTGATGTTCTCTTTATCAACAAGTTAAAAAACATTATTGATAAAGAAACCGAAATCAAAACCAACCCTTTAAACATGGATGTTTTACGTGTTGCAAAGAAAACGGGCTTTTCTGACAGAGAAATTGCAAAACTGTGGAATTTGAGCGAAACTGAAATATTTAAAATCAGAAAATATGCAGGGATAATTCCAGTCTACAAGATGATTGATACCTGTGCTTCGGAATTTGACAGCTATGTTCCTTATTTTTATTCAACCTACGAGGAAGAAAATGAGTCGGTCGTATCCGACAATAAAAAGGTTATTGTTCTCGGCTCGGGACCTATCCGAATAGGTCAGGGTGTTGAGTTTGATTATTCAACCGTTCACGCAGTCAAAACCATAAAAGCGGCTGGCTATGAAGCAATAATCATTAACAACAACCCTGAAACCGTTTCAACCGATTACACCTGCTCCGATAAGCTCTATTTTGAACCGCTTTGCGTTGAAGATGTTATGAATGTCATAGAGCTTGAAAAGCCGATGGGCATTATCGCAACTCTCGGCGGTCAGACAGCAATCAACCTTGCTCAGCCTCTCCGTGACAGAGGCGTGAATATTATCGGAACAAACTGCGAGGCCATTGAAAAAGCGGAAAACAGAGATGCATTTGAAAAATTGCTTTCGGAGCTTGAGATTCCTCAGCCCAAGGGTCGGGCAGTCACAAACATCGAAGCGGGCATACGAGCGGCTGAAGAAATCGGCTATCCCGTGCTTGTAAGACCCAGCTTTGTTCTTGGTGGCAGAGCTATGCAGATTGTGGCGAAGGAAGAGCATCTGCGCCATTACTTGAAAACCGCCGTTGAGATTGATGAGGATAAGCCCGTGCTTGTTGATAGATATATCAGAGGCAAAGAGGTTGAGATTGATGCTGTCTGCGACGGAAAAAAAGTTTTTGTTCCGGGAATAATGGAGCTTGTTGAAAGAACAGGCATCCATTCCGGTGACTCAATAAGTGTTTATCCCTCTTTCAGCATTTCTCAAAGGGTTAAAGACACTATTCTTGAATATACCGAAAAACTTGGATTAGGAATCGGAATTATCGGCCTTTTCAACATTCAGTTTATTGTTGATGAAAACGAGAATGTTTATATCATCGAGGTTAACCCGCGTTCGTCAAGAACAGTTCCGTTTCTTTCAAAAGCAACGGGTTTCAGTCTTGCGGATATTGCAACCTATGCAATTCTCGGTAAAAGCCTTGAAGAGCAGAGAATTACGGAAATTTATCCAAAAGAAAAAGAATGTTTTTATGTTAAAGTTCCTGCTTTTTCATTCTCAAAGCTTAACGGCATGGATGCTTATCTTTCGCCCGAAATGAAATCAACAGGTGAAGCAATCGGCTACGATAAAAAGCTCCACCGTGCGATGTATAAAGCAATGACCGCATCGGGAATGAAGCTTCAGAATTACGGAACGGTTATTGTAACACTTGCCGATGAAGATAAGGAAGAAGCTTTGCCTCTTGTAAGAAGATTTTACGATATGGGCTTTAATATTGAAGCAACGAGCATGACGGCGGAATTTCTTAAATCAAACGGAATAAGAACACGCTCAAGAGGCAAGCCGAGTGAGGGAAGTTCAGAAATTCTTGACTCTATTAAGGCGGGATATGTCAGCTATGTTATAAACACCCGTGCCGTGCTTTCGGGTGTTCACTATGAGGACGGTGTGGCAATCCGACGCTGTGCGAGCCAAAACAACATCACAATGCTTACTTCTCTTGATACGGTTAAGGTCCTTCTCGATGTTCTTGAAGAAACAACATTCAGCATATCAACAATAGACTCTTAAGGAGGAATTATTATGCGTTTTACCAAAATGCACGGCTTAGGCAACGATTATCTGTATCATTACGGAGAAATAGAAAAACCTGCCGATGTGTCAATAAAACTTTCGGAGCGTCATTTCGGAATCGGTTCTGACGGTATTATTCTTATTACTCCGTCAGATTGTGCGGATTTTAAAATGCGTATTTTCAATGCTGACGGCAGCGAAGCAAAAATGTGCGGCAACGGTATACGCTGTGTCGGTAAATACGTTTTTGATAAAGGGTATACCGACAAAACTCACCTGACTGTTGAAACTCTTTCTGGCATCAAAACGCTGGATTTAAAAACGGTTGGAGGTAAGGCAGTATATGCAACCGTTGATATGGGTAAGTGCAAAGTAAACAAGGCTGTTACTCTTGAAGCACTTAATCGGGAAGTTACACTTCTTCCGGTATCCATGGGAAATCCGCATGCCGTTATTTTTGTTAAGGATGCGGAAAATGCACCGCTCACAACTCTCGGTGCAGCTCTTGAACATCACGAATTTTTCCCCGACGGAGTTAATGTTGAATTCGTTCAGGTGATTGACAGCCTGACATTGAGAATGAGAGTGTGGGAGCGTGGCAGCGGCATAACAATGGCTTGCGGCACAGGCTCCTGCGCAAGTGTTGCGGCGGCAGTTGCAATGGGATATTGCCGTGAAAATGAGTTGGTGACCGTTAAGCTTGACGGCGGTGATCTTAGTGTAAAAATGCTGCCCGATAAAACCGTTATGATGACAGGTCCTGCAAAAACAGTTTGTGAATGTGAGGTTGATATGTGATGACACCGAATACAAATTATGCCAACTTGAAGGATTCTTATCTTTTCTATAACATAGCTCAAAAAACGAAGGCATATCTTGAAGCAAATCCCGATAAGCATCTTTACCGAATGGGTATCGGCGATGTTTCTATCCCGCTTTGCGATGCGGTTATAAATGCTTTACACGAAGCTGTTGACGATCAGGCGGTAAAAGAAAATTTTCATGGCTATATGCCTGAATGCGGTGCACCGTTTCTGCGTAAAGCGATTGCAGATTATTATGCCGTAAACGGAGTAAATGTTTCTGCTGATGAGGTGTTTGTTTCAAGCGGAGCAAGCGACGAGCTTGGTGATATCCTTGATCTTTTTGACAAGGACAGCTCGGCTCTTGTGATTGAGCCTGCATATCCTGCCTATGTTGATGCAAATATTATGGCAGGCAGAAACATAATTCATCTTGCATCAGGTGAAGAAAACGGATTTCTTCCCGAACCCGATGAAAGCACAGTTGCCGACATTATTTATATCTGCTCTCCCAATAATCCTACCGGAGCGGTGTTCAGCCGAAATCAGCTTCAGGCATGGGTTGATTTTGCGAATGAAAAAGGCTCGGTAATTCTTTTTGATGCGGCCTACGAAGCTTTTATTGAAGACGAATCACTGCCTCACAGTATCTTTGAACTTGACGGTGCTGAAACCTGTGCAATAGAAATATGCTCACTTTCAAAAACGGCAGGTTTTACGGGAACAAGGCTTGGTTATACAGTTATTCCGAAACGTCTTATAAGAAATGGTATGAGCCTTAATGGGATGTGGGTAAGAAACCGTACAACCAAAACAAACGGTGTATCCTACATTATTCAAAAAGGCGGAGCAGCAGTATTCACTCCCGAAGGACAGGAGCAAATCCACAACAATATTCAAATATATAAGAACAATGCAAAGGTGCTGACAGAAGCTCTTGACGAGCTTGGTATTTGGTATACGGGCGGCAAAAATGCGCCGTATATCTGGCTTAAGTGCCCGAACGGTATGGGTAGTTGGGAGTTCTTTGACTATCTTCTCAATGAGGTTCAGGTTGTCGGTACTCCGGGTGAAGGCTTTGGTACCTGCGGCGAAGGGTATTTCAGATTTTCAACCTTCGGAAGCCCCGAAGATACAAAAGAAGCAGCCCGCCGTCTGGTGAAGCTGCTCGGAAAGAAGTAATTGGAAATGCGTGATTATAAAAAAGAATTTGAAAACAGAGTTGAATTCATAAAATCCGTTTTGTCTCAAAGCGGCGCAAAGGGAATTGTTTACGGAAACAGCGGTGGCAAAGATTCTGCCTTGGTCGGTATTCTTTGTAAAGCTGCCTGTGATAACACGGTAGGCATTATTATGCCGTGCACCTCAAAAAGAAATTATGATGAAGATACCGTCGATGCCGAAACCATTGCAGAGAAATACGAAATCGAAACCAGAACGGTTGACTTGACTCCCGTGAAGGAAGCGGAAATTGCGAGTATTACGGATGTAACGGAATTAAATGAATCAGCTCTTGCAAATATGGCACCCCGAATCCGTATGTTGACATTGTATTCTGTCGCAGCTGCTGAAAACAGGCTTGTTGCAGGAACGGGAAACAAGAGTGAAGCCTATGTCGGATATTTCACAAAATGGGGTGACGGTGCTCACGATTTCAACCCCATTGCAGACCTGACTGTTACCGAAATATATGATTTTCTCCGTTTTCTTGATGCACCCAAACGCATAATGGAAAAAGCTCCTTCAGCAGCACTGTTTGACGGTCAGACAGATGAAGAAGAAATGGGAGTAACCTATGCAGAACTTGACTCTTTTCTCTCAGGTGAAAATATTGCAGAGGATAAACGAAAAATAATTGAGCATATGCATAAGCTAAGCGAGCATAAGAGAAAAGGGATAATTACATTTAAGAAATGAAAGAGAAGGATTGCCGAAATGTTTAATTCAGATAATTTGTCTGTTAACGCAAATAACCATTTAACAGTAGGATGTTATGATAGCGTTGAGCTTGCGAAAGAATTCGGAACACCGCTTTATGTTCTTGATGAGGATTTAATGAGAAGAAATTGCCGTGAATATAAAACTGCTCTTGAATATCATTATGACGGAAACGGACTTATCCTTTTTGCAAGCAAGGCTTTATGCACAATGTATACTTCAAAACTTGCTGCCGATGAAGGGCTGGGGGCTGATGCTGTTTCGGGAGGAGAAATTTATACTCTCTTCAAAGCGGGATTCCCTATGGAAAAAGTGTTTTTTCACGGCAACAACAAAACCCGTGATGAAATCGAGCTTGCAATTAACTGCGGTGTCGGACATTTTGTTGTCGATAATAAGGAAGAGCTTGAACTGATTAATGAAATTGCAAGAGAGAAAAATTTCGTTCAAAAGATACTGTTCAGAATAAAGCCCGGTATTGATGCCCATACCCATGATTTTATAAAAACGGGGCAGATTGATTCAAAATTCGGTGTAGCTCTTGAAAACGGAGAAGCTTTCAAAATTTATGAATATGCAACTACTCTCAGCAACATTAAAGTTGACGGAGTTCATTGTCATATCGGCTCGCAGATATTTGATGTTGAACCCTTCTGTGAAGCCGCAAGCGTAATGATGAATTTTATTGTTGAATTACAAGATAAACTTTCGCTGAAGGTTAATATTCTTAATCTCGGCGGCGGGTTTGGTATAGAATATACATCTGACGATGACCCACTTACTCCTTCGGAATATATCGGTAAAGTCGCGGAAACCGTAAAATCACTTGCAATGGAAAAGAATGTTGAACTCCCGTTTCTGGTCTTTGAACCCGGTCGCTCCATTGTTGCTCCTGCCGGAATAACATTGTATACAGTCGGCAGTATAAAAGAAATCGAGAATGTGAGAACTTATGTGTCGGTTGACGGCGGAATGGGAGATAACCCGCGATACATTCTTTATGGGTCAAAATATTCCGTTGTTTTGGCAAACAATGCTGCGGCAAAGCCGGTGGCTCCTGTTACGGTTGCAGGTAAGTGCTGTGAATCGGGAGATTTGATTCAGGAAAACATACTTATGCCCGAAATCAAAGCAGGAGATACGCTTGCTGTTCTTGCAACGGGTGCTTATAACTATTCTATGGCGAGCAATTATAACAGAAATCCTCGCCCGCCTATTGTTGCAATAAGAGGTGAGGAAAAGAAGATTATAGTCAAAAGGGAAACATATGACGATATCATAAATAATGATTTGATATAAACTATATATGACGGTTTTTGCAAAATGATACGCAAAAATTTTTGTAGAAATATCAATTTCTATGTTTTTTACAAAATCGATAGCTTGTTTTAGCTCAGAATAACAACTACACAAAACACAAGCCCGCAGGCAAAAACCTGCGGGCTTGGTGTTTAATACTCGGTTTCGTCGTAATCATCTTCGTATTCATCCTCAATAAAATCACGAAAATAGAATTCATCGGGATTACGATATCCGACAAGCTTGCCGAGAAATCTGATTTTATCTGTAAAAACCGTTACAGGTTGATATGCGTCATCCTCAAAATACAGTTCGCACTTTCCGTCTCTTTCATTTGTAACAAAAGCCGGAATAATAACTCCGTCCAGTTCAATTGCCTGATAATCACCGAAATAAACTTCATCAGGCTCATATTTGATTATATATCCCTCTTCAATTCCGTGGTTAGCAAAGCTGCTGTCCCTGATAACAAACTCATTCTTACGAAGTGCCACGGGTTCAAGTTCATCATCGAGTAAATAATAACTGCGTTCATACTCGGTGAGAATATCGCTCAAAGATGATGCCCCAAGACTTTTTTGAATTGCCGTCATTACGGCATAGGGGAAAATGCAGTTGACATACGGATTTTTGTCAAAGAAACACAGGATTTTTTCTTTCTCAAATCCATATTTCTTTGAAATGTTTTCGGCAATAATTTCTTGAAGATGATTTTTCAAATGAAACAACTCCTTGTGTTTTTATTACAGAAGATATATTTCCTCTGCAGAATAATTGTACCAGGAGTCAATCAGTAACGTCAACGCGTGAAATGTACAAAGATTCGGCTTCATGGCCGGTGAAAGCGCACAAAGCGTATTAATACTACAATTACAAGATAAAATCGCAAATTATTGCGATTTTGTCTTGTAAAGTTTTTGTGAGTAGCGTATATTATAAACATTAAACAAGCGGAGGTTGGTCTAATGAGTTTATCTATCAAAGCTTTATAGTTTACATTAAAATATAGAAAATTTTAAAGAAACGATTCTAATTGAAAGAGTGAGAATATGGGCGAATCGGATATAAAAAGACTTGAAGTTGTTCTTGAAAAGGTCGATTTTTCAAAAGGCTTTGCCACTACACAGGAATTGTATAAAGCGGGTATAAAGGATGTTCGGGAACTGACAAGCCTTTGCCGTGCAGGTGTTCTCGTAAGATACGCCCGTGGAGTATATAAAAAAAGCAAAACCGACAAGTCTCACAAAATGCGGCTTATTGCCAATAAAATACCCAACGGTGTTTTTGCCGAAGCAACTATGTTATATATGTATAAGCTGATTGATAAAAGACCTGATTCATATACTCTCGCTGTTCCGAGAAGCTTGTCGCATCACAAGAGAAAAGAAATAGACGGCATCTCTATCTCCGTCTATTACATAGAAGATGAACGCCTGCTTAAAACAGGCAAGATAAAAATAAATAGTATTGGTGTTTACGGCTACAACCTTGAACGAACAATCTGCGATTGCTTCAGCCGCAGAAACAAGCTGAAAAAGAAGCTTGGTGATGATTTTTCATTAGAGGATATCTCCGAAAGATACCTCAATCATCCGAAGCGTAATATTGAAAGGTTAAAGGAATATACGGACATACTTGATTTATCCGCAGCATCAAGAAAAGAAATTGATAAATATATTTTGAGCAAGGTATAAAAATTAATAAAAAAAACAACTCCCGGAGTGTGATTTGCCTCACATTTCGGGAGTTTGATTTTGTGGCTATTAACAGGACACCTTGCCTGAATTACATACTTCCATTGAATAACACAGTCAACAGGAGAAATTCCATCAGGCAAATCAGCCTGTGGTCGTGTATGCTCCGATGCACGAAAAAAGCAAGCATTTAAACCGCGGCGGGTGCATCAACAGATGAACGGAGATAAATTTGTTGATGTTATGCTGCAGACTTTTTTTGAAAGGATGATGCCTGAAAAGCAAAATCGCAGCCCCTTGTCATCAGCAGAATTTTTTAAAGCTGATGAGGTGTGATGCGGCGTTTGTTTGTTGCTGAAAAGTTGTATCTTATGAACAAAAGCAATAAACAACGCAGCGTCACAACAGACCGTTTTTTCGGTCTGTTTCGTTAGGGGTTATCACGAAAATATCGTGATTTTTACGTGATAACCACCTAACAGGAGTTTTTTGAGCGAAAAGAGAAAGAATTTCTTGCTCAGAAGCTTTGGTGTGAACAAGACGGCAACCTGTTCAACCGGCCTTTTCTCGGCGACAGAATGTATTTTCTGTATGGAAATTGAGACATCGCCATTGATTTAACAAACGGGTTGGCAGAAACACCAACAGAAAAAAGTTTCAATATAAATGAAAGGACTGATTAATGCAAATAAGCAAAACAAAGTCAGAGGAAAGAGTGTAACGAGACAGCTGCGTGATGAATTTGAGCCGTTTATTCAGACACTCAAAAGCTCTGTAACTCAGAAAAACTATCGCAAATGGCTTACCGCATATATCAAATATTGCCGTGAACACCACAGCTGTAAAACACATGGAGAATGTGCCGAACACATTCAAGAATATTCGGACTATCTGCAGGAACAAAGTTACTCTGCATCCACAATTCACAATTACCTTGCTGCCGTATGCAGTTTTTATGGTGTGCCGATGAGTTCAATCACAAAGCCTGTACGTCATACTGCTGAGTATACAAAATCCCGTTCCGATAACGGCAAAACCATTCGTGCAGACAACAACCCTGATAATCCGAGATATGAGCGGACAATATTATTTCAGCGTGTTGTAGGAGTCAGGGCATCCGAACTTGCCAGACTTGAGGGCAGAGATTTGGTTACAGATGAATCGGGACATCTTTGCGTTTTCGTCAAAAACGGCAAGGGTGGGAAGGATACCTTGCAGAGAATCCTGCCCGAAGATGAGGAATTTGTAAAAAGCTATTTTGAGGGTCTTGGTGAAAAAGAAAAAGTCTTTCAGCCAATCGAACTTTCCAATTCTATTGACTATCATCACATCAGAGCAGAGAACGCAAAAAGATGTTATGACTATTATCTGAATAAAATCAACACAGAAGAAGGATATGCAGAAAAGCTTGCAGATGAAATACGTCTGCGTTGGAAACTGTACTGCACAAAGAAACTTCCTGATGGCACGACAGTTCACAAACCTTTTGATGAAAAACTTATCAAAGGTACATACAAAACAAGAGGTAAGAATAAAGCGTTGGCAATCGAATACGGCTTACCAACCGAATACAACAATCTTGCATTGGCTGCCGTTTCAATTTTCCATCTTGCGCATTGGAGAAATAACGTCACGGTGCAGTCATATCTTTTATCGCACTAACCCTGAGGATACGGGAGCGGTTTGATTCCACCCAATATTATATAAACGAAAGTACGCTTTCTCAGGATGAAAATGAAAACAACTCACTATGAGTTCAGTATAGAAAATCCTCAAAAAATATTTTTATGAGGTAACTAATATGTTTGAAAACAAAGAGCTTCTGACCGTTAAGGAAACGGCAGAGTTTCTCGGAGTTTGTGAAAAAACCATTTACAAACTCATCAACACAAAGAAGCTTTTTGCGCTAAAAATAGGCAAAAAACTTCTTGTGCCGAAAAGCAAAATTTATGGTTCGCTCGGCACAAAATAACAAAATGGCTGAACGGAGATTTTTCTTCGTTCAGCCGAAAATTCACAATTAATTTACTTTACACAGAGCGGTTTGCGCGCTATCCTTAAGTTACCAAAAGGACGGCGTTGTATAAACCGCTCAAAGGAGATGATTTATATAGGCGCTACAATACAGACCAAAGGCAACCACTATTACATTGTTGTAGACACTTATGACGAAAACGGTAAAAGAAAACCGAAATGGATTGCAACGGGTCTTGAAATTAAAGGTAACAAAAGAAAAGCCGAAGAAAAAAGAAAGGAGATCGAAAGGGAATACGAATTAAAAAGTAAGCTTGTTCCTTCTGACATCACGCTTGATGAATTGGCACAGAAATGGGTTGACGAGTATAAAAACAAAGTCGATATAATCACATATGGCGGATACGAAAGTATTGTAAGAGTTCACATCATTCCTTATTTTGAAGAACACAAAATTAAGGTAAACGAGGTTACATATGAAACTATACAGAAATATTTTGATGAGAAGAAGGTATCCGGAAACAAAATAACCGGCGAGGGACTTTCTCCCAAAACTCTCAAAAGTCATATGACGGTACTCAAGCTGATTTTTAATCTGGCAAGAAAACAAAAAATCATTTATGAAGATTGTCTGGAATTCGTAAAAATTCCGACGCTTACTCACGAAAAGGTTAATTTCTATAGTGCAGAAGAAGTTCAGAAGGTTTGGGAAGCAATTAAAGATGACAGAATCTTTCATCTGATTTATGCGACAATTTATTTCGGAATGCGCAGAAGCGAAGTGCTCGGACTTCGCTGGGATGCGATAGATTTCGAAAACAAAATGCTTATCGTCAGACACACGGTTGTTATGTATAACAACAAGGTTGTTGCAAAGGATTCAACCAAAACCGATGCCAGCAACAGAACATACCCTCTGTCGGATGATATGATTGAATTTTTCAAGTGGCTTAAAGCTCGTGAAGAGGAAGAAAGGGCTGTTTGCGGTAAAGACTATATTGAAAATGATTATATTTTCAAATGGCCGAACGGCAAAACTTATGACCCTGACTATATTTCAAAACATTTCAAAAAGCTTTTGGAAAAGAATGATTTGAAGCGTATAAGATTTCATGATTTGCGTCACAGCTGTGCTGCTTTGCTTTTGTCTGAGGGTCGTGAGCTTTATGACGTTTCGGAATGGCTTGGACATTCCGATGTGAACATCACCGCCAAGTTTTACGGTCATCTTGATATGAACAGAAAAAAGGCTCTCGGAAACACTTTAGGAAATTCCATAGGCTTCAAAAACGTTGTGTAGCTTGAGTCTGAACAGATCTTGTTAGAAATTTGTTAGAAAAACGGTGTTTTGGAGTGGCTTTCCAAAGAATATAAAAAAGCCGCAATCCCTTGATATACAAAGGATTGCGGCTTGGCGCGCTGCAAGGGATTCGAACCCCTGACCTTTTGGTTCGTAGCCAAACACTCTATCCGGCTGAGCTAGCAGCGCATATTAACTTTGACAACCGGTGAGTTCCGATTGCCAAAGTATAGTATCACATCTTTTCAAAAAAATCAATACCTAAATCAAATTTTTTTGAAATATTTTTTATTTTGCCTTCTTTGCCTTCATTTCTGCAAGCTTGGCTTCGATTCTGGGATAAACTGCATCATAAAGCTTTGCGAAAATGAAGTAGCCGATGATTGCATAAAGAATGCCTACGAATGCACCGACGATAACGTCTGTGGGATAATGTACGCCTACATAGATTCTTGAAATACCCATGAGGAATGCGAAGATGAATGCTGCAACCGAAACACCTTTTTTCTTGAGTGTCATTGCGATTGCCATTGCAAAGGTGAATGCCGATGAGGTGTGACCTGAGGGGAATGAAAGCGATTTTGATGACATGTAGTCAACAATTGCGGGCCATTCATAGCCTGCATTCCATTTCTCTGCGAAGCCGGGGAAGCGGTCGATAGTCCAGTCAACCTTGCCGAAAAGACCAATCCAATCATATTCTCTGCCATATTCTTCAAAAGCCTTCTGTGCCGCCTGAGGAAGAATTGTGAGGTTATAGGGTCTGGGTCTTTCCATGATGGGCTTGATAAGCTCGTTGTTGAGAAGAGTCATAACAAGGAGTGAGCCGAGGCACACAAGACCTGCTTTTCTTGTTTTCTTGAAGCAAAGCATAACAAGTCCGAGTGCAATAAAAAAGATGCCTTCATCACCCAAAGTGGTGATAATCTTCATAATGGGGTTGAGCCAATCCATTCTGATGAAATCCCTGAAGACTTCAAATACGGCAAGGTCAAAATTAAGTATGGATTCCAAAAAAATCATCCTTTCCTATTTTATGATTTATATTATTGCTTTTTCTGCAGAAAATTTCAAGTCTTATTCTAAAGTTTTTTATATATTTTGAATTTTTTGTTTTTTTGGCACGGGTCAACAGTCGCAACTATTGCAATTCGGATAATATTAGGTTATAATAATATTAATTATACAGACTGAGAGGAAACAATGTGAAAACAGAGATTATTGACATAAATCATGCTGCGAAATTCGATGCGTTTGTTGAGTCACACGCAAACGGTCATTTCCTTCAGACATCTCTATGGGCAAGGGTCAAGGATGACTGGAAATGGTTTGGCATCATCTGCAGGGATAACAGCGGAAAGATTACGGGCACAATGGGCGTGCTTCTGCGGAAAATTTCAAAGCTCCCCTATCATATGATGTATGCTCCGAGAGGACCCGTTTGCGATTTCAATGATAAAGAAACTTTTTCCGCACTCATTGAAGCCGCAAAGCAGGAAGGAAAAAAATACAACGCATATGAGCTCAAAATTGATAAAGACGTTCCCGTTGACAACGAAGAATACCGTGCGATTGCACTTTCGCAGGGCTTTAAGTTCAAGGAACGCACAATCAATTTTGAGGACTTCCAGTGCCGTTATGTTATCAGAATTCATCTTAACGGCAGAACGGAGGATGAGGTTTTTGCTGCATTCCATTCTGACCACAGAAGAAAAATCCGCATTGCAATAAAGAATAATGTTGAAATAAAGATTCACGGCAGCGAAAAAGCTGAGGTTTTCTATTCGCTGATGAAGGAAACCTGCGAGAGAGACGGATTTGAGCTTCGCTCTGCCGCATATTTTGCAAAAATTCTTGATGCATTCGGAGATAAGGCACGGCTTTATCTTGCATATTATGAAGGAGAGCCCATTGCGGGTGCGATTTCCGTGCTCTGGGGCGACAAGGTGTGGTATTTTTACGGTGCATCCTCAAACTCCAACCGCAAGGTTATGCCGAACTATCTCATGCAATGGGAAATGATAAAATGGGCAATCGAAGAAGGCTGCAGAATATATGATTTCAGAGGCGTTGCAGGCGTTATTGATGAAAGCAATCCGCTTTTCGGGCTCTACCGCTTCAAGCACCGATTTGACGGCGATTATGTTGAATTCATGGGAGAAATGGATCTGATCACCAAACCGACCGCAGCAAAAATCGTTGCCGCATCACAGGAAATACTCAAGAAATTACGATAAAGGAGAAAAAAACAATGATAAATGTTACCGTATGGAACGAAGGTGTTCACGAAAAAACAAGCAACGAGGTTGCAGGCGTTTATCCCGCAGGCATTCACGGCTGCATTAAAAATTTCCTTTCATCTCAGGAGGATTTCAATGTCCGCACCGCCACTCTCGCACAGCGACGCTGCGGTCTTTCGGATGAAGTTCTTGAATCCACGGATGTTCTTATCTGGTGGGGTCATATGGCACACGATAAGGTTCCCGATAAGCTCGTTGAAAAAATACATAAGAGAGTGCTTGCAGGCATGGGACTCGTTGTGCTTCATTCGGGTCACCACTCCAAGATTTTCAGATCTCTCATGGGCACAACCTGCAATCTCCGCTGGAGAGACGGCGACAGAGAAAGAATCTGGAACATCAATCCCACCCATCCCATTGCAAAGGGCATTCCCGCTCATTTCAGTCTTGCAGTTGAAGAAATGTACGGTGAACAGTTCGATATTCCCAAGCCTGATGAAATAGTATTTCTCGGATGGTTTTCGGGCGGTGAGGTTTTCCGTTCGGGATGCTGCTGGAACAGAGGTCTCGGAAAGATTTTCTATTTCCAGCCCGGTCACGAAAGCAACCCCACCTTCCACAACGAAAATGTTCAGAAAATCATCATCAACGCCGTGCGTTGGGCTGAGCCTGCAGTAAAAATCATTGAGCCCATCCCCTGCCCCCACAAAAAGACTCCTCCCGAAGAAAGATATAAGGAGAGCCTGACAAGATAATGGATACTTTCAAGATAAAAAAGCTGCGTGAAAACGCAAAAATCCCCTTCAGGGCAACTCCCGGAAGTGCAGGAATGGATCTTTACGCCTGCATTGACGAGCCTGTAACTCTCGGCGGCGGCGAAAAAGCCGTTATTCCAACGGGAATAGCAATTGAGCTTCCCTCAGCGGAGCTCGGTGCATTTGTTTTCGCAAGAAGCGGTCTTGCAATCAAACACGGCATAGGTCTGCTCAACTCCGTAGGCGTTATTGACAGCGACTACAGAGGCGAAATCTGCGTGGGAGTTATCAATCAGCTCAAAGAAGCATACACGATCAATCCTGACGAAAGAATTGCTCAGCTTGTTATCATGCCCGTTTCGCTTATAACACCCGTTGAAGCGGATGAGCTTGACGAAACAGAAAGAGGCGAAGGCGGCTTCGGTTCAACAGGAAAAAACTGATATGGAATTACCTGAAAGAAAACACCCCAGATTAAAAGATTATGATTACAGTTCCAGCGGATATTACCATATTGTCATAAACACACAAGACAATCTTCCGATTTTGTCAGGAGTAGGGCGGGGGCTTGCTCCCGCCGAAGAAATAACCGTTCACCTCTCTTCAATCGGTAAGATTGCAGAAAAACAGCTTTATGAACTGAAAGAACGGTTCCCATATGTTGAGATTGACAATTACGCGATTATGCCCAATCACATCCACGCTATAATCATTCTGAAGGAAGATGAAACGGCGGGAGCAAGCCCCCGCCCTACCGTTCCCGATATAATCTGCGCATATAAATCACTTGTAACCAGGCTGGCTAATAAAGCAGACAATACTCCGGGAAGAAAAATTTTCCAGACATCTTTTTTTGATTCCGTTATCAGAAACGACAAAAACTATCTTGAAGCCCTTCGCTACATAGACGAAAATCCTCTTAAGCATCATTTGAAGAAAAACAAACTTCTTTAAGAAGGTAAAATTATGAAAAAAACATTAAACATTCTTTCGGTAACCGATCTTGCGGTGATTGGAATCTGGGCGATTGCCCTTGCTGTTTCAAGGCTCACCGCTGAAACTGCATATGCAAACCACATTGCCGCAGCATTTGTTATTATCTATGCAATTGCGATTATCGCGGTTGCTGCATACACGGTTGCATCAATCATTCTTCTTATAAAAAAGAAGGAATTTTCTCTTCCTCTTCTGCTTTTCACTTACATAACAAACATTGCATGGGTTGCAATTATTTTTATGGTAATTGATTATGCAGGTGAGTTCATTTCAAAATTAGGGTGATAAAATGAAAAAATTCATAAGCATTATCTGCATTATTGCCGTTGTCTTTTCCGCACTGACGGTTTTTTCGTTTGCAGAAAATGAAAATTTCAAGCCGTATGACGACAGCAGATTTTTTGAATACGGAGATTATGAAATCCACTACAGAATTGTTCCCGCAAAAGGTGAAATGAAGGGCAGAATAATGATGCTTCACGGCTTTCTCTGCTCTACATATGCGTGGCGTAACATGGCTTCGATTCTTTCGGAGGAAGGCTATGAATGCGTTATGGCGGACCTTCCGAATTTCGGCTTCAGCACAAGAGAATCCGATGACATTGAAATTATTGACCGTGAAATTCTTATTGCGGAGCTGATGAAAAGCATTGCACCCATGGATGAATGGATTATCGCAGGTCACTCAATGGGCGGCGGTGTTGCGGTCAACATTGCAATCAGCAATCCCGTTGAAAATCTTCTTCTCTACTGCCCCGCACCGCAGAGCGAATTTCCCGACGCAATGGAAGGTCTTATGACCTCGGATTTTATGAAATGGTTTATGAATATCTTCTTTAATTACGGCACACGCTGCGAGCCGCTTGTAAAGATGATTATCTATGCCGCAACCATGGATTGGGATTTTGCAATGGATTATGATGTTACGGGCGTTACCGATGCCACTCAGTATAACGGCTTCGGCGGCGGACTTTGCGAAATGATGTTCAATGTCAGAGCAACAGACCTTGAAAACGCATCAGAGGTCGACTGCCCCGTGCTCCTTGTCAACGCAAGCAAGGATATCATAATCAACGACACGATGAAAACTCAGATGACAGAAGCCTTCCCCGATGCCGAAGCTTATATCGTTGAGGGCGGCGGACACCAGTGCATAGAAAACAGAGCAGAGGAAATCTGCGATGTTACTCTTGATTTTATTAAAAAATAATCATTTCTCCAAAAAATGAATTCCTATCGCGTTTCTGCCGCTGTGAAGGCTTATCATACAGCCCGTATATGCGGTTATGACCTGCCTGAAGCCTTTGTTTTTCAGCATTTCCGAGATTTCGGCAAGCTCAGCATCGGAAGCTCCCGAGTGATAAATAAACGCGGTTTCATAATCAATATTTTTATGCTTTTCAAGCTGTTCTTCTGCATATTGCAGTCGGGCAGCTTTTGTTTTTCCCCGATACTTCTTTATAACATCAATCTTACCGTCAATCATGGCGGCACAAGGCTTGATTGACAGCAGATTTGCACCGAATGCCGCTGCAGCCGAGCATCTGCCCGAGCGGCGGAGAAAATCAATGCTGTCAAGAAGATAGCTGACATTTGTTTTCGATATAAGCGATGATAAAACGGAATATATTTCTTCGGCACTCATGCCCTCATCACGCATTTTGCAGCCCTTCAGTGCAAGCAGAGAAATTCCGCCCGCAAGAGAGCGTGTGTCAACAACATAAACCTCCTTCAGCCTTGCAGAGGCTATTTTTGCATTTCTGCAGGTTGATGAAAGCTCCGAGCAAAACGAGAGATGAACAACCGATTTGTTTTCTTTTACAAACGCTCCGAAAAAATCAATGTATTCTCCCGGAGAAACGGCGGAGGTTTTGGGAATAACGCCCGTTTTATCAACATAATCAAAGATTTCGGGAGCGGTTATGTCAACCCCGTCATTTCTTTCTTCACCGCCGATAATAACATGCATGGGCATGATTTTTACTGAGTATTTTTCCGCAATATCCTTCGGAATATCCGCTGCACTGTCTGCGGTAATAACAACCTGCTTCATTTAAAACCCTCCGTTTTTCCGTATTTTTACACCGAAGCGGGTAAATTATACAATCTCTGTGCCCGGATAATAGTGCAGCAATATTTCTCTCCACGAAAAGCCCTGCCGTGCCATATAGTCCGCTCCGTACTGGCTCATTCCGACCCCGTGACCGTAGCCGCGGCAGGTAAAAACAAATTCTCCTTCAATGTATTCCGCATCAAAGCACTGGGAGCGAAGGCCGAATTCCTCCCTGATTTTTGAGCCGCTTATTTTTTCATCTCCCAAAGTCAGGCTCTTTGTGTAGCCGTATTCGTCTTTTTCGTTTTTCTTCAGCCAGCCGTCGGCATCGCCCGTAAGCTTCACTCCGCATGATTTAGCAGCCTTTCTGAATTCTTCCTTACTGAGCACGGTTTTGCTTTCATAATCGGGAGAAAGCTTGTCGCCCGGACTTTCAACGCTTATCAGATAAGGAATCACGCTGCCCCACATGCTTTCCGCACTCTGCGTAGCTCCTGCACTTATTGCATGGTAAAGAGCAAGGGCTGTTTCACCGTCATGCGACAAATAATATCCGAAAACCTCATCAACCGCTTCTGTTATTTTAGCCTCGTATTCATCATATTTCTCACCCCATTTTTCTTTCCGTTGCTTCTTACCGAGATAGCCCTGATGAGTGTCGGGGCTGTCGGTTATATCCGCTGCTCCGAGAGAGGAATCCTTATGCTTTCCGTTCTGCTCACACGTCTTTTTTGCATATGTATAGCATGCAACCGCCTGAGCCTTAAGAGCTTCCGTATGATACAGTGCCGATATTTCAGCCGCAACGCAGCCGACAACATATTCACGCATTCCGACCTTTTCGATTTTTCCCGTTGATGATGACATAACGGAAATGAAATCCCCTTCCGCTTCGGAATCCGCCGCTTTATCTTCCGACGGTATTTCGGGGATTTTTTCATCAGGGGCACTTCCGAGAGCAGCAACGGGGCAAAGAATCATTGCAATTGCAATTATGATGCATATAATCAGATTAATCCGCATAAATCCGGTCTCTCCTTTGTTACAAATTGTTTACTTGACTTTTATATATAAACTGATATATAATAAATTAATTATAGAATGGATGATTATATATTTTTAGTTGGAGGAAAAATACCATGTCCACTATCGAATCACGAATCAAACGTGAATATATAGAAAAATTATGCGATCAGATACGCAAATATAACTATATTGAGCCCTCGGATTTTGACCGCTTCAACATCAAAAGAGGTCTGAGAAATTCAGACGG
This sequence comes from Clostridia bacterium, assembly GCA_017409845.1. Taxonomy (GTDB): domain Bacteria; phylum Bacillota; class Clostridia; order Oscillospirales; family Acutalibacteraceae; genus CAG-177. The sequence continues at coordinate 26,402 of JAFQRY010000002.1, forward strand.
TACCGGCGTTATGGCAGGTATCACAAGCGTTTGCTCCGTTGAAGGCTACTTCATTGATGACGGTGAAAAAATTCCCAGAGAAGGTCATCTTTATTTCCGAGGCATCAACATGGAGGATATAGTCAACGCCTGCATAACCGAAGACCGTTTCGGCTTTGAAGAGGTTGTTTATCTTCTTCTTTTCGGAACGCTTCCCACCAAGGAGCAGCTTGATAATTTCTGCAATACGCTTTCGGTATGCCGTGAGCTCCCCGACGATTTCATCGAGGATATGATTATGAAGGCACCCTCGCCTGACATAATGAATAAGCTCTCCCGTTCGGTGCTTGCTCTTTATTCATATGACAATAATCCCGATGACACCTCGGTTGAAAACATTCTCCGTCAATGCGTTCACCTCATTGCTCAGATTCCCGCAATCATGGTTTATGCATATCAGGTAAAACGCAGACACTACTACAAAAAGAGCATGTATATCCACCAGATGAAGCCCGAGCACAGAACGGCTGAATCAATTCTCCGCTCAATAAGAGCCGATAAAACCTTCACCGATAAGGAAGCAAAGCTTCTTGACATCTGTCTCATGCTTCATGCCGAGCACGGCGGCGGTAACAATTCAACCTTCACAACAAGAGTTCTTTCATCAAGCGGAACCGACACCTATGCTTCCATGGCAGCAAGCATCGGCTCTCTCAAGGGTCCCAAGCACGGCGGTGCAAACATCAAGGTTTCTCAGATGGTTGATCACTTCAAAGAAAACATCACCGATATCACAAACGAAGGTCAGGTTGCCGATTTCATCAATAAAATCATAAAAAAAGAAGCAGGCGACGGCTCAGGTCTTATTTACGGTATGGGTCATGCGATTTATACTCTTTCTGACCCGAGAGCAAAAATACTTCGTCAGAAGGCAGAGGAATTTTCCGTCAACACGGAATTTGAAGATGAATTCAGACTTCTCAGCCTTATCGAACAGCTTACCCCCGAAATCTTCAACGCACACAAGGGCACAAACAAAGCAATGTGTGCAAACGTTGACCTCTATTCGGGTCTTGTTTATAAAATGCTCGATATTCCGCCAGACCTTTTCACTCCGATTTTCACAATTGCGAGAATTGCGGGCTGGTCGGCACACAGAATTGAAGAATCTCTCACGGGAGGCAAGATTATCCGTCCCGCTTACAAGAGCAACATAACAAGAATCCCCTACACCAACATCAACAACAGATAAGAGGTTAAAATAATGAACAAAAAATCCGTTACAAGCGGTTTCGGCACGGGCTGCATCATTTTTGCCGCCGCCGCAATTATTGCACTTCCCCTGCGTGTTTTTCATTCCTTCACTCTCATTGAGGGAACAACCGGATTTTACTCCGACACCGACTGGAGCGTAACCGCTCTTTATGCCGTGCTCGTGATTGCCGTGCTTGCAATTCTCGTCTTCGGCTTCCTTAAAAGAAAAAAGCTTGATTTCTCGCTTGAAGCTGTAAAGCGTCCCGGCCTTTCATGGCTTTCGCTTATTGCAGCATGCGGAATCCTGATTGACGCATACAGCAGCTTTACGGCTTTTATGTCGACCGATACCGATATGATAACCGGCAAGCCCGAATCTTCAGGAATTGTTTTTCTTGTTCAGAGCATCTTTGCCGTTCTTTCGGCGATATATTTTATCATGCTCTGGTTAACCTATTTAAAAGGGAAAACAAGCGGCTCCGAAATCCGTCTGCTTGCTCTTGCTCCCGTTATCTGGAATATTCTCAGACTCGTTGCAAGATTCATGCGTACCATCAGCTATATAAGAGTACCCGAGCTCTTGTTTGAAATGATTGCAATTTCATTCATAATTCTCTTTTTCAACTCTTTTGCCCAGGTCAATGCAGGCCTCGGCGAAAAAAACAGCGAATGGAAAATCGGTGCATACGGTCTTCCCGCCGCTCTCATGGCTCTTATCTGCTTCATACCCCGTCTTGTTATTACCCTCAGCGGCAATACAGACTTACTTTACGCTCAGTCCTCTCTCCAGTTCTGCGACCTTGGAATTGCCCTCTTCATTATTGCTGCAGTGCTCACAAGAGTCACAGACAGACTCCCTGAAGAAAATACAGAAACGCCAAAGGAACAGTAACCGATGTTTTTTCAGAATGTTATGGTCGCTGCCGAGCAGGTTGCGATTCTTTATATCCTTGTTGCCGTCGGTGCGATATCCGACAAAATCGGAATTTATACCGAAAAGGTTGCCAAAAGCTGCACCGATCTTCTCTTTTACATTATAACCCCTGCAGTTATAATCGAGAGCTTCTACAGCCTTGAATACAATCCCGAAACCGCAAAAAGCCTTTTCATTGCAATGGGCTGCGGCTTTGTGCTTCATGTTGTTTCGGCAGGAATATCCTCTCTTGTTTTCAATAAGGTTGATATTGAGCAGGGCTGTATCTATAAATACTCCTGTGCATACGGCAACTGCGGCTATATGGCTCTGCCGCTTGCAAATGCCGTTCTCGGTGATGAAGGCGTATTCTACTGCTCTGCGGTTATTATTTCCTTCCAGATTTTCAGCTTCACCCACGGTATCCACACCATCACCAAAGGCAAGCAGGGTGAAAAGGTTAAGTTTGATATCAAAAAGCTCATTCTTAACCCGGGCGTTATATCCGTTATCATCGGTCTGCCCATTTTTCTGCTTTCGCTTAAGCTGCCTGAAATCATTTCATCACCGATAAACTACATTGCAAGCCTCAACACTCCCGTTGCAATGCTGATTTTCGGCACATATATTGCAAACACCGATTTCAGAAGCATATTTAAAAACTGGCGTATTTTCTGCGTTGCACTTGTGAAGCTCATTATTCTTCCGCTCCTGCTGATTGCGGCATTCAGAGCAGTCGGAATAACCGGTCCGCTTCTCGTTGCCCTTTCGATTTCCGCAGGTGCTCCGACCGCCAACAACACGGTTATGTTTTCTGCAAAATATGACCGCAACACAGGTCTTGCGTCTCAGACGGTCGCCGTGGTAAGCTTCATTTCTATTATTACCCTTCCCGTAATGATAGCACTTGCTCAGGCGGTGGGGTGATAAATTGAGCCTTAATGAAATAATGAACGGAATATCTCCGCTCTGGGGAATCTGCCCCTTTGATGAAATAAAAAACAATCTTATTCCGTGCAGGGCAAAAAGCCGTCTGCCCGAAAAGAGTAAAACGGTTATCGTTGCATGCTTCCCGTATCTTCTTGATGAAGCAGCATACAAAAACAGAAACATCTCAAAATATGCTGTTGTAACCGATTACCACGAGGTTGCACATGCAAGACTCGGAAAAGCGGCAGACAGCCTCCGCACACTTTATCCGAAAAATAAATTTGAAGTGTTTGCTGATAACTCACCGATTCCCGAGGTAAGGGCTGCCTGTGCGGCAGGTCTCGGAATTCGCGGCATCAATTCTCTTCTGATAACAGAAAAATACGGTTCATATGTTTTTATAGGAGAGATTGTTACCGACCTTGAAGCCGACTTTGATTCAGTTGAATATAAAGCCTGCATCGGCTGCGGAAAATGCATTGATGCATGCCCCGCAAAAGCTGTCGGCAAATCGGATTTCAGCGTTGAAAAATGTCTTTCCGCCATCACTCAGAGGAAGGGTGAGCTTTCCGTAGAGGAAGAAAGGCTTATGAAGGAATGCGGCTGTGTCTGGGGCTGCGACATCTGCCAGGATGTCTGCCCGATGAATAAAAATGCCGCCGTAACAGAAATCGAAGAATTCCTTTCATCCCCCGTTGCACATGTTTCTTCGGGCTGTGAGCTTGAGGGGCGTGCCTACGAATGGAGAGGAAGAAAGGTTATTGAAAGAAATATAGCCATACAAACAAAATGATAAAATAAAGCAAAAAGGAGTTTTCGGTTATGAAACTTATCGTTGCAATTATCAACAATGATGACTGCCCCAGCGTACTCAGCGAGCTTTCCAAAAAAGAATTCGGTGCAACACGACTTTCAACCTCGGGAGGCTTTCTCAGAGCAGGCAACTCAACCCTTCTCATCGGCACCGAGGACGAAAAGGTTGATGAGGTTATTGCCGTATTTAACGAATTCTCTCGCAAACGCACCCAGATGGTTTCACCGTCACCCTCATTTATGACCGAAGGCTTCATTTCAAGAGCGGTTGAAGTCACGGTCGGCGGAGCAACAATATTTGTGCTCGATGTTGATAAATTTATCAAGCTTTAAGGCAGTGTTACAATAATGAAAATCGAACCCTTCAACACAGAAAATCCGGTTGAAAAATCACTTTTTTCCGCTCTTTGCACACGAAGATTTCCTCATGCCGTCATTCTCGAGGGTGCTTCTCCCGACGAAAGGATGAAGCTTGCAAAAAAGATTGCGGCAGCACTTGTCTGCACGGGTGCCGAGGTACCCTGCGGAGTCTGCCCTGACTGCATAAAAGCCGCTGCAGACTCTCATGCGGACATCCTCATCCATTCCGTTGAGGATAAGCCCAGAGCCTTCAAGGTCGGAATGGTCAGGGACATACGCAGCAATGCATACATCGTGCCTAACGAAGCGGACAGAAAGGTTTTTATTCTTGAAAACTCTCATACAATGGGCGTTGAGGGTCAGAATGCCATTCTGAAAATTCTCGAAGAACCGCCCTCATATGTTAATTTTATTCTGCTCTGTTCATCAAAATCGGGATTTTTGCCGACGGTGCTTTCTCGCTCCGCCGTATATAACCTCGGTCAGTCTTCCTCATCGGATGATGACTCCGTGCCGAGAGAAAAAATCCTTGAAGCGGCAAAAAGCGTTGCACTTTCGCTCACTTCCTACAGTGACTATGAAACAGTCAGGGCTGCTGCGGTTTTTGAAAAGGATGCAAAGCTGCTGCGTGAAGCACTCCCCGTTATTCAGGAGATTTTTGCGGCAGCACTCAGGATAAAATATAATGCCGCCGAAGAAACGGAATTCGACGATATTCCGTCTGAGCTTTCTCAAAAGCTCAGCAGGCGTTCTCTGCTTGAGCTGATTGAAGCGGCAGATACAATTATGAGCTCACTGAAGCTCAACGCAAACCACAATCTTACCGTAACAACTCTTTGCACAAGATTCCGCAGAGCGGTTGTTTAAAACTCATGGAGGTAAATATGGCAGAAGTTATAGGAGTCCGTTTCAAAGAGGTCGGCAAGGTCTATTACTTTGACCCGGACGGACAGACACTGAAAAAAGGTGACAGAGTTATCGTTGAAACCGTACGCGGCATTGAATGCGGCGAGGTTGCAATGGATAACAGAGAAATAAATGAAGAAGAAATCGTCAAGCCCCTCAAGAAGCTTATCAGAATCGCTTCGGAGGAGGATATTGCACAGTTCAACGCAAATAAGGCAAAAGAAAAAGAAGCCTTTGCGATTTGTCAGGAAAAAATCACCAATCACAAGCTTGAAATGAAGCTGGTTGATGTTGAATATACCTTTGACGGCGGAAAGGTGCTCTTCTATTTCACGGCTGACGGCAGAGTTGATTTCCGTGAGCTTGTAAAGGACCTTGCGAGCGTTTTCAGAACGAGAATCGAGCTTCGTCAGATAGGTGTCAGAGACGAATCAAAGATGCTCGGCGGTCTCGGCATGTGCGGCAGACCCTTCTGCTGCAGCAGCTTCCTCGGCGAATTCCAGCCCGTTTCAATCAAAATGGCAAAGGAACAAGGACTTTCACTCAACCCCACAAAAATCAGCGGTGCATGCGGCAGACTTATGTGCTGTCTCAAATATGAGCAGAATGCCTATGAGCATCTTCTCAGAATCACACCCAAGCCCGGTGCTATCGTTGAAACAAAAGAAGGTGCGGGAACCGTTGTTGATTTCAGTCTTATGACGGGCGTTCTTAAAATTCAGCTTCACAACAATCCCGATGCCCCGCCCAAAAGCTTCCACAGAAGAGAAGTCAAGCTTGTCAAGGATTCAAAAATCAGAGTTGAAAAAGCCGAAATTGAAGCTCTTAAAGATATTGAAGGCTAAAATTTTTATTAAAATATAATTTACACAAAAACCTCTTGCAATTTTTTTATTATGTGTTACAATATACTCGAAAAATGTTAAGGAGGACGAACATAATGGCTTATATCATCAATGACGATTGCATCTCCTGCGGCGCATGTGCAGCAGAATGCCCCGTTGAAGCTATCTCCGAAGGCGACGGCAAGTATGTTATCGATGCTGATGCTTGCATCGAATGCGGTGCTTGTGCTGACGCTTGCCCCGTTGAAGCTCCCAAGGCTGAATAATTAACGTGGCTTAAACCGCTCCCTGCAATGGTAGGGGGCGGTTTTTTCTTAACAAGGAGAAAGTAAGATGAAAATATCATTAAACAAAAATAAAACATATCAGACCTTTGAGGGCTTCGGTGCAAGCGGAGCGTGGTGGGCTCAGCTCGTGGGCGGTTGGGATAATTGCGACTGTGAAAGCGGTATTGCCGTTCGTGATCGCATTGCTCAGCTTCTCTGGAGCAAAACAGACGGCATCGGTCTGAGAACCTACAGATATAACATCGGTGCAGGCTCCGCCGAATCGGGCAAGGGCGATTATTCCGATAAATACCGCAGAGCCGAATGCTTTGAAGAGAAAAACGGGAGCTATGATTTTTCAAAAGATAAAAATGCCGTTTATATGATGAAAAAAGCAGCGGAATACGGTGCGGATGAAATTATACTTTTTGTCAATTCTCCGATTGAAAGACTCACCAAAAACGGCAAGGGGCATCTCAACAGACATGCGTATTTCCGTACCAATCTGAGCAAAAAGAATTATCCTGCCTTTGCAAAATACTGCGTTGATGTTACGGAGCATTTTGTTGATGCGGGGCTGCCGATAAAATATCTCTCCCCCGTCAACGAACCTCTTTGGATATGGAACGGCGGTCAGGAGGGCTGCCACTACAGTCCGCGTCAGGCGGCAAGGGTTATGAAAAGCGTTGCCGCAGAGCTCAGAAAACGCGACAAGCTCAATTCCGTTATGCTCTCGGGCGTTGAAAACGGCGATATAAGGTGGTTCAACAAATCCTACACCCGTGAAATGCTTCGTCTGCCTGAGGTCAGGAAATGCGTTGACAGCGTTGATGTTCACTCCTATTTCCTGCACTCCCCCCTGCCCTTTACCAATGACAGACCCGCTTTTCTCCGCCGATACAGAAGGTGGATGGACAGACACTATCCCGATATACCTGTCAAAATGAGCGAATGGTGTCACATGAAGGGCGGCAAGGATACGGGCATGGAGTCGGCACTTGAAACCGCAAGGGTTATTTATGAGGATATCTCCATTCTCAATGTCACATCATGGCAGCACTGGATCGCCTGCTCGATTTATGACTACTGCGACGGTCTCATCTACATAAATCCCGACTATAAATCCTTTGAAATGACAAAGCGTTATTATGTGACGGGTAATTTTTCAAAATATATTCCGTTCGGTGCGGTGCGTTTTGAGGCTTCATGCGATGACGGCGATATTATGCTTCTCGGCTTTAAAAAAGACGGCAAAACCGTTCTTGTTATCATTAATCCCACCGAAAAAGAGAAAGAATATTATCCCGGCCGCAACTGCATGATTTCAGTAACAGATGAAAAGTTCAGCCTTGCCGAGAAAAACATTACCAAAGACGAAGCCGCAAAAATCGCCCCCCGTTCCGTTACCACCGTTATTATTAAGGAGGATAGTTTTGAAGATAACAAATAAAATCAGAAGCCTTCTTTCCTCGTTCAGAGAAAACTGGAAAACTCCTCCCAAGGGCAGATATATGTCCTTTAAAGAAATCGCTTCTCTTTCGGGCGGCGGCATCGGTGTGCGTTTTGTTGTTTACTGCTTTGCCCAGATGATGCTTTCAACAACAAATACCCTTATCGGCAATACCATAGGCATTGATCCGACCGCACTTTATATCATTTATATCATCAGCCTGCTTTCGGGTTTTCCTCTCACGGCACTCAGGGCAAGGATGATTGACAATACCCGCAGCATGAAGGGCAAATACCGCCCCTATATCATCTCAATGGGCATTCCCACGGTTATCCTCGGTGCAGCATTCATATGGATGCCCTACGAAAGCATGGGCCTTGCCGCAAAATGCATTGTTGTTCTTCTTTTCAATATAGGTTTTCAGTTTTTCTATAATTTCTATTTCGATGCATACGACAGCCTCATCAATGTTCTTTCGCCTGACAGCATTGAACGCTCCGATGTACTTTCGGTTAGATCGGTTATCGAAAATCTTTCACCTTCAATCGTTAATATCATCTTCCCCCTCCTTGCAAAGATGATAACCGGCGAAAACACCCTCTATGACCTTAAGATTTACCGCATACTTTTTCCGCCGATGCTTTTCTTCGGTTTTCTAATTTCGGTTATCGTTTATGTCAATACCGAAGAAAAAATCGTGCGTGCAAAATCGCATTTCATAAAAGTCCGCTTCTGGGATGCACTCAGGGCGGTTGCGAAAAATAAATATTTCTGGATTATCTCACTTGCAGGCTGGATAGGCTTTCTTGAGGGCTCCTTCAACAACATTATGCAATGGATGTATAACTATCAGGGTGCCTGCTCTGCAGGTCAGTTTTCAATTATTACCGCCATTGCAGGCAACGCCTCCTTCTGGCCCAATCTTGTTGCGCCCTTTCTTATCAGAAAATACGGTAAGAAAAAAATACTTATTTTCACCAACATTCTCAATGTCGGTCTTATTGCAATTATGCTTCCCGTTGTCAGAATGACAGGCAGACCCAACGTCATCTGGTTAATGCTTGCCTGCAATTTTGTCAACACCTTCATTTCCGCACTCGGTCACCTTCTCACGCCCGGCATCAACGCCGATATCAGGGATTATCAGCAATATATAAGCGGCGAGAGGATTGACGGTATGTTTGCCGCTGTCGGACTTATCGGAAATGTTATAACAATGTTCACGGGACTCGCACTTCCCGTTATTTATGAACGCTCGGGTCTTAACCGTGAGGTTGCATTATCTCTCGGATATGACGGCTCAAATGTTTATGATGTTCTTTTTAACCGTGATTATTTCATCAGCATAAGCACGGTGCTTATCTTTGCATCCATCATAGGTGCAGCACTCAACGTTATTCCTTATTTCTTCTTTGATTTCACGGAAGTAAAACAGAAAGCTGTTGTAAAGGTTCTGAAAATCCGGGCAATGTTTGAGGATTACGGCAACGGTACTCTGACAGACGATGCTCTCGCCGAAGCAGTTGATATCATCACGGAAGCAAGGGAATACAGCGGCAAATCTCCCGTAATTCTGAAATCGGTGCCAAAATCTCTGCGTAATCAGGTCAGGCTTGAAAACGAACGGATTGAAATTGCAGATTTCGTTGCAGGCGAGCTCAACCGATTCAACACTCCGGATGGCATTGCCGAGCTTGAATATGCACAACTCATTGCTGCCGCAGGGCTTGAAAGCTTTCTTGAAGCTCCGCTGCCGACAATGTCAGATGTGAAAAACATGCCGTGCAGCACCAAAGAAGAAAAGCAAAGAAGAAAAATCGTTATCGGACACATAAGAGATATCCGTGATGCAAAAAAAGCGGCTTTGAAATTCTTTCCTGACGGCATAAAAGAATTTGACACCTCAGTTCCCGAAGCTCTTTTCAGCAGCGAAAACGAAACAGAAGCAAGACTTCTTGAGCTTTCAAAGAAAATGAAAAATGCCAAAGAGGAAGGCAGAACGGATAAAGTTTCCGACATCAACTCTCAGATTAAAGAGCTGAGAAAAGAAAAATCAAAAATCAAAGCCGACATCAAAAAAGCCGAAGCGGATTATTCAAACTACAGAAAAGCCGCCAAACCTTATCTTGATGCGGTAAAAACAATAAAGCAAGCCGAAAACTACGGCAGACTTGATGAGATTGAAGCTTTATGCAGGGCATAAAAATTCCCATATCGGAGCAGTTTCCGATATGGGATTATTATTTATGCAAACATTCTTACAAGCGTATCAATCTTCGTATAAACAAATCCAACAAACTCAACAATTTTATAAGCAAGTCTTTTGACAACATTTTTTGCTGAATTATCATTGCGTTCATCGGTTGTTCTTTCAATTGTAACAGTATCAATAAGCTCGCTGTTATCGCCTTTTCTTGTTTCAAGTATCAGCTTATTGCCGATAAATTCAATCGTTGAATAGGCCGGAGTCTCGTTTCTGTAGGTATAAGCAAGATGCTCTGCATCGGTATCGAGAACAAGGGTACTTGTGGCACAGCTTGCGTTAAGATACATAACTCCTTCGGGGTCGGTGTAGGTTTTTCCGCCCTCTGCAGCCGCAACAACCTTTCTATCCTCCATAAAGTGTGAACGGCCCTGCGAATGAGTATGACCCGTGATAACAAGGTCAAAATCGTAGGTTTCAAAAATGGGAGCAAAAATCGTTGTGAGAAGAAGCTCTGTTTCAAGATCGCCGATTGCGTCGCCCGCACCGTAAATTCCGTGATGCACAACACCGATTCTCCACTTTGCATCCTGATTGAGTGCAACCGCCTCCTTGGTCATCGCCATATGGTCAGGAGCATCGCCCGATGTTGAATCATAGAAAAGATAAAGCACATCGCCGTAACGGAACCAGAAATCACGGTCAAGTCCTCTGAAATGCTTGCCGTAGTATTCGTTGGGCATATTAGTGAAATAATTATAGGTCATGCCTTTTTTATCGTGATTGCCGATTGCCATTGCCATGGGAAGACTTCTGAGTGCCTTGGGCATAAGAAGTGTCTGCCATTCGCCGTCGGTACAGCCCGAAGAGGTATTATCACCGGGAGTAACAAAATAACTGACATCGGGATTTTTTTCAAGAGCCTCGGCAAGCATGTTATTCCATATATAGCCTTCTCTTATCTGATTGGCATCATTACCGTCATCATAAATCTCGGTAATCTGAATATCGCCCATAACAAGAACCTTGTGATCTCCGAAGGACCTTGTAGTGTATTCACAGATTTCGCTCCAGTCCTTGCCTGTATGCCACTGATAATAATAGGTTGTGTTTTCTTCAAGGTCTGTTATTGTGACACGGCAGACAAGCTGACTGTCATTCTCTGCAGGCGTTGTTTTTCCGCTGAAAAGCCTTGCATCGCTCATATCCGCATTTTTTGAAACACGAACCTCGGCTTTTGCTTCAGCCTTATCCGCATGCCAGCAAAGGCTTACCTGAGTTTCATCCGCACCGACATTAAGGGTCGGGAGTGTGTTTTCATCACGCAAAGACATATAATACTCCTTCCATTCTTCATTTGTGAGTCTCGGTGCATTGAAATCCGCAAACGAAACAACGCCGATACTCAGCAGCATTGCAACACTGAGAATTGCCGCAATAATCCTTTTCATTGTGTTTACCTCCAAAAAAATCAAACGGAAGCTCATGCGGCATTCCGTTTGTTAAAATTTTATAATGATATATTATAACAAAACTTTTCCAAAAAGTAAAGTATATTTGGACAATTTGTATGAATAAATTTTATGTGAGGTGATATTTATGAAAGAAAAAATCAAAAACTATGCCGTTTCCATCGCAATTGCACTTGCCGTTGGCGTATTTTCCGCACTGCTGACGGCAGGAAACATGGATTTATATTCCGAAATAACCAAGCCTCCCCTTGCACCGCCGTCAATCCTCTTTCCGATAGTATGGACCTTGCTTTACATACTCATGGGTATCGGTGCGGCAATGATTTACGGCGAAAAAGCTTCAAAGCCCGATGAAGTCAGACATGCATTGACTGTTTACGGAATTAACCTCTTTCTTAATTTCTTCTGGAGCATAATTTTCTTTAATGCGAGGGCATTTCTTTTTTCGTTTATATGGCTCATCGCACTTTGGATTACAATTCTCATTATGATAATAAAATTTTATAAAATCAAGCCCACTGCGGGAATACTGCAGATCCCCTATCTTCTGTGGGTCACCTTTGCGGGATATCTTAATCTTTCAATTTATCTTATCAACTGAAAAATGCCGCGATGCAAAATCTCCCTTTGCACCGCGGCATATAACTTATCTGAACAAAGCTTTGAATTTTCCCATAACGGTTGTTTCTTCGTAAGGAAGAATTTCGCCTGCGTTTTCCTTAGTTAAAGGCACAAGCTTTTCTCCGTCAAGGTTAACCATAAACTGAGGATATTCGGCGTAATCCCAAACGGTAATCTGACGGTCGCTGTAAATTATGAGATTCACAAGCTCCGCAACATAATTATCCGCACATGTATGTCTGAGATACTTTCCGAACCAGGTGATATCAGGGAATTCGCAGGTTGATGCGTCAATCTGATTATCGGCGGAAACATGATTTCTTCCGCAGGCACATTCCTCAGCCTGCCTGTAGCCTTTGCCGAGAGTTCCGTCAACATGTGAGCAGGTTGCACCGAAGCTTTCGGGTGAGGTTCCGATTGTGCCGTCAGTCATTCTGTCGTTATCCGATGTAAGAGGCATGAAGGAATAACCGTATTCGGCAATGATTGCGGTGTTGACCCCGTCTTCAATAAGTGAACGGATTATGTTTGCACCGTTTGCCTGAACATTGTCGTGATAATAATCTCCCATGCGGATAATCTCTGCATACTTTGCCTTCTTTTCGGGAGTATTGAAGATAAAATCAACAGTTTCTCTGTAGCGTTCGCCTGACATAAGGGTATAGAATCCGGGGATTGTTGCAAGAGAATCAGTCATAGCTTCATTGAATCCGTGATCAAAGAGCTGCTGTGTAAGATTATTTGCAAAATCAACAAGGCAGTCAACCGCACCAAGAACATAAAGACCCTCAAGCATATAATAAAGAGCCTCCGTGCCGGAATTTCCCTTCATAACCTCGGAAAGAAAACGCATAAGCGAAACGCTGTCAATATTGATGTTACCCGAAAACGGGTCTTCACAGCAACCGACACCGTTCATTGCACCCGCAACAAATACTGCGGCAGCAATATGATTTCTCTCGGAATAATCATCCGCAGCATAATAATACTCGTGAAGATAAGTCATCATTATTGCCGTGCCCATGCTCATTGAAACAAGAGCAACCTTATCTGAGCCGGTCAGCTCCATAACATAATTAATGTATTCATCAAGCTGTTCGGCAATTGTTACCGCATCAAGCCGCCAGTCATAAACAAATCTGTAGCAGTTTTCGTAGCAGTCTGATTCTTCCTTCTCATAATCCGATGTTTCTTTTTTGCCGGTATCGGGATTCGGAATTCCTTTTTCATCACAAACGAAGTCACCGAAAATAGGATCAACAAGATTTCCGAGAACAGAAGCAAGCTTATCATAATCCTTTATAAAAAGATTCCAGAGTATTGAACCGAGATTTTCAAAAACCGCAGAAACTATGGGTCCTGCCTGAGGCCCCCAGATACGGACATCATCCTCTTCCGTTTTGGTTGAAAGACCCTTATAATATTCGCCTTCAAGTCCGGTAACAAAAACAACAGGAACATCATATTCAAGGTTCGCAAGGTCTGCTGCACATGAAACGGTAACAGTTTCGGGCTTTTCCTCGGCAAATCCGACAGCAGATACAGTAAAAATCATGCTTGCACAAAGAAAAATGCTGATGAGCTTTTTAAGTTTTTTCTTCATATCTTTCCCTCCGGAATTAAATTACATATAAAAGTTAACATATAACTTATTTATTGTCAACAAATTATTTGTAGCTGAACAGTTCTCTGCAGCCCTCGTGAGGTTCATAATAGCTTTTCAGATATTCCGCCGTTTCAACCGTATCTCTGTATTGCGAATACAGGTTTTTAAGCTCTCTTTTTAGTGCAAAGGCTTCATTTGAACATATCGCATTTTTTAGCTTCCTGAGCTCACCTCTTTTTTTAACTATTATTTCCTTCAGCTTTTCCGCCTCTCTCTCATATTCAAGACCAAGCTCATGCAATGATTTAGTTTTCTTCATTCTTTTCTCCTTTCAGAATATAATCGGTTGTTACAGAAAAAAATTCGCTCAATGCAACAAGCTCTGCACCGTCAGCATCTCCGCAATTCTCAATTTTTTTAAGCCGATACGGATTTATCCCCGTTGCTGCACAAAGTGAATCGGCAGTCAGACCCTGACTATGACGAAGATTTCTTATTCTTTCGCCGCAATTACTGCCTGAAGAATTTTTTGCCGCCGCAATAACTCTTGCTCTTCCGACAGCAAGCGGAATAATGCTTTCATCCATAATATTCTGCTGATAACAAACAGCATAGCCAAGCACCTTTTCAAGCTTTTCCTGAGCTCTGTCAAGAGTTGCTCTGACCGCCGCAGGAGTTATTCCCTTCTTTTGTGCAATTCCGGTAACACTTTCTCCGTTAAACCAATGAAGGGTTATGGCAGAGCGTTCGTGAAAAGTCAACTCTTTTTTTATTGCACGCTCAAGAAGCAACGCCATATCAACATCACGCTTCCGCCATGCATACTCGGCAGGCGTTTCACACTCGGTGCAGACTCTTCCGCAGCAAGCAAGCTGAGCAGCCGTTATTTCATCCTTATCCGGATAAGAAATCACCCTCACAACCTTTTCTTCTTTCATTGTGCACCTCCATTTTTAATAGTTATGCTATTGATTATAGTGAACATTCGTTCGATTGTCAATAGTTTTTTATGATTTTTTCAAGTTTGTATTGACATTTTTAATAGTTTAACTAATAATAGCATTATGAAGATTTAACGATGGGAGAAGATAATAAATGAATCTTATAAGAGAATTAAGAAGGCAGAAGGGTTTATCTCAAAGCGAGCTTGCACAGGCATGCTGTGTTCATCAGACAGCTGTCAGTCAATGGGAAAAAGGAAGAACAACGCCTGATGTAAACAGTCTTAAGCTTCTTTCATCTGTGCTCGGGGTTTCGGTCGAAGAGCTGATCGGAACGGAAAAACCAAAGGATGAAAACAGAATTCAGGGCTTCGGAAAGATTGATGCCGAAAGTGCATCACAAAAGCTCGGAAAAAGCGAATACTTTGCTCTGACGGTTTCGGATGACAGCATGTCGCCTGTCATTCAACCCGGCGACACAGTTATTGTAAGCCGCAATAAGCCCTATGACAGCGGTGATATTGTTGCGGTTGCTATCGGTTCAGGCGATATCACTTTAAAAAGGATAATAAAAAAAGACACAAGCATATTGCTTGTGCCTGAAAATTCCGTATATGAGCCGATGATTTTCGGCTACGGTGAATTTTATAATCTGCCCGTCACCGTTTTTGGCAGAGTTGTTGAGCTGAGAAGAAGATTTTAAGCGGCAAGCATATTGAGTGCCGTTGAAAGCTGATTATCTTCTTCAACAGTAAGAAGAGAGAGGTTGACGGTATATCCTGCGTTAAGGCTGACCTCAACAGTAGGTTCAATTCCCTTTTCGTTATAGACCGCTGCCTCACCGCCCTTCGGAACAACGAGGGCTACAGTAAGAAGAACGGCGCCTCCGTCTTCGAGGGCGAAAAGCTCCTGCATTGTGCCGACACCTGCAGTTCTTGTGCCTACAATCTGTGCCTGGCTGATATCACGCAGGTCACAGGCAAAAAGCTCCGCAGGTCCGCTGGTTGACCCGTTTACAAGAACAACAAACGGCATGGTCACGCTGTTATTTTCCGCAGTAAAAACTTTTTTGTTTTCGCCGTTCTTGCCCTTTGCAACGGCAATATTTTCCGAAATGGCAGGAACGATAACATCTATGACCTGAGCTGCGTATTCGATGGTGCCGCTGTAGGTGTTTCTGACATCGAAAATCATGCTTTCAGCACCCTTTTCAATGAGCTTTTCAACCGTCTCCTTAAATTCGGAGGCGGTATTTTTATAAAAACCGTTGATTTTGATATATCCTACATTGCTTTCAAGTCTGCCGCTGACACCGGGAATGGAAAAGCCTCTCATCGGCTCAACCTCTTTTGTTTCACCGTCGCGCTCATATTCAATCTTTACCGCAGAAAGCATTGAGCCGTAAAGCTCTTCGCTGAGAATATTGTAATTTGACATCGTAACCGCATTATTATTGATTGCTGTTATAACATCAAGTGCATTAAGTCCCGCCTTCTCCGCAGGAGAGCCTTCATAAACATGGGTTATGACAAAGCTGCTCTTCTGATAATTATATGCGGTTTCAACACCGATTCCCGTCAGACCGCCTTCAAGCATCGCAGTATATTCAGCATAATCAGCCGCATTAAGATAAAGACTGTTTGAATCGCCGAGACCTTCAACATAACCGTTGACAAGCGATGCATTTATTCTGCTTCTGTCTTCATCCGAGCCGTAATAATAGCTGTTAACAAGTCCGCTTATTTCTTCAAGCGAATCATAGGTCTGTGAACGCTGAGAGATATTTCCGATTATGCCGTTATAGATTTGCTTTGAAACAACCATTGTTACGGCAAAGGTCGCAGTTACGGATATGATTATTAATGAAATACACAGACCGAGTGAAATTTTTTTATTCATAAACGGCCGTCCTTTCTTTTGAAAAAAGGAGGCATTCCGCCTCCTTTTATTTATTTTTATGGCTTTGAAACATAGTTCAGAGGATTAACTCTGCTGACCGAACCGTCAGCCTTCTTGATTCTTACTTCAAAATGAAGGTGAGGGCCGGTTGTGTTTCCGGTGTCACCGATTTCGCCTATCTGCTGACCCTTCTGAACAATATCTCCCTTTTTGACAAGCAGACGCTTTGAATGAGCATAGAGAGTATGCTTACCGTCGCCGTGGTCAATGATGCAATAATTACCAAAGCCTGAATTCCAGTTTCCGTCATTATATGCATGAATAACCTCGCCGCCCTGAGCCGCATAATAAGGCTGTCCGTATGAATAACTCTTACCGTTTTCATCTCTCGTGCCGCCGGTTGCACCGACAACACAGATGTCAATGCCCCAGTGGGGACTGCCGTCGGAATAAGAAGGATAGCCTGCGGTTACGGTGGTTTTTCCCTTGACGGGCCACATCATTTCACCGTCATTGTTATATTCCTCATCGGGCACATCATTTTCTGTTGAACCCTGAGCCTTGATGACCTCTTCGATTTCAGCCTCAAGAGCAGCACGCTCTTTTTCCTGACGCTTGATAGCAGCTTTATATTCTTCACTGTCTTTATCAAGGTCCTCAAGAAGATATTTCACTTCATTCTTCTTGCTTGTTGCACTGTTCTTTTTATTCTGCTGAGCATCCTTGCTGCTCTGAAGATCATTCTGCTTGGCATTGAGTGATGTCATCTGGGTATCAAGCTCGGTTTTTTTAGCTTCAAGCTGAGCTTTCTGCTCTTCGCTCTGCTTCTTAAGCTCTTCAAGCTTGATAAGCTTTTCGGAAAGCTCCGCAATAAGCTCGTTATCATTTTCGGAAACTCTTGTCACAAGCTCTTTTCTTGCAAAGAATGAAGAAATATCATCGCTTGTGAGAAGCAGCTCAAGAGTTGAACCGGAACCGCCCGACATATAGTTTTCACGGATTCTTGCAAGAAGAAGCTCTTTTGTTTCTTCCATAAGAGTTTCTGTTGCAGCCTGCTGAGCCTCAAGGCTTGCAATCTGTGCATTGATTTCGTTGATATCCTCGGTTGTCAGGTCGATATTCCCCTGCAAATCGTCGATATCACCGTTAAGAATATCAATGCTTTCGTTGAGAAGGTCAAGCTGCTCCTCAATCTTATCAATCTGACCGTTAAGATCATCAAGCTTCTGCTCGTTTGTCTTGATATCCTGCTCAACATCCTCGAGCTTTTCCTGATTTTCCTGAATATCCTTTTCGAGCTCCTCATATCTCTGATTAAGCTCGTCGAGGGATTTATCTTCTTCTGTTGCGTAGGAAACGGGAATGCATGCCGAGATTGCACAGACAAGAGCCATAACAAAGCTCAGGAGCTTTCTTTTTTTGCCCGCTATCTTAGTCTTCAAGCTCAACAAACTTCCTTTCCTTAAGATATTTTCTGATTGATGTAGCACTTCCGAAAACGGCAGTAAACACACCGATTCCGATAAATGCCGCAAGAAGATACGGTGCATAGTCGATAAATTCAACCTGAACACCTGTGCCGAGACCCGAAAGCATGGTTGTAAGCGAGCTGAGTCCGAATTCATAGATTCCCCAGACTGCCGCAGATGCAAGCAGACCCGCGATGATACCGATGGTGATGCCTTCGATCATAAACGGCCAGCGTATGAATGAATTTGTTGCACCGACGCTCTTCATAATACTGATTTCAAGGCGGCGGCTGAACATCGTTACTTTGATTGTATTTGAGATAATGAACAACGAAACAACAAGAAGAAGCGCAATCATGCCGAGACTTATGTATGTCACGGAATTTCTGATACCTTCAAGCTGACTTGCCAGAGTGCTGTTTTCGTAAACACGCTCTATGCTGCTCAGATGCTTTATTTCGTTAACAACATCATTGAATTTCGACATATCGCTTACGGTTACTCTGTATGCATCGGGAAGAGGATTTTCTTCAAGACCGCTGAGATAGGTTCTGAGACCTTCGTCAAGCTCCGAGAGAATTTCTTCGTAAGCAGGCTCCTTGTCAACATTTTCAACTGCGGCAACATTATCAAGAGAACGCAGATCATTGCCAAGCTTTATATAGTCAACATCAGTTGCTTCCATATCAACATAAACCATTATAACGTTTTCGGATTCTATACCCGAAATAAAAGCCTCGATATTGACAAGAAGCATGAATGCAATACCGATAAGCATAAGACAGCTGAAAAGCACGGTTACCGAAGCAACCGACATGAGCTTGTTGACCTTAAGGTTGCGGAAGCCTTCTTTTGTCAGATATCCTAAATTACCCATTATTCATCGCCTCCCGCTACACTGAAATCTTCCTGAATCTCAAGAGGCTCGCTGTCTTCCTGTGATTCGGGAGTCTGTCGGCTCTGAGTATATGCCGAATAATCCTCCTCGGGAGGAACAACATATTCGTTTGAAACCTCGCTGACTGCGTTGATATGTGAGGTTGCGGCTTCCCTGATGAGTGCTCCGCCGTCTGAAACAACGGTGCCCTTATCAAGAATAATAACGCGCTTATCGAAGCAGCGGACAAGACTGTGCTCATGGGTAACCATGATAACCGTAGTTCCCGATTCATTGAGTCGCATAAGAAGGTCAACGATTTCATAGCTCATCTGAGGGTCAACATTACCCGTGGGCTCGTCCGCAATTATGATTTCGGCATTGTTGGCAAGAGCTCTTGCAAGTGCAACTCTCTGCTGCTCGCCGCCGGAAAGCTCCTGAGGATAGTTTCTCGCCTTTTCATTGAGACCCATAAGGCTGAGAACATAGGGAACCCTTCTGCGGATTTTCTTTTCCTTGGTTCCGATAACACGCATGGCAAACGCAACATTATCAAAAACAGTCATATTGGGGATAAGTCTGAAATCCTGAAAAACGATGCCGAGTCTGCGACGGAATTTCGGGATATCCCTTTTTTTGATTTTAGTCAAATCTGTATCTTCAACGGTTATACTTCCCGTTGAAGGAACTTCCTCTCTCATCATAAGCTTGAGAAAGGTGCTCTTACCTGCACCCGACGAACCTACCACAAAAACAAATTCGCCCTTGTCGATGGTAAGATTTATATCTTTTAAAGCATGTGTGCCGTTATCATACTTTTTTGATACGTTTTCAAATTTAATCACAGTATCATACCCTTAAAAATTAATATGTAGATATCGAAACATGATTACCCGAGCGGCAATTAATACTTAACCGGCTTTGCATCAAGATACTTTTTAACCATAAGAGCTACCTTGAACACAATAGCATCATCGAATTCTCTCAGGTCAAGACCGGTAAGCTTCTTGATTTTTTCGAGTCTGTAAACAAGCGTGTTTCTGTGAACAAAAAGCTTTCTTGACGTTTCGGAAACGTTAAGATTGTTTTCAAAGAAACGCTGAATTGTGAATAATGTTTCGTGGTCGAGGCTGTCAATTGAGCCTCTCTTGAACACTTCTCTGAGGAACATGTCACAAAGAGTTGTGGGCAGCTGATAAATAATACGGGCAATGCCGAGATTTTCATAGCTGACAATTGTTTTTTCGGTATCGAACACCTTGCCGACTTCAAGAGCAATCTGTGCCTCTTTGAAGGAGCGAGCAAGATCCTTTATTCCTTCGATGGTTGTGCCTATGCCGACGAGGACATGGGTATAAAGCTCTGTGCTCAGTGAATCGGAAATGGAGCGTGCGAGCTTTTCGAGGTCTTTGATTTCGATATTGCTCTTGACTTCCTTGACAATGGCAATATCATGCTCGTTGATGTTAATAACAAAATCCTTGCTCTTGTCAGGGAAAAGATTCTGAACCGCATCAAATACCGATGCGTCGTTGTGGTCAGTGATTCTGATAAGAAGTACTACTCTTGTAGCCTCGGAATTAAAACGGAGCTCTCTTGATTTAAGATAGATATCACCGGGAAGAATATTATCAAGAATAACATTTTTGATAAAGTTACCCCTGTCAAACTTTTCTTCATAGTATTGCTTGAGGTTTTCAAGGGAAACGCAGCAGACTGCCGCAAATCTGCCTGCAAGCTCATCTGTTCCTTCAACAAATACAGCGTATTCGGTCTGGATATGAGCACCGAAATTGCAGAAGGTGTTGCCGTTGATATAGTGAAGCTCATTATCAGCAAAAATATCGCTTGCGGTTGAAATAACCTCACCGATTTTGCTCAGCTCACTGCATGCGATAATGGTTCCGGTTTCGTCAATTACGCCCAGAGTTCTGCCTACAGCTTCTCTCATCTGATGGACTAAACCCTGAAAAATTCTGTTTGACATAATTATTACCCCTCATCTGATTTGTTTTTGCATCATTTGGTGTTTTATACAAAATGACCATTGGGACATCTACATTTTACACAATAAACTCTCTTTTTGCAATAGAAATCTGCGTTTTTTTTCAATAATTTTTTGAATTTATTGTGAATTATGCTTTGTTTTTATGCTTTTTTAACAAATTTTTCGTTTTTACGCTTCGTAAAATCCCTTTGTGTAACTTTTTTCAATCAAAAAGTTTTTTTGGTTGAAACTAACATTTTATTGCATCTGAATTTGGTTATAATTTCCAAACAAGCTTGCTGCGGAATAATTTATCACAAAAATCTTCTGCAGTTTTTGTTTAAAAAGCCACTGTTAAATATAACCTATTTCTTCGTTTCGATTTTGTGCATATTATTCAAATAAATAACTATATATATACTTCCGTAATTCAGACATACTATATCTGCAGCTGTTGCAAAAAAAGCATCGCTGCCAAAAAAATCGGTAAAAGTATCAAAAATATTACAGATTTCAAACAAAAATATGACATATTTTTTTATTAAAAGACTTTTCAAAATAAAAAAAGCATGATATAATCATTATATCTGTGAATTTTATTTTTTTATTTATCGAATATATTTTTGAAAGAGGGAGAATCATTGGAAAAATTTGTTATCAACGGCGGCACTCCCCTAAAAGGTGAAGTTGAAGTCAGCGGAGCCAAAAATGCTGCCCTTGCAATTATTCCCGCTGCGATTCTTTCGCAGGATGTGTGCACAATCGAAAATCTTCCGTGCTCAATAAGCGATATCGGATATATGATGAAGATTCTCAGACAAATCGGTGCACAAATCAGAGTAATCAACAAAAACACAATTGAAATAGATTCCCGCAATGTTAACTCATATGTCATCTCCCACGATATGACGAAGCATCTGAGGGCATCATATTATTTCATCGGTGCTCTTCTCGGCAGATTTTCAAGAGCGAAGGTTTCAATGCCCGGCGGCTGCTACCTTGGTCCGAGACCTATTGACCAGCACATCAAGGGCTTTGAGCTTCTCGGTGCAACGGTTTCGGTTGATGACAATGCAATTGTTGATGCCAGGGCAGACAAGCTTATCGGCAGCCCGATTTATCTTGACATGGTTTCGGTCGGTGCAACGGTCAACATCATGCTCGCCGCAGTCAAGGCAAGCGGTCTTACCGTTATTGAAAACGCTGCAAAAGAGCCCCATATAGTTGACCTTGCAAACTTCCTCAACTCCATGGGTGCGGATGTAAGAGGTGCAGGCACAGACGTTATCAAAATCCGCGGCGTTGAACAGCTTCACGGATGCACATATTCAATAATTCCCGATCAGATTGAGGCGGGCACATTCATGGTTGCCGCCGCCGCAACAAAGGGCGATGTTCTTATCAAGAATGTCATCCCCAAGCATCTTGAATCAATTTCAAAAAAGCTTATTGAATGCGGTGCAACAGTTGAAGAATTTGACGATGCCGTCAGAGTATCTCTCAACAAAAGACCCGATAAATGCAACATCAAAACAATGCCCCATCCCGGTTTTCCCACCGATATGCAGTCACAGATGGCTGTTCTGCTTGCAATTGCAGACGGAACAAGCATCATTTCCGAGAGCATCTGGTCAAACCGCTTCAAATACACGGAGCAGCTTAACCGCATGGGTGCCAACATCAAGGCAGACGGGCAGCTTGCCGTTGTTCAGGGTGTTGAACGTCTCAAGGGTGCTCCTGTCAAGGCAGATGACCTTCGTGCGGGTGCGGCAATGATTATTGCAGGTCTCTGTGCAAGCGGCACAACCGAAATCGAGGATATCTACCATATCGACAGAGGATATGAGGATGTTGTTGAAAAATTCAGCGGCATCGGTGCACAGATAAAAAGAGTTTACTGCCCCGACCCCGACTGTCTTACAAACGCAGGCTGATTTCACAATATATAATGTATATAAAATAAGGGGCTGTCTTTAAGAACAGCCCTTTTTTGTTGAAGGATATTACTATGGCAAAATTTTGTTCTCTTTATTCGTCAAGCGACGGAAACTGCACCTACATCGGCTGCTCTCAGGGCGGCATTCTGATTGATGTCGGAATAAGTGCAAAGCGAACCGAGCTTGCATTAAACGACATCGGTGTTGACCCCCGTTCGCTTGCTGCAATTTTTGTTACACACGAACACAATGACCACGTTAAGGGTATAAGGGTTTTTGCAGAACGTTACGGTATAAAAGTTTTCTCTTCCGAGGGTACACTTCTCGGCATGGAGGATATCAATGCGATTACCGCAAAAACAAAAACGGAAATCATCCCCGAATGCGGCATTGAAGCGGGCGGAATGTTTGTCAGAGCATTCCGTACTCCCCACGACAGCCGGGAAAGCACGGGCTACAGCATCGTTACGCCCGACGGCAAAAGACTTGCCGTTGCAACGGATATCGGCACCGTTACCGACACGGTTATGAATGCAGTTTACGGCAGCGACCTTATACTGCTCGAATCCAACCATGATATCGGAATGCTGCAAAACGGACCATATCCTTATTTTCTCAAGCAGAGAATTCTTTCAAATCACGGTCACCTTTCAAACGAAAAATGTGCCGAGACAGCGGTAAAGCTCATGGAATCTGGAACAACACGTTTTGTCCTCGGTCACCTGAGCAAAGAGAACAACATACCCTCCCTTGCCTTCGAAACAACCCGTTCCGCAATGACGATGGCGGGTGCAACCGAAAATACGGACTATCTTCTCAGCGTTGCAGGCAGCAGCAATCCCGTTATTGCTCTGTGATTTCAGAAGGAGGAAGAGTTGTGATATGCTTCATTTCATCGGGATATGAGTCATCAAAAACATCGTAAACCCGTTGATATTCACCGCTTTTTGTGTTTTTTACCACGGTTGCTTTGTTTCTTTTCAGAAGCTCAACAATCGGATACATATCAATCCAGATCTGGTTATCCCCCTCTTTCTGAACCTCGTTGAAAACAAGCTGCATTCCGAGGTGAAGATGCGGAACCTTCATTCCGTTGATATTTTCTTCTTCGGAATATCCCGTCATTCCGAGATAACCGATAACCTCCCCCGCTTTAACCGTTGACCCGATTTCAAGACCCTCTTTATAGGGTCTGTTTCTTCTTAAATGAGCATAATAATATGACCTTCTGCCGTCGAAGCTGCGGATCGCAATTCTCCAGCCGCCGTAGCGGTTCCAGCCCAGTGCTTCAACCGTTCCGCCCTCAATTGCAACAATCGGGGTACCGATTGAGCCCATGAGATCATTGCCGAGGTGACGCCTTTTGTAGCCATAGGAACGCGACACACCGAAATCATCATAATGGCTGAAGCTGAAGCCCTCCGCAATCGGAGAATACGCTTTCAGACCGTAGCCTTCAACGATTTTTATTCCGCCGTTTCCGTCGGGTGCAGCCTTAGTATATTCTCCGAGGAATCCCGAAAGCACCGCACCGTAGGCTTCCTTATAAAAAGCATAATATTTGTTGGTTTTCATAAGATCATCAACTGTCATTCCTTCGCCGAGAGCTTCAACAAGACCGTCAAGCTGAGAATGCTTGTAGCCGCCGAAATCTCCCCCGTTTTTGCAGGCAAGAAACGAAAGCGTATCAATCCACGACAGATGCCTTTCGCTTCCGTGGGTTGAAATATCAAGCTCCATAGCATCCGAAAGTGCGTGGTACGGCACAGAAAAATCCACCCATTTTATATATTTTTCCGTTGTTGTTTCCCGTGCTTCGGCAACAGCACGCCTACTGCCGTTTTCCTGCATTCCGACAGCAAAAATGCCGCTGATCACAACCAGGGCACATGCCGCCAGTATTATCAATCGGTTTTTCAATAAATTCAACATCATCACTCCACTGTTCAGAATATATGACGGAGGTATAAAAATGATTAATATAAATATCATATGCATCGGCAAGCTGAAGGAGGATTATCTTCGCTCGGCATGTGCCGAATACGAAAAAAGGCTCGGTGCCTTCTGCAAGCTTAAAATAACAGAGCTCACCCCTGCAAGACTTCCCGAAAACCCTAACGAAGCACAGATTGAAGCTGCACTCGCCGACGAAAGCGAAAGGATTCTTTCTAAAATTTCAAATTCCGATGCCGTTTTTGCCCTCTGCATCGAAGGCAAGGAATTATCATCTGAAAGCTTCTCTGCAGAGATTGAAAAATGTGCCGTTTCAGGCTTCGGCTCTCTTTGTTTTATAATCGGTGGCTCTCACGGACTTGCACCGTCTGTCAAGAGCAGGGCAAAATTCAGGCTCTCAATGAGTCCGATGACATTCCCTCATCAGCTTGCAAGAGTCATGCTTCTTGAGCAGATTTACCGTGCATTTATGATTTCAAGCGGCGGAAAATACCATAAATAGGCAAAAATCATTCGGCAGTTTTACACCCTTTTCGCCCAAGTTTTTTATATTTTTGTTCAGAATACCAAAACTTTGAAAAATAAGAAAAATTAATCAAAAAACTGTTGCATATTTCCTTGAAAATGTATAAAATAAATACGGTCAAAAATTAAAAATTATTTTTGGAGGTAATTTACCATGGCAGTTAAAGTTGCAATCAATGGCTTCGGTCGTATCGGCCGTCTTGCATTCCGTCAGATGTTCGGTGCAGAAGGCTACGAAATCGTTGCTATCAACGACCTTACAAATCCCGCAATGCTCGCTCACCTTCTCAAGTACGATACAGCTCAGGGCAGATACGCTCTTGCTGATACAGTAGTTGCAGGCGAAGACAGCATCACAGTTGACGGCAAAGAAATCAAAATCTATGCTAAGGCTAACGCTGCAGAGCTCCCCTGGGGCGAAATCGGTGTTGACGTTGTTCTCGAATGCACAGGCTTCTACACCTCAAAGGCTAAGAGCCAGGCTCACATCGACGCAGGTGCAAAGAAAGTTGTTATTTCTGCTCCCGCAGGCAACGACCTTCCCACAATCGTTTACAGCGTAAACGAAGGCACTCTCACAGCTGATGACACAATCATCTCAGCTGCATCATGCACAACAAACTGCCTTGCTCCCATGGCTAAGGCTCTCAACGACTATGCTCCCATCCAGAGCGGTATCATGACAACTGTTCATGCTTACACAGGCGACCAGATGGTTCTTGACGGTCCCCACAGAAAGGGCGACTTCAGAAGAGCAAGAGCAGCTGCTGCAAACATCGTTCCCAACTCAACAGGTGCTGCAAAGGCTATCGGTCTTGTTATCCCCGAGCTCAACGGCAAGCTTATCGGTTCAGCTCAGAGAGTTCCCGTTCCCACAGGCTCAACAACTATCCTTGTTGCAGTTGTTAAGGGCAACGACATCACCAAGGAAGGCATCAATGCTGCTATGAAGGCTGCTTCATCAGCTTCATTCGGCTACACAGAAGAAGAACTCGTTTCAAGCGATATCATCGGTATCACTTACGGCTCACTCTTCGATGCTACTCAGACAATGGTTACCAAGATTGAAGACGGTCTCTATCAGGTTCAGGTTGTTTCATGGTATGACAATGAAAACAGCTACACAAGCCAGATGGTTCGTACAATCAAGTACTTCGCAGAGCTTGCATAATTTAAGCTATCGTGATTTTCAAGGGTCGGCTAACCACCGACCCTTTTTTCTTAACGGGTGATTTTATGGGATTAAAGCGACTTGACAAGTTAATAGCACTCAACTGCAACGTTTCCAGAAAAGATGCGAGAAAGCTCATAAAGGATGCGGCGGTAACGGTTAATTCAAGGGTCGTTCTTCGTGCCGAAGAGCTTGTTGATGCAGATGTCGATGACATTAATGTAAAGGGTTATAACTTTACAGCGAAAGAGCATGTTTATATCATGCTCAACAAGCCTCAGGGTGTTATCAGTGCAACCGCCGACCCCAAGAAAAAGACGGTTATCGACATTATTCCCGACGAGCTGAAAAGACGCAGCCTTTTTCCTGCGGGAAGGCTTGACAGAGACACCACAGGTCTTTTGATTATAACGGATGACGGTGCTTTTTCTCACAGAATAATGAGCCCCGCACACCATGTTTTCAAAACCTATCAGGCGGTTTTATCCTATCCGATTGATGAAAATGACATCAGAAAATTAGAGGAGGGCATCACCCTCGGAGATGGCACCGAATGTCTGCCTGCAAAGGTTAAATCCTTTACAACTTCCGACGGTCTGCCTGCCGCCGAAATATGCATCCGTGAGGGAAAATATCATCAGGTAAAACGGATGTTTCATGCACTCGGCAACAACGTTGAGCAGCTTCGCAGAATACGGATAGGCGCTTTAAAGCTTGATACGGCTCTTGCAGAAGGAGAATGCCGTGAGCTGACCTCCGAAGAGCTTGAGCTGGTTTTCAAAGACGAATAGATATTCCGCAAAACACATTATCACGGCTTTTTTTGCATAGTTTGTCATTACAGATTATGTTTTGAAAGGCGAGATAATGTGTTTATTGTTTTAAAAACCAACCAACCAGCCAAAGGATTTATCAAAAAATACAGGCAACAAAGAATTCTCGGAAAAAGCGAGCCAGTTGCACACCCTACTGAAAACGGTCTGCCGTTTTTTATTCTCGACATTCCCGATGATCCGAAGAAATTATCACTTGCCGCAACAGAAGAAAAATGCGGCAGATATGTTTCGAGGGTCGTCGCTCCGAGAAATCTGCATTTACCCGACAGCAAGAGAGTGAAACGCTTCACACCCGTCAGCTCAGGCGGTATTTTTCTTTTTAACACCGCACTCGAAGTGATAAAAAATGCCGGTCTGAAGCCCGACGGAATCTGCATAACTGTTACGGACCGCAATGCACGCATGAGCGGTGAAATCTGCCGTCTTCTGCCGTATGCATCATCGGTCAGAGCCGTTACTTCACGTCCCGAAAGATATTCCGCAGCATGTAACAAAATTTATAAAGACTGCGGCGCATCCGTTATGGTGCGTCCCGATTACCGACCCGCCGGCAAAAAAGAAATCATCATAAGCTGCGACGGTGCGGCAACTGCGGAAATGAACAATTCCGCAGTTTTTTCTTACAAACGGAGCAGTCACGGAAAGCTCCGCTTTCTTTCGGACGAAATTATGCTTTCGGAAAATCACAGAAAAATCATTCCGCCGAATATTGATACGGTTGACTTTGCAGCGGCAGTCACGGAGCTTTGCTCGGGCACCGAATACAGATTTTCCGCCTTTTCCGACACGGAAACAAGCTGCCAAAAATGCACAGGTGCTGCTCCGTCCGAATGCCTCAGTTGCTATGTCCGCGAAAAATAATAAATGCTTGACATAATTATTTCTATTTTATATAATATAACGGAAAATGGATTTTTATAATCAATTAAAAGGAGATAGACCGAAATGGAAAAACAGACAATCTTTACCCGTGAGGATTATGAAAAGCTCAGTGCCCAGCTTAACAAGCTTAAAACAGAGGGCAGAGATGATATCGCAGAAAAAATCAAGGAAGCCCGCTCACACGGTGACCTTTCGGAAAATGCAGAATATGATGAGGCGATGAACGAGCAGGCTAAAATGGAAGCCGAAATCGCAAAGCTTGAGGCTGACCTTCGCAACGCAAAGATTCTTGATGAAGAAGAGCTCACAACAGAAGCCATCCACATCGGCTCAAAAGTTACTCTTTATGATATGGACTTTGAGGAAGAGGTTGAATATAAAATTCTCGGTAAGAGCGACATTGAAAACGGTGTTATTTCCGACCTCTCACCCGTCGGCTCAGCTATCATGGGCAAAAAGGTAGGCGACATTGCCGAGGTTCATACTCCCGGCGGAAAAATCATCAAGATGAAGGTTCTTGCAATCTCCAAATAAAATAAAGTGCGGTGCATCACCGCTTTCCGATAAAGAAAGGAAATATAAAATTTATGGCTGAAGAAAAGATTATAAATGCCGCTCCCGAAGAGGAGCAGGTGCAGGACGTTAACGAACTCAGACAGATTCGTGTTGAAAAGCTTGAAGCCCTTCAGGCTGCAGGCAAAGACCCGTTTCAGATAACAACCGCAGAGCAGTCAATCCACAATGCGGAAATCGTTGAACGCTTTGAAGAGCTCGAAAACAGCGATGTATGCATCAGCGGCCGTATGATGAGCCGCCGCGATATGGGTAAGGCAAACTTCATTGATATCAGAGACCGCAGCGGAAGAATGCAGGTTTATGTCAAGATCGACGAAATCGGCGAAGAAAGCTTTGCTGAATTCAAAAAATGGGATATCGGCGATATCGTTGAAGTAAAGGGCTTTGTTTTCAGAACAAGAAGAGGCGAAGTTTCCGTTCACGCAAAGGAAATCAGACTTCTCACAAAGTCGCTTCTTCCTCTCCCCGAAAAATTCCACGGTCTTACCAATACCGACACACGCTACAGAAGACGTTATCTTGACCTCATTATGAATCCCGATGTCAAGGATACCTTCATCAAGCGTTCACTTATCATCAGAGAAATCAGAAATTATCTTGATTCACAGGGCTTTATTGAGGTTGAAACACCCATTCTTGTTTCAAACGCAGGCGGTGCAGCCGCAAGACCCTTTGAAACTCATCATAACGCTCTCAACGAGGATTTCAAGCTTCGCATTTCTCTTGAGCTTTATCTCAAGAGACTTATTGTCGGCGGCATGGAAAAGGTTTATGAAATCGGCAGAGTTTTCAGAAACGAAGGCGTTGATACCCGTCACAACCCCGAATTCACCCTCATGGAGCTCTATCAGGCATTCACCGACTACAACGGCATGATGGATCTTACCGAAAACCTCTACCGCCATGTTGCTCAGGCTGTTCTCGGCACAACAACAATCAGCTTCAACGGCGTTGAAATGGATCTCGGCAAGCCTTTTGAGAGAATCACCATGGTTGATGCAGTCAAGAAATACGCAAATGTTGACTGGAACGAGGTTGAAACTCTCGAGGATGCAAGAGCACTTGCAGACAAGCACCATATCGAATACGAAAAGAGACACGGCAAGGGCGATATCCTTGCAATGTTCTTTGAAGAATATGCAGAAGAGCATCTCATCCAGCCCACATTTGTCACGGATCATCCCATCGAGATTTCTCCTCTCACAAAGAAGAAGCCCGAAGACCCCAACTATGTTGAGCGTTTCGAGTTCTTTATGAACGGCTGGGAAATGGCAAATGCTTATTCCGAGCTCAATGACCCCATCGACCAGAGAGAGCGTTTCAAGGCTCAGGAGGCTCAGCTTGCTCAGGGTGACGATGAGGCAAACACAACAGACGAAGACTTCCTCATGGCTCTTGAATACGGTATGCCTCCCACAGGCGGTATCGGCTTCGGAATCGACAGAATGTGCATGCTTCTTACCGATTCGCAGGCTATCAGAGACGTTCTTCTCTTCCCGACAATGAAATCAATTGATTAATCATAAGGCACTCCGCAAGGGGTGCCTTCTCTGTTTTCGCCTGCACCGTCATTTGTTGACATTCTATATATAATATGTTACAATAATAAACTGAAAAATTGCGGAGGTGAGTGTGATGGAAAAGAAAAACATATATCTTGTTCAGCCGACTTTTATGAGCACATCGTCGGTCTATTTTCCGTATGCAATCGGTGCACTTGCTTCCTATGCTTTCAATTTCAGGGATATCGAGGAAAATTACGAGCTGAAAGAAGTGTTTTTTCTTCGCGACAAAATTACTGACATCGTTTCCTCTCTTAAAAATCCCTTCCTTGTCGGTTTTTCAAACTACATATGGAATTATGAATATAACAAAATTCTTGCCTTTGAAGTAAAAAAAGCTTTCCCCGACTGCATAATTCTTTTCGGAGGTCAGCAGATTACCGAAAGCACCGACCTTCTCACGGAATGCCCGTTTATCGACATTCTTATGCATTTTGAAGGTGAGGTTCCTTTCAGAGATCTTCTCAGGGCATACATAAATAACACTTCGCTTGAAAGCGTTTCGAATATTTCTTTCCGCACATCTGAAAATGAAATTGTCACCACACCTTTTAAAGTATATGATGTTGCGGATTTCCCCTCCCCCTTTGCAAGCGGCTTTTTTGATATGCTTTGCGAAAAGCACCCGGAAATTGATTTTGTACCCCTTGTTGAAACAAACAGAGGCTGCCCCAACCGCTGTGCCTATTGCAGCTGGGGAATGATAAAATCAAAGGTGAGATTCTTTCCTCTTGAAAGAGTTTTTGCCGATATCGAATGGGCAAGCCGCAGGAAGCCGGGCTTTCTCGGAATTGCAGATGCTAATTTCGGCATGTTTGAAAGAGATGAAATCATAGCCGATAAAATTATCGAATGCAACAAAAAATACGGCTACCCGAAAAAATTCCAGGTTTCCTATTCAAAAGGCAACAAAGAAAGAGTTTTCCGCATAAGCAAAAAGCTCAATGAAATGGGAATGGATAAGGGTGTTACCCTTTCGTTTCAATCAATGTCGCCCGAGGTTCAGAAAAACATAGGCAGGTCAAACCTTGATATAGATGCCTACACGGCACTCCAGAAAAAATACTCCGAAGAAGGTATTCCGACCTATACCGACCTTATTCTCGGTCTGCCGGGCGAAACCGTCGAAAGCTTCCGTAACGGAATTGACCGCCTTCTTGAGCTCGGTCAGCATAACTCGCTTTTCGTTCACCTGTGTGAATGGCTTCCGCTTGCCGAAATGGGCAGACGGGATTATATGGATAAACATAAAATCAGCTACAGCAGGATTCCGCTGAATCAGCCCCATGTCAGTGCACCGGAAAAAGACGATATATGCGAATATTCAAGAATCGTTACCTCCACCGCATCAATGACAACCGACGACTGGAAAGAGATGGTTTTGTTTTCAACCTGCGTTCTTTGCTTTCATCATCTCGGTCTGCTTCAGTATGTTGCAATTTATCTTCACTTTGAAAACGGCATACCCTACAGTGAGTTTTACGGCAATCTTCTGAGCTTTTTGCTCAACGAAGCCGAAAGTGATGTTTTCAGGGATATCAGAAACAGAATAAGCAGTGTCATAGAATGCAACGCCGAGGCGGTTGTTTATGACGAAACCTTCGGCGATGCGGCATGGCCGTTTGAAGAATACGCATTTCTCAGAACCGTTTATGATATAGACAGCTTCTATAATGACATCAGACGGTTTATCGCAAGATATATAACTGATTCCGCTTTGCTCGGAGATTTGCTCTCATATCAGAAATTCGTTATAAAATCCGTAAACGACAAGCCGCGTTCCGTTATGGCGGAGCATGACTGGAAAAGCTATTTCAGCAATATTCTTGCAGGCTCGGAATGCAGACCGCTTGAAACCAAAAAAGTCTGCTACAGCCTTCACGAACCGCAGGCCGTTCATTCATGGGCAGAATATGCACGCGAGGTTTTGTGGTATGGCAGAAGAGGCGGAAAAAACATATACACATCAGAGATAAAAGAAGAAAAACAGAGTTGATTCAGATATGAAGGATGAATACAGGCTGTCGGTGGTCTTCTGTGCCGTTGACGAAACCTATTCCCTTATTGATACCCATAAAAAAATCAGCAGCTTTGCTCTTGCGGATGAATATATTTTTATTCTTTCAAAAAAAGCAACCGAAGGCTGCATTGAAACCGTCAGAAATATATGCGAAAAAAACAGCAATTGCAGCTTCCGTTTCCAGAGCGG
This sequence comes from Clostridia bacterium, assembly GCA_017409845.1. GTDB lineage: Bacteria > Bacillota > Clostridia > Oscillospirales > Acutalibacteraceae > CAG-177. Next base: position 58,844 of record JAFQRY010000002.1, read on the forward strand.
AGCAGGTCTCGGTAATGCGATAAGAGACGGAATCCGGGCTGTCAGCGGAACACACATGATAGTCTGGCCCGCAGATGACGGAATGGATACCTCAGCTTTCCCCGAAATGGTGCGTCTTTCAAAAGAAAACCCCGAAAAAATAATTTCGGTCAGCCGTTGGCTTGAAGACGGATGCTTTGAGGGCTACGGCAGAGTGCGTAAAATAATAAACTACTTTTCCCAAAAGCTGTTTGCTCTGCTTTATAACGCAAAGCTGACAGATTTCACAAATCCCACGCAGATTGCTCCCGTGAATGTTTACCGAAAAATAAAATGGCAGGGTGAAAGATTCGATTTTGTGCCCGAAATGACCTTCAAGCCTCTGAGGCTCGGATGCGAATTCACGGAAGTGCCCTGCAAATATCAGAAAAGGCAGGAAGGCTCCTCCAACACAGTTATTACGGAACTGATTAAATATTATTTTGTAATTTTCAAAATTCGTTGCATGGATGAAAGTGATTTGACTGTAAAATGAAAAATGTATATTTCATACAAGCGAATAATGTTTACGGCACCGATAAAAAGAGTGCCTATATTCCCTATGCCGCAGGCTGCATTCAGGCCTACTGCCAAAAAAACGAAACAATCTCCGCCGAATACAATTTCGGCAGAATCATATATAAAAGAGAAAATGCTCAGGCTGTTATTTCTCAGCTTGACAACCCGTATATGGTCCTTTTTTCATGCTCGGTATGGAACAAAGAATATAACAAGGTTACTGCAGAGGCGATAAAGAAAGCCTTCCCCGACTGTTACATAACCTTCGGAGGTCACAGCGTTTCATCAGACGGAAAAGACCTTGAGGAATGCGGATATGTTGATTTCATAACCCACCGCTTCGGCGAAGAGCCGACCGAAGGTCTGCTCGAAAGCCTTGCAACGGGCAAGCCGCTGAGTGAGGTTGCAAATATTTCATTCAGAAACGAAAACGGTGAAATAATAACAACCGCCTTTGAGCCTCAGACGGGTACAGACTACCCCTCACCCTATCTTGAGGGCGTTTTTGATGATATCATGGATGACGGAATAAGCTTTTCTGTTCTTCTTGAAACCAACAGAGGATGCCCGAATTCATGCTCCTTCTGCGACTGGGGCTCTCTCAAATCGAAGGTAAGACTCTTCCCTCTCGAAAGAGTTTTTGCCGAGATTGATTGGTTTGTTGAGCATAAAATCGAATTCATTTTCTGTGCAGACGGAAATTTCTGCCTTTTCAACCGCGATGCCGATATTGCGAATTACATAGTTTCCTGCAAGGAAAAATACGGCTATCCAAAGGTTTTCCGTGTGTGCTTCACCAAAAACAGATTTGATTTTGTTTTTGATATCGGAACGAAATTCTTCAGAAAAGGTCTTAACAAAGCTCAGACCATATCCTTTCAGAGTCTTGATGAGCAAGTGCTCGCAAATGTCGGAAGAAAGAATATTCCCATAGAATTTTTCAAAGACCTGATGAAAAAATATCAGGAAATGAATATCGCAACCTTCTCGGAGCTTATTCTCGGTCTGCCCGGTGAAACCTATGAAAGCTTCTGCAAAGGTGTGAGCATTCTTATTGAAAACGGCCAGCATTTTGCAATGAGTATTTATCCCTGCGACCTGCTGCCGAATTCATTGATGGGGCAGAAGGAATACAAGGAAAAATTTTCGATAGAGAGCACAAAGGTTCCCTTCAGGCTTATTCATTCAAACAGCTTTTATGACAACGAAGAAATAACGGAATATAACGAGGTTGTCACCTCAACATATTCCATGAGCCGTGAGGAATGGGTTAAAGCCCTCATTTTCTCATATTATATTCAGGGGCTTCACAATCTCGGGCTGCTCCGCTGCGTTGCGGTTTATTGCTGTAACGAATACGCAGTCAGCTACGGTGATTTTTACAACATGCTTCTTGAATATTCCCGTAAAAACAAAAATACCCTTCTCAACCGTGTTTTTTCAAAAACCGAAAAGCTCTGCACGGGTGTTGCGGAAAGCAAAAATGAATTCGTAACGGAATACGAAGGCACCGAGGGCACTCTCTGGGGCTTTGATGAAGTTCTGTATCTCGATTTCTATAAAGAGCTTGATTTATTTTATAACGAAACAAAAGCTTTTGTCGAAGAAAGCTTCGGCACAAATGAGATTATCGGTCCGCTTTTCCGTTATCAGCATGATACAGTCAAAAAAATAAACCTGCCCGTGGTTGAAATCACTTCGGATTATGATTTTTATTCCTATTTCAACGCAGTTTATTCAAATTCATACATGCCTCTTGAAAAGAAAAGCACCGCTTTGAAAATCCGTGACGATGCACCCGTTTCTTCCTTCTTTGAGTTTGCAAGAGAGGTTGTGTGGTACGGACGGAACACAAGAGCAAGCGATTACACAAGCACAAATTATGATATCGAAATTCTGAAATAATCGAAAGGAGTGCGGATTTTGAAAAAAAGGCTTTATTTCTTTCAGGTTAATTATCCCTACGGCAAATCCGCACATATTCCTTATACTGCGGGTCAGCTTGCCGCATACGCCTTTGAGGATAAAGATATATCCGAAAACTATACCCTTGAGGATATATTCTTTCTGAGAGAAAATCCCGCAAAGGTCATGGCAAAAATCGAAAATCCGTTTATGGTTGCATTTTCAACATATATCTGGAACTGCAACTATAACAAAACACTTGCAAGACTTATCAAAGAAAAATATCCTGCCTGCATCATCGTTTTCGGCGGACATCATGTTTCGCCCGAAGGCGATATGCTTGAAGAGTGTCCGTATATCGACTACCTTCTTCACGGTGAGGGTGAAATCATTTTCAGACGGCTGATGCGTGCCGCAATCGGTCTTGAGAATGCCTGTGCAATTCCCGGAATATCGCTCCGCACGGAAAACGGAATTCTTACCAATCCCGAAATGATATCGGAGGAATGCAATTTTCCCTCTCCTTATCTCGGCGGATATTTTGACAAGCTTTTAAAAGAAAATCCCGACACCGAGTTTCTCGGTCTTATCGAAACTTCACGCGGCTGCCCGAATTCATGTGCATACTGTGACTGGAGCAACATGAAATCAAAAATCCGCAAGTTCCCCATCGAACGCATTTACGGCGAAATCGACTGGATGAAGGATAACAAGATATTCATATTCGGCTCGGCAGATTCCAATTTCGGCATGTTTGAGCGTGATGAAGAAATAACCGACAGAATCGTTGCCGCAAAAAAAGAAACTGGCTACCCCGCAAGATTTCAGACCTCCTATGCAAAAAACAGCACAAAAAGAGTTTTTGATATCGGACTTAAGCTCGAAAGAAATGACCTCAACAGAGGCATCACCCTTTCGTTTCAGTCGATGAGCGACGAGGTTCTGAAAAACATATGCAGAGAAAACATCAGCATTGAATATTATTCCGAGCTTATGAAGCTTTACAACGATGCGGGCATCGCAACCTATACAGAGCTTATTCTCGGTTTGCCCGGTGAAACAACAGAAAGCATCGTTGACGGCATTGACAAGCTTCTCATGCTCGGTCAGCATAATTCAATTTATATCCACAACTGCGAATGGCTCCCCTGCTCTATCATGGGCAGAAAGGATTATGTTGAGCGATTCGGAATAAAAACAAGCCGCATTCCTCTCAACCAGCCTCACCGCGAGCCTGACGAGGATGACATTATTCCCGAGCAGTCAATGGTTGTTACATCAACCTGTTCCATGAGCAGCGAGGATTGGAAAAGCATGAATCTTTTCTGCTGCACGGTGCAGGCATTCCATCACATGGGACTCCTCATGTTTTTCGCCCTTTATCTTTACGGCGAAGGACTTTGTTCATATAAAAAATTCTACACCGCCCTTCTCTCTCATTTTCTTTCAGACCCCGACACGGTTGCGGGAAAAGCAATAAAATCCGTTGACGGTTTTCTCAATTCCGTTCTGAGAGAAGAGGGCACTCTCAGCTGTGCAGACAAAAGATTCGGCAATGTTCAATGGCCGTTTGAAGAATACGCTTACCTCTGCACGGTCTATGAGCTCGACAAATTCTACGACGAAATATCGGATTTTCTCTCAGGCTTCGGCATAGAGAAAGAAATTTTTACAGAGCTTATGAATTTCCAGAAAAACATGATGAAAAGACCCTTTGATGACAAAAAAGAAATCAGGGTCGGCTATAATTTCATCGGATATTTCAACGATATAATGAACGGCAGAAAAGCTGTTCTCAGAAAAGAAGAATCCGTTATCCGAATCAACGCAAAGGCATTTGAAAGCTGGAGCGAATTTGCAAGAGTCATTGCATGGTACGGAAGAAAAAACGGAGCGGCAACCTATCTTAAAGAAGCGGAAAAGGAGTGAATGAAATGAGCAAAAAGAAAATATATCCCGTTCAGATTGCCATATCATATTCATCCCCATGCTTTCTGCCCTATTCAATGGGCTGCATCGCCGCATATCTGAAAAACGATACGGAAATCATGCAGGAATACGAAATCTGTGATGTTACCGTCATGCGTGAAACCATCCCCGATATCATAAAGCGGTTTGATAATCCTTATATTGTAGCCTTCACCAATTTTGTCTGGAATCTTGAATATAACAAAGCCCTTGCAAAAGAGCTCAAAAAGCTTTATCCCGAGGTGAAAATCATCTTCGGCGGTCACAGCGTACCTCCGGATGCATCATTCCTCGAAAAATATGATTTTATTGATTATCTCATGCACAACGAAGGCGAAGAAACCTTTTCACTTTTGCTCAAGGCACTTGCAAGCGGCGAAGATTTGAACTCTGTGCCAAACCTTTCATTCAGAAGCGGTGAAGAATATGTAACAACCGCAGAATATCATCCTGCAGACATTTCATCCTATCCCTCACCGTATACAGAAGGCATTTTCGACCATCTTCTCGAAGAATTCCCGGACATTGAATTTCATGCAACCCTTGAAACAAACAGAGGCTGTCCCTATGCGTGTGCCTATTGTGAATGGTGCTTCACACGCAGAATCAGAGAATTCCCCATCGAGAAAATCAAAGCGGAAATTGAATGGATTGCAAAAAACAAAATCAGATACTGCTACTGTGCCGATGCGAATTTCGGTATTCTTGAAAGAGATGTTGAAATCGCGGAATATGTTGCAAAGCAGAGCAAAATCCACGGCTACCCCGAGGTTTTCAAGCCCTGCTACGCAAAGGAAAGCGATGATACCGTTTTTGAAGCGGGATACATACTCAACAGCAATCATATCGACAAGGGTGTTACCCTTGCTTATCAGACCCTTGACCCCGTTGCACTTGAAAATATAGGCAGAAAAAATCTTACCCTTGAGCATTTTTCGGATTTATATGCACGCTACAGCGAGGCAGGTATCCCGACATATACAGAGCTCATTCTCGGTCTGCCGGGCGAAACCTGCGAAAGCTTCTGCAAGGGAATATGCAGCCTGCTCGAATCGGGTCAGAGCAACTCCATGACCGTTTATGAATGTCAGGTTTATGACAACTCAAGAATGGGTAACCCGGAATACCGTCAAAAGCACGGAATCGGAATCTCAAGAATCCCCTCCTTCGGAATTCACTACAATCCCGATTTCAGCGGAGTGCAGGAATATATGGATGTCATAACCGAAACAGCCACCATGTCAAAGGATGAATGGGTCAGAGCATATATGTTTTCGGTTGTGCTTCAGACCTTCCACCATCTCGGTCTGACGAGATATTTTGCAGTTTATCTCAATAAAGAAAAAAATATCAGCTATTACGAATTCTACAGCAGGCTCTTCAACTATATCTACGATGAATGCACAGGCTTTATCCACCGCCTTTTCGTTGATTTATATAACCGCAAGGCAGATACCAATACTGCCGACTGGACCTATCTCAAAGAAGAATTCGGTTCAACGGGCTGGTATTTTGAAGAAGGTGCATTTCTTGAAATCGCATCTCATATCGAAGAATTCCCGAAAGACCTGAAGCCTTTCCTTGAAAAATTCGGTATTGAAGACTCACTTTTCGATGACCTTTTCAATTACCAGAAAAGTCTTGTCAGGCTTGTAGGCACAACGGGCGTAAAGCTTGAGCTCAGGCATAATTTCTATCCCTATTTCAAGGCTCTTGAAGAGGGAGAATACATTGAGCTCAGATCTGTAAAAAACACCCTCAGCATAAAGGCTCACAAAGTTGTTGACACATGGAAGGACTACGCCAGAGAATTTGTCTGGTTCGGCAAACGCTACAGTGCAACCCTCCTTGTCAATCCCCGTGAGCATATTGAATACATTGAAGAATAACGGTGAGGCAAGCATGCTGTTTGAAAGCGTTACAATTGTTATATCCGCAACCGATGAAAGCGTTTCGCTGATAAAAACGGTTGATACCGTTATGCAGACCTGCAGCCCGTCGGATATTGACTCTTTTCTGATTGTCATTCCCGAGGCAGCGGGAGCGGAGTGTCTTGAAGCTATTGACCTGCTGAAAGAAAGATATCCCGAAAAGGTCAGAAAGCTGATTCAGAAAAGACCTTTTATCGGCGGTGCGATGCGTGACTCGATTGACAGCACGCTTTCTTCTCATATTATGTTTTTCTCTGCCGATATTCCCGTGGAGCTCGGATGCATACCCGTTATGATTGAAAAAGCAAAGCAAGCACCCGACACGATAATCAAAATATCGAGATGGCTCGAAAAGAACAGCTTCCACGGCTACAGAAAGGGCAGAAAGCTGTTCAATCTCATAGCTCAGAAATTCATCGGATTTCTGTTCGCATCACGCCTGACGGATTTCACTGCACCGATACTCATTTCCCCGACAGCTGTTTATAAAAGCATTATTTTCAGAGAGCTGAATTTTCCGTGTCTTCTCGAATCGGTTATAATCCCTGTTCGTGCAGGCTGCAGATTTGAAGAAATCCCCGCAAAAACTTCTCCCCGTTCTGAAGGAAAATCAAAAAATTCAGCATTGCAAACCATACTTTATTTCAGAACAGCACTCAGAGTCAGGCTCACTCCCCTTAAAAAGCTATACAAAGTATACTTTTCTTGACAAATGAAGAGTAAATAGTTTTGGAAGGGAATTGCTCTTGCCCGGTTTTTAATGAAAAATGAATAATGAAAAATTATGGAAGGGCTATGCCCTTACCTGATTATATTTTAAATTCATCCGTCTTTTGGCTTCTCCAAAATCCACCCTCCTTAAAAGTCAGGTTATAAAAACAGTCGGCTGTTTACATAGCGGAAACCAGCTTCTTCGGCTCCCTCTTGAGGGAGCTGTCACGGAGTGACTGAGGGAGTTTAATCATTTTTTGCGGAGCAATTATATTTTTCGAAGCGAAGCGATCCTTAACTTTTCGCTTTTCATTTTTTCAGCCTTCATTTGTCAAGAAAAGTATAATATTTGTAACAATTCCGCTCAAAGCTATGGAAACTTTCGGAATTATATGTTATAATAAACAGAATAAAGGTAAATTATATGAAAATATCCGTTGCACTCGCCGCTTACAAAGGTGAGCAATATATCGCTGAGCAGATTGAATCCATCCTTCTTCAGCTCGGCGAAAATGACGAGATTGTTGTTTCGGACGATTATCCCGAAGGAAAAACGCGGGATGCCGTGCTCAGTCTTGCATCAAAGGACAACAGAATACGCTATATTGAGGGCGAAGGCAAAGGCGTTGTTAAAAATTTTGAAAATGCCCTTCGCAACTGCATGGGAGATGTTATTTTTCTGTGTGACCAGGATGATGTGTGGCTCCCCGACAAGGTTGAAAGCGTTATGAATGAAATCAGAAACGGTGCCTGCCTTGTGCTTCACGATGCATCCGTCACCGATGCCAACCTCAATATCACAGATGAATCGTATTTTTCTTCACACGGCTCAAATGCTTCGCTTATCGGCAACATGATAAAGAATTCCTTTGTCGGCTGCTGCATGGCATTCACAAAAGAGCTTATGCTCGAAACGCTCCCCTTCCCCGAGGAGCTTCCGATGCATGACTGGTGGATTGCACTTGTTGCTCTTAAGAAAAAACGCAAAACCGTTCTGCTCGCAAAGCCTCTTATTCTCTGGCGCAGACACGGAGAAAACGTTACGGGCGGAAAAACCTCTTTTGCTCAGAAAATTGCTTGGCGTAAAAATATCATTTCGTCTCTGGCAAGGATTAAGTGACCTCTCCCCGGGTCACCGAATTAAAAATTCCAATATGTGCCTTGGAAAGGAAAAAATCTGTAATGAATAAAAAAATTACCGGTTGCATTGTAACCTATAACAACATTGCCACAATTGACAATGCTCTGGGTTCACTTCTCAGATGCACCGAGGTTCCGTTTCAGCTTTATGTTGTTGATAACGGCTCAACCGACGGAACCGTTGAACATATAGAAAAAAACTATCCCGAAGTAACACTTGTTAAAAGCGGCGGCAACATCGGCTTCGGTGCAGGTCATAATTTTATCATCGACCGCCTCGACTCCGACTATCACGCCATCATCAATCCCGATATAGTTGTCAGGGATGATGTTATTGCAAAGCTTGCCGCATTTCTCGACAACAACGGCGACATCGGCATGGCATCGCCCGAAATCAGATTTCCCGACGGAAGACTCCAGATTCTCGGCAAAAAGAATCCCTGCCCCGCCTATCTTGTTGCAAGCAGGATGAGAAGCGACAAGCCCGGAAAGCTGCTCAGGGAATATGCAATGCTCGACTGTGACCTTTCAAGACCCGTCGACATTGAAAACGCAACGGGCTGCTTCATGTTCATAAGAACAGCTCTTTTCAAGGAAATCGGCGGATTCGACAAACGCTATTTCATGTATTTTGAAGACAGCGACCTTTCCCGTGAAGTCAACAAACGCTGCCGCACGGTATATTATCCCGGGGCAACCGTCTATCACGAATGGGGAAGAGAATCCAAGAAGAATTTTAAGCTTGCTCTCATTCAGATAAACTCCATGCTCAGCTATTTCAAAAAATGGGGTCTGAAATAAAGGTAGATTGATATGAAATATTTTAAAAACTTCTATAAATACAGATATCTTCTTTTTGAAATCGTAAGAAAAAACATCAAGCTGCAATACAGAAACTCCGTGCTCGGCATTTTCTGGACTTTTCTGCAGCCCCTGATGACTACTCTTGTGCTTGTTCTGATTTTCGGCGGAGTTTTCGGCAGGAAGGATGCTTCTCTTGTAAACTACCCGATTTACCTTCTCTGCGGCAGACTGATCTATGAATTTTTTACTCAGTCAACCAAAAGAGCGATGCGCTCCATTTCAAACAGTGCATCCGTCATCAAGAAGGTTTATGTTCCCAAATACATATATCCTCTTTCAAATGTAATTGCAAACTTCGTGACCTTCATTATCTCCCTTCTTGTTCTCGTTTGCTTCATTGTTTATTTTTACTTTTTCTCCGCAGAACCCCCGCACATAACTCCCTATGTTTTTCTTTCGCCCGTTCCCATTATTATTCTTCTTATTCTCAGCGTGGGTATCGGTCTTATTCTTTGCACGCTTCAGGTATTTTTCAAGGATATCGAATATCTTTATGAAGTATTCTGTATGCTTCTTTTTTACATGACTCCCATCATTTACACGCTTGATACCCTCAACATTCAGCTCGAATGGGTAAAAATCATACTCATGGCAAATCCGCTTTATTCAATTATCGAAATGTTCAGAGACTGTGTGCTTTTCGGAGAAATGATGAATCCGAACCACGTTCTTTATTCTCTTGGCTTCAGCCTTGCAACCCTCTTTATCGGTCTGCTGGCATTCTACAAAAAGCAGGATAAATTCATCCTCCACATTTAAAGGAGAAACTTCTTATGGCAAAACCGGCAATTGTTGTTGAGAATATGAGCATGATGTTCAATCTCAACAAAGAAAAGGTTGACAATTTAAAAGAATATTTCATAAAGCTTGTCACACGCAAGCTTCATTTCACCGAATTCTGGGCACTCAACGACATTTCCTTTACCGTTGAAAAGGGTGACAGAGTCGGCGTTCTCGGCTTTAACGGTGCAGGCAAATCAACCCTTCTCAAGGTTATCGCAGGCGTTCTCAAGCCCACTAAGGGAAGCGTTAAGGTTAACGGTGTTATCGCTCCCATGCTTGAGCTCGGTGCAGGCTTCGACATGAACTATTCGGGTAAAGAAAACATTTTTCTTTACGGTGCAACAATGGGATATTCCAGAAAATTCATCGAAGAAAAATATAACGAAATCGTTGAATTTTCCGAGCTCGGTGATTTTATCGACGTTCCCGTCAAAAACTATTCATCGGGTATGAGAGCAAGGCTCGGCTTTGCAATCGCAACGGCGGTTGAGCCCGAAATTCTCATTCTTGATGAGGTTCTTTCCGTAGGCGATGCAAAATTCAGACAGAAGAGCGAAGCAAAAATCCGCTCAATGTTTGACAAGGGAATAACCGTGCTCTTTGTTTCGCACAGCACTCAGCAGGTGCTCAACATCTGCAATAAGGCAATAATCATCGAAAAAGGCAAGCTTATCGCACAGGGCGATGCAAAGGAAATATGCGATAAATACAATCAGATGGTAAAAGGAAAATAATTCTGAAAGGATTGAAATATTATGGTTTTTGCAGCAGTTTTTGCAGGCGGCATCGGAAGCCGCATGGGCAATTCCGACACACCCAAGCAGTATCTTGAGCTTGGCAGCAAGCCCGTTATCATTCACACAATCGAAAAATTCTTTATAAATGAAAAAATTGACGAAATCCTTGTTCTCTGCCCCAAGGCATGGGTTGCACACACTCAGGATTTAATAAAAAAGCATCTTCCCGACGGCAAAAAGATAACCGTTATTCAGGGCGGTGCCTCAAGAAACGGCACTCTTGAAAACGCAATCGCATATATCGAAGAAAACTGTGAAACCGACGAAGAAACCGTTATCGTTACCCACGATGCTGTCAGACCCTTCCTCACTCACAGAATCATCGAGGAAAATGTTGAAGCTGCTCTTAAATACGGTGCATGCGATACCGTTATTCCTGCAACCGACACAATCGTTGAAAGTGCCGACGGCAAGATGATCACCTCTATCCCCGACCGCACAAGAATGTTTCAGGGTCAGACTCCTCAGTCATTCCGTCTTAAGGAGCTTGAGAGAGTTCTTGCAAGCCTGACAGAAGAAGAAAAAGCAATTCTCACCGATGCATGTAAGATTTTCTCAATCAAAAACAAGGATGTCTACATGGTTGACGGCGAGGTTTTCAACATCAAAATCACCTATCCCTATGACATGAAGGTTGCAAACACCCTTCTGAAAGGTAAGGATTAATAATGATTAATACCGTTTACAGACTCATTGCACCCGGCATGATTGATGTTGCCTGCACTGAGCCCGATATAAAAAACAGCGTTATTCTCCGCCCAGAATATCTTTCGGTATGCAAGGCGGATCAGCGTTATTATCTCGGCAACAGAAGCCGCGAGGTGCTCAAAGCAAAGCTTCCCATGGCACTCATCCACGAATGCTGTGCAAGAGTTGTTTTTGACCCCACGGGCAATTTCAAGGCAGGCGAGCTTGTTGTTCCCGTTCCGAATATCCCGACCGAGGATGACGACGTTATTGCCGAAAACTACAGATTATCCAGCCGCTTCTGCTCAAGCGGATATGACGGATTCCTCAGAGATTATATCGACATGACACCCGACCGTCTTGTTCGTGTGCCTGAAAATGTTGACCCGAAAATTGCTTCCTTTGCAGAGCTTATCAGCGTTGCCGTTCATGCCGTCAGCAGGTTTGAAAAATTCTCTCATTCAAGAAAGAATTCAATCGGCATCTGGGGCGACGGAAATGTGGGCTTCATAACAGCTCTTATTCTCAAAGCCCTCTATCCCGAAACAAAGCTCTATATTTTCGGCACCGTTTATGAAAAGCTCGGCTACTTTGCCTTTGCAGACGGAGCATATCATGTTGACCATGTTCCCGAAGGACTTAAGATTGACCATGCATTTGAATGCGTCGGCGGTGAAGGCTCACGCTTTGCACTTGCACAGATTATTGACCTCATCAACCCCGAAGGCACGGTAGGTCTTATGGGTGTCAGCGAAAGATTTGTTGATATCAACACAAGAATGGTGCTTGAAAGAGGTCTTTGCCTTTTCGGTTCAAGCCGCAGCGGTGTTGAGGATTTTCAGAAGACAATGGATATTCTTTCCGAAAATCCGAAAATCTGTGCCTATCTTGAAAATCTTATCGGCCATGTTGCCGAAATCAAATCAATTTCCGATATCCATGCCGCTTTTGCTCAGGATATCAGCCGTAACTTCGGCAAAACCGTTTTGAAATGGGACAAATAATCATGGATTACAAATATAAAATTTCAGTAATCGTTCCCTGCTATAACAGCGAAAAATTTCTTAAAGAAACTCTTGATAATCTCCTTGGGCAAACGCTCAGGGAGATTCAGATTATAGCAGTAAACGACGGCTCAAAGGATTCAACCGCAGATATCATTGCGGAATATGCCGCAAAAGACAGCCGTATTCTTTCCGTTTATCAGGAGAATGCAGGCGTTTCTGCCGCAAGAAACAACGGCATTGAACATGCCGAAGGAAAATACACAATGTTTCTTGACAGCGACGATTTATTCAGCGAAAACACGCTTGAAAGCATGTATAATTCGCTTGAAGAAACGGGTGCGGATATGGGTATCTGCCGTATCATGCGTTTCGGCTACGGCGGCAACGAATTTAATCCGATAGTCGATACCTTCGTAAAAGAAAAAGAAATTGACTGCTATGATAAACGCCTTCTGTGGAATTTCCTCGTCAGCAACAAATGCTATAAAACAGAGCTTCTTCATAAGCACTCAATCCGCTTCACTCCTCTGCGTTACAGCGAAGACGGTGTGTTTATGATGCAGTTCATCTGCGGAATACATCCGAAAATCACGGGTGTTTATGATGCGGTTATGAAATACCGCAGGCTTTCACCCGATCAGGGATATTCGGTCAGCCAGAGAATTGAATATGAGCTTGTTGAGCATTTTTCACGCTCGCACGAGCTGATTTACAAAGCCGCCAAAGACTCATTCGGCAGCGGAAAATGTGCCGATACGGAAGGCTATCTTCAGGAAATCCTTCTGAAAAAATACACAGCACTCATAAATGAATTTTACCGCTCACTCTGGAGAGGCGACGACGAAACTCTTGAATTAATCGGCAAAGTTGCCGCCGATGCAAAATCGAGGATGAGCGACGAAACAAAGAAAAAATGCAGCAATGTTATAAAAGACATAGGCGAGCCTGTTTTCACCAAAAAAGGTATTGCGGAAAATCCTTATATCAGCATTGTTGCAAAAAAGCCGTCAGAAGAATTTATAAGCTCGCTCTATGCTCAGACCATGCCCGTTTTTGAGCTTGTGACAAAAGACAAAAACACTCTTCCCGATTATGAAAATATCTCTACGGCTTCGCCCAAAGGAAAAATCACGGTTAAGCTCAGCGGAAAAGCTCCGCTTGACATGAGATTTTTAAAAATCGTTTCGCTTCTGAAAAGATCACCGAAATTCGGCATATTCCCCGATTTTCTGATTAAGCTCGGAGCGACTATCCTTTTGAAAATCAAAAAATAACGAGGTTTTGTTTTTGAAAAAGCTTTTTTATTCGTTATATGCTCTGTTTTTTAACATCAGCAGAATATTCCCCGTTAAGAAAAACAGAATAGCCTTTGTTGCACCGCACCACGGCGGAGAAGCGGATTCACTTTCGATTCTGCGTGAGTTTGTCGAAAAAAAAGGCGGATTTGATATTGTCAGCATATCTACCTGCGATTTGCAGATTGATTTCTCCTCCGTCGGCAGACTTTTTTCTTCCGCATTAAAAGCAGTCGGATTTTTCACGGTCAAAGCAAAAGCTCTTGCAACGGCAAAATATGTTTTCCTTAACGATAACTTCATGCCCATGGCATCGCTGAATTTCAGCAAAGAAGCTGTTGTCACTCAGCTCTGGCACGCAGAGGGAGCATTCAAAAAATTCGGATTGCATGCTCCTCTGACAGACGATGTCAGAGAACGCGAAAAGAAGTGCTCCGAAAGGCTTACATATGTTATCTGCTCGTCAAAGAATGTTGCTCCGGTTTATGCCGAGGCCTTCGGAGTTGACGAAAGCAAAATCCTTCCTCTCGGCACACCGAGAACGGATATGCTTCTTTGCGGATGTGATATCAATAAGCTGAGAGCCGATTTTGATGATAAGCACCCCGAATGCAAGGGCAAAAAACTTGTGCTTTATGCTCCCACCTTCCGTGACAGCCCCGAATCCGATAAAAGCCTTATAAATAAAATTGACATAAACGCATTCAATGCAGAGCTCGGTGAAGAATACTGCCTGCTTGTGAAGCTTCATCCGCAGATACACTCCGCCGAACCCGTAAGCGGTACCGTTGATGTTACAAACGGTCACGAAATAAATGATCTCACTCTCATCTGTGACATGCTGATAACGGATTATTCATCGGTCTGCATGGATTTTGCCCTGCTTTCAAAGCCCTGCATCTTCTTTGCATTTGACCTTGCATCCTATGAAAAAGAACGCTCTTTTTATTTTGATTATAAAAGCTATGTGCCGGGTCCCGTTGTCAGTGATTTCGCCTCGGTTATCGAAGAAATAAAAAATCCCCGAAAGAGCGAAGAAAAGCTCCGCTCCTTCAGAGATTTCAATTTTGATTATATTGACTGCAACAGCACCGAAAGAATATTTGAAAGGATTATTTCATCCAATCACTGATAATTCCTGCCACTCTTTCGGCTGAATGACCGTCACACGCACCAAGCTGTCTGTTTCTGAATTTTTCAATTCGGTCAACGGGCGGCTTTTCTTTTGTCTGTCTGACAGCATCAAGAAGCTTTTCACCTTCCGTAACAAGCTCACCCGGCAGATCATCGGGAAAATCAAGATAAAAGCCTCTTTCATATTCTTTAACATCGGGGCAGTAAAAAACCGTCGGCACACCGAGCAGGCATGCATCATATATAACGGAAGAATAATCGGTTATGATAACATCGCTTGCCGCCGTCAGCTCAAGTGTTGATTCATCCGAAAGATCATATATATTATTGAATGTATCCTTCAGAAGCGAATAAGACATCAAAGGATGTCTGCGGATAATAAACACCTCATCCTCCGCAAGAGAGCTGCTCAGCTTATTCCAATCAATTTCCGGATCATATTCACAATGGACTCCGTCATGCTCACGGAAGGTGGGACAGTAAAGATAGAGCCTTTTGTTTTCAAACTCGGGGTGTCTGCCGTAAACGGCATTTTTCATTTTTTCTTTGTCGGTGAAAAGTCTGTCTGTTCTCGGAAGACCTACTGCAAGACAGATATCCTCGCTTATGCCGAATGCACCTGCATAGATTTTGCGGCATTCCTCGCCCGTTACCGCAACGGCACTGTATTGTGCGTGTGTTGCCCTCTCCTGCTCTTTTGTAAGCTTTGACGGTGCATCAAGCCCGAACATTTTGAATGCACCTGCCGCATGCCATATCTGAAATATCTTCTGCTCTTTTCTGAAGCTTGTGTAGCGTGAATAGCGAAGATAATCGTCGGTAACTATGACCCTGCTTGTGAGAAGATAAAAAAGAGCCTTCAGACCGACGGGGTGCGAATGCGGAAGCATATGTGCAAAAATCATCTTTTCCTCATCGAGCACATCATAAACTGCCTTTGCATTATCAAGAAGCTTTCCGTCTGCCCTTATCGTAAAAAACAATACTCGGTTTTTTAAAGGCATAAGCTTGCAGAATACGCACCATAATTTATAAAACAAGCCGATGATTTTTTGTTTTGCCTTGTTTACAAAAAGCTTTTCTGAAAGATTTTTCATTGAATTCACCTTCAAGAATAAGTAAAAATCCCGTCTGCGAAAGCAAACGGGATTTATTGGCTGGGGAATAGGGATTCGAACCCCAACAAACAGAGTCAGAGTCTGTCGTGCTACCGTTACACTATTCCCCAATGTAACTCGCAACTGGGCTACGGATATATATTATACACACTTGTCCGAAAAAGTCAACACTTTTTTAAAAAATTTTTTCATATTTTTTTTAAAAGTTTTTCTATTGTAAATCGTGTTTTTTTGTATTAAAATTAAGAAAAAAACGAAAGGAAATTATTATGAAAGAAATCTTTTTTTCAAACATCCCTGCAGGCATTGCGGTTATCGGACTTGTGCTTTATTTCTTCGGAATGGCGATTGTATTCATCACAAATCCGATAAAAAATGCCGAAAGCTTTGCCGTTAAACCCGTTGACAATGCAGGCAAAACCGAAATACGTGTTTATTACGGCGGAATTTCCTTTGCTCTCGGTGCATTTCTTCTTTATCTGACCATCGTACTCAAAACACCCGTTTATTCTCTCGTCGGAGGACTTTTTTTCTCAACAACCGTGCTTGTGACAAGAACAATATTCCTCTGCGTTGACAAGGGCTGGAAATGCCCCTACACAAAGCTTGCAATCCCTGCAGAATCCGCATTTGTGATTGCCCTCTGGGTCTGCTTTTATCTTTCAAAAACCCTTTATTGATTGCGAGGAATTTTTATGCGTGAATGGACTGCGAAATGGATAGGTGCAGATATGACGGTGAAAGACCGTTTTGCTCCGATATTCAAAAAAGAATTCACTGTCACCAAAGAAATCCGCAAAGCTGAAATCATGATTTGCGGTCTCGGACTTTTTGAGCTTAAAATCAACGGCACCCTGCCCGATGATACGGTACTCAACCCCGCACACACTCAATACAGTCAGACGGTGCTTTACCGTGTTTTTGACATAACGGATTTGCTCGGAACCGACAATATAATCACCGTTGAGCTCGGCAACAGCTTTTTAAACGAGGAAACAGATGTATGGGACTGGGATACCGCAACATGGCGTTCGGTACCCAAGCTTATCGCACAGCTTGACATTGAATATTCAGACGGTACTCTCGAAAGAATAGCCACCGATGAAGCATGGCTTGTTACCCTCGACGGACCTACAGTTGCAAACAGCATTTATCTTGGCGAAACATATGATGCAAGACGCACGGATTTTTCGTGGCAGAATGCTATTGAGGTAACTCCTCCCGCAGGTAAGCTGAAGCTTCAGGACATGCCTCCGATAAGACGCATCCGCACCTGTGCGGCAAAAGAAATCGTCCGTCACGAATGCGGAAGCTACATCATTACCGCACCCGAAATGATGACGGGATGGGCGAAAATCAGAATAGATGCTCCGAAGGACACTGCGGTATATATCACCTACGGCGAAAAGCTGACTGCCGAGGGAAGAGTTCAGAAAATCGGAAACGGGGAAGGTCACGGCTGGGAATGGTGGCCCGAAAACTATATTCAGCATGACTGCTTTATCAGCAACGGTGAGCCGTTTGAATTTGAACCCCGATTCAGCTACAAAGGCTATAAATATATTGAAATCGAAAATCTTGGTAAGCTTGAAAAAGAGGATGTTACTCTTTACAAAACCGCAAACGATGTTGAAATCATCGGCAGCTTTGAATGCTCCGATGAAATGCTCAACAAGCTGCATCATATCATGGTCAGCACGCTTCTCAACAATTTTCAGGGCAAGCCGACGGATACTCCCGTGTGGGAGAAAAACGGCTGGCTGGGCGACGCAAACTGTGCTCTGCCGATAATGATGTATAACTTCGACATGAGCAAATATATGGCAAGCTTCATCGACATTATGAACGACTGCTTCAACGAATACGGCAGCGTTCCCGTTATTGTTCCGTCTGCAAGCTGGAGCATTGAAAATTCGCCCGTCTGGAACACCATTTATGTTTTCGGTGCCGAGGCAATGCTTGACCATTGCGGCGATAAAGAATATGTTGAAAAGCTTTATCCCAACCTTAAAGCTTTTGCCGAAAAAGATATTGCTCAGCTCAGAGAACTCGGCTGGGTATGGGGTACAAGAGGACTTTCGGACTGGGTTTCTCCGTCGGGCGGAGAGGATATGGAGGTTTTGCCCGACCCGTCAGAGGGTGCGGAAATCTGCTGCACGGCATTTATCTATGCAATGCTTGAATCCATGATAAGGATTTGCAAAAAGCTCGGAATCAATGATGATATTGCGGAATACAAAGCCGCCGCAGACGAAATATATAGGGCATTCAACGAAAAGTTTTATAATCCCGACAACGGAATTTACGAAACAACAATCTGGAAGGAAATGGGAATAAGAACAAAATACAGACAGACCTCAAACCTTCTTCCTCTTTATTTCGGAATGGTGCCCGAAGAAAACAGAGAAAAGGTCACAAAAAATCTTGTCGATGATTTCATCAGCCGTGATTATCACCTTGATACGGGCTGCACGGGAACAAGATTTGTTTTACCCGTTCTTTTTGACTGCGGCTTTGCCGACGTTGCAATGAAGGTACTCCTGCAAAAAACCTATCCGAGCTGGGGACACTGGCTTGAAAACGGCACGGATTCCGCATGGGAAAGCTGGGAAAGAACAACCCGTTCAAAAAATCATTATTTCCTTGCAACCTATGATGAAATATTCTTCACCCACCTTGCAGGACTGAAAAATATTTGTGACGGTTGGAAAAGCTTCACCGTTGAGCCCGTGCTTGACTGCGGACTTGAATTCGTCAACGCATCTGTCAAAACTCCGCTCGGCACGGCAGGATGCTCATGGAAAAAGACCGACAGCGGCTTCACGGTTGAGGTCACCGTGCCCGAGGATGCTCAGGCAAAAATCCGCCTTTCGGATAAGATTGATGTTATTCAGAATGGCGGAAGAAAAATATATAATATTTAATCGGCTGTGTTGCGTAGGGGCGATTCACGAATCGTCCGTTTCAGTGAAGAGTTAAAAGTGAATAGTGAAAAGTTTCGGACAGGCTCCGCCTATGACCGATTATACAGAGGCGGATAATAACTGTTTCCTATCTAACAATTAATCTTTTGGTAGGGGCGGATATTATCCGCCCGAAAACCGCAGAACTGTAGTGGCGATTCACGAATCGCCCGAATGCTGACGCATTCATCAATCCTCAGTCATTTCGTGACAGCGATACGGCTCCCTCGTGAGGGAGCTGGCGAGCGAAGCGAGACTGAGGGAGTTAACAAAGGAGCCGAGGAACTTTTTACTTTGCATTTGAATCGCTGAGAAAAAAGCAAAAATCTTGCAAAATCAAATAAAAGCATTGAAAGCAAAAAAACATGATGATATAATCAAAACAACAAAATAAAAAGCAGGTGTAAAAAATGAAAAAATTTATCGCAACCATTCTTTCCGCAATGGTCGGACTTTTCGGCTACACAATTGTTGAAACGTCAATTGATTCAAGGGTAGCTGACCTTGAAAGCCGTGTTGAATATCTTGAAAGCGTTGTTGAAGAATATCACGGTGAAGTGTATATTCCCACAACAACAAGACCCGCAGCAACCGTTGCACCTACAACAAGACCTGCCGAAAAACCGACCGTCAAACCGACAACAACCGCACCTTCGGGCGAAAGATATCTTGTTGACAGCGGCTATTGCGGCGACTATGCAAGATGGGAGTTTTATTCCGACGGTGAGCTGATTATCGGTGGCAAAGGTGCAATGTATGAAGCAACGCCTGGCTGGGATAAGTATGATGATGAAATCAAAAAGGTTGTCATCAAAGACGGTGTGACAAGTATATGCAGTTATGCATTCTATAAATGCACAAGCCTCACAAGCGCAACAATCCCCGACAGCGTGACAAGCATAGGCTGGTCTGCATTCTCAGACTGCTCAAGCCTCACAAGCGTAACAATCCCCGACAGTGTGACAAGCATTGGCGGTGGTGCATTCTCAGGCTGCACAAGTCTCACAAGCGTAACAATCGGCAACAGTGTAAAAGTCATAAGCTATTCTGCATTCTCAGGCTGCACAAGTCTCACAAGCGTAACAATCCCCGATAGTGTGACAAACATAGACAGTTATGCATTCGAAGGCTGCTCAAGTCTCACAAGCGTAACAATCCCCGACAGTGTGACAAGCATAGAAGGTTATGCATTCTCAGACTGCACAAGCCTTGAAACAGCTACACTCGGCAAGGGTGTTAAATCAATCGGTTCTCAAGCATTCTATAACTGCACAAATCTCAAAACCGTTACAATCGGTGCGAATGTGACCGAAATCGGTGAAATGGCATTTGCAGGCTGCGGTAATCTTACCGATGTTTATTATGCAGGCACCGAGGCGCAGTGGAATGCAATCACAATCGGCGAAAGCAACGCACGCCTCACCGATGCAACAATTCATTATAATTACACAGCATAAAAATAAGCAGAAAACCTCCCTCTTCGGCTTCCCCTTTGAGGGGGGCGAAGCACCAAAGTGCCGCCTGCGGCGGATGAAGCGAGGTGCTGAGGTGAAGAAACAAGGAGCAATGCCGACGCTCCAAGGAAGGCAGTGCGACTGTGTTTCTGAGGGGCATTCATGGACGGTGATGAGGTGGATGCGAAGCATCAGAACGGCGGCTAATCCAAGCCGCCGTTCTATTTTTGGGCTGCATGCTGATTCAGCGGGATGTGGGCATCCCGCCCTACTGCACTCTGCATGGAAACGGGACGGCACTTCAGGTCGTTCCCTACGGTTTGTGCGAATATCACTTTTGCCATCGGCAAAAATATCACATTGCATCAGAAATATATCACACGCATTTGCGTATATCACTCGTGTGGGTAGGGGCGGATATCATCCGCCCGAATGAGTCAGCAAAACTGTAGGGGCGAATCGAATCGCCCGAATGCAATCCTCCGTCTTTTTGCTTCGCAAAAATCCACCTCCTTTGAAAAGGAGGTAAAAGGACTGTGCGATTTCATTATTCTTTTTTAAAACGGCGGGATGTGGGCATCCCGCCCTACACAAAAACATTTATTATCAAAAGCATTCGGGTAAGGGCGGAGCCCTTCCTTAATTATTCACTCTTCATTTTTTATTTAAAAATCATATTCAAAGCAAGCGTGCCTATAACTCCCGGCAGACCGAGGACTATGTATGAAATCACGGTATACCAGTTTACTGCTATCGTGACTCCCGTTATCATTCCCGTGAGGTTGACGGCAAAAAGGGCTGCAATTCCCTGCACGGCAGAAAGAAAAAAGCTTGTTGCTCCCTTTTCGCTTTTCACGGTCCACCATGCAACGCAGACCGTGCAGATTACCGCCGCCGCAATAAAAAATGCATTCATCAGATTACCTCCCGACCGAATACGGATATTTCACCGCATTCAATCCCCTCTTCCTTTGCCTGCTTGAGAAGATAGCGGTAAAGGGCTTTGAGTGACTGAATTTCATAGATTATCGAGTCAAGCAAATCCTCATTGCTCTCATTTTCAAAACGGCTGTAGGCACTTTCAAGGCGTCTTGAGGTTTCACGGATTTGCTCCAGAGTAACATCATAAACGGGTTTCGGGGGCTTTCTTATCTTTTCATAATAAAATATCTTTGCATTATTAAAATATTTTTCCATATTTTTTATCCTCCCGTAAATATTCTATAGAAATTCTTGGACAAATATGATAGAATAATACAGATAATTGCATTTCGGAGGTTAATTTATGAATTTATATCCCATAAAGCTTCTCCCCTATGTTTCTGAAACTATCTGGGGCGGCAAAAAACTGATTGAAGAATACGGCGTTGAAACCGAAAAGAATAATGCAGCCGAGGGCTGGATGCTCTCCTGCCACGAAGCAGGTGCAAGCACCGTTGCAAACGGCATTTTTGCAGGCAAGTCCTTTGCCGATGTTGTTAAGGAAAATCCCGCTCTCTGCGGAAAGAACGCAGAAAGCTTTGAGGATTTTCCCATTCTCATAAAATTCATTGATGCCATGGATAATCTTTCCGTGCAGGTGCATCCCACCAAAGAATATTGCGAGCTGACGGGCAAGGGTCAGAGCAAAACAGAATGCTGGTATATCATCGACTGCGAAGAGGATGCAGGGCTTATTCTCGGCTTCAAGGATAAGATTTCTCCCGAGGAATTCAAGGCTGCAATCGCAGATAACACACTCACCGATTATGTTGAAACCGTTAAGGTAAAGAAGGGCGATTTCTTCTTTATTGATTCGGGAACTCTGCATGCAATCTGCAAGGGCATTCTTCTTGCCGAGGTGCAGGAAAGCTCCAACACCACCTACAGAATTTACGACTATAACCGTGTCGGTGCAGACGGAAAGCCCCGTGAACTTCATGTTGAAGACGGTGCTGCAGTCACAAAGCTTGAAAAATATTCACAGCCCGATTTTTCAAACCCTGAGCTTGATACAGACGAAAGAAAGCTTCTTTGCGACTGTCCTCTTTTCAAGGTATGGAAGCTCGATATCGACGGCGATATAAGCGGCACTGCAGATGAAAGTTCCTTCGTTTCGCTTCTTATCATGGACGGCGAGGGCACTCTCGAAGCCTGCGGAGAAACAGCTTCACTCAAAAAAGGCGACAGCTTCTTTATTCCTGCAAACGCAGGCGGATACAAGCTTTCGGGTAAGCTTGAAATAATTGAAACAAGAATTTAAGGATTTAATATGGCAGTAGTCAGCGTACAGAATTTAAAAGTTGATTTCGGCGGTAAGGTGCTGTTTGAAAATGTTTCGTTTGACGTGAATCCCGGCGATTTTGTGGGTCTTATCGGTGCAAACGGAACGGGCAAAACCACGCTTTTCAAGGTCATAACAGGCGAAATCGAGCCCACCGAGGGCGGTGCATTCGTCGGCAGAAACATAAAAGTCGGCTATCTTGAGCAGCATGCCTGCCACGGGTCGGTAAGAACCGTTTATGATGAAGCCCTGAGCATTTTTGAGCCTCTTATGCAGATTGAGGCAGAGCTTGAGGATATCGCTGCCGCAATCGACAACCGCGAGGGCGACAGAGATGCACTCATCGAAAAGCAGACCCGTCTTAACGAGCAGTTTCAGGAGCAGGAGGGGCTCACCTTCAGAAGCCGCACCCGTTCCGCTCTGATCGGTCTCGGCTTCAATGAAAACGATTTTTATTTAACCTGCGATAAGCTCAGCGGCGGTCAGAGAGCAAAGCTCAGCATGTGCAAGCTTCTGCTGAGCGGTTCGGATCTGCTTCTTCTTGACGAACCGACAAACCATCTTGACATTGCAGGCACCGAATGGCTTGAAAACTATCTTTCAACCTTCAGAGGTACGGTAATCGTTATTTCCCATGACCGATATTTTCTTGACAGATTAACAAATAAAACAGTTGAAATTTCCCACGGCAAAAGCCATTGCACAAAAGGTAATTACACCGAATATCTGAAGCTCAGGGAAGAACGTCTTGAAAGCGAACGCAGAGCATACGAAAACCAGCTTGCCGAAATCAAGCGTATTGAGGGTATAATCGAGCAACAACGTTCCTTTGCAAGAGAACGCAACTTCATAACCGCCGAAAGCAAGCGGAAGATGCTCGAAAAGAAAAAAGCGGAGCTTGTTGTTCCCGACCCTCCTCTTTCAAAAATGAGAATGAAATTTACTCCCGTTTGCGAAACAGGCAACGATGTTCTCAGGGTCAGCGGTCTTTCAAAAGCCTTCGGCTTCAAAAGGCTGTTTGCCAATGCAGACATGGAGGTTTATAAAAACGAAAGAGTTTTTGTGCTCGGCACAAACGGCTGCGGAAAAACAACACTTCTGCGTATTCTCACAAAGCAGCAGTCTGCCGATGAAGGCTCCTTCAATTTCGGCTCAAATGTCAAGGTCGGATATTTTGACCAGAGCCTTGAAAGCCTCAGAGGCGGCAAAACCGTTATTGATGAAATCTGGGATGAGCACCGTCTTTTTACCGAAAAAACGGTTCGCAGCTATCTTGCTCTCTTCCTTTTCAGAGGCGAGGATGTTTTCAAGAATGTTGATAATCTCAGCGGTGGCGAAAAAGCAAAGCTATGCCTTCTGAAGCTCATGCTGTCGGGTGCAAATGTGCTTCTGCTTGACGAGCCGACAAACCATCTTGATATTCCTTCAAGAGAGGTGCTCGAAGCGGCACTCGAGGATTTTGACGGCACGATTATTGCTGTTTCGCACGACAGATATTTCATCAACAAGTTATCATCTAAAATTTACAGAATGACCGAAAACGGCTTTGAAAAGTTTGACGGCGATTATAATGCTTATGCCGGAATTGCTCTTGCACAGGCAAAGGAAAAGCCGAAAAAAGCCGAACCCAAGGTTAATTTATATAAGCTCCGCAAAGAGCGTGACAGTGAAATGAACAAGCTCAGGGGCAAAATCAGACGCACGGAAGAAGAAATCGACCGTCTTGACGGCGATATTGCATCAACAAACGAGTCTCTTTCCTCTCCCGAAGCGGCGGCAGATTACGAAAAAATCATTGAGCTCACCCAAAAGCTTGAAGAGCTGACAGAGGCTCAGCTTGAAGCAATGGATGAATGGGAAAAAATGAATTCAAGATATGCAGAGCTTGAAGCAATGGAGGTTTGACATGACTCACGAACAGATTTTTAAAAACGCAAAATGGATTGAATGCAGCGGAAGTGATGCTCCGCTTTTCAGAAAATCCTTCAATGCCGTCAAAGGTGAGAAGGCTGAAATAGTTATCTGCGGTCTCGGATTTTTCAAGCTTTTCATAAACGGCAGAAAGGTAAGCGATGATTTGCTTGTGCCCAATGCCACCTGCTACAGCGAGAGAGACCTTCACAAGCTCGAATTCCCTCTTGACGATGAGTTTTCATTCAGAATTTACGCCATGAAATATGATGTTACCGATTATCTCTGCGAGGGTGAAAACACTCTTGCGGTCATGCTCGGCAACGGATACTATAATCAGGTTGTCCGCATGGCAGAGGGCGAGGTTGCCTTCGGCACTCCGAAGCTCTGCTTTATTCTCGAAAAGGAAAGCGGAAACATTATCAGCGATGAAAAAACACTTTCTCACAAGGGCTTTGTTACCTTCAACAATCTTTATTACGGTGAAAAGCATGATTTCACGCTTTATCCGCAAGGGTTCAAAGAAAACGGCTTTGACGGAGAAGGCTTTGAAGAAAGCACGGTTATCCCTTCTCCCGAAAGTGAATTTTTTATTCAGTTCTCCCCTGCCGACAAGGTTATCAGAACAATAAAGCCCGTTCTGCTTAAAGACGAGGGCGAAACAAAGCTTTATGATATCGGCGAAAACACGGTAGGCTACGCTGTTTTCAAGTGCAACGAAAAGGGAAAGACAATCAAGGTAAGCTATGCCGAGGAAATTTATGATGAAAGACCCTGGCACGGCATGAAATTCGAGGAAGGATATCAGGAGGAGCAGTTCATCACCGACGGCACAGACCGTGAATACATTCCTCACTTCACATGGCACGGCTTCAGATATTTCAGAGTCAATGCCGATGTTGAACCGCTGAGGGTTGACGTTGTTCATTCCGATTGCCCCGTAACCTCTTCATTTGAGAGTGACAATGAGAATCTCAAATGGCTTTATGATGCATACATCAGAACTCAGCTTGCAAACATGCATTGCGGCGTACCTTCAGACTGCCCCCACAGAGAGCGTCTGGGCTACACGGGCGACGGCATGCTCTGTGCGGAAACTGCCATGATGCTTCTTGACAGCCGTGAATTCTATCGTAAATGGCTTTATGATATTGCCGACAGCCAATGCAAAAAAACAGGTCATGTTCCCCATACCGCTCCCCTCATGGGCGGCGGAGGCGGTCCTGCAGGCTGGGGCGGTGCAATGATTGAGGTGCCTTATAAATTCTATAAGATGTACGGCGATAAGGCTATGCTCGAAGAATTCTTCCCGAAGATGCTGCATTTTCTTGATTATCTTGAAAGCCGCAGTGAAAACGGTCTTGTGTGGCGTGAAGAGGATAACGGCTGGTGTCTCGGTGACTGGTGTTCACCCGCACCCATGGGGCTTCCCGAAGCATTTGTAAACACGGCACTTTATATCAGATTTATGAATCAGACTGTTGAAGCGGCTGAAATTCTCGGCAGAGAAAGTGAAGTTACTCACCTTCCCGAAAGAATCGCAAAAAGCTCTCATTCGCTTAAAATTGCATATTACAATCCCTGGAATCACCACTACTGCGGCAATACTCAGGGTGCAACGGCTCTTGCGTTGAGTGCAGGTTTGGGTAATGATACGGATAATCAGAGCCTTGTTGCAAAATACAAGCATCTCGGAATGTTTGATACGGGTATTTTCGCAACCGAAGCACTTATCGGATATCTTTTTGAGATTGATGAAAATCAGCTTGCATTCGATCTTCTTTCAAATGACAACGAGGTTTCGTTTGCTTACATGAAGAAAAACGGTGCAACCACTCTCTGGGAAAACTGGAGCGGCAGAGATTCGCGCAACCATCCGATGTTCGGTGCGGTAACGAAATATATATTCATGTATCTTCTCGGAATCCGCCAGCCAAAGGGCGGAACAGCCTATAAGGAAATTATTATTTCCCCCCGCTTTGTTGACGGAATGAACGAAGCAAAGGGTCACATCACAACCGAAAACGGCATTATCCGCGTTGAATATAAAAAGAGCGGCAGCGAAGCCGTTATCAAAGCATTTGCCGATGAAAAAATAAATGCCATTTTTGAATACGGCAATGAAAAAATCCCGTTCAGCGGCGAAAGAGAATTTAAAGTGAAGATCGGAGAATAATTTATGGTTACAATCAAGAGCTATGAACCGAAATATTTTGAGGATGTGCGTCAGGTGTGCATAAATACCGCTCCTAAAGAAGCTGCAACCAATCCTGACATGCACGACTTCATTCTGTTTACCTTCTGTGACTATTACTGCGAGCAGGAGCCTGAAAATGCATTTGTGCTCGTCGATGAAAACGACGTTGCTCAGGGCTATGTTTTCGGTGCAACAAATTTTTGGACATATATAAAAAAAATCAGACCCTACCTTGCAAAAGTAAAAAAGCTCGGCAAAGAATACTACATGGATGCTCTTGGTGAAATCATCGGTCACGGCATTTTCGCTCTGAAATATCCGTCACATCTTCATATAGACATAAATGAACCCTTCAGAGGCAACGGCAACGGCTCACGCATGATTTCAACCCTCACCGAGCACATGAAGAATGATATGGGTGCAAAGTCGATTATGCTCATTGTAGGTTCAAGCAACCACAGAGGAATCAACTTCTATAAAAAGAACGGTTTTAAAGTCTTGTACGCTCTCAAAAACACCGGCACCGTTATGGCAAAGGAGCTTTGATATGAAATACGGAGTAATCGGCACGGGATGGATTGCAAAATCCTTTATCGACGGTGCAAGAATGCTGTGTGATGCCGAATTTGCCGCAGTTTATTCAAGAACAACCGAAAGCGGTAACAAATTCGCTTGCGAAAACTGCATTGCTTCCGTTTTTACCGATATCGGCGAATTTGCGAAGGGCGATTTTGATGCAGTTTATATTGCAAGCCCTAACAAGCTTCATTATGAACAGTCAAAGCTGATGCTTGAAAGCGGAAAGCATGTCATTTGCGAAAAACCGATAACAGTTGAGCCTGAAGAGCTCGAAGAATTGCAGGCTCTTGCAAAGAAAAACGGGCTTATCTATATTGAAGCGATAATGTATATGTTCAACCCTGCAAGGGATTTGCTTAAAGAAGCAATCAAAAAAATCGGCAGGATAACGAGCGTGCATTTCGATTTTTCACAGCTTTCATCAAAATATCCCGCCTATCTTGCAGGCAGTCTGCCGAATATTTTCAATCCTGCACTTGCAACGGGCTGCCTTATGGATCTGGGAATTTACTGCGTTTATCCCGCTCTTGATTTATTCGGTCTGCCCAAAAAAATAACCGCCTGCGCCCATTTTATGGAAAGCGGTGCAGACGGAAGCGGAAATTCCGCGTTTCTTTATGATGACAAGCTTGTTAATCTTACTTATTCAAAGCTCGGTCAGGACAGACTCGGCTCTCAGATTTTCGGCGATGAAGGCACAATTGTTATCGGGTCAATCTCAAAGCTCACAAACATGAAGCTGATTGACAATAAGGGCAATGAAACCGAAATCATCGGCGATGTTGAAAAAGAAAGGCTCATGGGCTATGAAGCTCAGGCGCTTGAAAATTTTATCAAAAATCCCGATGACCCGTATTATCTCACGGTATGCGAAAGAGCTTTGCAGGTCAGTAAAGAAATGAAAAAGATCCGTGATTTAAGCGGAATAAAATTCGGATAAAAAAACCGACTGCGGTTCAGAACTGCAGTCGGTAATTTTTTATGCGTTTACGGTTTCTTTTTCTTCTGTTTTTTCATCCTTTTCCTCTGCGGAGGGAAGGTTGACGGGCTGAAGAGAAACGATAAGATTTGTTATTGATGATGTAAGATAAATCGCGGCACTGACAAAAATTCCCCATGAAGGTCCGCATTGAATTGCATCTGCAAGAGTGCTTGCCTGCATCATACCCGAAAAATCATGGAAACAATATGCACTTGCAAGCATACAAAGGCATGCAACAAAATTTGTCATAAAAAGCCCCTTACTGTTGAACTTTTTAAAGTTGAGCAACAGAAAAACAAGGCTTACAAGCAGCGAAAGTGCCGCTATGACAACAAACAATATTGAAAGCATGAATCTTAATGATGCATCGCCGATTACCGCTGAAGAAGGTGCCTTGAATATTCCGAGAATATCGAAATTGAGAAGATTAAGCACCATTGTCACGGCATTGATTGTTATTTTTTCATCACAGAAAGGAATTGAAACCGCCATTGTTCCGAAAGGAAGAAGAAGCGAAAAAAGAGGAAGCACGCTGATGGGAATTCTTGCAATTCTCAGCTTTGTGCCGACAAATGAATATTTGAATTTATTCAATGTTTCATGCAGCTTTGCAAAAGCCTTTTCTGCTTCTATCGAATCCTGCTCAAGTCTGTTTTCCCAGTCATAGTTGGCGATGTTAACGCCGCAGCCGGGGCACTCTGCCTTTATATCCCATATATGGAGCTTACGGTTACACTTAGGACATTTTGCCATAAGATTCACACCTTTTCTTAATATGTTATTTTTATTTTAATAGCATTTTCTTTTCGTGTCAACAATTATTTTTGACCGTAGTATGCACCTGCACCGTGCTTTCTGAAATAATGCTTCTTCTGAATATGCTCGTTTGCGGGCTCTGCATCAAGAGTTCTGCTCAGATATGACATCTTTGAGATTTCTTCAAGGATTGCCGAATTTTTTGCGGCATCACTGCCGTTTTTGCCCCATGTGAACGGACCGTGAGAACGGACAAGCACCGCAGGCACGGCATTATAATCAATTCCTCTCGTTTCAAAGCATTCAGCGATAACCTTGCCCGTATTGAGCTCATATTCGCCTTCAATTTCTTCCTTGGTAAGGTCCCGTGTGCAGGGCACGCTGCCGAAAGCGAAATCAGCATGGGTTGTGCCGTAGCAGGGAATATCACTCGCTGCCTGAGCAAATGAAACAGCAAAGGTTGAATGAGTATGAGCAACGCCGCCGATATCGGGGAATCTGCGATAAAGCTCAAGGTGGGTCGGAGTATCCGACGAGGGATTAAGCTCGCCCTCAACCTTTTCGCCGTCAAGATTCATAACAACCATATCCTCGGGCTTCATCTTGTCGTAGTCAACTCCCGAAGGCTTGATAACCACAAGACCCGTTTCTCTGTCTATTTCTGAAACATTTCCCCATGTGAAAAGAACAAGCTTATATTCAACAAGCTTAAGATTTGCTTCATAAACTTTTTGTTTGAGACTTTCGAGCATTTTATTTTCTCCTTATACAAATAAAGAAGTTATTACCGTTGAATAAATATGCGAAGGATTTTTAAGGAAATTGTGTTTTATTGTTTCCGCCTGCTCGGAATCGGCAGCGTAAACGGTAAGCTCCATAAGAGTTTCTTCCTTATGGATAACCCTGAAGGTAACATAATATCCGTTTTCGGTCTTTTTGACCTCAACTGTATTTTCTCCCTCGCGTTTTTCGAGAAGCTGCAGATTGAGTGCATCCGCAAGTGCCGTTTCCTTGACTGATTTGGGTATTTCCTTTGAAAGCTCAGCCACTGAAAGCTCCCCCTTCGGAGTAAGATAAAGGAAACCCTCCGAAGTTGAAAGATTGCCGTTATCAAGAAGCTCATCAACCGCCTGAATGACTTCAAAATAATTTGCAAGTCCGTGAAGCTGAAGTGCTTCAATCATCATGCTGTCTTTTATCGGGTCGCTGAGCTTGCTGATAACATAGGTTATAAGTATTTTTATCTGTGTTCTGTTGCGAAGTCCGCCGGGCTCAACGCCGTCGGTAAAAGCATTGAATTCATTATCCATTGACATTTGCATTCTCCCTGCGTTCATTAAGCTCTTTGATAATCTTATCCTTCTTTTTACCCGTGTAATCGTTGAAGAACATGGGGATTGCACAAAGCACAAGGCTGATTGCGGGGATAAGAGAAATCATTATGAACATTCCTCTGAGAGTTTCATCTGACTGTGCCTGAGCAAGCTCGATTGAAACGCCGAATTCATTCTTTGACTTGATAGGTTCAACATAATTATAAGCTTCAAGCACAAAGCTTGTGATAAGAGTTGAAATACCCGCGGTAAGCTTGCTGATAAATGTCTGTGAAGCAAAGCAGATACCCTCAGAGCGTCTGCCGGTTTTCCATTCAAGATAATCAACGCTGTCGCCAACCATAGCATAGGTTATTACATTGAAAATACCGAGAGGAAGACCCACAACCGCAAGCACAACAAGAAGTGCATAGAAATTGCTGTAGCCCATAAAATAAAGCACAACATGCATAACGGCTCCGAAAAGTGCCGAACCGATATAGATTTGCTTTAACGAAAGCTTTTTGCGGAGCATGGGCATCACAAGCATTGCAACCATCATGCCTGCACCGATTGCTACGGTCATAACTACCTGAACCGAACCGTGAGGAACGATTCCCGAATCCTGAATAAGATATGTTGCGATATATGAACCCGAGGTCTGTGCCATAAGCATTGCAGAGCCGAGAACACTTGCAGCTATAAGCAGAAGCAGCGGCTTGTTTTTGGTATAAGCTGAAACAACCTCTTTAACAGAAACCTTCTCTTTGGGAGGCTGTTCGACCTTTTCTTTCGTTCCGAAGAACGCAAGAAGAGAAATCATCGAGCCCACAACACCGAAAATAAGTCCGCCAACGAAATAGCCCTTTGTTATTCCGAGCGATGATGTGCGAAGAACAGGAATAAGCACCGTGGGAAGAATTCCGCCGATCGTGCTGCCTATTCTTGCGATTGAAAGAAACTTGTTGCGTTCGTTTTCAAGAGGAGTTACAACCGCACTCAGACCCCAGAACGGAACATCCTGAATAGTGAAACAAATACCCCAGATTATGTAAGTAATTGCAGCATATGCAACCTTTGCACCGTAGCTTTCAAAGCCGGGAACGGTAAAGAGAGCAATGGTTGAAGCCATGATAAGGAAAGGCGAAAAAAGAAGATAGGGACGGAGCTTGCCGAATTTGGTTTTTGTTCTGTCGGCAATCATACCCATTATCGGGTCGTTTGCTGCATCGAAAATTCTTGCACCGAAAATTATCCAGCCTGCATGCGTTGCCTGAATGCCTGCGGCATCGGTATAAAAAATCAGCAGATATGTTGACATAAGTGTATATATCATGCTTCTGCCGAAGGCTGAGGTTGCAAACGAAGCTATTTCGCTCGTTTTCAGATATTTCTTTTCCATTATTTGTTTCTCCTTCTGCCCTTGATATCTTTTCTTTTGTTTCTGTTGGGATACATGGGGCTGCCGTATCTTCCTCTTTCAAGAAGCTCTGAGGTAAGAAATCTTTCTTTTGTTGCCCATGCACCGCAGACATTTGACCATCCCTCGCAGTATGCACGGTAATAGGAAATATTCTTTTCCTTCCTGAGCTTTACAAAATAAGGCAGGTTACACCATACAACCGACGGTATTGCAATAATAAGAAGAAAAAGCGGTCCGAGAATCATGGTCTGAACGGTATGACCGTATTCATGGATTTTTGTGTCACGAAGTCTGTCACCCTCACGGTTTTTATTGATAAAAATAAACATTCCGAGAGAAACGCCGCCGAAATTCTTTTTATCAATATAGGTTATCAGTGCGTGATGATACCATTCGCTTTCGGCACCCTTTGATTTGTAAACCGCAAGCATGACAAGCCCCATAATATTCTGAATTATTCCGTAAGTAAATTGCCACAGATAAAATGCGGCTGCCTTTAAAAATTTCATATAATCACCCACTATAATCATTTTCTGTTATGATATCACATTTCCGGAATTTTTTCAACAAGGATTTTCAATATAAGTGAGGTCCGTTCCGATATATCCGACCTCTTTGAAGTCCTCGGGATTATGGCGGATTATATAGTCAATATAGGATGCGGTCATGTGTGCTGTAAAAACATATCCCATCGGATTCATATGACCGCCAAGGAAAAATTTCTTTTTGAATTCATCATCATAAACCGGTCCGTATTCATAAATATCAAGCACATATGTGTTATCAAAATAATCCGCAATTTCATAAAGGATTTTTCTGTGTGCCTGCGATTTTTCCTGAGCCCGTCTGCTTTCCTCCCTCGGCATTGTCATAAGAAAGAACTTTGCTCTCGGCTGGATTTTTTTCAGACGCTGAATTATCCGGGCATACCAGCCTGTGAATGTATCGGCATTCTGAGTGTAATCCTCTTTTATATCGGCAACAGAGCCGATTTCCTGACCCATGTTATGGATATCGTTAACGCCGAGTGCAATGATGTAGCACTGGCATGCGAGTGAGGAATCCCAGAAACGCATATGATCCGCAAAGCTTTCGCAATATTCCTTTGCAGTCATTCCGCCTCTCGAAAAATTGATGCATTCGCTGCCGCACATACGGGCAAGATTCTGTCCCCATGAATATTCAAAATAATCGTGGTAGCCCTTATTTCCGTTTGCATCCATGCTCTCAAATTCGCCCGAAGAAAGGCTGTCACCCACAACACCTATTCTGCGGAAAATCGCGGTATATCCTCCGTTATTGACAAGATTTTCAAGCGGCTTTTCATCCGCCGCATAAATCATATTTTCAAGCTTCATTCCGATTCCTCCTTTTCAAGAATTTTACCATGCTGTGACATATATATCAAGCAAAACAATAAAATTCAGAAAAATTATATATAATGCTTGTAATATTTTAAAATTTATGAGATAATAAATTATTAATTTTCTATTTGAGAGGACGGTTTTCAGTATGGCTGAAAAAAGAAGCAGCTTTACCGGAAAAATCGGCTTCGTGCTTGCGGCAGCAGGCTCGGCGGTCGGACTCGGTAATATCTGGCGATTCCCTTATCTTGCGGCAAAATACGGCGGAGGTATTTTTCTTCTTGTTTATATTATTCTTGCCGTAACCTTCGGATTTGCACTTATGTGTGCAGAAATCGCACTCGGCAGAAAGACAGGTCAGAGTGCAATCGGTGCATTCCGTGCACTTAATAAAAAGTATTCATTCATCGGTGCAATCGCATCAATCATTCCAGTTATAATCCTGCCCTATTATTCCGTAATCGGCGGCTGGGTTACCAAATATCTTACCGTCTTTGCAACCGGCGGAATGACCGAGGCTGCTGCAGACGGATATTTTGAAGCCTTCATTGCAAAGCCGTTTGAGCCTATAGGCTGGTTCCTTCTTTTCATAGGATTGACCGCTCTCGTTGTTCTTCTCGGCGTTGAAAAGGGCATTGAAAAAGTAAGCAAGGTTATGATGCCCGTTCTTGTTGTGCTGACCGTATTTATTGCAATTTATGTTTTGTTTATGCCCGGAGCAATTGACGGTCTTATCTATTATGTAAAACCCGATTTCAGTAAATTCTCTGCAACAACCGTTCTTGCGGCAATGGGTCAGCTTTTCTATTCGATGTCGCTTGCCATGGGTATTATGATAACTTACGGTTCATATATGAAAAAGGATGTCAACCTTGAAAAATCCGTCAGACAGATTGAAATTTTTGATACCGGCATCGCTTTCTTCGCAGGTCTTATGATTGTTCCCGCAGTTTTTGCTTTCTCTGGCGGTGATGAAGCCGCACTCGGCAAGGGTCCCGGACTCATGTTCATCACCCTTCCCAAGGTTTTTGAAAGCATGAAGGGCGGCAGCATCGTTGGTGCGGCATTCTTCCTTCTTGTTCTTTTTGCGGCACTCACTTCTTCAATTTCACTCATGGAAACCGTTGTTTCCATTGTCAGGGATAAAATCGGCTGGAGCAGAAACAAAACCTGCCTTCTCGTGCTTGTTTTCAGCGTTCTTCTCGGTCTTCCCTCATCGCTCGGCTTCGGTGTTCTCAGCAATATCAGTCTCGGCGGCATGACCTTCCTTGATATGTTTGACTTCGCAAGCAACAGCGTTCTTATGCCTATAGTAGCACTTCTCACCTGCATTTTTGTTGGCTATGTTATCAAGCCCAAGGCTCTCATTGAAGAAATTGAGCTTACCGGTCCCTTCAAGGCAAAAACGCTCTTTACAGTTGTTATCAAATATGTTGCTCCCGTATGCATCATTCTTATTCTTATTTCTTCCGTACTTGATGCACTCGGAATTATGAAAATTTAAAGAAAAAGGAGTAATAAAATGAAAAAGATTATCAGTATTTTACTTTCGGTTCTCATGGTTGTTTCATGTGTTTCGGTGGGATTTGCCGCTGAAGCAGAAGAACCCGACCTTAAATTTGCAGTTGCATCCGACCTTCATTACAATGTTCCCGAAGAGGAGCTCACCGCAAGCGGTGAAATTGATGACGAGATTTACTGGTATGCAAACCGCCGTGCCTCAATGGATAATGAAAGCGGATTTATCATTGATGAATTCCTCAATCAATGTGCAGAAAACGATGATGTTGACTTTGTTCTGGTTTCAGGCGACATTGCCGATAACGGAAAATCCATTAAGCAGGAGCATCTTGATGTTGCCGCAAAATTCAAGGCGTTTGAAGAAAAAACCGGCAAGCAGATTTATGTTACCGTAGGTAACCACGATGCTGGTCTTAACTGCGAAACAACATATGAGGATTTCAAGGAAATCTATCACGATTTCGGCTACGCTGAAGCTCTCACAACAGTTGAAGAAAACTGCTCCTACACTGCAGACCTCGGCGATAAATACAGACTTATTTCCCTTGACAGCTGTGACTACGACAAGTCAACAGAGGACGGAATGACAGCCGAAAAGCTTGAATGGGTCCACGAGCAGGCAAAGCTCGCAAAGGCTGACGGCAGATATCCCATCCTTATGATGCATCACAACCTTCTCGACCACCTTCCCCTTCAGCGTCTTCTCAGCCACGATTTCATAGTAAGATTCCACTACACAACCGCAACCCTCTTTGCCGACTGGGGCATCAAGCTTGTATTCACAGGCCACGAGCATTGCAGCGACGCAACCTCATACACAAGCCCCGCAGGCAACAAAATCTATGATTTTGCAACAACCTCGCTTACTATGTATCCCCTTCAGTACAGAACCTTTGAGATTACCGATAAAGAAATCAATTATGCGGCACAGACCGTTGACACTCTTGACACCGATGCCCTTTCGGCAACTGTCAAAGGCTATTCTCAGGAGCAGCTTGACCTTATGAATGCAGGTCTTAACAGCTATGCAAAGGGCTATCTCAAAGCAGGCGTTCAGTGGCGTTTGACCCGTTCTCTCAAAATGGAGCAGATTGGCATCGCCGAAGGTGAACCCTTCTATAATCTTGTCAACACCGCAGTCGGCGGACTCCGCAAGATTCTTGAACAGCCTCTTTACGGTGAAGGCGGAATTCAGGAGCTCGCAAAAGAATATAACCTCGATATTCCCGACAGTGAATACGAAACAGGCTGGCAGGTTGTGACTGAGCTTGTTGCCGCTCACTATGAAGGCTCAGAGAATTTCCACTTCGAGTCAACAGAAATCACTATTTTCCTCCGCCTTGTTGCCCTTCTTCTCAAGGACGACCTTTCAACCGTAACAGACGAAGTTTTCCTTGAAGCTGCAAACTCAATTCTCGCAGACCTCGGCACCGATTCAATCGTCAGCGACCTCACAAAGCTCGGCACACAGATTTTCGGCGGCGTAACTCCCATGGAATATTTCCTTCTCGCCGCAGTATCGCCGCTTGTTCACGCATTCATCGTTGATGATGACGGAGTTGACGATAACAACGGAACACTCGAAGGCTACGGCACGGTTACCGCCGAAGGCAATGTTTATAACGTTGCAGACAGCATCTACGGCTTCTTCAACAAGCTCGCTCAGATGCTTTCAACCGTTCTTTCGGTGCTCTACAAAATGATATTCTGATAAGATGAAATAATCCCCGATGTTCACATTGAGCATCGGGGATTAATCATTTTATTCAGTTCTTTTCAACGCCGAGAGTTACCTTTTCGCCGTTGATATCCCAATCCTTGGTGTATGAGCCGCCTGCAGCCGCATTGATTTCGGTTGCAAGAACATCATGCTTGATTGTGTCTGCGTTTGAAGCGAAGATTGCTTCAATCTTTGCATTGCCGCTGACATAAATCTTAATGGTATCCATAACCTCAAAGCCTGCATCCTTACGCATGGTCTGAATCTTTGAGATAAGCTCTCTCACAAAGCCCTCTTCAATGAGTTCATCTGTGAGGGTTGTATCGAGAATAACGGTAACGCCATTGCCGCTTTCTGCGTGATAGCCTTCCTTCTGAACTGTTTCGATAAGAAGGTCTTCAACTGCAAGTGAAATTTCTGTGCCGTCTGCGGTGAAGGTGATAGCACCCTTTTCGTCAAGCTCCTTCTTTGCGGCTGAGCCGTCAAGAGAAGCAAGATGATTTCTGATAGCACCGAGAAGCTTGCCGTACTTAGGACCGAGAGTCTTGAGCTGGGGCTTGAAGCTGTAGGAAACATAGCCCGATGAGTCAGTCACGAATTCAAGCTCCTTGACATTGAGCTCATCCTCGATGATTTCGCAGCATTCTTTATCGAGTGCCTTTGCGGCAGTTGCATAAATCTTGCCGAGAGGCTGTCTGTTTTTGATATTTGCGGTGTTTCTTGCGGCACGGCCGAGAACAACGATGTTGAGAACCTCATCCATTGAAGCTTCAAGATCCTTGTCAACAAGCTTTGCATCCGATACGGGATAATCGCAAAGGTGAACGCTGATGGGAGCATCCTTATCAATGTTGCAAACGAGGTTGCGGTAGATATCCTCTGCCATGAAGGGAATCATGGGAGCTGCAAGCTTGACAACGGTGACAAGAGCGGTATAAAGAGTCATGTAAGCGTTGATCTTATCCTGCTCAAGACCCTGTGCCCAGAAGCGTTCTCTGCCGCGGCGGACATACCAGTTACTCATATCGTCAACGAATGCCTGAAGTGCCTTTGCAGCTTCGGGGATTGCATAGCTGTCAAGATAGCCGTCAACCGTGTCGATAAGAGTATTGAGCTTTGAAAGAAGCCACTTATCCATAACGGAAAGCTTATTGTAATCAAGCTCATACTTTGAGGGGTCAAACTTATCAATATTAGCATAGAGAATGTAGAATGCATAGGTATTCCAGAGAGTACCCATAAACTTTCTCTTGCCTTCAACAACCGCATTATCATGGAATCTGTTGGGAAGCCAGGGTGCGGAGTTGGTGTAGAAATACCAGCGGATAGCGTCTGCACCGTGCTTTGCAAGTGCATCAAACGGGTCAACCGCATTGCCCTTGGATTTTGACATCTTCTGACCGTTTTCATCCTGAACAAGACCGAGAACGATAACATTCTTATAGGGTGACTTGTCAAAGAGAAGAGTTGAGATAGCCATGAGAGAATAGAACCAGCCTCTTGTCTGGTCAACAGCCTCGGAGATAAATTCTGCGGGGAACTGCTGCTCAAAGAGATCTTTATTCTCAAACGGATAGTGATGCTGTGCGAAGGGCATTGCGCCCGAATCATACCAGCAGTCGATAACCTCGGGAACTCTCTTCATTTCGCCGCCGCACTTTTCACACTTGATTGTTACATCGTCGATAAACGGACGGTGAAGCTCAATATCATCGGGGCAATTGCTGCTCATTGACTTGAGTTCTTCAATTGAACCGATTGAATGTCTGTGACCGCATTCGCATTCCCAGATGTTGAGAGGAGTACCCCAGTAGCGGTTACGGCTGATGCCCCAGTCCTGAATGTTTTCAAGCCAGTCGCCGAATCTGCCCTTACCGATGCTTTCGGGAATCCAGTTAACGGTGTTGTTATTCTTGACAAGATTATCCTTAACGGCTGTCATCTTGATGAACCAGGATTCTCTTGCGTAATAGATGAGCGGAGTGTCGCATCTCCAGCAGAAGGGATAATCGTGCTCAAACTTGGGAGCCGAGAAGAGCTTGCCTTCGCTGTCAAGGTCAACAAGGATTTTGGGGTCTGCATCCTTGACGAACATACCTGCATAGGGTGTTTCTTCGGTCATGTTGCCCTTGCCGTCAACAAACTGAACGAAGGGAAGGTCGTAGCTTCTGCCGACCTTTGCGTCGTCTTCACCGAATGCGGGTGCAATGTGAACGATACCTGTACCGTCGCTCATGGTAACATAGTTATCAACGGTAACGAAATGTGCCTTTTTATTCTGCTTCTTTGCAACATCGCCTGCACATGCAAAGAGAGGCTCGTATTCTTTGTATTCAAGGTCTGTGCCCTTATAGGTTTCAAGGATTTCATAGGCTGCAACGCCGTTTTCCTTATCGCCGAGCGAACCGAGAACGGTGTCAAGCAGAGCCTGAGCCATATAATATGTGTAGCCGTCTGCTGCCTTTACCTTGCAATAGGTTTCATCGGGGTTAACGCAGAGTGCACAGTTTGAAGGAAGAGTCCAGGGAGTTGTTGTCCATGCAAGGAAATAAGCATCCTCGCCCACAACCTTGAAGCGGACTACAGCCGAACGCTCTTTTACTGCCTTATAGCCCTGAGCAACCTCGTGGGATGAAAGAGGAGTTCCGCATCTGGGGCAATAGGGAACAATCTTGAAGCCTTTATAAAGAAGACCTTTGTTCCAGATTTCCTTGAGTGACCACCAGATGGATTCGATATAGCTGTTGTGGTAGGTAACATAGGGATCATCCATATCAGCCCAGAAGCCGACTGTGCCCGAGAAATCCTCCCACATGCCCTTATATTTCCATACGCTTTCCTTACATCTGCCGATGAAGGGTTCGAGTCCGTAGCTTTCAATCTGCTCCTTGCCGTTGATGCCGAGCTCTTTTTCGATTTCGAGCTCAACGGGAAGACCGTGAGTATCCCAGCCTGCTTTTCTGGGAACCATGTAGCCCTTCATCGTTCTGTATCTGGGAATCATATCCTTGATAACACGGGTAAGAACATGACCGATATGGGGCTTACCGTTAGCGGTCGGGGGTCCGTCATAGAAAGTGTATGTCGGGCAGCCCTTACGCTCTTCGATGCTTTTTTCGAAAATTTTGTTTTCCTTCCAGAAATCAAGCACGGCTTTTTCTCTGGCAACGAAATCAAAATTTGACGAAACCTTTTCGTACATTTTGCATTCCTCCGATTTATTTGAAATATTCTTTAACAAAAATAAAAGCCCTGACCCGAACGGGACAAGGCATAATTACATAACAAGAACCCCACATAACCCGATCTTTATGCTTCCGGTAACGGCGGAAATCCGTCAAAGCCTACTTGCCTGAGCTTTCGGTTTGCGATTCAGGAGTGATATTCACATTTGCTGCAAGGGCAGGTTCGCACTATCTCTGCCTCACTTTGCTTGCACCTGCAAAAGCTACTGTCTCCGTCATAATCTTTGCGGTCAAGTATTTATTTTTTCATTTTGTCAGTATATCACAACGTTTCGTCTTTGTCAATAATTATAAGGATTATAATATATTATGTTTGTACGAAACACTGCAACGACAAAATGCTGTTGCTTTTTGCAATGGCATATGCTATAATTACTGACGGCAAATTTTATATTTCTGCCCGTGGCGCAGTTGGATAACGCAGCAGATTCCGATTCTGAAGAACGGGGGTTCAAATCCCTTCGGGCAGGCCAGACAGCGCCTCTTGCGAGGCTAAGATAAGAGATAATATTGAATAAATAATAGATAATAGTGAAATAAGTTTTTTATGGCGCTGTTTGTATTATTATCTATTCTTTATTATCTCTTCTCTATTATCTTAATAAGGAGAAGAACCGATGGCTTCAGACAGTATTTTGTTAGATAAATCCTTGAAATTTGCCGCACGAATTGTAAAACTACATAAATATCTTATCAAAGAGAAAAAAGAAACAATTATTTCAAAACAGATAATTCGTTCGGGAA
Organism: Clostridia bacterium; assembly: GCA_017409845.1. GTDB lineage: Bacteria > Bacillota > Clostridia > Oscillospirales > Acutalibacteraceae > CAG-177. Next base: position 99,156 of record JAFQRY010000002.1, read on the forward strand.
CAAGTATCGGTGCAAACGCAAACGAAGCTGTCTATGGTGTTTCAAAAGCTGATTTTATCGCTAAATTACAGATATCATTAAAAGAAACAGCAGAAACCGAATACTGGCTCAGACTTTTAGTTTTATCGGAATACATAACAGAGCAAGAAGGTAGTTCTTTGCTTGATGATTGTTTAGAAATAAAAAGAATCCTTGTGTCAACATTGAATACAGCAAAAGAAAACAACAAATAGTTTTAACGTTTTGTTTCAGGATTTGAGGTAATTTTATTGGGCAAAGCATTAGGTTCTTGGAGCGGTATGCGTAAATATTTAGAACAAGAAATGTTGTCAGAAACACTAAAGGGCAGAGTAAGATATGGTTGCACAACTTATGTTGGAATGGACGGCTGTCATATTTTTGAGATTTGCATTGATCAAAAGCAATTCAAGCGTTTTTCTTGGGAAACAGTAAACACCTATTTTATTGAGAACGGATACGCTCAAAATAAAAATCCATTTGGTACTTCAGAATATTGGAAAGAATTCTGGACTCTGATAGAAAAATATTCTTTGAATAATCGCACCGAATATACAGATGAAGAATTTTGCAATGCACTTGAGTTATACAGAAAACAAGATATACAGAATAGTATATATTCTTCCAATCCGTTGGTAAGAATGTTCGCTGTTTTGGACAGAAGAGTTGGTAAAAGAACTCTTGAAAAACTTAAAAATGAAGTTAAAAAACAACCATATTGGTTACAGCAAATATACAGATTGAGAATTTCAGCAGAACTTTCTGATTGATTTTTTGAATCCGTTATTAACAATCGTCCCAAACAGTGCCTCTTGCGAGGCTAGGATAAGAGATAATATTGAATAAATAATAGATAATAGTGAACGAAGTTTTTTGGACGCTGTTTGAATTATTATCTGTTCTCTGTTAGCTCTTATCTATTAATGTCAATCAACAATGATAGTAATAATCCAAATGATATCTTTGATTTCTGCATTTTGTTTCATATAATTTAATCAACAAACGAAAATAAACCTAGATAAAAAGTGCAGAAAGGACAAAATATGAACACGAAATTCAATATAGGTGAACAAATCGCTTACTACAGAAGATTGAATGCAATGACGCAGGAAGAACTTGCCAAAAGATTAAATATTTCCACCCAGGCTGTTTCAAAATGGGAACAAAAAATCACCTCTCCGGACATTATGCTTTTGCCCGAACTTGCAAGCATATTCAATATCAGTATAGACGAATTGTTCGGAATGAAAATTGATACGGAACCTGTGTTTAATCTTGTTGATAATGTTCCTTGGGGGGATGACAGACAAATACGGATTGCGTTTTATCACGGAAAAAAGCTTATGCAGCAATCCGTATATGAACTTCAATATGGAACAAATGAAATAAATATTCATTTTGACTATGGGGATGTTTATAAAATACACGGTATTTGTAAATTGAACCTATAAAATGTTATTGCATATGTTTCAAATGAAAAGTTTCTTTTTAAATCCGTTATTAACAATCGTACCAAAAAGACGATTCCAAAGAATCGTCTTTTTTATCCATTGCGAAAGCAATGGTATATTATCACCCGAAGGGTGCATACCATCAGCCGTCAGGCTGCATATCATCACCGAAAGTGAATAGGCTTTCACAATAATGATATACAAAACCTCGTTTTGATGATATACAATTTCCTCAAAATTGATAATATGCACGGCTACGCCGTGATTATAAATCAACCCGCTGTTGACAATCATACCAAACAGCACAATCTCCGTTTTCGGGGATTGTTTGTTTTTAGGCACCATTTGCATTATTATCTGATATTTGACCATTCTGTTCTTGCCCTTTTCGGGTTACTGTGATATTATAAATATATATTGCATTCAGAGGTACAACCGTTATGAAAGATAAATCAACCCTTGTTTTCACGGGTGACATAGGCTTTGACAGATATATGTACGGCAAATGGAATGACGAAAACCTTATTTCCGATGAAATTCTTGAATTCCTTCATTCCGCCGACCATGTTATTGCAAATGTTGAAGGCCCCGTTGCTCCCGTTGAGCAAAACACAACCAAAGACGGAGCTGCACAGCTTCTTCACACCATTGATCCCGATGCGGTCAGGGTGCTCAACAAAATGAATGCCGATATCTGGAATATCTGCAACAACCATATCATGGATGCAGGTGAATACGGCATTAAAAGCACACTTGAAATTGCTGAGAAAAACGGCGTTAAAACAATCGGTGCAGGCATGAATATTCACGAAGCACGCAAGCCCGTTATTCTTGATGAGGCAGGCGGAATAGGAATGTTTGGCGTCGGCTATCAGCGTGCATGCAGAAAGGCAGATGAAAACAAGGCAGGCTGCTACAGCTGGAGCGACCTTGACGAAATCCGCAACACCATAAACGAAATAAAAAAGACCTGCCGTTGGTGTATAGTTGTTGCCCACGCAGGCGAAGAATTCACTCCCCTGCCGTCGCCTTACACAAGAGAGCGTTACCGTCTTTATCTTGAAATGGGTGCGGATATGGTTATCGGTCATCATCCGCATGTGCCGATGAACTATGAAACGGTCGGCGATAAAATAATCTTCTACTCGCTCGGCAATTTTATTTTTGATACCGATTATCAGCGTTCGCAATTCAACACCGAATTCGGTCTGCTTGTGAAGCTGAATTTCACCGAAACGGAATTTACATGGGAGCCTATGGGCCTTGAAATTCTCAGAGGTGAGGAGCATATCGTAAAGGCGGATTTGCCGAGAATTTTCGTTGATGTTCAGGAGGAGGAATTCAACCTGCTCTCTCCCCTTTCGGCAAAAATGCACATTGCCGCAACAAGGAGGCAGATGACATATCTCAACCCTGCACGCTTCAAGAATGCTACCGAAGAAGAATGGGCGGAGCATTTTGCGGAGCCGCTCAGAACGGGCAGAGTGCCGGGAGAAACGCTCGATTTCTTTATTCTTTGTCCTCTTGCCGAAGAAGCTGAAAAAGGCGAATGGAAAAAGAGCAAGCTTGAAGATGTTAAAAATTATATACTGGAACAAATATAAAAAAGGGGGCTGTAAAACAGCCCCTTTCATTTTGTCGAAAAAGTCAATATGAATCTGAAAAGTTGCTCAACAGAATTGCCTCCCCTTCAGGGGAGGTGGATTTTGCGAAGCAAAAGACGGAGGGGGTTATCAGTGGAAAGTTTTAACAAATCAATGGTTTCGCGCAAAATCCGAAACTTCCTCAGTCACTCCGTGACAGCTCCCTCTTGAGGGAGCCGAAACAGCAAATTACAGTTTATATGCAAAAATCAGGTTTATCGGCAATCAAAAAGGGGCTGTTTTTTCACAGCCCCTTTTATTGTTTATTTGATTTTTTCGATTACCTCGCCTGAGGTAGGCTTGATGTTATCAATGAATTCCTGAACAGCTTCTGCAGAAGGCATTGCAGCCGAGCAGCTGTGTGCCGAAACAAGCATTGATGCGGATGCGGTTGCAAATTCAAGTGCATCGGGAATGCTCTTTCCGTTAAGGAGAGAATAAATGAAAGCCGATGCATAGCCGTCACCGCCGCCGAAGCCCTTGAGCATCTTAACGGGGAAGGGCTTGACCTTATATGCCGAACCGTCGTTGAGATAAGCAACCGAGCCTTCCTTGCCGTGCTTGATGATTACGATTTTGTTGCCGTAGGAAAACCATCTTGCGGCAGACTCTTCGTCGCTTGCACAAACACCTTCAACCGCTTCTGTAAGGTCGAATTCTTCTCTTGAACCGAGAACAATATCGCTGTTCTTTGCGGCGATTGAATAATAGAGCGAAATTTCGTCTTTATTCTTCCAGGTATAGCTTCTGTAGTCGATATCAAAAATAACAACAACTCCGTTTTTCTTTGCAAGAAAAAGAGTTTTGAGAGCGGCTTCTCTTGAAGGGCTTGCACAGAGTGCCGTGCCCGAAATAACAACCGCCTTCGCACTCTTTATATAGTCCTCGTCAACATCGTCAACACACACCTGAAGGTCTGCAACTCCCTCACGGTACATAAGAATACTGCTCTGAGTGGGGCTGAGAATTTCCGTGAATGTAAGACCGAGGTTTTCGCCGTTTTCACATCTGAACACATGCGAAACATCAATGCCGTCATTCTTGAAATAATTTTCAACATAATCGCCGAACTGGTCATCGGATACTCTTGCAATGAAACCGCACTTCGCGCCGAGTCTTGCAAGACCGACTGCGATATTTGCAGGCGAGCCGCCGACATACTTATTGAAATTACTGCTTTCGGAAAGCGGCATGTTCATATCGGTGGGATTGAAGTCAATTGCAATTCGTCCGATAGGGATAACATCAAGAGGTTTTGTTTTGTCAAATTCAATATAGCTCATTTCAATTCATCCTTTCATGCTTTTCCTGAGCATCCGAATATTTCTGTATGCTTCAAGGCGTTTTTATATGCACCCTCAACCTCGGCTGTCTGTAAATCGTAATAGCCTTTTATGCCCTGATTTTCATAGGCGGCTCTTACACTCTGCTCAACCGAATCAAAGGTTGCTGTTGCAATATTTATCTTATTTATTCCGAGAGTAATGCATTTTCTGAAGTCGTCGGGAAGAATTCCCGTTCCTCCGTGAAGAACAAGCGGAGCTTTAACGAGCTTTGCGGTTTCTTCGAGAATATCAAAACGCAGCTTCGGAGCCTGCTTATAGTTGCCGTGAGCATTTCCTATAGCAACCGCAAGGGCATCAACGCCTGTTTTTTCATAGAATTCAAGTGCCTGCACGGGAGAGGTGCAGTTGATTGCAATATCCTCGCTGCCGTCTTCGCTTCCGCCGACACAGCCGATTTCGCCCTCACAGTCCGCACCGTATTCAGCCGCAAGCTTTTTTATTTCTGCCGTTATGCGTACATTTTCTTCAAACGGAAGATGCGAGCCGTCAAACATAACGCTTGTGAATCCGATATCAAGTGCCTGCTTTATTTTTTCGGCGGTTTTGCCGTGGTCAAAGTGAACGGCGACGGGCACGGAAGCATTCTTTGCCGCCGCAACCATAAGTGGGCCTATGATTTCAAGCGGTGAATGATTCAGCCTTACCTCTGCAATCTGAAGGATTGCGGGGCTTTTTGTTTCTTCGACCGCTTTCAGCACCCCGAGCACCATTTCCATGTTGGCAACGCTGAAGCTGCCGACCGCATATCCGCCTTCCCTTGCTTTTGAAAGAAGGGCTGACATTTTAACGAGCATTAAAAACTTCTCCCTTCGGAGGATTATTCCTGTAATATATCACTGCACATACCGCACTTGTCAAAGGAAGGGTGAGAAGCATTCCCATACTGCCCGCAAGTGCCTGAAGAATTTCGGCAATAATCATTTCCTTGTTGACAACCTGCTCAATGCCCGCATTATAGGCAACAAGCAGCAGCACGCTTGTCAGCGAGCTTCCGATATAGGCAAGCACAAGGGTATTTGCCATTGTGCCCATCATATCTCTGCCTATGGTAAAGCCCGATTTCATAAGCTCTTTCGGTGTAATTCCGGAAGATTTTATTCTCAGCTCATACAGCGATGACGATATGGACATCGAAACATCCATCACCGCACCGACCGCACCGACAATTATCATTGCAAAAATGATTGCCTTCAGATTTATGGGATTTTCGGGATAGAGCTGGATTAGATAAACCGATTCTTCCTCCAGCAAGCCCGTCATATTCAGAAATTTATCCATAATGAGCACAATCAAGCCGGAGCAGAGCACGCCGCAAATGCAGCCGATACCCGCACATAGAGATTTGACATTGAATCCGCTGATTATGCTCAGGGTCATCACCGTTATAAAAACGCAAACGGCTATCGACCAGAAATATATGTTTCTTCCGTTGAGGATTGCAGGGATAAGCACAACGAAAACAGAAAGGCAGGTGAAAGCAAGCGAAACAACCGTTTTGAGTCCCTGCATTCTGGAAAAGGCAATAACAAGAACGCAGAAAATAACAAGAAGCCATATCAGCGGAGTTATCCTCACGAAATCGCCGAAATAATAAAGCATTTCACCACCCTCAGTATAGCCCTCAACAAGGATTTTATCGCCCTGCTCAACCTGCTTGGGGCTGAAAACATAGGATCTGTCAATTTCCTGCAGAACTTCAATCGTTTTGCCCCTGAGAGAGGTGTTGAGTGCCTGTGCCTTGAAAGAAACGGTTACAAATTCATTTTCTCCGCTTACATTCTGTGTCTGAACATCGGTAACACGGATAACCCTGCATTTTATCGTTTCGCCTTCCATACTGCCTTTGAAAATTGTTCCGTTGCCGACTATGTTAAGGTAAGCAAGAAAAATAAGCAAAGCCGAAACAAAAACGGAAATTATCTGATATACGGTCTGCTTATTTTTCATTGTGCCACCTCTTTTTATGAATTATTTTGAAGCCTTTGCTTTTCTTGCTTCGATTTCAGCAACCATCTTGACCTGCTTCTTCTCAGTGATTGTATAGAAGAACATGGGAACTGCACATGCAAACATGCTGATTACGCCCGAGAGAACAAGCATATTCCAGAGTGTGTCTGCACCTTCTGCCGAAATATAACCGGTTTCGGAGTTGATGCCTGCTGCCGAGAAGGAGATAACGCCGATGAAAGCACCGACTGCCATACCGATTTTGTTGATAAGAGTCTGCATTGCAAAGCAGATACCTTCGCCTCTTTCTCCTGTTTTCCATTCAAGATAGTCAACTGTATCGCCGATCATCGCATATGTAATGATGTTGTTGACACCCTGAGGAATACCGAGAAGAACAAGACCGATTGCAGCGATAACAAGCTTCCACGGTGCATCATAGCCTACAAAGTACATAATCGCCATAACAACGCCGCCGAAAAGGTGAACAACGATATATGACCATTTCTTTGTGAATTTCTTTGACATCCAGGGAACAAGAACGGATGCAACAAGACCGCCGGGAACAACAAGAAGGGTTATAAGGCTGTAAAGACCTTCGTTCTGAAGAACGTATTTTGCAAAGTAAAGACCGCCTGTGTAGGAATAAACCATTCTTGCACCGCCGAAAATACCCGAAAGAACGATAAGAAGAAGTTCCTTATTCTTGAAAAGAAGCTTGAGGTTGTGACCGAATGAGGGAGGATTATCCTCTGCTGTGAAGCGTTCTTTGGTGTTTTTGAAGCCGTAGAAGAACATAGGAACAGCCGCAACAACAAGAACAACTGCACAGATGAAATAAATCATCTTGAGAGTATCTGCATTTGCAAGCTCCTGACCCTTGATAACGGTGCCTACGAATGACTGAGCAGCTTCTTCAGCCGAAATGCCCTGATTGATAACAATCTTTGCAATTGCGTCAGCCTTATCAACCATGATTTTGCCGATATCATCTGCAGTATACTTGAATTTTGCTGTGATTCCGTTTGTGATAATGGGAACAAAAACGGTAACGATACCTGCACCGACTGTGCAAGCCATACGGGCAACGGTAAGAATATTGCCTCTGACAACGGTATCGTTTGTGAGGCAGGTTGAAAGACCCCAGTAAGGAACGTCTGCAATAGTATAAACAACCGACCAGATAACATAGATAATTGCAATTATAATGAATGATGACGGTGCCTTAGCCTGGAAAACAGGAAGGAAGCAAGCGATAGTCATAATTGCAATGGGAATTGCCATCCACTTGAGGTAAGGGCGGCATTTACCCCACTTTGTTCGTGTTTTGTCAACGATTGAACCCATGATGGGGTCGTTGAATGCATCAAATACTCTTGTGCCGAGCATAAGATATGCAACAGCCATCGAACCCGTAACTGAACCAATGGTTACACCCTCTGCACCGAAAAGAAGTGCATCGGTGAGAAAGATTGTGAGATATGAGCCGATGATGGTGCAGATAAAGTTCTGACCGAAGCCGGCTACGCTGTAGGCAATAGCCTCTTTGGGCTGTACGCCCTTGCCCGGAGTTGTTCCGAACAGCTTGTGGAGAAATCCGTCGAGTTTCATTGTGTGATTTCCTTTCATTTTTAAAATAATGATTTATAAAATTCAAGCGTTTTGAACCTCTTTCCCGTCTGTGAAAGCAAAAACTTTTCACAAACCGCGGCAAAACGCTTTTCATCCTCAGTCGGCAGAGAAAACGAATAAATTTTCTCTATGGGATTTGCACATACATGACGCATTGCAGCAAGCACGGTGGAATTGATTTTTTCACCCGTACCGCAGCCCCTGCAATAAATGCAGCCGTCATTCACATTAAAATATATTTCGCCGGTAGGCTCAGTTGAACACTTTGAGCATCCCGTAAGGTCGGGCATAAATCCCGAAAAAGCCATAAACTTAAGCTCTGTAACGGCTTTGATAAAATCGCCCGTGCGTCTTTGTTTTTCAAGCAGATGCATGGAATTGAGAATAACTCTCAGATAATTTCTGGCAGGCTCCATTTCGGGCACAAGCTCCGCCGCAAGAGAACAGAAATACTGCGAAAGTGCAAGCTTTTCAATATCCTCACGCAGACCGAAAAAAACTTCTTTTGCAACGGCATCATCAATTATGTAGCTGTCCCTGCTTTTGTAGATTGAAAAATCTCCGTAGCAAAGGGACTGCGTTGCGCCGTGCATTTTGCTGTTTATTTTTTTAGCTCTGTTTGCAAATGCCCTCAGCACTCCGTATTCCGAGGTAAGAAGAGTAACGAGTCTGTCACTTTCCCCCGTATCCGTTACCCTGAGCACCAGAGCGTCGGTATTCATTCTCATTCTGTTTTGCTCCCGAAGTAACATTTGAAATGCTGTTTCTGAATTCAAGATAATCTGCCACAAGACCCGTCTGCGTGAATTTACGCCAGGCTTTTTCTTTTTCCATTCTCATCATCTCCCGTTAATAAGTTAACCCTTTTTGCAAGGATTAAAGCAGGGAAATAATGAAAAATACCATACGCCGTTTTATGGAATTCAGCTTTTGCGGATTGATTGTATGATTGCTGAGAAATGATGACGGAGGGTGTTTTTCTTATGTGAAGGCGTATCGTGTATACGTCGAACATAAAAAAATACCATACGTCGCATTTATCACAATCAGACATCAATCCAGGCCGAAATTGCGGATAAGCCCCTCTCTGTTTCGCCAGCCTTCTTTGACCTTGACCCAGCACTGGAGATTGATTTTGCATTGGAAGAAATTTTCCATGTCAACTCTTGCTCTTGAAGAAATCTTTTTAAGCATATCACCCTTCTTGCCGATGATGATGCCCTTATGACTTTCTCTTTCGCAATAAATAATTGCTTCAACATCCATGATGTTGCCGTCGGTGCGTTCACGCATCTTTTCGATGCTGACTGCAACACCGTGAGGCACTTCCTTATCAAGAAGAAGAAGCATTTTTTCTCTGATAATCTCACCGGCAAGCACTCTTTCAGGCTGGTCGGTAAGGGTATCGTCGGGGAAGAAATGAACCGATTCATATGTCAGCTTGTTGAGCTCCTCAATAATAAGGTCAACATTTTCGTTTCTGAGTGCACTGACGGGCACTACCGCTTCAAAATCAAATTCATTTGTAAGCTTCACGATTTTTTCCATGATAGCTTCTTTTTGTTTAACGGTGTCAATCTTATTGATTGCGAGCACAACAGGTGCCCTTTCCGCCTTAAGCTTCTGAAGAAGCTCAAGCTCTGCTTCCCTGATATCGCCCTCGGGCTCAGTTACGAAAAGGCAGGCATCAACGCCGTTAATTCCCTCACCGACGGCTTTTATCATTTTTTCACCGAGCTTGGTTTTGGGTCTGTGATAGCCGGGGGTATCGGTAAAAACAAGCTGTGTTTCACCCTCGGTGAGCACGCCCATGATTCTCGTTCTCGTTGTCTGCGGCTTCTGGGTGACAATTGCCACCTTCTGACCGAGCATTCTGTTGAGAAGCGAGGATTTGCCGACATTGGGGCAGCCGACGATTGCAACAAATGCGGTTTTTGTCATTTTATTTTCCTCATTTTACATGTTTTTTGAAAATATTCTTTATCCCCTGCGGTCCTGCAAAAACAAATATTACACTCGCAATAAAGCTGATTATAAATCCGATTAAAACGGGGATGTTTTCTTTATAGAAGTCAAACATTTTTATGAATGCTTCAGGCTGCCACAGAATTGATATTCCGACCGCAACCGCCGCGATTGCGGCAATAAGCACCGCACCCGCCGCCGCATCCTTTGAGATTTTTGCAAGCGGATTGATTTCTTTCGTTTCAAGGTCAACCGCTTTTTCAACTGCGGTATTGACGGCTTCAAGTGCCATAACGCAGCCGCAGACGGCAAACAGCAGAGCAAACTGAGTTCTGCTGACCTCAAAGAAATCATGAACGGTCAGAAATCCGAACATATAAACCGCGAAGCAGAGATGAATACGCATATTCCTCTCATGTGCCATGCAGTATGTAATTCCTCTGAAGGCATAAACGAAGCTTTTAAGCAGATTTTTCATACGTTTTCGTCATCCATATAGTAGCTTGAATTTCTTTTAAGACCGAGCTTTGTGAGAACGGTTTCTTCTTTTTCACGCATTCTGACACTCTCAATTCCGCCGTTGACATGGTCATAGCCGAGCAGATGAAGCATCGAATGAACCGTCAGAAAGCCTATTTCCCTCTGAAGAGAATGACCGTATCTGTCTGCCTGGTCAATCGCATGATTGATTGAGATAACGATATCGCCGAGCATCTTTGCTCCCGTATCATGGTTTATATCATAAACGCCGTTTTCGCCGAGCGGAAACGATAAAACATCGGTTGCTCTGTCAATATTGCGGAACTGCTTGTTGAGTCTGTGGATTTCCTCATCGTCAATGAAGGTCACACTTACCTCTGCGGCACCTTCAAATTCTTCCTGAACAAGAACCGCCGTGCAGCAGCGACGCACAAGCATACGCACACCCGTAGGAATACGGATTTCGTTCTGACCGTTTGAAATAACAACCTTAACCTTTCCTGTCATTTCTTTTACGCTCCTCTTCCTGCTTTTCATAAGCCTTGATGATATCCTGCACCAGTCTGTGGCGCACAACATCCTTTTCACTGAATCTCACCGTGCCGATATCCTCAACATTTTTGAGAATCCGCACCGCCTCCTTGAGACCCGAACGCTTTCCGTCGGGAAGGTCAATCTGAGTAACGTCACCGGTAACAACCATTTTTGAATTGAAGCCGAGACGGGTGAGAAACATTTTCATCTGTTCCGCCGTTGTGTTCTGTGCTTCATCAAGGATGATGAAGCTGTCATCAAGAGTGCGTCCTCTCATATATGCAAGAGGAGCAACCTCGATATCTCCCCTTTCCTGATGCTTCTGAAAGTTCTCTGCACCGAGCATATCAAAAAGTGCATCATAAAGAGGTCTTAAATAAGGGTCAACCTTTGACTGCAGGTCACCCGGAAGAAAGCCGAGCTTTTCGCCCGCTTCAACCGCTGGACGGGTCAGGACAATTCTGTTGATTTCCTTTGCTCTGAAAGCCGTGACCGCCATTGCAACGGCAAGATAGGTTTTGCCGGTACCCGCAGGGCCTATGCCGAAGGTGATTGTGTTGTTTCTTATGGTTTCGATATATTTTTTCTGGCCGAGCGTTTTAGGCTTGACGGGCTTGCCCTTTGAGGTTATGCAAACGCAGTCTGCCGCCATATGAACAAGCTTATCCTCGTTGCCGTCATTCACAAGAGAAAGAACATAGCGGACATTCTGGTCGCTGAGAGATTCGCCCCTGTTGATAAGGGTCAGCAGACCGTTGATTGCACGCACGCCCTTCTGAACATTTTCAGCCTCGCCCGCAACCTTAAGCTCCGAGCCCCTGCTGATAACAGAAACAGAAAACTCCTTTTCAATCAGCTTGATATTTTCATCAAAGCTTCCGAAAAGGCTGACCGCCTGCTCCATTCTGTCAACATTGATAATCTGCTCAAACATAGATTCACCCCGGTAACTCATAACAATACAGTTTAGTATAACACAATACTTTATAAATGTCACTATATAAACAGAGAATATTTTTAAAAAAGCAGAGTTGATATTATCGGCGGCATGTGATATACTTATTGTGTATTTCAACAAACGAAAGGATGTTTTAACCATGACAGAAATCAACAAAGACATGAAAATCGGCGAAATTCTCGACGCTAACCGCGAAGTTGCTCCCTTCTTCCTTGAAATGGGAATGCACTGCCTCGGCTGTCCTTCAGCAAGAAACGAATCCGTTGCACAGGCTTGCATGGTTCACGGCGTTAACGCTGACGAGCTCATTGCAAAAATCAATGCATTTCTTGCAAAATAAGGATGCTTAATCTGAGCGAAAGAATGCTCATGGCGGCAAGAATGGTCAGAAAAGGAAGCTCTGTTGCCGATATCGGCACAGACCACGCCTATCTGCCCGCATATCTTATTCTTAACGGCATTTCTCCGAAGGCTCTTGCGTGCGATGTGCGCAAGGGTCCTCTTGAAAATGCCGGAAAGACTGTTGAGCATTACGGAATTGAAAAAGAAATAACTCTGCGGCTTTCTGACGGCTTTGATGAGATCGAGCCGTTTGAAGCCGATGATTTTATTATGTGCGGAATGGGCGGAACACTTATGGAGCAGCTTGTATCACGCACTTATTGGCTGAAAGACAAGCGAAAAAGAATTATCGTTCAGCCTCAGTCACACGCAGAGGATATCAGAAGATTTTTTGTTGAAAACGGCTTTGAAATCCTCTTTGAGGACGCATGCATTGACAGCGGAAAGCTTTACTGTGCAATGGCGGCGGAATACACGGGTGAAATCACCGTAAAACCGCTTTCATACATATATTCAGGTGAGCTTTCAAAGTGCCAAAAAAAAGAAGCAAAGCTGTTTCTTGAAAATATAAATTCACGGCTGAAAAAGAAGCTTGAAGCCGAAAAAGTTCACGGCTGTGCAGAAAATGCGGAATATCTTGAAAAAGTAACAGCCGAGCTGGAGGAAACAATCAATGGAATGCAGACCGACAGTTAAAAATATTTATGATTATATTGACTCAATCGCACCCTTTGAAGAGCAATGCGAATGGGATAACAGCGGACTTTTAGTCGGCAATCCCTGCCGTGAAATTTCAAAAATCGGCGTGGTGCTCGACATAACCGCCGATGCAGTCAGATATGCCGCAGCAAACGGAATTGAGCTGATAGTCAGCCATCATCCCGTTATTTTCAGACCCGTCAAAGCCTTTCTTGAGGGCGATGTTTCTTATCTTCTCGCCAAAAACGGAATTTCCGCAATTTGTGCTCACACCTCGCTCGACCGTGCAAACGGCGGAGTCAACGATGTGCTTGCAGAAACGCTCGGCTTCAGAAACCCCGTGCCCCTTGCAGCAGAGGGTGAATCGGCAATGATACGAAAGGTCATTATCGAAGAAACTGAGGCAAATGAGCTTGCAATGCTTGTTGCAGACAGACTTTCAACGGGCGTTCAGGTTGCAGACTGCGGAAACAGAATTGACACGGTTGCTCTCTGCGGCGGTGCAGGCGGAGATTTTATTCACGCCGTTGCCGAAAGCGGATGTGATGCATATATCACAGGCGAAGCAAAACACCATGAATTTCTTGCCGCTCACGAGCTCGGAGTTACGCTTATTGCGGCGGGTCATTTTGAAACGGAAAATCCCGTTGTTTCCGTGCTGGCAGAAAAAATTGCCGCTGCGTTTGAGTGCGAGGTTGAAGTCATACCTCAGAAGTCACCGGTTGAATATTATTAAATCAGGCAAGGGCGAAGCCCTTCCTTAACTCTTCACTCTACACTTAACGAGGAAAAAAACATGCCCCTTGACGGAATTACAATAAATTTACTTAAACAGGAGCTTTCGCAGCATATTGTCGGAAGCCGCATAGAAAAAATACACCAGCCATCAAAGGATGAACTGGTGTTTCATCTGCGTTCAAGAGAGGGTGCATACCGCCTTCTTGTGTCTGCATCGGCAAACAGCCCGAGGCTGCATCTGACCGCAAGAGCACCCGAAAATCCTGCAACGCCACCCATGCTCTGCATGCTTTTCAGAAAGCATCTGACGGGTGCAACTATAACGGATATACGCCAGCTCGGTCTTGACAGAGTTGTTTTTATCGACCTTGCAGGCACAAACGAAATAGGTGACGCCGTAACCTTCACGCTCTGCGTTGAAATTATGGCAAAACACAGTAACATTATTCTTGTAAATTCCGACGGAACAATCGTCGACTCTGTAAAGCGAGTTGACTTTACACAGTCGTCGGTGCGTCAGATTTTGCCCACCTTCAGATATGAATTTCCGCCCCGTCAGGGCAAGCTGAATTTAGCCGAAACAGAGGTTTCCGATGCCGTTTCAGCAATAAAAAGCCTCACCGGGAAGCGTCTTTCGGCTGCAATTCTTGAAACACTTGAAGGCGTTTCTCCCTTGATAAGCCGTGAGATTGCGTCATTTGCCTGCGGCGGTGACATCGGCACGGCGGAAATGAACGAAATAAACACCGAAAGGCTTACATCAAAGCTTTCCGAAACCAAAGAAACCCTGCTTTCGGGCAAGGCTTCTCCGACCATGCTGATGCGTGAAGGTGTAAAGCCCTATGACTTTACATTTATGGATATCACGCAATACGGCTTTACCGTAACCGCAAGGGAATTTGAGAGCTTTTCGGAGCTTCTTGATGACTTTTATTACGAAAAAGACCGCTTTGAAAGAACCCGTCAACGCAGTCAGTCACTTCTGAAGCTGCTCACAAATGCTGCTGCAAGAGCGGCAAGAAAGCTGCAGAGCAGGCAGGCTGAGCTTGAGGCATGTGCCGACCGTGATACCCTAAGAATCAATGCGGAATTAATTCTTGCAAATCAATACAGACTCGAAAAAGGCTCACTTTTCTATGACCTTGAAAACTTCTACAACAACAACGAAATCATCCGTATTTCCGCTGACCCCGCACTTTCTCCTGCAGCAAATGCACAGAAATATTTCAAGGAATACAGAAAAGCAAAAACCGCCGAGAGCATGCTCGGTGAGCTGATTGAACAGAGCGAGCAGGAGCTTGCATACCTTGAATCGGTCATTGATTCGGTCAACCGTGCAGACGGCTACACAGAGCTTGCCGAAATACGCAACGAGCTTTATGAGCAAGGATATTTAAAGCGTGCAAAAAATGATAAAACAAAAAAAGCCAAGCCCATGCCGCCGATGGAATATGTTTCGGATGACGGTTACACAATCCTCGTCGGCAGAAACAATGTTCAGAACGATTTACTGACATTCAAGACAGCAGCAAAGGATGATTCATGGTTCCATACGCAAAAAATACCGGGTTCTCATGTTGTTGTTATCGGCAACGGTGACATAATCCCCGAACTTACCTGCCGTCAGGCGGCAATCCTTGCTGCATATCACAGCGGAGGAAGAGAATCCTCGCAGGTTGCGGTTGACTATACCGAAGTCCGCATGCTAAAAAAACCGACAGGGGCAAAGCCCGGCAAGGTTATTTATCATACCTATAATACTATGTGGGTTACACCAGACAGAGAGCTTTGCGAGAGGTTGAAGAAGAAATGACCACAGCATACGCAAAGGAGTTGTATATATGAAACTGTTTAAAAAATTATTCAAAGAAAAAGAACAAAGTGCACCGCCCGTTCTTTTTCCGAATGAGCCTGCACCGCCCTCACGCAAAACCATTCCCACCAAGCTGAAGCCGCCCGAAGAAAAATATAAGCTTTACCGCCTGATCAATGTCTGCCGCACTCCCGAAGAAAGAGTTGAAAAAATCAAAAAATTCATCAGAGAGGTTGAGTTTCTCGGCTTTAAGCTCGATTACATTTCCACCACAGGCGAGAACGAAAGCCACTGCGGCATCATTGCATGGAAAGAAAAATACGATAATGCCGATAACTATTTCAGCAATGCTCTTGAGGATTACCGCAGGGTCCGTGAAGAAAACAAAGGCGAGTGGGATGTCACATGGACAGGTTCGGGTGCACATTTCACCCATCCCGACGGCGTAAGGCTTTATCTCGGAATAGATAAGCCCGACTGCAAAAAGAACACAATGTATATTGACCTTGAAAAAATCGACCTCAACCCACAGGTTTCTCTGGATTTTAAAAGATTTTTCATTGAGTGGGATAAGAATAACAAGTAAATATAAGCTTATACGGGCAGGGTGCTTCCCTGCCTTTTTGCTTGTCAAAAATCAAAAAAGAATTACGATTCTTAAGAAATCAGAAAAATTATTAAGAAATACTTAATTCTGTTGACATTCAGCGTTCGACTATATATAATCTAATCAAAAAGGGGTCACCCCGAAGAGAGGACTGTATATATGGACAAAATCTGCAAATCAATCTCCGCATTCATTCTTGCAATCATCGTTGCAATCAACGCATTCGGAAACCTGATCGGCATCGGCGACATCATCCCCACCGAGCCTGCAACAACCGTTGAAGAAACAACAACTATTCCCGAAGAAACAACTATTCCCGAGGAAACAACAAGCCATCCCGATGATGAAGATTGGTACATGCCGACATTGGGCTACAAATACAATCAGGAAGACGGCTCTTACTACATGGACGACAAAGACCTCTGGGTCAAAGGAACATCCTACAATGATGTTTACGATAACATTGATCAGGCAACAGCTATGTTTGTTGACCAGCTCCGAATCCGCTTCAGCTATGAAGACAAGGATTGGATGATTCAGCTCTGGAAGGGTCAGTTCGGTTTTCTTCTTGTAGGTGCGGAAACCGCTGTTTACACCGCTCCGCTCGGCACAGTTCAAGGAGCCGAAGTTGACCAATATACGGTTGCCGAAAATGAAGACTGGCTTGATATGCAGCTCGACTGCTACTGGAGCGAAAACAACACGGGTCACTACAAAAAAGTTTTCACAAGAGAATACGGAAAATACTGGTGGGCAACAGGCTTTGTCAAGGGTCAGCTCACAAAATATACAATGCCCCGAACCGAGCTCAAGGTAAAGCATAGAATCACCTTCAAATCCGAAGAAATGGCAAACCTCTTTGTTGAAGGGCTTAAATCTGCAGGCTTTGTAAGAACAGACGATGCAACCCACCTTCTTGACGATTCATATTATCAGAGCGGTGCGGATGTTTATCTTCTCTGGGCAACGGTTAATCACGACAATTATAATTATGATGTTACTCCCGTGACAACCTTGCCTGCATCAACAACACCTGCAACACATGCACCCACCACAACATCACCTGTATTCACAACAAAAAAAGCTGAATCACCGACCACCACACACCTCAACAATTATACTGAATCATATTAATTTTTTGAATAGAAAGGGTTATAATCATGGACAATCTCTGCAAATCAATCTCCGCATTCATTCTTGCAATCATCGTTGCAATCAACGCACTCGGTAACTTCATAGGTATCGGCGATATCATCCCTACCGAACCTGCAACAACCGTTGAAGAAACCACTCTTCCCGAAGAAACTACGCTTCCTGAAGAACCCACTCTTCCCGAAGAAACCACAGCAACCGACGGCATGACTCAGGCTGAATTCGCTGCTTTCCTTAACGCTGAAACAGCTAAGGCAGCAAAGGGTTCATACAGCTTCAACAGAAATTGCTCGTACACAGCCCCCATTGACGTCGGCGATTCAACAGATGCTCTCAACAAGGTTATTCAGATGATTGATGATAATTCAAACGTTGATACGGTTGTCGGCAGCTTCCTCGGAATCGGCACAAAGAAAGGCTCTTTCCCCGAAGATTATCTTGATGAAAGATATCAGCTTAAGGCGACAACGCTCACAGCTGATGACCTTGAAAGCTTCAGCTATGCAGACGGTGTTTACAGCTTCACTCTTGCAGATGCTTCAAATCCCAAAAAGACAGAAGCAACTCCCATTTCAAGATTCACAAACGACTTCAACACTCACGAAGAGGTTGACACAGCAATCAAGGATCAGGTAGGCAGCCTTATCAAGCTCAACAGCTCAGATGTTGACTACACAAACATCAAGGTTTCAGTTACCGTTGATGGCGGCAAGATTACAAACATTAAGTATCAGTATGATTTCGCTGCAGCTCTTCAGGTTAAGATCCTTGTCGGTAATGTCAACGGCACCGGTGCCGCTGTCACAAAGGCTGAATTCTCAGATATCGCTTATTAATAAATGATTCTTCTCCGCATCCGTCAGAGGTGCGGAGATTTTTCAACTCTTGTTTTGTTGACAAATCATACAAAATCTCCTATTATATGTATAAAATCACATTTCAAAGGAAGGTATTTTTATGGATAACTTCATCAAATCAATCTCCGCATTCATTCTCGCAATCATCGTTGCGATCAACGCATTCGGCAACTTCATCGGCATCGGCGACATCATTCCCACCGAGCCCGAAACAACCGTTGAAGAAACAACAACCATTCCCGAAGAAACTACCGTTACGGCAACCGAGCCTTCATCCGCTCCTTCAATAGTTGTAATGCCCTCAACAAAAGAGGAAATCGTTGATGCTTTCAATACTGCTGTTAACGCAGTCAAGACAGATGCAAAGAGCGTAAAGCATTCATATTCAAATATCAGCCTCAACGGTTCTCCCGTTATTCCCGGCAGTGTTGACAGTATCCTCAAGCTTCTCGGAGGTGCAGAACAATTCCTCAATGATCAGCTTTCAAAAAACAGCAAGGGCGAAGAAACATATACAGGCGACCGTATTGACGCCGTTTACCCCGTTGAAGGCGAAAGCTACGCATCAAAGCTTACTGCTGAAGATGTTAAGGAAGCAACTATCACAGAAAAAGACGGTAAGTGGATTATCACAATCAAAACCGTTGATGACGAAAAATCAGACAGCATCAAGCACGGTCAGGGTCACGCCCCCAAGGCATTCAATGTTGTTCTTCCCGGTATTGTCAACGACAATGTTCCCGCTGTCGCAGCAAGTATTGTTGGCACGGCAACAATGAATTATCCATCATCCACCTGCACAGTTACGGTTGATCCCGCAACAGGCAGAGCGGTTATTGCCGATTACTACCTTAACTGGACTATCAACTTTGATAAAGCAGGCGTTTCTATACCCTTCACAACCAACGACTACTTCACAATTACTTACTGATTTAAAAACCCGATGACCGTTATTCGGAGGTCACTTTATTGTGCAAGCAAAAAAGCGAACAGTTTTCAAAGAATAACAAATAAATAATTGACATTCATTGAAATTTTGGTATAATATATAAGGTTAAATAAAAAACTTTTCAGGAGTGATAAAAATGGCATTGGTAACAACCAAAAAAATGTTTGAAGATGCATACAAGGGCGGCTACGCTGTTGGTGCATTCAATGTTAACAACATGGAAATCATTCAGGGTATCGTTGAAGCAGGTAAGGCTCTCAATGCTCCCCTCATCCTTCAGGTTTCCAAGGGTGCAAGAGCTTATGCAAACCACACCTATCTTGTTAAGCTCGTTGAGGCTGCTGTTGAAACAACAGGCCTCCCCATCGCTCTTCACCTTGACCACGGTCCCGATTTCGAAACATGTAAGGCTTGCATCGACGGCGGCTTCACATCAGTTATGATCGACGGCTCACACCTCCCCTACGAAGAGAACGTTGCTCTCACAAAGAAGGTTGTTGATTACGCACACGCTCACGGCGTTGTTGTTGAAGGTGAGCTTGGTCAGCTCGCAGGCATCGAAGACGATGTTAACGTTTCAGCTGAAGATGCTTCATACACAAATCCCGCTGAGGTTATTGATTTCGTTACAAGAACAGGCGTTGACTCACTTGCAATCGCTATCGGCACAAGCCACGGTGCATTCAAGTTCAAGCCCGGTCAGGATCCCAAAATCCGCATCGACATTCTCGAAGAAATCGAAAAGAAGCTTCCCGGCTTCCCCATCGTTCTTCACGGTGCATCATCAGTTGTTCCTGAGTTTGTTGATCAGATCAATGAATTCGGCGGCAAGATGGATAACGCTATCGGCATTCCCGAAAGCGAGCTCCGCAAGGCTGCTTCACACGCTGTTTGTAAGATCAACATCGACTCAGACCTTCGTCTTGCAATGACAGCTGCTATCAGAAAGTACATGGCAGAGAATCCCGGTCACTTCGACCCCAGACAGTATCTTGCTCCCGCTCGTACCGCTATCCAGGGCATGGTTGAGCACAAGATCAAGAACGTTCTCGGCTGCGACAACAAAGCATAAGATAACAATTGATAACGACCCCGGAACGAGTGTTCCGGGGTCGCTTTACATTCAATGCTTATCCAAGAACAGAAAGGATTTCTTTGAATTCTTCTGTTGCTTTGAAATCGTCTGACAGAGGATATTTTTGGGTTAAAAGCTCTTTTACTCTGCTTTTGGCGATAAACGTGCTGCCGAGTGTGTGCTTATCAAATTCTTTGCCTTCAAACATTGTTGAGTGCATGGTGGTAATTCTGTCCATGCCGTCAAATTCAATTGCAAGCCCGGCAGCCCTTTTGAAGTTGTGAATTGCATTTTCATAATCGTTAAGATTGTAATATTTCACACCCAGATGACCGTAAAGATTCATCATCATTCTCCACATCTTGCCGTAGTTTCCGTCATCATAAGCAAATTCAAGATATTCAATTTCTTTTTGCACGGATTTTATCTGCCATTCATCGGTACATCTGTCATTGTAGAAATAAAAGTGCGAGTAAAATGTTGTGCGGAGTAAAAAGCTTTCTTCAATTGCATTTTGAATTTTGAGGTCGTGTTCGGGATGATCTACGGGATAAAAGGTGCCAAACATTTCCTGCCCATCTCTCATTCTTGGCATCTCTTTTATGATTTTTTCACAGTCCTCAAATGTTATGCCGCTTCCTTCTTTTAATGAAAGCTCTTTATAAAGTTCGGCGATATGTCTTTTGGCAGAAATTCGTATTTTATCATTGCTGCAATTCTGCTTAATATTTTCGTATATCGCAATTATTTTTGCAACATTTTCAACTGTCTTTTCTTTGAAGTGAACAAGACAAGTCATATATCTCAAAAGAACACGGAAGTCATTAGGGAATTTTTCTTTAAGTCTGTCTATTATTTCCTGTTTTAATTTTTCATCTGAAAGATTATCATAAGCTTCGAGTTCTTTGGTGATTTCTGCCTCATCTTCAGCTCTGTTAATACCGAGCAACTCATCGACGCTTACCTTGAAAAATCCCGCAATTTCAGGAAGCATAGTGATGTCAGGGTAACTTTCGCCACGCTCCCAATTGCTGACACTCTGAAAAGTCACTCCCAGAAATTCCGCAAGAGTTTCCTGAGTAAGCTCTTTTTCCCGTCTTAATCTTTTGATATTTTCGCTTAAATAAATGGTCATTGTTTTTCTCTCCTCTGTTAAATTCATTGACCGGTCTGTTTATATGATATCGCATGGGAACGCAAAAAACAATAAAATATCCTTTGAATGGTTTTCAAGAGATTCTTGAAAAACTCAATTGCAATCCCGTATAAAAAATAAATGACCTGCATCGGATTTTTCCTTTGCAGGTCATTTTAGGTTCAGGATTGCAAGAGAATTCTTGCACGATTATTATTCTTATCTGCAGAAATTCTTTTTGATCAGCTGAAAAGCACCGTGACAGGCATGAAGAGCTTTTTGAAAAACTCAACGATTTCTCTGTTTCTTTTTTCGATTCTTTCTTTAAAAGAAAGATGCTGAGACTTTGAGCTTTCTGTGTTTTCTTCAACCGCTTCTTCAGAAGCATCATCTGCGTAGCCGAAGGGTCTTATAAAGAAATGCGAAGGATTCTTGTTACCGTTTTTATCAACAAAATCCTCAACCTCTCTGATGCAGACACCCCATTTGGCATTCATTGCGGAAATACATTCTCCGTCGCCGAGATAAACCGCCGCATGGCTGCTCCACACAATAATGTCGCCTTCCTTTGCATCTGCCATGCTGTTGATAACTGTGCCGAAGGCTGCTGCTTCGTCTGCCGAGTTATATTCCGAGGTGCTGTTGCCGAAGGTGATTCCGAAATTGCCGAGAACATAATGCACAAATCCCGAACAATCAAATTTTTCGGGACCTTTGCTTGCATACTGATATTTACAGCCGTTATGCTGAGATGCAAATGCAGCAACATCGCTGCCGATAACGGGCTCTGTGCCCATAGCACCGAAGGTAAGAGTCAGGATTATAGCCGCTGCCGCAACAATTGCCGTTAAGCTTTTTATAATTCTCATTTTATCCTCCATGATTTGTTTGATTTTCACAATTCCAAACGCCACAATTTGGCATTATACACAACAAGGAGGACAATGTCAAGCTTTTTTACTTGTCAACCCAAAAAGAATTATATAAATACAAAAAAGGCAACAACCTTTTGGTGGGCTGCTGCCTGAATTATAATAATTATATTATGTTATTTTATTTTGATGAGTCTGTCGCCCTTGACGAGGAATGCATTCTTTGCAAGGTCGATCATGGGCTGGTCGTTGAGAGAATCGGTGTAAAAATTATCGATCTCTGCATCGGGAAATTTTTCTTTGAATGCCTTGACCTTGTTTTCACGGAAGCAGAAATTTATGAGCTTTCTGTTTTCAAGGTCAGTTTTTGAGCCTACAAAATGCTTGATATTCATTCTGCGGCAGATTTCTTCAAGCACAACATCAAGACAAGCGGAAATGATGATATCGTCATCCTGTCTCTGTCTGAGATAAAACGGCTTGATTTTGCTGCTGTTTTTATCCCAGAAATCAATAACATCGCCCTCAAGGTCTTCAATTGACTGAGCGAATTCTTCAACAACGCCTGCATATTTATCCATAACATCATCGAGCGACATTTTGCCGGTTTTGTATTTATAGATACATTTTATTGCCATGGGAAGCTTGGCAAGAAGCCTGGGCTCTTTTTTCAGATAACCGAGAAAAAGGTCAACGCCCGACTCGCCCTGATAAATTGTATTGTCAAAATCATATACATTCATTAAAAAATACCATCCTTGTGATTTCTTTTGTCCCTGAGTAAAGTATATCATCTTTACACGGTGTCATATTTCTGTTTCAGAATAAAATTCTTATGGTTTTCTTAAGATTTGTGTAACTTTTTATGAATTTCCGTTGAAACATGGTTTTTCAGGTGGTATAATCACATTGGATTTTTAAAATACAGGTGAAATAAGAATGAAAAGCAAAATAAAAGATACGGGGTTTTATAAAGCGTTTTTCACAATGACCCTTACCCTTGCCCTGCAGAACCTGATAGTTTTCGGCGTTAATCTTGCCGACTCGGTTATGATGGGTGCCTACAGCGAAACCGCACTCAGCGGAGTCGGCATATGTAATAATATCCAGTTTTTTCTCAACATGGCAGCATCCGGCATTGCCTCAGGAATGACGGTTATCGCCTCACAATACTGGGGTCAGAAGGAAACAAAACCCATCCACCGTGTTTCCGCGGTTGCAATGTGGCTCGGAATTATTTTCACAATGGCGATTTTTGCTTTTGCTGCAATTGCACCCGAAGCACTTATCCGACTTTTCACCGATAAGGAAGCTGTTATCGCTCAGGCGGTGGAATACCTTGATGTTATAAAATACACATATCTTATGTTTACACTGTCAACTCTGCTGCTTGCAATTCTCCGCAGCGTTGAAACGGTAAGAATAGGCTTTTATGTATCGCTCTCCTCATTTGCACTCAACATTTTTCTGAATTATGCTCTTATTTACGGTAGATTCGGTGCACCTGAAATGGGAATAAGAGGTGCGGCGGTTGCAACCCTTGTTTCAAGAGCGATTGAACTTGCCGTGACTGTTATTTATATTCTTTGCATAGACAAAAAGCTCGATGTCCGAATCCGTGACCTTTTCAGAGTTGATATGCCCATGGTGAAGGATTATTTCAAAACCGGCTTGCCGCTTATGATGAGCAGCGTTTCGTGGGGAATTGCGATGAGCATTCAGGGTGCGATTATCGGCAGACTGATTGAAAGTGCAATTGCCGCAAACAGCATTGCAACAACTCTTTTTCAGGTTGCAACGGTTATCTGCTATGCATCAAGCAACGCCGCATGCGTGCTGATAGGTAAAACCGTCGGCGAAAATATGGGTATGGATATCATAAAACGCAGAAGCAAGAATCTTCAACTCATATTTCTTGCAATCGGTATTGCCTCAAGCACCATCCTTCTTCTTGTAAAAAATCTTATGATAGGCTTCTATAACGCATCACCTGAAACGCTCAGCATCACAAATCAGTTTGTGTGGGTACTCTGCGTCACCGTAATCGGAACTGCGTATGAAGCACCATGCCTTTGCGGAATTGTTTCAGGCGGCGGCGAAACCTCGTTTGTGCTGAAAAACGATATAATCTTTATGTGGTTCATCGTTCTTCCGCTTAGTGCACTGAGTGCTTTCGTTTTCAAGTTTCCCGTTGTTGTTACCTTCGCCTGCCTCAAGGCAGATCAGGTTCTCAAATGTGCCGTAGCGGTTGTGAAGGTTAACAAATTCAATTGGATAAAAACCGTTACGCATTAAAAAGAAACAAAAAAGATATGTGACAGACAAGGGGTTCTGCAGGATAATCCTGCAGAACCCCTTGTTACAGTTTTATACAGTCTGTTTTACGGCTATTCATTAAATCAAAACATAATCAATCGAATTTGCAACCGAATAATCATGGGCTGCGGAATTTTCTTCGCATCTTATTGTTAGGGAATCACAGCCGTCAAACGCATTATCTGCAATACTTGTGACACTTGACGGAATTGTTACGCTTGAAAGTGTTGAGCATCCTGCAAACGCCTCATCCCCTATTGTTTCCGTACCCGAAGGAAGAGAAACGGATTTGAGTGCCGTACAACCGTAAAATGCACCTATTCCGACAAGCTTCAGCGTTGACGGAAGAGAAACGGAGCCGAGCAAGGTGCAATCTGCAAATGCCTCCTGGCCTATCTGAGTAACTCCCGAAGGAAGAGAAACGGATTTCATTTCCGTGTTGCCTGCAAAAGCACCCGCACCGATTGCGGTCACCTTATTTCCGCCGATGCTCTGAGGAATGCTGACATTCGTTTCACTGCCCGTATATTCCGTAATCACTCCGCCTGAGGTTCCGTAATTATTTTCGGGACTTGTCGTCGGTGCAACGGTTGTAGTCGGTCTGCGGGTCGTGGTCGTCTTCTGCGTTGTTTCTTCTTCGGTTGTGGTTTCTTTCTTTGTTGTGGTTATTTTTTCGGTTGTGGTCGGTGCGGTTGTTGTTACTCGCACGGTTGTTGCCCTTGTCGTTGTTTCTTTTTTGGTTGTAACAGGCTTTGTTGTCTGTTTTCTTGTTGTTTCGGTATGTGCACCGGTTGTTGATGCCGCAGTATGTGAAGCGGTCTGTGTAACCGTTTTTTCGGTTTTGCTTTCGGCTGATGTTGACTCTTCGGTTGCTATAATTTCTGTTATAACTGCAGCAAGCGTGGTTTCCGCAACCGTGCAGGTCTCTTCGGGCATTGTTGATGCATAAGCAAGTGTAGTTTCTTTTTCTGCCTTATTATCAACATGATTTTTGATTGCTGCCGTTCCTCCGACTGCAACCGAACCTGCAACCGCTACCGCAGCAACCTTAACCGCTATTGATGTTGCAGCTGTAGCCGCTGTTCCCGTCACAGCCGAAGCAGCTGATGCTGCAGAAGCAACACCTCCTGCCGACGCCGCACCTGCACCTGCCGCAGAAGCTGCAGCAGCTCCCGTGCCTGCAGCAGCTGCCGAGGATAGAACTGCCTGAGTCAATGCAGCGGGAACCGTAACATTCTCCGCCTGAAACGCCATAAAGGAAATAAGTGCAGGAATCGCCGCAATACTGTAAAGGGTCGGATCCTTTTTACGAAGCTTATTGAATTCCTTTTCAATCTGCTTTCTGCCGTTATGCAAACGGCTTTTGACCGTTCCGAGAGGTAAATCAAGAAGCTCCGAAATTTCGCTGAGACTTTTATCCTCATAGTGAAAAAGAACGATGCATGCCCTTATTTCGGGTGAAAGCTTATCAACAACAGCTCCGATGCTTTTTCTCAGCTCCTCACGCTCCATATATTCCTGCGGAACGGGCTGATTCCATTCCTCCGAATATTCCGTGCTTTTGTTTTTCAGAAATACAATCGGAGCATTTATTCTTTTTTCTTTTTTTATGTAGTTCTTGCTCTCGTTTTCAACAATGGTTTTTACCCAGCCCTCAAACTTTTCGGGATTTTTAAGCTCATTCAGATTGAGCGAAACCTTAAGATAAACATTCTGAAGAACGTCCTCAACATCACTCGGATTTTTGAGCAGGAGGCTTGCGGTATGATATGCACTTTTGCTTGTCAGGCGGTAAAGCTCTTCAAAGGCGGTATTATCGCCTTCTCTTGCCCTGCCGACAAGTACGGAAAAATCAGCTGTTTCCTTCATTGCAGCCTCCTTAATCAGTAATTTATATTATGATAAAGTATAACACAACAAAGAAATCTCTTCAATAAATATCCGGAATTTTTTCATCATATTTCCGTCTTATTCAAAATGTATTGTAAAAAATCAAAAAATACTGTATAATTCAGGAATACAGATAAAAATGAGGTGTTTGTTTGAAAAGATCAGTTTCGATTTTTGTTGCCGCCGTTATTGCTGTCTTGCCCTTTTTTACGGGGCTTACCGGCTTTGTTCATTCCGAAGCCGCAACGGAAATTGACAACAAATGCGGCGATAATGTTACATGGAATATAAGCTCCGACGGCACACTTACCATAAGCGGAGCAGGTGAATTATATGACAGTGTCCGTCCGTGGAAACCGTTTGCTTCACAAATCAAATCCGTCGTTGTGGAAGAAGGCATAACAAGACTGGGCACATTTTCTCTTTTTGACTGCTCATCGGCAAAGAAAATTCACCTTGCCGCATCAATCGAAGTTCTCGATTCGTTTTCGCTGCCAGACAATGTTGAAATAATCACCTTTGGCGAAAACAGTCTTCTTTCAGATGTTTACAAAGGTGCATACAGCGGCACAAAATGGTTTAAAAATCAGCCTGCGGATAAGCCTGTTTATCTCGGAAGATGTCTTGTTCAGATACCTGAAAATCAGGATTTCACATCAATTGAAATAAAAGAGGGCACTTATGCAATCAGCGAATATGTATTCAGAAACAGCACAGTAACCGATATTGTCTTTCCCGACAGCCTGACTGCAATCGGACGCAATGTATTTGACGGCTGTGCATGGCTTGAGGCTCAGCCTGACGGTCCGGTTTATGCAGGAAATGTTTTTCTGACATACAAAGGCGTTATGCCTCTCGAAAAAATCGATTTTGTGTTGCCCGAAGGCACCACCGGAATTGCCGGAACAGCTTTTTTTGAAAATACAATGCTCTGCACAATAAAAATCCCTGAGTCGGTCAGACACATAGGCGAATACGCCTTTGTAAATGCATACAACTTATATGACATCGAATTTGCAGAAAAAAGCAACCTTAAAAGTCTTGCAGAAGGTGCTTTCAGCGGGTGCAGTAAGCTCAAGGAAATAAATCTGCCGGATTCACTTGAAACAATAGGCAAATATGCCTTTTCAAGCTCAGGTTTAAGTCATATTCATATTCCAAAAAATGCCCTGATTCATATTCATCATTTTGCCAGACTCTCACAGATCGAATCATATTCTGTTGATGAAGCAAATCCTTTCTACTGCACGGATGAACACGGTGCACTTTACAGCAAGGATATGACGATTCTTTATTCCTTCCCTCCGTCATCGGTATATACGGAATACCATGTAAAACCCGAATGCAAAACAATCAGGGAATCGGCGTTTTCACGTTCAACAAATCTTGAAACAATCAATCTGAATTACGGACTCAAAAAAATCGAGATAAATGCATTTGAATTCTGCAAAGGTAATGTATATGTTTCTGCGACCGTGACAAATGTCAACAGCTATGCTTTATCGGATTTCAGGGGAACGGTTTATTGCTACGAAAATTCCGCAATGCATGCCGTTGCCGAAAAATGGAGTAAGCCCTATGTTCTTCTTGACGAAGCCGTTGATGACACAAAAATCACACAGCTCATCTCTTCTGCAGAAAACACAGACCGCACTTTATATACTGTAAGCAGTCTTGAGGCTCTTGATGCTGCACTGAATGCCGTTGACCTCGAAATGACCGGTCTTACTCAGGAAAAGATTATCGAATGGGAAACCGCAATTGAAGATGCCCTCAAAAACCTTGAATATAAACCTGCCGACTATTCGGATACAGAAAAAGCAATTGCACTTGCAGAAAAAATCAACCGCTCACTTTACACACCCGAAAGTCTTGAAAGGCTTGACAGTGCGATTTCGGCAGTCGATTATGAGCTGACGGTTGACAGGCAGGCTACGGTTGAGCAATGGACAGACGATATCGAAAAAGCTCTTGATGCCCTGGAATATAAATCTGCAGATTATTCCGCAGTTAATGAACAGATAAAAAAAGCAAACGGCATTGACAGAAAATTTCATTCCGAAATATCTCTTGTTGCACTTGACACTGCGGTTAATGCCGTTGAATACGGTCTTGATATCACTCAGCAAGAGAAAGTGAATTCTTTCGCACAGGCAATTGCCGATGCAATCGGCAATCTCGGATATGCCTCAGTTGTGCTCCGTCACGACGGCTGCGGAGTCATTGTTTCCGCAACAGCAAAGGAAATCAACCCCTATTCAATTCTCACCGCCGAAAAGGTTGACCCGTCAAACTACGAGGGCACTAATTTCGCCGTTGGCGGCTCGATAAGAAGCCTTCATTTCTATGATATCAACCTTGTTCTGGATAACAATAAGGTTCAGCCCGACGGTACGGTAACCGTCAAAATCAAGCTTGCAAACGGAGTTGACCCTGCAAAATGCAAGGTTTATCATGTAACCGAGGATATAGTCAATCCGCTCGTTCGCTTTGCAAGCACGATTGACGGAAACTATATTGTTTTTGAAACAACTCATTTCAGCGAATTTGCCGTTATCGAGGTTGAGACGGTGCTTGAAAGCATTGAAATCACAAATCCGCCCGCAAAAACAGACTATATTGCCGGCGAATCTCTTGACACCTCAGGCATGAAGGTTGCTGCAAAATTCAGTGACGGTACAAGCAGGGAAATCACGGATTACACCGTCGGAATGGTAAGCCTTGACAAGGCAGGAAACTGCAAGGTGACAATTTATTACACCTTCGGCAGCATAACCAAAGCCACTGAATATGAGGTTAACGTTGCCGCAAAAGCAGTTAACGCCGATATCACGGAAAACGGAAAATCCGTTAACGCCGTCAACAAGAAGCTCGGCCTTTTCTCACTCTACAGCAGAGCGGCAATACAGCTTGACTGTATAGCAGAAAATGCCGAAGACTGCACCCTCCGCTGGTCATCCGATAACAAAAGGGTTTTGGTTGACGAAAACGGCAGAGTTACCTGCAAGGGACTTTTCGGTGCAAAGAAAGCAAATATAACCCTTGAGGTTGTTGATGCCGACGGAAATGTTGTTGCAACGGACAGCGTAAGAGTTATTTTCTATAAGCTCTCATTCCAGCTTTCAAATGCGGTTTCGGTTGCAATCAATCTTGTCAAAAAGGAATTTTAAACAAAAAAGCACTCAGAGGATTCTCCTTTGAGTGCTTTATTATTCAATGCTTTAAAATCCGCCGCCGACGGTGATAACATAATCCACCGTGCCGTAGCCGCTTTCAACTGTTGCCGAAAGAGGAAGCCTTCTGCCGCCGACATAAAGATTTGCTGCTGTTATATAAATCTCATATGACCATGTTCCCTTTTCGATTATTCCGTTTTCATTGATTTTAACCTTAAGCTTTGCATTCTTATAATGAAGCCTGAACACCGCTTCGTCAAAGCCGATTTCAAGCATCGGAAGTGCTTTTTCAACTTCTGCAAGATCACCTACAACCGAAATCGCATGACCGACCGTGCCGCTGTATCTTTCTCCGTGGGCACCGTCAATCTGGTCCTTCATTGTCATTTCAACAACGGTATATTTTCCGCTTTTGTATGCCCTGACACTCTGAGTATCGGAAAGCTCAAGATTTTCGTAGCCGCCCGTGATGCCGTCAAATTCAACCTGGCTGTCTTCAAGTGCCGACACAAGGATGGGGGTAACCATTTCAACGAGAGTGCCGAGAAATCCGTCACCGTCATTAACAACCATTTCCCTGAGGTTTTTATATTCCGTTGATTTCACCTTTGTTTTGCTTCTGATCGCCGCTGCCTTATAAAAAGCAACAATCTCCTCATCCGTCCACTTTGAAGGGTCGGCTTCGAGCGGAAGATTTTCCGCTGTTGTTTCGGCTGAAGCCGTTGTTTCCGTCGCAAGCTCCGTTACATCATCGGCAGATATTCCCGCTTTGCCGTTATCCACGGTAACGTTTTCCGCTTCGGTCTGCTGTGTGTATGATGCGGCTGTTGTTTCATCTGCGGTGCTTTCATTTTTGCACGATGCAAAGCCGAAAAGCATAAGCAGGGTCATAAAAACTGCAATTGTCTTTTTCATAATTCCACCCGTTTTATAAATTTTGTAAAGCTATTTTAAAACATTATGTCACAAAAGTCAATTAAACAAACGACAAAATTCGTATGACTTTGTATACTTTTGACTTATCATTTATAAAAACGCGTATAAAATCCGCAGTCAAGTCCTTGTTATCGGACTCAATATGGTGTATAATATCAAAATGAAAGGAGCTGTTAACATGGCAAAATCATCAAATCAGAAGCTCAAGCTTCTGTATCTTGTTAAATACCTCATGCAGCACTCTGACGAAAATCATCCCTGCAGCACAGCCGACATCATTGCCGAGCTTTCGAGAAACGACATTGCTGCAGAACGCAAAAGCATTTATGCCGACATTGAAGCTCTCAGGCTTTTCGGCATTGATATTATTCAGGTCAAGGGCAAAAACGGCGGCTACTACATAGGCGAGCGTGATTTTGAGCTGCCTGAGCTCAAGCTTCTCGTTGACAGCGTTCAATCCTCAAAATTCATAACAGAGGATAAAACATACAAGCTTATTCAGAAAATCGAAAATCTTGCAAGCGTTTATGACGGTCAGCTGCTTCAGCGTCAGGTTTATGTCAGCAACAGAGTCAAAAGCATGAACGAAAGCATCTATTATGCGGTTGACGTTATTTCCGATGCTATCGCCCTTAACAAGAAAATACGCTATCAGTATTTCGAATACACCGTCGATAAGGAACGCCGCTTCAGGCATGACGGTGCATTCTATGAGGTCAGTCCCTTTGCACTTATATGGGATGACGAAAACTACTATATGCTTGCGTGGGATTCTGCTGCCGAAAAAATGAAGCACTACAGAGTTGACAAAATGTATAAGGCTTCACTGACGGATGATGAAAGAGAAGGTAACGATATTTTCAAAAAGGTTGATATGGCAACCTATACCAAATCCGTTTTCGGAATGTTCGGCGGAAATGAGCAGAAGGTAAAGCTCCGATTTTCCAATCATCTTGTCGGTGCCGTTCTCGACCGCTTCGGCAGAGAAATAATCGTTATCAAAGACGGCGACAGTCATTTCACCGTTACCGTCAGCGTTGTTGTCAGCCAACAGTTTCTCGCATGGGTTTTCGGCTTCGGAGATGAAGCGGAAATCATTTCACCCGAAGAGGTAAGAGCCGAAATGAAAAAGCAGGCAAAGCTTGTTGCAAAAAAATATCAGTAAAGGAATATCATTATGAGCAGAATTTTAAAATCATTCCTTGCAGGTCTCATGCTCCCCTGCCTCGGTGCAATGGGAGCACCTCACAAATGGCAGTCTGCAAAATTCAGGAGAGAAGGTCCCTCTCCGCTTAAATTTTCGGCGGACGGAAAATTCAGAATTCTTCATCTGACGGATATCCACGATGTTGAGCCCGAAATGGACGACGATGAAAACAGAGAAATCCCTGAAAGCCGCGACAAGGAAACAATAAACGTTATCGAAAAGCTTGTTGAAAAAACAAAGCCCGATCTCGTTGTTTTCGGCGGCGACAACATCAGCGGCTACTGGGAGGAATTCACCTATGACCTCGTTGCAAGCACAATCCGTAAAATCACCGCACCCATACGGGAAAGAAACATTCCCCTCTGCGTTGTTTTCGGCAATCACGACGGCGAGGAAGGCTTTCACACGGAATTCCAGATGATGCAATATATGGAATACCCTAACTGCCGCTCCAATCTCAACGATGCCGATGTTTACGGCTGCGGCAACTGCTGCGTTACAATCAGAAACAGCAGCGGCGATAAGGATGCCTTTGCAATCTGGCTTATTGACTCAAACGATTATCAGCGTAATTCTCAGGGCGGTCTTTCGTATGACTGCGTGCATGATGACCAGATTGAATGGTATGAAAAGAAATCCGAAGAACTGAAAGCAGCAAACAGCGGAAAGCCACTGCCCTCAATCCTCTTTCAGCATATGCCCGTTCAGCAGATGTGTGACGGACTTAAAGAGGTTACCGCAGAGGATGACTATTCATTATTCCGTGACGGAAAGTATTTTAAATTCGGTCATAAAATTATCGAAGGAAGAATCAGAGAATGCCCATGCCCTCCCTGCCTTGAAAATAACCATCGCAGCCAATTTGAAAGCTGGAAAAAGACAGGTAATATCGTTGCGGCATTTTTCGGCCACGACCATGTGAACGATTTCCACATTAAAATTGACGGAATTGACCTCTACCAGACTCTCGGTGCGGGTTATTTCACCTACGGTGCGGAAAGAGGCGGCAGACTGATTATTCTTGATGAAAACGACCCCGAAAAAATATATTCGGAGTCGCTTGAGGTTGAAAGGATAACGGAAACAGAAATATAATCAGCATTTGCCCTCAACAAACCATTTTCCGTGGTTATCCTCGTAGATGAAGGTTTCCTTGCCGTTTATCTGCACGGTGTAGCGTATTTCACCGCCGCCGACATTGAGAGATTTTGCCCTGCATCTGTTAAGCAGACGCTCAACGGTATAAACCGTACCATCCTCCCACTGAATTCTCAGCGGGCGGCGTTTACCGTCTTTATCAACAAGAACATATACATCAACAAAAACCTTTCTGACCACCTTCATCACCTCCTTGTGTTTCAGAACATTTGTTCGATAAATATAATAACTCTTTTTCCCCCGAATGTCAACTGTAAAATATATACAAATATCCCGCCTGATTTTTCGTCAGACGGGATATATTATTTATTCAAGCACAGGCAATTCTGTCATACGGAGCTTTGCACAGCCGTAAGGATAAAGAAGGATTTCTTCCTTTTCTCCCATCGGTTCTCTTGATTCGGGCACCTTTGCACAGACGGTATCATATCCGTCTTCATAGCCCCAATTGATTTTTCTCACATTAGCTTTAACGGTTACGGGCGGATTTTCTGAGGAGAACGGAATATCTCCCGGACTGTTTCTTTCTATGCCGAAAACTTCGCCGCAATAAGCATAGTTCCAGTCTGAAACGGGAATAAGCTCATAGTCGCAGTAAGGAAATTTACGCTCAACGCCGTCCCTTTCATATTCGAGCATTTTCGTTTCATACTTAACGGGAACGGAGAAAACAAGCGAGCCGCATCTGACCGTGTTGAGAGCATTCGGTCTTTTATCAACGGAAAGCGAAACATCAAAAGCAATGTTGATTTTTTGTGCTTCACCTGCTTTTATATCGAAGGAAAGCTCGTCTGCATCGCTTTTTTCACCGTTGACGGTAAGATTTTCGGCAAACGAAGGTATTCTTATCCTGAATTCAAAATCCTTTTTTGCTTCAACCGTATATTCAAAGCTGTTTATGAAGGGATATTCCGTTTCAATTTTTATCTGCATATCATCCGTTCTGAGTTCGGAAGGAACGGGAACGGCATTGATAACGGTATTTCCGTTATACATAAATGCGGAAAGAGCAAATTTCGGCCATGCCTGATTGAAATTCGCCGTACAGCAGCCGTAATTCGGCTCAAGACCGAAAAGGTGGGATTCCTGCCAGTTAGTTCTGAAAATCGGCTTTCCCGGAAATTTTATGCAGGCAATCTGATTGCTCATCTGGTCATACTGATGAGTCCACATGTCGTCGCTGATTGTAGCGGGAAGGGCATTGAAAGCAAGCATTTCAAGCCTTTCCGCCCATTTCTCTTCACCCGTGAAAGCATAGAGTATTTCATAGGAATACATCTGCTCGGCTACCGCACAAAGCTCGGTGCCCTGAATGGGGCTCAGACCCGAAAGACATTCATCGCCCGTAAAAAGACCGACGGGAGTGCCGTTATATTCTTTAAGAATTTCATGGAGCTTTTCGGCGTTATCGGTATATTCTTCGCCCAGAATGCTGCATGAAACCGCTTCGCTTTTAAGCATCATGCCGATATTGACGATATGGGTATCAAATCTCCAGAGATTGAGCGGTCTTTTCCAGCGGGGAACAGCTTCATTGTAATCCATGCCCTGCTCCTTAAGGATTTTCGCAAGGTCTTTAAGCCACTCCTCGCCCGTGCGTTCATAGATGAAATTAATTGCAATAAAGCACTCAAACCACCTTGCATTACCCCAGTCAAAAAGCTTTATTTCGCCCGTTCTGAGCAACTCATAATAGTTTTTCAGCACTTTGTAAATCACATCGGGAATTCTTTCATCCTTTGAGCATTCATAATAAACGGTGAGCGTTTTTGTTATGAGCTGAACAGCCCATGTGTCATATGTTTTTCTGTCCTCATCCTTGCACGGACAAATCCAGCCGTCGGGTCTCTGAAAAGAGATAATCGCATCTATATATTTCTTTGCTCTTGCAATCATATCTTCATTTTCAAGAAGATATGCAAGAGGAATAAATCCGTCGAGCCAATAGGGCACACGCTCCCAGCCCTCTTTATCGCCGCCGATCCATGCACTGTTTTTGACATCGGGCCAGATTTTGTCAAGATTTCCGCTCAGACCCTCTGCCTGGATTTCAAGCTGTCTTTTAAGCCATCCGAGAGGCTTTATTTCGTTTGAAGTATAAAAATTCCACTTATTCATAAAGTATTCCTCACTTTTTTGATTTGAATTTCATCGGCATTTCGGTTGTTCTGAGAAAGAATTCAAGCCCTCTCACAATAACAGGCTTTATTATTCCGCTTTTTCTGACAAAGGAGCTTTGTTCAACATTATTTTTTATGAATTCAACAAAGCTTGGCGTACTTTTTATTGCGATTTTAACGGCTTCATCCGAAAACTCAAAGGTCATACGCTGAGTTGCAAGAGTATTTATCGGCTTCACGACTGCGTTGAGAACACCGTTTTTCATAAAGGCATAAGCCCATATTTTATAGTAATAACCCTTTATGCGGCATTCGGAAAGTCTCGGATTTCCGTCAAGTCCGCAGCGGATTATAACCTCATCCTCTTCTTCAAACCACCTGACGGTAAAAACATCCTCCGTCATTTCAAAAGAAACCTTATTAAGATTACTTTTCGGGCGTTTTGCAAAGCTCGAGGTCAGCGAACGGGGAATAAGGCTTGCAGGGAACATAAGCTTTGAAATCATATCCGAAACGGGCGTTATGTAAAAGGTTTTTCCCGTCGGCACTTTCGGAAGCTCATTGCATGCTGCAGGCTTTTCTCCCCTGCCTTCAAGATATTCCGAAAGCTTTTTATCATCTTCTTCGGTTGATTCTTCTTCAAGTGCTTTTGAAAGAACATCACGCATCAGCCTTGCATTTTCATCGTCTTTTATCGCACAGTTAAAAACCGCAATAACCGCATTCTGCTTTGGAAAATATGAAACCTGCTGACCGAACATTCCCGTCATGCTGAAAATATCATCATAAATCCAGAAAAGATAACCGTAGCCGTCTTCATTCAGCCTTTTGCCGAGATCAACCTGCTTTTTTGTCGCTTCTTTTGTCCACCACTCAGGGATAACCTGAATTCCGTTATATTTTCCTCCGTTTGCATAGCATTGACAGATTTTTGCAAGGTCACGAAGGGTCATATATGCACCCGTGCCTCCGATATTTTCGCCGATTGAATTTGTTTCCCATTCGGGAGGATTGATTCCGAGCGGCTCAAAAAGTCGGGGAGTGAGGTATTCAACAAGGCTCTTTCCCGAGGTTTTCTGTATAAGAGCGGCAACCATATGAGCATCATTATTGCTGTAAAGAAAGCCCTTTTCCTTGCGGAACGGAGCCTTCATAAACATTTCGGCATAGTTACCCGTCATATCCTGAAGAAAAGAAAATTCCTTGTTGCTCTGCATTGTCAGAACGGAACGGACAGTTAAGCTTTCCCATTCGTCGCTTTCGCAATGCTCATATCCGGGGAACAGATCAATGATTTTTGATTCAAGAGAAAAAAGACCTTCTTCAATTGCAAAGCCTGCCGCCGTTGAAACCACCGATTTCGTGAGCGAAAACATGGTATGCGGCATATCGGCAGAATAAGGGTAAGCATATTCCTCAAAAACCGTTTCCCCGTCCTTCATAATCAGAAGTCCGTGATTTTCAATGCCGCTTTTTTCAAGACCCTCATAAAATTCCAGAATCCGCTTGGATGAAATTTTGATTTTTGATTTCATTTTCCGCTCCCCCTTTGCAATAATTATATCATTTTGTGTTAAATAAACAAGTGTTAAATAAAAAAATCCGCCGTGCGAAAAGCACAGCGGATTGATTTTACTGTAAAATTACTGCTCAACAGCGTAAACGCTGACCTTCTTGCGGTCCTTACCCATACGCTCGAACTTAACTGTTCCGTCGATGAGTGCGAAGAGAGTATCATCTGAACCTCTGCCGACGTTGTTGCCGGGATGGATGTGAGTACCTCTCTGCTTTACAAGGATGTTACCTGCAAGAACAAACTGGCCGTCAGCTCTCTTTGCGCCGAGTCTCTTTGACTCTGAATCACGGCCGTTACGGGTTGAACCCATACCTTTCTTATGAGCGAAAAGCTGAACATTTATCTTAAGCATTACTTTACACCTCCGTAGATTATTTTAATGTTTTCGGGATACTGCTTTGAAAGACCGGTCAGATGAAGCTCCAACCCTCTGAGAACCGTTTCGGTTTTTTCGTCGGGATTTTGAAGAGTTAAAAGCATTCTGCCGTCATCAGCTTCGGCATGAGCAGCTGCATTGATAACATCCGTTACCGTGTTTGCCGCCATATATGCCGCCGATGAAACCGCAGCACAAACAACATCTTCGCCGCTTTCTGCATACATTGCATGACCTTTGATTTCAAAGCCTGTCAGCTGTCTGTTACTGACCAAGAATTTTACCCTTATCATAGGGAAACTTCAATTAAGCGTTGATAGCCGAGATTTCAACCTTTGTGTAGGGCTGTCTGTGACCCATCTTACGCTTTGAGTTCTTCTTGGGCTTGTAGGTCATAACGGTGATTTTCTTTGCCTTACCGTTCTTAACTACTTTTGCGGAAACGCTTGCTCCTGCAACATAGGGAGCGCCAACGGTGATACCGTCGTCAGTTCCGACAGCGATTACCTTATCAAAGGTGTATTCGCTTGCTTCTTCAGCGCCAAGCTTTTCGATGAAAATTACATCGCCGGCTTCAACCTTGTACTGCTTGCCGCCTGTTTCAATGATTGCGTACATCGGATTTTCATTCC
Source organism: Clostridia bacterium (assembly GCA_017409845.1). Lineage (GTDB taxonomy): Bacteria > Bacillota > Clostridia > Oscillospirales > Acutalibacteraceae > CAG-177. The sequence continues at coordinate 136,756 of JAFQRY010000002.1, forward strand.
TTTTCTTTAAGACTCGCTATTCTGTAACTCTTATAAGTGGGTTACCGGAGGCACAGATTTTCATCTGTTTTTGGGCATAACTCACCCGCCCCGAATATGCGGCATATAGGATTATAGCACAACAATCAACTGTTGTCAATCTCTTTTTTATTATTTATTCTGCATCTTTGCGGCGGTGAGAGTGTTTCTCATAAGCATTGCAATTGTCATGGGGCCTACTCCGCCGGGCACGGGAGTTATCATTGATGATTTATCCTTGACCTCATCAAAATCAACATCGCCGCAGAGCTTTCCGTTTTCATCTCTGTCCATGCCGACATCAAGAACTATTGCACCGTCCTTGACCATATCGGCTTTAACGAATTTTGCAATTCCGACTGCTGCAACAAGAATATCAGCCTGTCTTGTGATTTCGGCAAGATTCTGTGTTTTTGAGTGGCAGATTGTGACGGTTGCGTTTCTTGCAAGCATGAGCATAGCCATGGGCTTGCCTACGATATCGCTTCTGCCGATAATAACACAATGCTTGCCGGTGGGGTCAATGCCTTCATATTCGAGCATCTTCACCATACCCATGGGAGTGCAGGGCACAAGCTCGCCGTTACCGATGCAGAGTCTGCCGACATTTTCGGGATGGAAGCAGTCAACATCCTTTTCGGGAAGGATTCTTTCGAGAACAAGATTTTTGTTGATATGTTTGGGAACGGGAAGCTGACAGAGAATGCCGTTAACGGATTTATCCGCATTAAGAGTGTCGATAAGCTCAAGAAGCTCTTCTGTTGTTGTTTCTTCGGGAAGAGCATATTCGAGCGAACGCATACCCGTTCTTTCACAAGCCGCTTTTTTGTTGTTGACATAAATTCTTGAAGCAGGATCGTTGCCGACAATGATAACCGCAAGAGTGGGAAGAATTCCGTTTTCCTTAAGCTCTGCCACCTGCTCCGAAATTTTTTCAAGGTTATATTCCCTGATTGCTTTGCCGTCTATTATTTTATACATTTTTATTTACCTCCGCATCATCCGTTTCGGTTTCAGCTTCTTTTACACATTCATCTTTCGTTTCGGGAGCCGTTTCTTTCTCTTCCTCTGCTTTTTTCTTAAGCTCTTCTTCAAGGAAAAAGTCAATTCCGTCGATGGGCTGAGGATTTTTCTTGTGTTTTCTGAGAAGAACAATCAGAAGCACGGCACAAACCAAAACGAGAGCAGCTGAAAGTGCCTGCGAAACGCGGATTGTTGTGCCTGCAATATAAAGGCTGTCTGTGCGAAGGCCTTCAACAACGGTTCTTTCAAGACCGTACCATATACCGTAGCAAAGAGCAATCTGTCCGCTGAATTTTCTTGCCTTGCGGCAAATAAGATAAAGCACAAAAAATCCGAGAAGACACCAGACCGATTCATAAAGGAAGGTGGGGTGTACGGGAAGATTCGGGTCAACGCTGAAGCCCTTTTCGGCATAGAGTGCCTGATTTCTCATTATATCCGCAGCAATTTTTTCGCTCCACATGCCCCAGGGAAGGTCGGTGTTGACACCGAAAGCCTCCTGATTTGTGAAGTTGCCCCATCTGCCGATGCCCTGACCGATAAGAAGGCTCATCGTTGCAATATCAAGCAGATTCCAGTAATTCATCTTGCGGACCTTACACACAACAAAGGCTGCCGCAAGACCGCCGATGATGCCGCCGTAAATGGCAAGTCCGCCCTGCCATATCTGAGGAATTTCAGCAAGATGACTGCCGTAGTAATCCCATTTTGAGAAAACATAATAAAGTCTTGCACCGATGATGGCAAAAACCGTTCCGTAAATAAGAACATCCACCATCTTATCAAGACTCATTTTCCATTTATATGCCATTCTGCCGCCGAAAAGCACGGCAAGCAGAAATCCGAATGCAATAATTGCACCGTAAAATTTTATTTCGATGTCGATTCCGAATATAGAGAAATCCGCAAGCACACTCGGCACGCTGAAGCCTCTTTTTATCAGATTCGGGAAATAGACAATCGCATAATCCGACATTTTTTTATTCCTCCTGTCACGAAACCGGGCTTATAACCGAAAGAGCACACGATTCTTCTTTTATTGCCGCAAGTCGTTCGGCAGCCTTTTCCAACGTAAGATTTTTGCAGGCTTCAAGCTCCGCAAACGGCTCATAATCATTGAAATAAAGGTTCATCATCATATTTGCAATATCGTCGATATCGTTGTAGCACATAACATATCTGCCGTAGAATTTGCGTTTTGCTCTTTCAAAGGCTGCAGGGTCAATGCCCTCTGCCTGTGCTTTTTTGATTTCGGATTTGATGATATCCGCCGTTTTTTCGGGGTCGCAGCTTGTGCCGCCGACCATAACGCACGAAAAGCCGAAGCCGTTGAACATCTCCGAGCCGAAGCCCATATCAATCAATTCCTCATCAAGCAGACGCTTGAAAAGCGGAGAGGATTTTCCGAAAAGAGCTTCAAGCACGATTTCGGAAGCAATTTCATCCTCAAGACTGAGAAGAGGCTCGCTGAGCTCCTCTTTGAAGCCGAGAAGGAACTGCTTCTGAGCAACGGAAAGCTTTTCTTCGATATAGCTCTGAACAGGCTTTGCACTCTCTTTTTCAAACTTTCTTTCGGCAGGCTTTGCAGTCTCCGACTTCTTTATACATCTGTCAACAATATCAAAAACCTCCTGCGGCTCGATTGCACCGGCTACACAGAGCACCATGTTGGCAGGGTTATAGAAATTTTTATAAAGTCTGTAAAGCAGGTCGGCATCAATTTTTGCAATTGACTCCTGCGTGCCCGCAATATCAATTCTTACGGGGTGATTTGCATAGAGTGCCCTGAGAAGGTTAAACATAACCTGCCAGTCGGGCAAATCCTGATACATTCTGATTTCCTGACCGATAATCCCCTGTTCTTTTTCAACAGTCTGCTGAGTGAAATAGGGATTCTGAACGAAATCAAGAAGAATTTCAAGTGATTCGCCGATATTCTCTGAGCCCTTGAAGAGATACGCGGTTTTTTCAAAGCTTGTGTATGCATTAGCACTCGCACCTGTTTTTGCAAAACGCTCAAACGCATTCAGATCTTCGCTTTCAAAAAGCTTATGCTCAAGAAAATGGGCGGTGCCCTCAGGTATCGTTTCAAATTCACCGTTATCACTTTTCACGGCGGTATCAATCGAGCCGTATTTTACTCCGAAAACGGCATAAGCCGATGAATAGCCCTCCTTGGGCATAACTCTTATTTCAAGACCCGATTCGTGACGGGCACAGTATACGGTTTCGCCGAGCTTTTCGTTTGTTATCTGCTTAACCTTCATCCGCTTCGCCCTCCTCTTCGGCTGAAAGCATGAATATGGTATCTATCGAAAGCTTCTTTGCCGCTTCGCACACCTGCTCCATAGTCACCTTTCCGATTTCTTCCATACGGCTTTCGGGAGTTAAAATTTCATCCTCAAGCACTTGTGATGCATACCAGCTGCAGATACCCTCAGGGGTTGTAAAGGTCAGCCTCTCCTTGAGCGAACGCTTTGAGCATTCAAGCACTTCGGGGTCGGTCTTTCCGCTTCTCAGATCCGAAAGCTGGCTGAGAATTTCAGCCGATACCTTCTTTTCCTTATCGGTATCTATTCCGCCCTCAACGAGCACAAGACCCTTTCTCGCAATCAGCTTTGACCAGCAATAATAAGCAAGGCTGAGCTTTTCGCGGACATTGGTAAAGAGCTTTGAATAAGTTCCCATACCGAAAATATCATTCATAACCGTTATTGCCGCAAGATTATCCCTGCTGTTCTGCATGCCTGCTCTGAAGCCTATGACAAGCTTACCCTGATTAACGGGGAATTTTTCCTCGTATCTGTTGAAATGCCCGCCTCTCTGACGGAAAACGGTTACGGGCTTTACGGGGCTGCGTTCTATTTTTTCAAATTGCTTTGCAAAGATTTCCGCAATCTCATCCGCATCGGCACTGCCGACAACGGTTATCTGGAATATTGCTGTTGACAAAGCATTTTTCCATGCGGCATAAACATCCGCCATTTTAACTTTTTCAATTTCTTCAACCGTGCCGTATTTCGGTTTTCCGAAAGCCTCATTTTCGCACATGTAGCTTATGCAGCGATCAAACGCATAAGCTCTTTTATCGTTAAGCTCCTCTTCGATTCTCTGAATGAGAAGTCTTTTTTCGGCTGCAAGGTTATCCGCACCGAAGCTGCCGTTTTTGCAATTCGGAGAAAAAATCATGCTTGCAAGAAGCTGAGCACACTCCCCGGCGATGCTTTCTTCCGTAAGAGCAAAGCGGTCATCAAGACAATTGAGCGAAAGAGTGAGCACCTGAGCCTCTCCCGGCTTTGAAACGGTCGCGGAAAGGCTTGCACCGTAAAGCTCATCGAGCTTTCCGTTAAGAAGCGTAAAATCGGGATATTCCCTGCAGGAACGCTTGAGAAGATATATCAGCAGCGAATTTGCCGCCATTTTTTCATCCATGGGCAATGCCATGGATACCGAAATCCGACCGGTTTTGAATCTGTCCGTTTTAACCGAAACAAGTCGCACCTGCTCGGCTATCATTCTGACATGGGGCATTGTGTCACATCCTTTTAATTAGTGAAGAGTGATGGGTAAAGAGTTAAGGAAGAGCTCTGCACCTACCCGATTTTATTCTCTTTCATCAGATATCATTCTGTGAAATCTGATCATAGGTTTCTCTCTTGACAGCAACTCTTGCTTCGCCGTCTTTTACCATAACAACGGCAGGACGGGGTATTCTGTTATAGTTTGATGCCATTGAGTAGTTATATGCACCCGTTGAAAGAACGGTAAGGATATCACCCGGCTTTACGGGTTGGATTTTTGTGTTTTCCTGAATAAGGTCACCGCTTTCGCAGCATTTGCCCGCAACGGTAACAATTTCGGTTCTGTCCTCCTCGGCTCTGTTTGCACAGACAACCTCATAATCCGACTTATAGAGAGCATATCTCGGATTATCAGTCATGCCACCGTCAACCGAAACATAGGTTCTCACTCCGGGAATTTTCTTGACGCTGCCGACGGTATAAAGAGTTGCACCCGCAACTCCGACAATCGAACGACCCGGTTCAATAAGAATAAACGGAGTTTTTATTCCCAGCTCATGCGAAAAGCTGTGAACAACCGCCGAAACCTGCTTCATATATTCGCCGTATGCTTCGTGGGCATCGCTTCTGAGATATTTTATTCCGAAACCGCCGCCGAGATTGAGTTCTTCAAGCTCAACGCCCGTTTCAGCCTTGATATCACGGTAAAATTCAAGCATAACCTTTGCAGCAAGGCAGAAGGGGTCAACATCAAAAATCTGCGAGCCGATATGGCTGTGAAGACCTCTGAGCTTAAGATTTTTCATACCGAGAGCTGCTTTGACAGCCTCCATTGCCTCGCCCGTTTCAAGAGCAAAGCCGAATTTTGAATCAATCTGACCCGTTTTGATAAAGTCATGGGTATGAGCATCAATGCCCGGCTTGATTCTGAGCATTATTCCTGCCGTTTTGCCTTCGGAAGCGGCAATTTCATCAAGCATTTTAAGCTCGGTTATGTTATCAACAACAATTCTGCCAACACCGCTTTCAACCGCTGCGGAAAGCTCTTCGGGAGTTTTGTTGTTGCCGTGAAAAACAATTTTTTCTGCAGGAAAACCAACCGAAAGAGCAGTATAAAGCTCGCCTCCCGAAACAACATCAACGCCGATATTTTCCTGCATACAAATTCTGTACATTTCCTTGCAGCTGAACGCCTTGCTTGCATAGCACACAAGGCCGTTGCCGTTATAATATTTGTTCATGGAGAGAACGAATTCTCTTATCTTCTGTCTGATTTTATTTTCACTGTAAACATATAAAGGGGTGCCGAATTCTTCGGCAAGCTCAATTGCATCCGCACCGCCGATGGTGAGATGTCCCTTCAGATTTGTTGAAACACATTTTGTAACAAGCATATTTTAACCTCCTGCCGCATTGATTATCTGAGCCTTGACCTCTTCAACGCCCGTTCCTTTTATCGAAGAAAACTCGATTGTTTTGATTTCAGGGTAATCCGAAAGCTCCTCAAGAAGCTGTGCCCTTCTCTTTTCGGTTTCCGTTTTGTTGAGCTTATCGCATTTTGTGAGGGCGATCACAAAAGGAATTTCCATTTCACGCAGGAAGTTGAGCATGGTCATATCGTCTGCCGACGGTGCATGACGCATATCAATAAGCTGAATAACAAGCTTTATGTTTCTGCCCGACTGAAAATATCCCTCCATAAGCTCTGCCCAGCGTTTTTTCTCGCTCTGCTCACGCTTTGCGTAGCCGTAGCCGGGAAGGTCCACAAAATAAACACCGTCTCCTTTGAAAAAGTTGACTGTTATTGTTTTTCCCGGAACAGAGCTGACTCTTGCAAGATTTTTGCGGTTGAAAACTTTATTTATAAGCGACGATTTGCCGACATTCGAGCGACCCGAAAATACAATTTCCGCTTCTTTTGATGGCGGAAGCTGCTTCGATGTGCCGTAAGCGGCGGTAAATTCTATTTTATCAAATCTCATTTTTCTTTTTCCTTATCATTGAGTTATGGATGTTCTCGCACCCTTGCCGACATTCACGGGCTGAACAGCCGCTTCACCCTGCTTTGCAGGCTTTTCAAGTGCGATATCCCATACCGCATCAACCGTTTTGACGGGCATGAAGGTAACGTTTTCTTTAACAACGGGGTCAACCTCGTCAAGATCGGAAAGATTGTCATATGGAATAACAACCGTTTTTATGCCCGTTTTATATGCCGCCATTGATTTTTCTTTGAGTCCGCCGATGGGAAGAACCCTGCCTCTGAGTGAAATTTCGCCCGTCATCGCAACATCCTTGCGAACCTTGATTCCCGAGAGTGCGGAAACAAGCGAGGTTGCAATTGTAACACCTGCCGAAGGGCCGTCCTTGGGAGTTGCACCTTCGGGAACATGAATGTGAATATCGCAATCCTTATAGAAGTCGCCGTTAATCGGAAGCTCATCGGATTTTGAACGGATATAGCTGACCGCAGCCTTTGCACTCTCCTGCATAACATCGCCGAGAGAGCCAGTCAGTTCAAGCTTACCCGTGCCCTTAAGCACAGCCGTTTCAATTTCAAGCATATCGCCGCCAACGCTTGTCCATGCAAGTCCGTTGACAACACCGACCTCGTTTTCACGGATGATTGAATCATTTTTATATTTTCTTGTACCGAGAAGCTCTTCAACATTTTCGGGCTTGACGGAAATTTTTTCAGCACTGCCTTCAACAACCGCCATTGCGGATTTTCTGCATACGGCTGCAAGCTGCTGCTCGAGATTACGCACACCCGCTTCTTTCGTGTAGCCGTCAATGATAAGCCTGAGAGCCTTGTCGGTTATTTTGAGCTGTTTCGGTGTAAGACCGTGACGCTTTATCTGCTTGGGAATAAGATGTTTCTTTGCAATATTGAATTTTTCCTCTGCCGTGTAGCTTCCGAGCTCAATGATTTCCATTCTGTCACGCAGGGGTTCGGGAATATTGGCTTCAACATTCGCCGTTGTTATAAACAGAACCTTGCTCAGATCAAAAGGCAATTCAATATAGTGGTCTCTGAAGGAAGAATTCTGTTCGGGATCAAGAACCTCAAGCAAAGCGGATGTCGGGTCGCCCTTATAATCCGAAGAAAGCTTATCAACCTCATCAAGCAGGATGAGCGGATTGCTTGTTCCCGCCTGCTGCATTGCATTTATAATTCTGCCCGGCATTGAGCCGATATATGTTTTTCTGTGTCCTCTGATTTCGGCTTCATCCTTGACGCCGCCGAGTGAAATTCTCACATAGTTTCTGCCCGTTGCGGATGCTATTGAGCGTGCAACCGAGGTTTTACCGACACCCGGAGGACCGACGAGGCAGATAATCTGACCCTTGATATCGGGAGCAAGCACACGCACGGCAAGATATTCAAGAATTCTTCTTTTGATTTTTTCAAGACCGTAGTGGTCACGCTCAAGAGTTTTTCTTGATTTTTCGATATTTGTGTTTTCCTGCGAAAACTTATTCCACGGAAGCGAAAGACATGTTTCGATATAATTTCTGCTTACCGCAGCCTCAGGCGAATTCGGCGAATACTTTTCAAGTCTGTCACATTCCTTGAAAAGCTTTTCCTTGACTTCGTCGGATGCCTGCATAAAGAAGATTGTTTCTCTGAAACGGTCAAGCTCCTCTTCCTGAGAAACTCCGCCGCCGAGCTCCTGAGAAATCACCTTCATCTGCTCACGAAGATAATATTCACGCTGATTCTTGTCAATCTGCTCCTGAACCTTGTCACCGATATCCGCTTCAATCGCAAGAAGATTGCTTTCGTTTGCAAGAAGCACACAGAGCTCCTCAAGTCTTCTGAGGGGATTCACAACGGAAAGAATGCTCTGTCTGTCTTCATATTCAAGCATGATGTTGCCTGCAACATAGTCTGCAAGCTCACCCGCCTTCGACTTCTGTAGAACGCTTGTCACGAGGTCTGCGGGAAGCTGAGGTGCACAGTCCGAATAATCTGCGAAAACATCCTTTGCATGTCGGATAAGTGCCTTTTCATAGTCAAGGTTTTCCCTCTTCACCGTGGGCTCTTCAACAGGGAATATCATGGCCTTGAGATAATTACCCTTCGCCGAATCGAGCCCCTGAATAAGTCTTGCCCTGTGAAGACCTTCAACCGCAACACGGACATTTCCGTTCTTTCCGGGAAGCTTCAACACCTGCTTTACGGTTGCAACAACGCCGATTTCATAAAGGTCATTGTAATCGGGATCGTCAACGCTGATATCCTTCTGAGTTACAAGAAAAATTTCCTGGTCTGTATCCATTGCCTTTTTGAGTGCATTGATTGACTTTTCTCTTCCCACATCAAAATGGATGAACATATCGGGAAATACAACCAGACCACGCAATGCGACGGTCGGCATTACCCTTATTTTTTCTTCTTTGGTCATTATAAAAACTCCTTTTTGCCGCTCAATCAAAGCGGTTAAGACACTGATTTTAATTATAATTACAGAAAATAATATTTTCTTAGTTTAATATTATATATTATAAAAGTAAATCCGTCAACACCGCTGTATGAACAAACAGTTAATTTTGCAGGACTCCGCTGCAGTTACAAACGCAAAACAAAACGCTGCAGCAGACAACCTCAGAACCGTTCCGTTTTTAACCGCAAAAAAGCAAAAAACTATAATTCTGCCGCCATATTTTTTAAAACGCAAAACCGGATATCATTAAATACACTCTCCTCAGCAAAAACAACAAAGAGCCGCCGCAAAAGCGACAGCTCCCGTAAAACCGCAGTTTACTTATTTCATACCGTTTTCATAAGCCTCGATCATCTTCTTGAACGTTTGACCCGTAGAAACAGATGTGTCTGTATCCGTTGATACGCTTTGATTTTCTGTCAGGTTGTCAGATGACGGGTTAATTTGTCCCGCACGACGTTTGAGCTTTCCGAGAAACTTTTCGGTTGATTCTCCCGTGAAAATCTTTATGCTCAGCCTCATACTGCCGTCATCAAGCGGAGTAACAAAAATCTTATCAATATAGGTATCAACAAATTCTTTGGAAATCGTGCCTTTCCTTGCATCGTTCTGTGCCGCAGATATCGCCGCACGGACTGCTGAAATATGCTTTTTGAAATCCTCACTTGATTCAAGTGCTTCATTAAGTTCAGCAATCGTCTTTTCAGCTTCTGCTATTTCGCGGTTGCATTGCTCAGTCATCTCAATGAAATCTCTGTCGGTAATCTGACCCGCAACGTTATACTGAAGCAACTTGGATTTCTTCTGTAAAGCAAAGTCAATAACCTTTTCCTGCTCCGATATCTTTTGCGGAAGTTTTCCGTTATCGGTCATTTCGGAGTACATACGCACATATTCGGCAACAAGTGCATCTGCATCCGCTTTTGTATCACGAAACACCTCAAACAAAATCGGTTTGATTTCTTCTTCATAAATCGCAAATGAGGAACAGGAATCCGAGCCGCCTTTGATTTTACCCGAGCATATCCACTTGCTGTTTTTCTTTCCGCTTTTGTCTTTGGATTCACGGCGATAATATGCCGTTCCGCAATCGGTACAGAAAAGCTTTCCTGTCAACAGATTTGCGTGGTTGCAAATACCCTGACGTGCTTTTACATCATCACTGCGTCTTTTCAGAATTTCGTTTGCCTTGTCCCACAGTTCTTCCGAAACAATTGCAGGCACTATTTCACCCGTTTCGTCTTTGAACATTACCCATTCTTCGGGCGGCAGGAATTTCTGCTTCTTTGTGAACATATCAACGACACGAACTTTGTTACCGACATAATATCCCTTATATTTGGGATTTGAAATCATATTTGACATCGTTGAATGAGCAATTTTATTGCCCTTACTGTTTCGGTATCCTTTGTCCCAAAAGATTGTTTCAATCTGCTTCATGCTGTATTGGTCGGTAGCATAAAGTTCAAAAAGCTCTCTGACCATAGCCGCCTGTTCTTCATCAATAACAAGCTTCTTATCAACCTTTGTATAGCCGAAAATATTGCTGTTACCGAGTACAACGTTTGATTTTATCGCCTGCTGATGACCGAATTTAACTCGGCTTGAAAGCTTACGGAGTTCATCCTGAGCGATTGACGACATAATCGAAAGTCTTAGTTCACTATCCTCGTCAAGCGTGTTGATGTTATCATTCTGAAAAAACACGCCCACGCCAAAGCCGAAAAGCTGACGGGTAAACTGAATTGAATCGAGAGTGTTTCTCGCAAATCTGGAGATTTCTTTTGTTATAACAAAATCAAATTTACCGTCTGCCGCATCATCAATCATTCTGTTGAAATTTTCTCTTTTCTTAACAGATATGCCTGACAAACCCTCGTCAATATATCCCGGCACAAAAGTCCAAGCACGATTCTTTTTTATAAGATTTTCATAATAGCTTATCTGATTGCCGAGTGAATTTAACTGTTCATCACTTTCCGACGAAACACGGGCATAATATGTTACCCTGAGCGGAATCTCATATATGCTCTTCATTCGCATTTGCATTCTAACGCTATGTATATCCATTTATATCCACATCTCCTCCAAATTGAATGTGATTTCGTTAAATCATTATCTATATATTAGCATAAGCGCAAAAAGAAATCAAGAGCGTAATTTATCTTGATGGTCCGGATGGCTTGCGTGAGTGAATCTTATTTGCCATACGGTTTCTTTCCGATTCGCTTATCAGACCTTTTCCGTAAAGAGTGTCGTTGAAATAAATGAGCCAAAGCTTTTCGATAACACTTTGCTTTTCAGCTTCACTCATCTTTCTGCCCGAACTCTGTCCGTTATCTATCTCCATAAGCCATCCCCTTTCTTTCTGATATTTTTTGCCAAAAGTTTCTGTTTATTCTTACGAATTTTTCAATCTCCTTTTATTAGTTAGTATTGTTATAGAAAGCAAACTCTGCCGAAACCGAGTTTGCCATTGTGGATGGTGCGTTATACAAAGCAGATATGAGATATGATTTTATGTTTTTAATTTTTGTTGTGGAACTTTCAATGCAGCCGATGACATATTCAATATGCTCCGACGAAAGTTTTTTGAACCGTGAAATAACGACCTCTCTCGGGAAATCGCTTCCGCCGATTCTGACGGTAGGTGTTGTTCCCGACATAACATCTGCCATTATGAGAATAATTTCTCTGACCATTTCGGCATCGCCGTTGATACAGTCATATTCAATCTGTTCTTCAATACTTTCTATCAGCTCATCATAACTGATAGATGGATTGATGTAGATGATATTATTATTATTCTCTTTATTATAGATAGAGTTCGATTCTGATACTTCACGAAGTTCGGTTTTAACACTTTCAGAAGTTTGATTTTGATACTTGTCAGGTTCGATTTTGAGCATTGACAAAGCCGACGGTGCAATTATTATTTTCGAAGGCTTTCCGCAGCCGTCACGGTACTTTTCTATCAGACCCGAATTCTGCAATTCTTTGAGAAGTCTTACCGCCTTTGCACGGGCACAGCCGAGCTTTTCGCATATTTCATTTATTGTATAGACTACAAAAATATTGCCGTAGGAATCGGTGAATCTGTCTGCATTTATTTCCGACAGACCCGTTCGGTCAAGTATCATGGCAAAAAGCAATTTTGCATCAACTGACAAATCAGAAAACAAAGATGAATCAATCAGCGCTCTGGGAAACTTCAGAAATGAAAACTGTTCCCTATCGCCCAATGAATCACCCGTCTTTCTTTCCGAGACCGACTTTTTCAGCGTGAGCTTTTGCCTTTTCCGTCTGTTCTTTTGTCCTTGGCGGAATAAGTTTTATTGCAATGCTTGATTTCGGTACTTCATAAAGCTCTCCGCCATACTGGTCTGTGCGTATGTGACGGAGCACACCGTGATTCTTTCTGTCAAACTCTGCAAAACGCCTTTTAAGCGGTTTAGAATTGATATAAACAGACCAGAAATCTTCATCGGCATTTGAGAGAAGAATATTCTCTTTTTCATACTTGGTTAAATGATACATTTTACCTCCTTATTCGTTTAATATGTCCGTTATCGACAGGTTAATATACTTACACCTACGTTCCGGCAGACGGATAAAAACCGTTGTCTAAGACTTGATTTCTCACCCGCATTTTGACGTTCACCTCCGTTCTTCGGCTTCCCGAAAAGTAATATATTAAATAAAAAACTACCTACAAGAAAGAAGCGGAAACAAATCCGATTCTTGTTCTTGCAGGTAGTCTCTCACGTAATATGTCTGGAAAACTCCTTACATTCAAGCAAGTGTTTCTTATATGGATTTACGGGCATATTTCATCAGAACCATACAGTTCACTTGCGCATTCAATTTTAATAGTTCAGTCCGTTGTTTTTAGGAGCATACGAATCAACCCGACGGTGGGTTCTGCTCAGTTTATGATAAATCTGTTCGCTGTGACACAGCGGGCAAACTGTTTTTGCATTTCCCTGCTCATTAAGAGTTGCCGTAAGAATTTTTCCGCAGTTCAGACAATGCCAGCTTGCATTGATATTCATACAGGTTCCTTTTGGGGTATCATACATTTTTCACCCTCCAAATTTCGTATTCAGATATTCTGTGATTTTACAGTTTCATACTTCGTATGGGTTTAATAAGCGAACATTTGTCCTGTATGTAATAATAGCACAAATGTTCGCATTCGTCAATGATTTTTTCCAAAGTTTTTCATTTGACTCTAGACCTCCCGTCAAAAGACTGATTTGCAAAAAGGGTAAAATTAAAAGCACCTCACCGAAGTGAAGTGCTTATGTAAAATTTTCTATTCAATAGTTTCTTGTTTTGCTATTTGAGATGTTTTCCGTGGTTCTTCCTGCTCATGATATTTAACATTTGCAAGAACTTTTGAAATGATAAATTTTGCACGTTTGAGTTCTTCAAGGCTGCCGTAGTTGCTTTCGATTAAAGCTTCATCGGCAGCTTTTTCTGTTTGCAATTTTTCGAGTTCGGCTTTCAGAGATTTGCTTGTTGCCTTCGTATTTTCATCAACCCATCGCTTTGCCCGGTAGAATGAATTTAACTCCTTGCTGTGTTCGGTTTTAAATTTATCTCTGCCGAATTTCTTTTTGCTGTATTCATCTGCAACAGATTTATATTTCGCATAATCACCGAGGAATTTAATTCCCTTTTTGAGTTCTTTGATTTTTTCATCGGCAGTGTCGATACGGCTTTGAACCGCAGAAACTTCTTCAATCATTTTCCATAAAGAATCTGTGGAAGTGATATTATGTTCTTGAAGAAATGCGACTATTTGTGATACTTGTTTCAAATCAACTGCAAGGTCTTTGTTGTAATAATATTTGCTTTTACCGTTGTGAGCTTCTTGTCGGGAGTTCAGGTAGTCGATAAGAATATCTGCGATTGACGGCACTTTTTCTTCTTTGAGTTCGGAAAGTATTTTCTTGATTTCTTCAATCCATTCTTTCAATTCTGCAAGCGCTTTTCGTAAATGTTTTCTTACAGAGTTGAATTTCACAATGTCCCGATTCAGAGTGCCGAGAATTGTTTCTTCACCTCTGCGTTCCATTTCCGATGAAGCGGGACCGAGATGAACGGTTGGCACTAAATCAATTCCTTGCCGTTCATAAGAACGCATATCAATTCTTTCGGGTCGGTTGTTCTTTTCGAGATACTCGTTGACTTTTTCTTCCCAAGCGTGCCGCCAGATTTCTGCATTTTCTCTTTTATTCCAATCAACTATATCTTCACGGTGACTGCCGATACGGTTGCCATGCTCATCAAGTTCATAAACTTTTCTGCACTTCGGTAGCCACTTTCCGTTTTCGTCAATCGCCCTCATCGTCAGCATAATATGTGTGTGCGGATTGCCGTCACCTTTATCGTGAACGGCAAAATCGCAACACATTCCTTTTGAAACAAACTGCTCATTGCAATAACTTCTGACAAGCTCTGCATACTGCTCAGTTGGGATTTCTCTCGGAAGTGCGATGATAATTTTTCGGGCGAGTTGAGAATTCCATTATGTTTCAACTTTCTCGGCAGAGTTCCATAAAGTTTCTCTGTCGAAATATTTTTCGGGTGTGTTGGGTGGGAGAAGAATCTCGGAATGGATAACTTCGTTTTGTTTTTGTGTGTAGTTTTTTGTTCGGTTATCATATTCCGAGAAAAGCTTGGAGCCGCTTTGGTAAGCGGCTCCTGCAACAGCGGATTTATTTTCACTCCGCTTTTGTATTGATATTTGAAAATGAGTACAAGATATTTTTATCACTCTCCTATAATTTTAAAAATTGGGGTAGACGAAGTCGCAGGGGTGAAACCCTTGTCTGATGAAATCAGCGGAACGTTGTTCCGAGTATTTTTGAAAAAATCGCAATGGCACCTACGGGGTCCCCGAAAAGTTCAAAAAACTTTTTGGGGAAGAGGAAGAACAGCGGAGTGATTGAGTTTTCGGGCAAACAGAGTTTGAAGGCACGGAAACGAAAGATACGCAGCTTGTTCAGACGTGGTGTATAATTGCGCACTTTTACAAAGTGGTGTTTTCAGATAAAAAACCGCCTCACTGAAAGTGAAACGGTTTGATGAAATGTATTTAATTTTTATTGTGTAGATCAGGCAATTTCAACAGTCTGAAAAACTACTGTTTCTGAAAATATAATTTTGATTGATGTTCAATCTCCATTTGCAGACGTTCTACTGTACCATCTATATGAACATTATCCATATAATCTTTTACACTGTTCGGAAATATATTTCTCATATCATCGTAATAATAACTTCCATCTCTTGGTATTCTTGAATCTATTACAGTAAATATTCCATCAATATTTTCTACAACAAACTTATGAGGAATAGACGAACCGCTATCTTTTTTAATTTCGCCGTTTTCTAAATAATGCTTTTCTGTAACTACCCAAGCATAAACATTATATAGTTTATCGTCTTCAACTTCTTCAAGCAGAAAAACTTGCATGCTGGCAAATGTTTTTTCGTTTTCATAATGTTTTGGCTCGGAATCGCCTTTGCTTGTTACATAATCAATAATTGAAAAATAAATTTCATCTTCTTTGATATCAATAGGTGGAGAATAAAGATATCCCCAAGTACTAAAAACAACAGGCTTGCTATTTCTCATTCTGTTTATATCAATACCGAACATTGTTATAACTACAAGTATAAATATCAAGATTGATGATAAAACAAAAGCGAATATCTTTTTATTCTTCTTGATTTTTTTATCAGAATAATCAATTGTATTAATAATATTTTCTTCCAGTTTTTCTTGATAGTCATCTTGTTCTAATCTTTCACCGCTTAACAATTCGTTAACCGAAATATCTAATGCTTCACATAACGGCAATAACAAAGACAAATCGGGCATGCCTCTACCGTTTTCCCATTTTGAAATTGCTCTATCTGTTATCCCCAATTTATTTGCTAAATCAACTTGTGTCATATTCTTTTCTTTACGAAGTTCTGCAATAAACTTTCCTATTTTTTCTTGATTCACAAATATCTCTCCTTTCGCAAATAAATTATAATATAAACGCTGTAAAATAACACCAAACGAACCGTAGAGTTGTATGAATTCTTTTATTTTTTAATATTTTAACATAACAAACATGGAAAAGTAACCCCTTTAATCAAAACCGTTTTCGTTATTCTCTCTGAATTGCTCAATCGCCCTGCCGACTGATTCGGGTTGAAACGCAATTTTAAGAAGTTCTTCAACCTGCTCGTCGGTAAGTTCGTTGGGACAACCGAGAAATTTTTCAAGCATTGCTCCACGGGTGCAGAGTCTGTGAGTGCGTTCTTTGCGTGTGAACTGTTTTTCCTGCGATTCAAGATATTTTATTTTGTTTTCCATATATTTGATTTTTGCTTCTCCCTTCGCTTTCATTTCGCGAAGTTCGTCAATGGATTTGTTTTTCAGATTTTTATTCGACAATAATTTTTCTCCTTTTTCTTTCACAAAAAATATTTTAAATTTCAAAACAAACAAATGTTCGATATAATTCTATATCATTTCAGCGGTATTGTCAATAGGCTATATAAAATGAGTTTTACCGTGAAA
This sequence comes from Clostridia bacterium, assembly GCA_017409845.1. Classification (GTDB taxonomy): domain Bacteria; phylum Bacillota; class Clostridia; order Oscillospirales; family Acutalibacteraceae; genus CAG-177. The sequence goes on from JAFQRY010000002.1 coordinate 153,351, forward strand.
TAAATATAGATTTTTTATTGCTTCTATGTTATTATTAAATTGGTTTATTATGAGAGGAGGCGGAATATGATCAAGACACAGAAAAAGACTCTGATTTATCTTGTCTGCGCATTGGTTCTTGCAATGGCTGGCATACTCTATAACGGCATCAACTTTCCGCTTACCAACTCATTTTCAGGGAATGCATTTACGATTCTTCCTCATATGATTTTTGTTGCATTATCATTCGGCTGGGTTATTTCCGTGCGGCGCAGAATTCTTGATAAAAGAATCCGAAGCTATCTGATTTCCGTCGGTATGCTTATGTCATTCTGGCTTGCGGAGAGAACTACGAAATGGTTTTTTATTTCTGAATTTTCTGATTTGTGCCGATACCTGTGGTATGCTTTTTATATTCCGATGATTCTTATTCCGCTTCTCGGCGTATTTATCACAACCTATATCGGAAAACCCGAAACATACAAAATGCCGTGGTGGCTCAATCTTCTTTATATCCCTGCATTCGCACTCATTATTTTTGTTTTCACAAACGATTTTCATAATCTCGTGTTTGAATTCCCGAACGGAATTTACTATTTCAATGAACAATACGAATACGGTTTCGGTTTTTATATAGTTGCTGCATGGTTCATTATTCTCGGCTTTTATTTTGTAATTTCCCTCGTTATCAAAAGCCGTGTGCCCGGCAGTAAAACATTCCAGAAATTGCCTCTTATCATTATGGCGTGCTCCGTTATTTTCTGGGTGCTTTATGCTCTTGGTCTTATCAACGCCGACCTTACTGCGGTTGACTGCCTTATGATTACTCTTCTCCTTGAAAGTGCAATTCAGAGCGGTCTCATCCGTTCAAATTCGGGTTACACGGAATTCTTTGAGATTTCAACGGTTGCGGCGCAGGTTGTTGATAAGAATTATCAGACTATGTATATATCTTCCTATGCCGACGATTTGCCCGATGATGTGATGCAAAACGCTTTGGACAGACCCGTTGAGCTCGGCAAAACAATGCTTCACGGCAAGCCTGTTTCGGGCGGATATGTATTCTGGCAGAACGATATAAAAGAAATCAAAAAGCTGATGAAGAGCCTTGAAGAAACCCGTGAAAGGCTCAGCGAAAACAACTTTCTGCTGAAAGCGGAAATTGATATGAACGAGCAGAAAGCCCGTTTTGAAGAAAAGAACAGACTCTATGACCGTATTGCCCGTGACGTTTCATCACAGCTTATAAAAGCGGAAGAATTGCTCACTCAGGCAAAACAAAATCCCGAAGAAGCTCACAACGCGCTGGCAAAAATCTGTGTTATAAGCGCCTACATAAAACGAAGAAGCAATCTGCTTTTGCTCGGCGAGGAAAACAAGATTATTTCATCGTCAGAGCTTGAATTCTGTCTTCGTGAATCTCTTGACAATATCCGCTTGCTCGGCGTTCATTCATCATTAAAGAGCAAATGCTCGGGTAGCCTGTATGTTGAAAATGCGGTTGCTGTTTATGACTTGTTTGAAAAAACAGCCGAGTTATTCATCGACGATATCAACGCTCTTATGGTATCGCTTAAATGCGAAAACTCCGTTATTAAACTTAATCTCCAGATAGGTCTGAATGACGGTGCCGATACTTCTTCACTGAACACACTTTCTTTAGCCGACGGAAGTATTACCTGCGATGTTGATGAAAACGATGTTGCGGTTTGTATTCTTCTTTCCGAAGGAGGTGCATCGGATGATTAACCTTCTTGAAACGGGAACTTTTATTCAGGCGTTATTTATGTCGGTTTTGTTTCTTGAAGCCGTAATAAATATTTGCTGTGTTCCGAATCTTTTTTTTCGTGATTACAAGCCTTTGACAAAGGTGTTTACCGTTGTTTTTAATCTTGCGGGTTTTGCTCTGCTTGTTATTCTTACAACAGGACTCAACGCATTTATTTTCAACCGTGATATTCCTTATCCGAGTATACTGCTTCTTGAAAATGCGGAATACTCTCTGATATATATTCTGGCAAACCTTGCTTTTCTTGTTTTTCTCGGTGTCGGAGAAATCCGTTTCCGCAAAAACAGCGTTTCTTCACTTTCTATAAAAGAAAGTTTCGACCATCTTCCGACAGGTCTTTGTTTTTCAAAGGCAAACGGTACCGTTCAGCTTGTAAACCACAAAATGAACGAGCTCGGATATATTCTGACGGGCGAAGAAATTCAGAATGCCAACAAATTCTGGAAGGCACTTGTAAACGGTGACGTTCTTCCCGACGTTCATCGGGTTTCCGACAGCAAGCAACCCGAATACCGTCTGTCTGACGGAACGGTCTATACTTTCAAGCGTGAAAAGGTTGAAAATGTTTTTCAGATCACCGCAACCGATACAACAAGCCTTCATAAGCTTACAAACAGACTTCGTATGAACAACGAAGAACTTGAAGAAATGAACGCAAGACTCAGGCACTACGGCGAAACCGTTGACGAAACAACAAGGGCAAGAGAACGCCTTGAAACAAAAATCCGTATTCACAGCGAGCTCGGTCAGGCACTACTCGCAACCCGTCACACGTTGAGTTTGCCTGAAGCCGATTTTCAGCCGATTATCAGCACGTGGAACAGAAACATTGCCGTTCTCCGCACAGAAGCTGAACCTGCGCAGAACAGCGGTCTGCTTAACACACTCATTGATATTGCCGAATCCGCAGGCGTTACCGTTGAAATCAGCGGTGAATTCCCTATGAACGATGCAATCGGCAGTATACTTACTTCCGCCGCAACGGAAGCACTGACCAACGCCGTTATCCACGCAGATGCCAAAACCCTGTTCGTTGAGTTTTATGAAACGGATGACGGTTACTGTGCAAGGTATACCAACGACGGAAATCAACCGACAACCGAAATACACGAGGGCGGCGGTCTCGGTTCGCTCCGCAGTAAAATTGAACGTCTGGGCGGAAATATGGAAATTCAGTCTGTACCGCAGTTTGTAATGACTGTGCAGATGCCGAAAGAGGTGAAATTATTTTGATTAACGTTCTTATTGTTGAAGATGACCCCATGGCTCGCAAGCTGCTTGAAATATACATAAACGACAGCGAAGAATATAAGCTTTCGCAATCTATTGAAAGTGCGGCAATGGCAGAGCTTTACTGCCGCAGAAACCCCATTGACCTTATTCTTATGGATGTATGCACGGCAATGGATGCAAACGGACTTGATGCGGCGGCAAAAATCAAAAAGAGCTGTCCTCATATCAAAATAATTATTGTTACGAGTCAGCCCGAATTCAGCTTTATTGAAAGAGCAAGAAAAGCGGGTGTTGAAAGCTTCTGGTACAAAAGTGCATCGGCAGAGGAAATCATTGAGGTTATGAACAGAACGATGGCGGGCGATTCCGTTTATCCCGACACAACGCCATCGCTCAGACTCGGCGAAGCACTCAACGTTGATTTCACGGAAAAAGAGCTTCTTGTTCTTCGTGAGGTTGTTGACGGAGAAGCTGATGCGGATATAGCCGAAAAGCTCGGTATGTCCGTGCGTACCGTCAAGGCTCACATTCAGAATATGCGTGATAAAACGGGCTTCCGTAACCGCACCGAACTTGCGGTAAGAGTGCGTGAAAGCGGTCTTGTTATCAACGACCATAAAACGGAATAACACAGAGTGATATAATGAAAATAAATTCAAACAATCTCGAAACAAAAAAAGATTTGAAATCGGAGCAAAAAAACCATCCGAATGCATATATCAACAGTCTGCATATGAGTGACAAAAAGTCTGATACCGATTATTTCATTTCTCCTGATGAAGGAAAAGAAATAATCGCTTCATGGTTGGATATGTGGATAAAACATCTTAATGATTAAACTCTTTCATTTGTAACGCATAAAACGCAAAATTATGGTTACAGGTCAAACTATACGTACACTTCAATTACCACCCTTTGAAACCGTTGATATATAAAGAGTTTCGGGTCTTGTTTTTTCCACTTTTAAATTCATTTCGATTTCGGATACAAAAACAGGCAACATCAATAACGATGCTGCCTGTTTTTTTTATTTCACTATCTTTTTATTTTTGACGAGCTTGCTGTTTGCATTGATGTAAGAATATTTACGGCATTTGAAAAGCTCTTTTCTGCCGTTTTCGTTTCTTGTGAAAACGAGTTCAAATTTACCGCCTGCGGATTTGAGATTCTTTGCAAGAATTTCCGCCGTTTCTTTATTGACGGCAATTACCGACGGGCAAGCATAGCTCTGAACGTAGTTTCTGCTTGTGAGTTTTGAAATACCCTTTGTGCCGATGAGAAGATATCTCGGGTCATCAATGGGCGAAAGAAGCTCGGAAACCGCCTTTGCAAAAACGTTCTTTTCTCTGACGGTTGCTTTTGAAAGAGAACAGTTGACGGTATTCTTCTTTTCGGATTTTCTGACAGAAACGGTTGCTCCCCTGCTCTCGATTTCGCCGATTTCTTTGAGCGTTTTAAGAATAGCATTTGAAATGTTGGAAACTGTTTTTTCGGGCGATGAATTCTTCATAACAACCGATGCTGATTTGATAAGTAACACGGCAGCAATTGCCGCTATAATAAATCCGAGCAGACCGCCGAAGAATCCAGACGTTGCGATTATGATTATTGCAAGAACAATCAGAACAGCTAAAACTATTGCATAAATCTTGTTCTTATGTACTGCACTTGCAGGCTGAACTTCGGCAGGGATTTCGCTGACTTCTTCAATCTCGGGTCTTGCCTTGCCCTTGACGGCGGCATTCCATCTGCCTGCCATAAGTTTTCTTGCAGCGGCAAGTGAAAGCATCTGATTATTGATGCTTTCAAGTCCGTTTGCATCATAGGGCGCTTTGAGAATATCAATTCTGTCCGTACCGCTTTCGATAACATCGCTGTTATATGCGGGTGCCTGGAAGCAGGCAAAACGGCGTTTCATCGTTTCAAAATCATCGCTGATGATTTCGTCTTTTGAATCGGGTTCAACCGTCACGAGATGCCAGATATTCGACACCTTTTCGGGATTCTTTTTATCAATTCGGATTGCTCTGCCACGCATCTGATTTGAGAGCATAAAGCTGCCCACAAAACTTGCAAGAATGAGCGAATTGATATTCGGCGAATCCCAGCCTTCGCCGAGCAAGGATTTTGTTCCGATAAGTACATTGATAACACCAAGCTGAAATGCTTTTGTTATAATGCTGACCTTATTTTTATTTGAACCGCTGAAAATGATTTCGGTGTGATTTGTGTTTTCAAGCTTCTTTATTCTGCACGGCACACCTTCGTTATATGCGATTTCCTGCGCAGTTTCAACGGCTGAATCGGGCAGAAGAACAAGCGTACCCGAAAGCACGGCAACCTTCGCATCGGGATTTGTTCTGCGAATTGATTCAAAAACGGGTACCGTGCCGAGAGCGTGGATTTCTTCGTCCGTGCCGACAAGCTTCAGCATATCCTTTTTGATGTAGTCGGTAAGAATGAGCATACGCAGAAAGTCACCGAGATTCTGATATTCGCTTGCAACGATTTTATTTATGCTTTCAAGCTTGCCCGTTGAAGAAACGAGCATTTTGTTGATTTTATCGCTTGATGCAAGTCTGACCTTTCTCTTTTCAATAAGAGCTTCTTTTGAAAGAATCGCTTTTAATTCTTCGCTGATTTCTTCCGTAAAAACATCGGGCTTATCAATGATAAACTGAAATGCTTTTTCGGCTTCGGCTATTGAATAAACGAGTGCTTTTCTGCCTTCAAACACCTTTTCTTCAAGACTTTTTGAAATATTAGCATTCCCTTGTTTTGCAACACAGACAAGCGATTTGAAGCCTGCAAGGTTATCATAGAGTATTTCTTCGTTACCTGCCGCATTTGAAACCTGCAGAGCCTTTGAAAGCAGACCGCTTCTGATTATTTCATCGGTAACAGCCGTTGCTTTTGCCTTGTAATTTGCAAGAATCTGCGATTCTTCCGCTGTCGGATAGCTGAAATATATATAGTCCTGATGAGGGCAGAGAGTTTTCTGCATAACAAGCTGAGGAACGAAAATCTCCTCGTCAATATCGCCGCAGAGAGTCTGATATCTGTTCCATTCGGCAGGTGCACTGTCATAGGGCGGCGTTGCGGTGAGAGCGATGATTGTTACGCCTTCTCCAAGCATTGCAACAAACTTTTCAAGAGCCTTCTGCCATTCGCTTTTAAGATGATGCGCCTCGTCAAGGCAGATTGTCTTTATGCCTGCCTTTTTGATTTCGGAAAGCAAATCGAAATTACTGAAATCCTGCGTTTCTTCGGCTTCAAATTCATCTTCATCCGCTTCGGATTCCATAACGGTTTTTGTGAAAGCGGCGTGAAGTGCCTGATATGTGATTGAGGTTATCAGCTTCGGATTTGTGAGCGAATAGGAAATATATTCATCGGGATTCTCCGTTTCGGGCAGATATGCTTCAACAAATCTTTCGCCCCACTGCTGACGGATTGTAACCGACGGCGACATAACGAGCGCAGGCGCATTCTGCCTGCGGACAAGCTCCAGACCGAGAATAGTTTTACCGCTGCCCGGTGCGGCAACAATATGTATTCTTTTATCTTTCAGATGCTTCTGCGAATTATCAAGCACTGCCTGCTGATAATCACGGAAGGTCCATTTGAATTTTACTTTGCTGAAATCTTTCATAATATCACATCCGTTTGCCGATTTTTACAAATATAATTATATCATATATTTTCGGTTTTTCATCATGCTTTTTTGAATTTTTTAAAAAAGACGGCAGATTTCTCTGCCGTCCGATAAAGCATTCAATTTTAGTGCTCTGCTCCGCATTCGCAGACAAGATTTTTGTCGAAGAGCTTCTGGAAGAAAAGAACAATCTTATAGAAGAAACCTTCAATTCCGCCTTTATGGCATTTGCATTCACAATCTTTGTAAACTGCTTCTGCAGAAACATTGAAAACTCCCATTGTGAACGTTGTTTCAGAATCATAATAATCTTCGGGGGTTGCGCCTGTGATATTCCAACAATAAAAAATCTTGCCGTCAATCTGATCTGCCGTGATTGTTACAACGTTGCCGATAACCGCACTTGAAGCAGAAGCTTTTCCGTTTATAACGCTGATATCGGTTCCGGGTGTTTCAGAATCACCGAGTTTGATTCTTATAATGCACATTGCTTTGCCGTTACTGCCATGATTATAAAGATAATATGCACTGTCGCTGGGCAGATATGAATTGAAATTATAATAGGGAATTTCTTTGCCGTCATATACAACCTTGAACTCATCAGCGGCAGGAAGCTCATAGCCGCCGATATAGAATGTTGTGAGCACATAATATTCCTTTTCGGGGTCAGCTATCTGGCCGTCGCAACTGGGAACCTCTGTTGACATGATTACCGAATAATATGGCTCCTGATTGTAGTCAAGCGAAGGGAAGCAAGGGGTGAGGTTTGAGTTTTTGAGAGTTTCTCCGTAATAGATTGAGGGGAACTTGCTGATTTCAATAACCTTTGTTGCAGCTGATGCCGAAGTCATTGAAATGCTCATCATTGCAAAAACAGTAATGACAGCGAGCATAATTGCCGTTATTTTTTTTATCATCTTAAATTATCTCCTTTTTATCCTGCATAATAAATCTCTTCAAAAATCTCATATTCGGGAATGCCGTTGATACAGAGCTGATAATCTGTGCTGTTTCTCTCAACATAAATTCTGCATTCTCTGCCGTCACCAAGCTTTGCATCAACGTATGTTTTGCCGTCTGTACGCAGAAGAGTGAACTCTGAGCCTGCTTTGATAAGCTCGGATTTCATATCTGGAAGAATTTTAATGTTAAAAGCTTCTTTTGATGTAAGAACAAACGGGAAGCTTTTGTCTATGGTATAGAATTCATCGGTCGATTCGGGCATACCTGTTTCGGAATTCACGGTGTAGGTTTTATCGGCAGCGTATGTTCCGAGAATATCAAAGGTTGTTTCAAGAACAAACTGTGTGGGATTATTGAAAAGAAGCTTCGACTGATGGGTATCTTCGTTTTCATCCTCCCAGACCAGACTGCCGAAAGCTGTTCTGTCAAGTTCACCTGCTTCTTTTATCTCATTGCCGTTCAGGTCATAAACGAGAATGTTTGTGTAATCGTTATAGCCGTGGGGCACAAGATAAACAAAATATCTGCCTTTTGAATTGACAAGATAATATTCGGCGCTGAAAGCATAAACATCTTCAACCGTGAATTCGTTACCGTTGAGATTAATGCTGATATCTTTATATGAGCCTTCTTCCGTGTAATACGAAAGACCGGCGCTGATAGTATCTTTTTTACCGTCAGACGGATTCATATCAAACTCAACATCGTTCCATTCGGAAAGTGTTACGGCATATGATTCGGGGGCAACCGTATATTTCTTATTGAAAAGCTCGGGATATTCGTCAAAATAAACCGTGGCGGTAATAAGACCTGCTGCAAAGGATGCAATTTCATAGGGACTGAAACAGAAGGTTACACCCTGATAACCGATTGTCCAGTTAAACTGTTCTGCTGTGTATTCCGAAAGAACTTCTTCAAGTGAACCGAAAAATCCGTCTGCAAATTCATCTTTTGAATTTATCTTTTCCGAAAGAATTGCAGGAAGAGATGAAATGTCGGTCATAACATCGGTTATAACAAGCTCTTTACCCGTTACGGTATCGAAGTTATATCCGCCATAGCCGTAGTTGGGATGTGCGCCGCCCGAAAACTCATCGGCATCGCTTCTGACGCTCAGAACAACGTTATCTGCTCTTTGGAGAATTCGTTGTTTGCGGTGTAAACCGCAGGCTGTTCGCCGTCTTCATAATAATAATCAAGCTGTTCCGATGCATATTCATCAAGCTCTTTTGCCTTATCCTTATAGAACTCTGTTTTATCATCATTAAGAGAATCAAGAGCTTTTGCAAGGCGGGGATATTCTTTTTTATTTTCTTCTGAAAGATGCAATTTCTGATAGTTTACCTCTGTCAGATAGTAATACTCTTCAGTATACGTTTCATACTCATAGGCTTTTTCTGTATAAACGGAAAGAAACTCTATGTCATTTTTCTTTTCTGCTGAATTGTTATTTCCTGCACTTGTTGATTCATTTACGGGATTTTCGGGATTATCTGCATTGCAAGCTGCAAAGCTGAAAAGCATAGCAGCTGCGAGAACAAGCGATATAAACTTTTTCATAAAATCACCTTAAAAATTAATAGGAGTGACCGCCGAAAACGGCCACTCCGTTAAATTCAGTTGATTACGATTGTTTCGATAAGGGGTGTTGCATCTGCAACGGAGCAGCTCCATACCATAACGTACATTGCATTGCCTGTTGATGTTTTTGCAACAAGATATGTAACACCTGTGTTGGATTCGATAGCATCAAATGAGTTTGCACCGATTGTTACAGATGTGTATTCCTTGTTGGGATATGCATAGCCGAACTGCCTTTTCTGAACTTCGTATTCCATGCTCTGCTCGTCATAAACATAAACAGCGGCATTTGCACCGAGAGAAGTGTTGGTGAAAGCAAGTGAGCTTTTATCCGATTGTGCTTCGTCATAGATAAAGCCGCCTGCAGGAGTAACTGTTACAAAGCCTTTATCTGTTGTAATAGGTCCGTTTGCGGGAGCTTCGGGTTCGCCTGCATCGGTGTTTTCAACTTCTGCGGCACCTGCTTCAATTGTAAGATTTTCATAAACAGTCTTGAAAAGTTCGCCTGCACGGAGTGCTGCGTAATCGTCCCTCTTTGCGCCTTCAGGAAGCTTGAACTCAAGCATAGCAAACTCAAAATTGTTGAAGCAAACGATAATCTGCATTGCGGAAGGTCCGTTCTGACGGATATATGTTGTGAATTCGCCGATTTTACCTTCTTCAAAGATTGTATTATTTCTGAAGCTCTTTGTTACATAATCGTGAACTGAATCGTATGCTGCATGAGTGACGGCAAAAGCAACACCGATATTCACTTCTGCATTTTCAAGAGTACCGCACTTGACGATATTGGTCTGTGCAAGGAAGTTGCCCTCTGTGTTGGCTTCGTTGAAAGCAAACTCACCAATGGGAGTTCTGATTGTGAGCTTGTTGGTTTTGCCGTCTGTAACAACGGTTTCATCAAATTTGGGAGCTTCGGTTGTTGTTTCGGTGGGCTGAGTTGTGTCGGGATTTTCGTTACCGCCGCAGGCAGCGAATGAAAGAAGCATTGCAAAAGCCATAAGAATTGCTAAAAGTTTTTTCATTTTAATTTACCTCCAAAAAATATTCTTTGGTTATTGATTTTTCGGCTTTCCGCATTCCGTGCAGAACTTGCCTTTATTTCTGTTTCCGCAGGAACAGACCCAATCTTCAGGCTTTTTTGTTCCGCATTCGGTACAGAACCTGCCCGAATTGTTATTGCCGCAGACACATTGCCAGACGGCATTGCCCTGCGGTGCAGGTGCAGAAACAGGAGCAGAAGCAATGTTCATAGTCGCAACAGTCGAAAGCAATTTTTCCGTTCTGGGGTCAATTTCGATAAGCACATCATTTATTGCGGTGGCTCTGATGCCTGCTCTCGCTTCCCAACCTGCAATTGCGAAGTCCTGCAGAATCAAATCAGCCTGTGTGTCTGCCTTATATTTCAGCTCATCAACAGAGCAGCCTTCCGCAAACATTTTTGTAAAGGTCATTTCAGCAACACGTGATGCATCATTTTTAATAAGGTCAACGGGAAGCTGACCGCCGAACATAGTATTGAATTTATCAGGATCTGCAATCTCAATATTAAGAATTGCCGTAAACTTAACTTCCGTAAACAGTTTATATGTACCCTGTACCACTTCGGTATGAAAACGACCGTCAAATTGAATTCCGTTAAAAGCTTCCATTTGTTTCACCTCCGATTATGCCCAGGGGTTTGCACTTTCAGGCTGACGGATACCGACGAGAATAAACTGCTCCCAGAGATACCATTTACCGTCCTTTGCCTTACGCATCTGAACGCTTCGGGGACTGTCTGCACCACCCGATGTGATATAAAGCGTTGCATAACCCTCATTCTGATATGAATAGGGACTTTCGCTGACGATTATTGTATAGGGTTCCGCAGGAGTATAATCGTTTGCAGGAATTGAGCCTTCAAAATAGGAACGGGGAACGTAATCGCTGTCACGGAATCTGTCTGCAATAAATGACATTTCTTCGCCGCTTAAAGGTCTTGGTCCGCGAAGGAAGTTAACCATCTGCAAAGCAAGGTCTTTGTTCTGCGGATAATAGCAGAAGGCAAGAACGGTCATTGCGGCTGTTTCAAACGGAGTTGTCAAAGCAGCCTGAGGCAGAGAAGCAAATTCTTCAAAGGTCGAAGGCAGAGAAGAAAAAACAATCTTTTCTTTCTTGTTTCCGAGATTGCTGACTGCTGATGTTGCTTTGTTGAAGCCCTGTGTTACAGCAGAGTTTACGCTCTTTTTAATAGCATTTTCTGCTTTGCTTTTGAACATATCAAAAAGTGCCATAAGTAATCACTCCTTAGAATTTTGCACCCGAGCCGCTGTGAGTTCTGCCTGAAGAGCTTGTGTGCGTTGAGTCATCGTCGCTGCTGTCGCTTGTCTGCTTGGGCTTTGTGTCAACGAACGAATATGCATATACATCCTGAGCGCCCGTAACAACCATACTGCCCTGACGGGTATAAACCTTTGCGTGATTCTGAGCAACAACGCTCTTGTTCTTTGAAGTCATTGAGCCTGTGATAAGCAGACCGACAACTGCACCGACAAGTGCAAGAACAAAGAGCCAGATAACGGGAGTGCCGGGCTTGAGCTGTTCTTCCGCTCTGTCAAGGTATGTGTTGAATGCCTTTTCGTAATCTTCAGCAATGAGGTAATTCTTCATATCGGTAATGATGCCTTCACGGATTCCCTGGAAGAAAACGGATGAGCCGTTACCGTGGGTTGTGATATAAATTTCTCTTTCGCCCTCTTCACCGGGTTTATACACAACAAGCATACCGTCATCGTTTTCGCCGTAACCGTAGCCGTTGTAATCATAGAAATCATCGGCATAAGCCTCGGCGATAAGACCGCCGAAATCGGAAGCGGTAACAATAGCAACTTCCATTTCGTATTCTTCCGCTATTGTATCGCATCTTGCGATAAGTGCGGCTTCAACGTCATCGGGAATGATGTTTGCCTGGTCAACAACGAGAGGAAGAGTTCTTTCAACCTTTTCAAACTCGGTTACATAGGAACCGGGTGCGTTTGTGACCGCATTGCCGCCTATGGGTGCGGTGTTATAAGAAGGAGCTTCAAGTGCAGTTTCGGCAGCCGCATAGAAGCCCATAATGCCGCCGTAGTAGCTTTCGTTTGTGTCGTAAGCTGTTTTCATTGCATCAATAACTGCATCACTGAAAGCTCCGTTTTCATCGCCTGCAATGTAGTAGTTATAGACCTTTTCCGTTTCATTATGAACGAAAACAACTGCATTTTCCGAATCTGTGTAGCTGTAATATGCTTCTTCGGCAAACTCAGCGTTTGACATACCGCCGTTATCGGAGATGATGCAGAAAATGAGAGCATAACCGCTTTCGTTTTCTATGCCTGCGGCATAGTTATTGAGTTCATAAAGCTCGCTGTCGGAAAGATTATACTCAGGGTCATAAACATACTGGCTTGTATAAGCCGATGCGGAAAGCGCCATTGAAAGGCAGACCGTAGCCGCAACAAGAATTGCAAAAATCTTTTTAGTCATTTCTTCCGCACCTCCTTAAAGTGATGAAATAATGTTGATAATTATGTAGATAAGAGCGCCCACAGCCGCACCGCCGAGACCGCCGATGAGCTTGGCTTTCTTTTCTTCCGTGGGGATATTGCCGACGAATTTACCCGTTTGACCGTTCATTGCGAAGGTGTGATTCTGACCCTTCCACTTTACATTGAGAATCCACACGGGATAAAGAGCATACTTATATGAGCCGTTTGCAACCTGCATTGCCGCCTGCATGGGAGTTACGGCATTGTAGCCCTCAACGGTATCTTCAAACGCATCAAGTGCGCTTGCCTGAATTCTCTCGTTTGCTCTGCCCATACTCTGGTTTACGTCAACATCATATTTATCTGCAAGGTAGCCTGCAAGATACGCCGTGTTGAAAGGTACGGCTTCGTTGAGATTGAAGGGCTCGATTGACTCCATAAGGTCGTCGGGCATTTTTGTTGAGCCGTCAACGGGAACATTGTCAAAGCCGATTGAGCCGCTTCTGTAAACATTGTAAGCGGTTGTTTCGGTGTATTCGTTCTTACTGTCCGACCAATGCTTATATTTTTCAGCCTGATATGTTGCGTTGACAACCGCATCGCAACTGAAAAGCCAATGGGGAACATAAACACCCTTTACTTCGTCAAGCTTGTTTTCGGCAAGGAATGCCTTGGGAACAAACTTTTTGCCTCTGAAATGCTTTTTGAGCGCTTCCTTTGCGGCTTTTTTATCGAGCTTGAAGGGAATAACAAGGTCGGGCTTGAGTGCACCAGAGAACTGACCCTGCATAACGACCTGATTGCCGCAGTAGGGGCAGCTTGTTGCGCCGGTTGTCGCATCGGCAACAATCTCACCGCCGCAGGATTTGCAGGCATAAACGTTCATTCCGTCTGTTTCGCCTGCATCCCACTGTGAGCCCTGTGAATTCCAGTTAATCTGTTCAACCGTATTTGCGGCAAAATCTTCCGCCTGCTGCATAGCGGCAATATCAAATTCTGCATCGCAATAGGGACATTTGAGTTTCTGTGCGCCGACATTGAATTCGACTGCACCGCCGCAATGCGGACATTTCTGTTCAGTTATTGCTGACAAGGTTAATTACCTCCTTGTGTGTTGTATTCATCAAGAATTTCATAGAATGCCGTGAAGAAACCTGCTGAATTCTTCGGAAGCTCACGGCTTGAATTAACAGAATAATATTCGTTATCACCGTAGGTAAAGCTCACGGAAGTTGTAGGTGCATCAAGAAGCTGTAATTCGCTCGGTCTGAGTTCTCCCCATTTGAGAACACCGAATTCCTTGCATTTGCGCCTTATCTTTTCCAATGCTTCGGCGTCAATCTGAAAACTTGCGGATTCTTCTTCAGCACCGATATACGGCTGATTATAATATTCAAACCATACCTCGTTTTTTCCGTTGAGATATATTCTCATATTCATTGAGCCGCCGTCCATTCCGCCGCCCGTGGAATAAGAGCAGGATACAACTGTATCCGACAAATCCCGTTCCATGCCGCCTTTATCAGGTATGTAAAATTTCGTTTTGTAATACCACACACCGACTGCGGCGGCAATGGCAACAGCACCGACCAGAATCACGGTTATCGCAACTTTCATTCTGTTATTCATCAGTTAGCCTTGGGAGTTCCGCAGCAAGCACAGAATGCACCGCTGTCATTTGTTGCGTTGCAAGCGGGGCAAACCCAGTTCTGTGCAACGGGAGCCTGTGCAGGCTGCTGTGCATAGGGATTAGGCGGCTGCTGTGCGTAAGGATTCTGCTGTGCATAGGGGTTTGCCTGAGGCTGACCGTAAGGATTCTGCTGTGCGTAGGGGTTTGCCTGCTGAGGCTGTGCATAGGGATTCTGCTGTGCATAGGGGTTTGCCTGAGGCTGACCGTAAGGATTCTGCTGTGCGTAGGGGTTTGCCTGAGGCTGACCGTAGGGATTCTGCTGTGCGTACGGGTTTGCCTGAGGCTGACCGTAAGCGTTTGCAGGTGCATAACCCTGATTCATAGGCATACCGTTGTTCATACCCATACCGCCATTCATCATGTTGGGCATTGCGCCGCCTCTGCCGGGAGTGAGAGTGTTGATAACTTCCATAGCCATCTGCTGATATTTGTTGTATTCCATTGTGCCCATACCCTCGATACGGAATGTATTGAGCTGAACTCTGAAATCGTCAAAATAGGGGTTATTTACCGTAAACTCAAGAATGAAGTTATAGTAGAACTTATATCTGGGAGGATTGTAGCTTACTCTCTGACCGTCTTTGCCCTGAGTATAGATTTCGTCCTTATCCTCATCAATCTTGAGGTTGCAGCTCATAATTGATGAAAGAGCCATAACGTCGGGATTCTCGTCATCCCAGTTGTTGGGGCTGAAGTTTGAAACAACAAAGTTGCCGTTTGCCATATCAACATAAATCTTCTTGCCGTCACCGAAAGTGAGGTTGGGTCTGAATGAATTGAGAGCCTGCTTGTTCTGCTCTCTGTAAGCAAGCTGCTGCTTGATTTCGTCGATTGTTGAGCTTCTTCTGTCGCTGAAGAAGGGTGAAAGCTTCTTTGCGCAATCCTTACACATATTGCCGTCTTCGAGCTTTCTGTTGCCGAGAAGTCCTATTTTTTCACCGCAGATGTCACAAAATTTCTTATCAAAAAGTCCCATAATAATTTTCTCCTTTTAAAATAAATATTTATTACAATTTAATTATTTAGCATCGCTTTCGTTGAAGATGTCGCCGCATTCGGGGCAGAACTTCGGCGGATTGTGGGGGTCTTCGGGTTTCCAACCGCATTTGTCGCACTGATAAAGAGGTGCATTTGCAGGGCGCTTAGAACCGCAGTTTGAGCAGAAATTACCTTTGTTAACATTTCCGCAG
>JAFQRY010000013.1 GCA_017409845.1 Clostridia bacterium
CAAAAAGCATGATACAAGAAAGCGTGCATACACTCCTTGTGCACATATTACAGCAACAGGTATCACATCAGTTTCAAAATGTGCTACAATGGCAAGCCAGTTAGACAGCGGCGCTCTTGATTATGTTATCAGAGGCCTTGAATATACATTCAAGGTTGGTAAGCCCGAAGCTGCTGTTACATATGATGTTAACTTCTTTGAAAATGACGGCACAACTCCCGCTGCAGAAACTACTGCATACGAAGTTGATACAGCAGTTAAATTCCCCGAAGCAGCTGAAAATCAGATTGCATGGGCAGTTATCAAGGAAGGTCTTGATACTCCCGGTACTCTTATCACTCCCGATGCAGACGGCAACTACAGCTACACAGTAACAAAGCCCGTATCATTCATGCGTGTTCTTGCAGATGATAAGTTCAACGTAGAGCTTTCACTCGGTGCAGGAGCAACATTTGAAGGCGAGCTTCCCGACGGCGCAACATACGATGCAGAAAAGAATGCTATCGTTATTGCTCTTCCCGTAGGCGGCACATTTGATCTCAGCACAATTCCCACAGACGGAATTTCAAAGAAGGATAACACCTTCGTTGACTGGAATGTTGCAGGCGTAACAGGCGCATCAAGCGTTGAAGGCACAGTTCTTACCCTCGGTTCGGTTAACGGTAAGGGCGGCACAGCAGTTACTGCTGAAATCGCAGCAAACTGGAAAACAGCTGAATACACAGCAAGATACTTCCTCAATAAGGAAGCATATGAAAACGGCGAAGATCCCATCGGCGAAGAAATCGTTGTTGCAAACGCAGCAGCTAAGTTCACTTCTGATAACCTTGTTGCAGACAAGAAGTTCGCAGGTTGGTACAGAGCTGATACAAATGAATTTGTAAACGACAAGAAAAAGACTGTCGGTCAGTATACTTACTCACAGGATCTTGACTTCTATGCAGATTGGACAGATTATGCTAACCTTGCAACCTTCATGATCAGAGATTATGAAAACGGCGAAGGCTGGGCTGTAGCATATATTGATAAGGGCGACGCTGCAGAAGGTAAGACAATTTCCAAGGCAAACCTTAAGACAATCAAGGATAACGCAGTAAATGCACTCGGTGCAAACTTTGTTCAGATTCTTGATATGGATCCCGATCTTATTCCCGAAGGCGAAACAATGAAGGATCACATCGCTGTTCAGGCATACGGTGACGGTTCATTCGTAAACGACCTCGTTTACAGCGGTAACAAGGTTTACTACATCGTAACAACAATGAGCTATTCCGTAACATGGAAGGTTCCCGTATACGATGCAGAAGCAGGCGAATTCACAGAAGAATACACAGAATTCAACACAAGCGCTTCAACAGCATATACTCCCACAAACGGTATTGATGCTTACTTTGCAACAGCTAAGTTCACAGAAAAGGTTGAAACACCCACAGGTTGGGAAATCAGCAGCTGGATTGACGAAGCAACAGGCGAAGCTGCCGTATTCAACGAAAACGGCATGTATGAGCTCAGAGGTACAGAAAATAAGGCTGTAACTCTCAAGGCAGTTTATACTCTCATTGAATACACAGTATCATTCAACCTTAACAACATCGGTAATCCCGATATCGTTATGCTTGACGGTACATTTACTCTCGGCGAAGAAATCGTAATCGACGGTGCTTCCTTCACACTCAACGGTGAACCCACAGTTCTTCCCGTAGTAGGCAAGGACAGCACAGAGCAGCCTGACGGCGGCTACATCGTTCCCGAAGGCTATAAGTTTGCCGGCTGGACATACAGCACAGGTGCAGAAAATGTTGATGCAACATTCCCCGTAAAACTTACTGCAGAGCTTATCGGTGCTAACCTTATCAAGGGTTCGGTTTGCTTCAGCGCTAAGTGGGATGCTAAGGAATACAGCCTTAAGTTCTACATCATCAACGCAAACGGCGAAGAAGAGCTTTACGGCACCGAATATAAGGTTAAGGTTGGCGAAAACCTTACAACTTATAAGGATGTTTCCAACGAAGCAATTGCAGAAATCAATGCAAAGGCTCCCGAAGGAAAGAGCTTCGTCAAGATCTGGCTTGATAAGAGCACGGGTGCTCCCGACTCACTCACAAAGATGCCTGCAAGAGATATGGTTTATGTAGCTTCCTATGTAAATTCAACAATCGAAGTTTACATTGACTACAACAACCTTGATACACCCGACCTCAACACAACTCTTCAGAAGTTCAAGGATGTTTCACTCACCTACGGTCAGGATATCACAACAGTTATCAGCGAAGCTCCCTATTATGAGCGTTCATTCAAGACATGCGTTGAGCGTGCAAACATCTCAGATGCAAACAAACCCGCAAATGCTTCTGAAATCGTTGGCTGGAATGTTTACTATGTAGAAGCAAACGCTGATCCTTACACTGCAGAGTGGAAGTCCGGCGTAAACGCTCAGGGCACAAATGTTGCAGCAACAACCCTTATCTTCCAGCCCGTATGGAAGGCACATAAGGATATGTTCTTCAGAGCATACGACACAGATGATAAGATCTATCTTGCTCTCGGTAAGGACTTCAAGCTCCACTACTGGAACAACGGTGCTATCGTTGAAAAGTATAAGGATACACAGTATAACACCAATCCCGATACCAACGTTGTTCTCTTCTTCACAATCGGTATTGAATGGGATAACCTTTCAATGACATTCTCGGCATTCCCGATTCCCAAGTCAGTATTTACTCTTGAAGGTATGCTTGGCCTCTTCGAAATGCTCGGCAACCTTATCGGAAGCCTCCTTTAATTAAAAATCCCGGATAAAACAAACCCTCTGTGCAGAAATGCACAGAGGGTTAATTCTTTTATAATTATTTAAAACATCATAAGTACTGTTGAAACAAAGGCAACTGCGGTTGAAACAAGAGTTTTTGCCGAGGGCTTTTCTTTTCTGATAAGACTGATTATTGTTGAGAAAACCATAACGCCGCCTGTTGTTATCGGAAACTGAACGGAGGCGGGGAGTGAAACAAGAGCAATGAGGCAGAAAAGATTTCCGATTCCGTTGCAGAAAGCGTGTCCCGAAATACTTCCGAGCGATTTGAGGGATATCTTTGCGATTTTTTTGTTTTTGATGAGCTGATATGCGAGACAGAGAATGAAAACGCAGGCGTTGACGGTTGCCATAAAGCTTTTGCTGTCAACAGCAAGAGCTTCGTTTGACTGGTGGATTTTCGAAAGTACGCCGACCATGCCGTTGAGAATAAATACTCCGAGATAATATTTCAGATTGTTGCCTTTTGTTGTGCTTTTCTCAAAACTCAGCGAGGTTGCAATTCCGATAAGTATAATGCAGAATATTTTGAAAATGCTCAGCTCTTCGTCGCAGAAGATAACGCCGTAAGCAAGCGGCAGAAGCATTCCGCCGAGCATTGCATAGATTGAAAAAACCGAAAGATTTGCGGTGGCAAAAGATTTGAGGCTTGCGTAGTTATAGCCGAGAACAACTATTGCGTAAATTGCGGCAACAAGCACGGAAAACCATGTGAACTCAAGTCTGAAGCCGCTCAGAAGCAGCATTATCAGAAAGCTTATTCCGTGAGTATAGCCTGCGAAAACAACGGTTGAATCATCGCCGTCACCGTTTTCCTTGCGGAATTGTTGATTGAATAAAAATTGCATTGCAAACAAAAGTGCCGCAACGGTAAGAAGTGCATACATCATTTTGCTTTACCTCCGTTTTGCCTTATCGGCAGAGATATATACGGGTTTATGTGGTGCTGTCCGTTATCCTTTGCGTGTGCTTGGAAACCGGAATTATATCATACAACTAATAAATGCGATCGTCAAGGCTTTATCCGGTTTCTGATGTAATAAATGATGCGGAAATCATGCAGCAAATCCTTGTAAAGTAATCGTTGATTTATAAACAACAGATTGATTATTGATTTATCCTCTGCTGCCCGTTATAATCAAATTGTACCAAACGAACGGAGGAATACGCCATGAATATTAAAATAGGAAATATAATCCGTGAGCTTCGCAGCAGAGATTCAAGAAAGCAGGAGGACCTTGCAAACGCTCTCGGCGTTACTTGTCAGGCGGTTTCACGCTGGGAGGCGAGCAAGGGCTATCCCGATATCGAAATGATACCGGCAATCGCAAACTTTTTTCATGTTTCGATTGATGAGCTTTTCGGCTATGACGGAGACCGTGAAAGAAAAATCAGCGATATACTTGAAGAATCGCAGAGAGCGATAAATTCAAACGAAGACCTGACAAACTGCGTTGAAATGCTCCGTGAAGCTGTTGAGGAGTTTCCTGCGGATTATCGCCTTCTGATTAATCTGGGTTTTGCTCTTCATGTTCACGGCTGGAGGATGCACGGACTTAAGGGCAGAATCGGTGCAGGTTCGGATTACGGAACAATTGATACCGATCATGCATCACGGAATTCTTACTGGCAGGAGGCTATGAAGGTTTTTGAAAAGCTGCTTAAAATCAAGGATTCCTTCCCCGAAAAGGATGCGGTAATTCTTATCATGGTTGCCGATTATTCCAAAATGGGTCAGTTTGACAAGGCAAAGGAGCTCGCGGAAAAGCAGAATTCGGTTTATGTAAGCCGTGAATGCCTTATGATTCATGCAACGGAGGATGAAGAACGTGACCGCTATCTCGGCGAAGCGATAATTTCTGTTATGAACGAGCTGAAAAATCTAATTGAAACAGCCGTTACAACAAAAAAATCACTTGTTAAAGACGGTGTGAGCGTTCAGAAGTTGATTGCACTTGCGGAGTTTTATGAGAGCTTGTTTGATGACGGCAGGCTCGGAATTGCACACACAAACGTGCGTGACCTTTATGTTTGCAGTTCGATTTTTGAAGCAAGCTGCGGTGACATTGAAAAGGCTATGGAATATTTCGACAGAGGTTTTGAACATCACATCACATATAAAAGCATACTTCAGTCGGAGGAATACAGCTATTCCTCACCGCTGTTTTCAAAGGTAATAAATCACGGAGGATTCCCGAAAACGGCAACGGAAGGCATGAAGGATTATCTTACCGCAGCCGCACCCGAAAATCTCAGAAAAGAAATATTGAAAAACGAAAAATATTCGGAATGTTTTGATTATTTGAAAGAGGAGGTCTGAATATGAAATATTCAAAGAATGCGGCACACGCTTATGAAGCAAACGGTATAAGCAGGGAAAACGGCTGGATAAAATGGTATGAAAAGGAAAAAACTTCAAAAAAGCTTCGTGTTACGGGCACATGGGCACAGTGCATACTGATTATTGCGATGATTAACATTTCAAGAAATTATTCTGAGGAAATCAGAGCTTTCGGCATCCTGAAGATAATCGGGCTTCTTGCGGCAAACGCACTTATCCTTTTGGCTGTTGTTGCACCGCTGCGTGAAATTCTTCATCTCATTCCGCTTTCAAAAGGAAGGCTTGACGGAAAATGCGTTATGAGCTTCAGAAGGCATTTTTCGGTTTATAACGGCACCGTCAGCCGCACGCAGATTCTTCTCAGTCTTGCACTTCCGGTTCTGGTTTTTGCCTTGGCTTTCGGAATAGCCGTTGCTCTTACAAGCGGCATAACAAGATTTCTTGCCGTTTTTTTACTTGCGGAAGCATGCTTTGTTTGTTACTCCGATATTTATATGATTGTTTTTTGTCTCAGAAATATCGGCAGGGATGAAAGTGTTTTTGGTGAATTCAAACGCTGAAAATCCGAAAAACATGAAAAAAAAATCAGCTTTTAAAAAAATTTTCAGGAAAATTACAGACCAAATCAGAAAAACTTACGTCTTATTTATGAAAAACCTTAAACGGAGGGTTCGTTGTGAAAGATAATAACAAAATAATTGACGAGCTTGCAAAAAAAGTAAAAAAAGGCGATAAGAAGGCTTTTGAGGAGCTTTACAGACTGACGAGCTCAAGGGCGTATTTTGTTGCACTTCAGATATGCAACGATAAGCAGGAGGCTGAGGATATTCTTCAGGAGAGCTATATCACGGCTCTTAACAAAATTTCCTCGCTCGAAAGGACAGAAAGTTTTATGAGTTGGTTTAATCGGATTGTTGTAAACAAAAGCAAGGACCTTTTGAGAAAGAAAAATCCGAAGCTGCTTTCAGAGGACGAAGAATGGCTTCTTGAAGGACAGGCGGATGAGCATGATAAGTTTTCGCCCGAAAGCAATATTGATAAAGAAGAGCTGAAATCGGTTGTCATGGATGCGGTTCAGGAGCTTTCGGTTGAAAAACGCACCTGCGTTATGATGAGATATTTCAATGATATGAGTGTCAATGAAATTGCACAGACAATGGAAGTTCCCGTCAGCACGGTCAAAAACAGGCTTTTCAATGCCAGAAAGGAATTGAAATCGCTTTTTGAACGCAAGGGAATTACCGCTGCATACAGCGTTGCACCCTTCGGAGTTGTGGGCTGGGCCTACAGTGCCGCTTTTGAAAGTGTTGCACAGTCTTTTGAAGGAAGTGCGGCAGCAGCGAAAATCTTTTCGGGAATTGCGGTTGCCGGCACTGCGGCTGCAACTGCTGCAACTGCGGGCACTGCCACGGCGGGAAGCACAGCAGCTGCAGGAAGCGGAATTTTTGCAAAGCTTGCGGCAGCATCGACGATGCAGAAGGTGGTTTCGGGTCTGGTTGTTGCAGGAGTTGTAACGGGGTCGACCGTCGGCATTACATCTGTTGTGAAAAATAATAAAAAAGATGATTTTCCGACTGCAGCATATTCGGAAACGGTTGAATATACTTCTCAGAATGAGGATGAAGATTCTGTTATTAATGTTGTTAAACCCGCTACGCCGCAGGAAGAAAAAGAGCATGAAGACAAGGTGCTGGATTATGACCTTATCGGCACAATGCCGCTGAAAATCAATTACAAAGGAAGACTTGAGCCCGGCAGAAATCATATTACATTTGAAGACGATGCATTTATTTATTATGTGAATTTTTATGCCGATAAGCCGGGATATTACCGCTTTGTGTGTGATAACGAAAGCAGGCTGGCATACTGCCGTGTCAATGTGCCTGTTCAAAACCCGTCAAACGGCAACATAAAGGATTTTATGGACGGCGAAGGAAATTACAAGGACGGATTGGTCTATTATCTTGATAAAGGTGAAAATACTCTTGTTGTGGAAAAGGGTATCAGGTATCAGGGCAACGATACCGGCGTTGATGTTGAGTATCTCGGCGAAGAAATAGCCGAAATTGTTTTTGACGAAGAAAAAGTAAACAATGTTGTTCTCGGATATGATGAATATGTGGATGATGA
This sequence comes from Clostridia bacterium, assembly GCA_017409845.1. Taxonomy (GTDB): domain Bacteria; phylum Bacillota; class Clostridia; order Oscillospirales; family Acutalibacteraceae; genus CAG-177. Next base: position 7,281 of record JAFQRY010000013.1, read on the forward strand.
TGTTTTGCTTTGGCAGAAGCAGGAGGGCATCGACGACGGTCTGTACGGGAATATTTTTCCTTTAAAAATAATTTTCACTGACGGAACGGAGCATGATCTGGGCGAATGTGAGCTGACCTACCGTGTTAAGGAGGGTGAGCTGAAAGAAGGAAAGAATACCGCAATATTCACTCTCTGGGGAGAAACTTACGAAAAAGAATTGACCCTGCATCCCGTTACGGACTATGTCAAGGAAATTGAAGTGGATAATCTGGATGATTTCATTTATGCCGAAATCGGAGAAGACGGCTATGTGTATGATAAGCCCGACATAATTTATTTTACGGTTACATATGCCGACGGAAGCAAGGAAACATTCAACAGCAAAGACTGGGACGGATTTATCAGACTGGACAACGGAGTTGAACTCAGGGTTACCGCTTATCAGACAGATGTTAACCGCACTATGGATCAGCAGCTCCGCAGCAGAGGACCGCTGAAATTTGTGGTTGCGATAGGTGAGAGCAACATTTATGTTGACCGTGTTTATATAATCAGAGAATTTGATATTATAGGCTTCAGAAAGGCTCTTGACAAGAATAATCTTGCAACCGCAAAAGAGTATATGAAGATATTGAAGGGGTTCTATGAGCGGACCGCAGATGAAGTTTCCGATGCTGAAGATTACCTTCTTTATTCTTACAGCCTTGCGGAAAACACCGTATATTATTCTTTCAAGCTTGCAAAGAGAATAGCCGGCTTTGAGCTTGACTATGCAATAACAACCTGTAAAATTTTAACCGAAAATGAGTTTGACATATTTTAATATCGGACTATAATGTTAAATAAGAACATACCCGAAGCTGAATAATATTATTTATTGTGAGGTTGCTATGGACAGAATAAATGTTGACGGAAAACGATTTGTTGATGAATACGGCAGACACAGAATTTTCAACGGCATAAATTTTACCGACAAGAATGCAAAGATTTACTGCGTTATTGATGACAAGGATTTCACGGAGCTGCATGTAAGAAAGCTCAGCGAGTGCGGCTTCAACATAATCCGTCTCGGTGTTACCTGGGAAGCGATTGAGCCCGAACCGGGAAAATACAACGAAGACTACATAGATAAAATCGTTTATTTTATGGATATGTGCAACAAATACGGCATGCATGTTTTTATTGACATGCATCAGGATTTATATGGGCCTGCAGGCGGTTCGGACGGTGCACCCGAATGGGCATCCCTGACCGACGGAGCAAAGCTTAAAAAGAACAAGCTTGTGTGGGCAACGGGTTATTTCTGGGGCAAGGTTGTGCATAATTGCTTTGATAATTTCTGGGCAGATAAAGAGGTTAACGGCATCGGTCTTCAGACATATTTCATCAACATGTGGAAGCATGTTGCCGAAAGAGTCAAGGATCACCCTGCATTTTTCGGCTTCGACCTTTTCAACGAGCCTTTTCCCGGAAGTGACGGCGGAAAGATTTTCAGAACTCTTATTATGAGTCTTGCCAGAACGATAATCACCGATAAACGCTGTCCTAAAATGAAGATGCTCGGAAAACTGCTGAAAAAAGATATGGCGGGTGTTCTTGAGCCGTTTGACGACCCCGAGCTTTTCAGAAAGGTCACAAGAGCAGGGCTTCCGCTTGTCAAAAAATTTGATGAGGGAGTTTATGCGGATTTTGTCAACAGACTTTCAAAGGGTCTGAGAGAGGTTACCGATAACGGAATCATAATTGTTGAAAGCTGCTATTACACCAATATCAGCATTCCTTTCAGCACTCCTGCCGTTAATTATGACGGCAAGCGTGAGGAAAAGCTTTGCTATTCGCCTCACGGATATGACCTGACGGTTGATACTCCGCCTTATAAGGATGCAAGCAACTCCAGGGTGTGGGCGATTTTTGAAGAAAAGAAAAATACTCAGGAGGCGTGGAATTCTCCGATTCTTGTCGGTGAATGGGGCGGCTTTGCATTTCCGCATACCGAGAATTTCAGCAATCACATTGATTTTCTTCTTGATAAGTTTGATGAAAACCAATGGAGTCAGGCTTTTTATACATATTATCTTGATATGATACAAGCGGGATACCCGATTGTGAAAAATCTTGTCAGACCGTTTCCCGTTGCTGTCTGCGGCGATATTGTGAAATACCGTCACGACAGAGAAAACAACTTCTTCACCCTTGAATTCAGGCAGGACAGGGAATTTGATGTTCCCACCGTTGTATTTGCCCACAAGGAAATTGAAAGCATCGAAACCGACGGGGAATATAAAATAATACCTCTCGGCGATACCGGCAGAAGCCATATTGAGTTCATAACGGGCATCGGAAGCCATAAAATCAGAGTGAATTTCAAATAAAATATTTATCAGGGAGCTGTTTCGTTGTGACGGCTCCCCGGTTTTTATATAAAAGAATAATCTGAGCAAAAATTTTCAAAAAATATTTTTAAAAATTTTCCAACCTTTTTTCAAACGGTGTCACTATATATTCGAAAACGCTCAGAGAGGATGCTGAAAATGGAAAAATCAAGAGCCGACAAAATCATTACCGGATACTATAAAAAGCTTTACGGCTTTGCTCTTTCAAAAATGACGGATATCGACAAGGCGGAGGAGCTTGCTTCGAGAATAACCCTTGAAGTTTATTCTTCTTTGCTGAAGGCGGATGAAATAGCCAATATCAACGGCTATATCTACCGCATTGCATGCAACGTTTTTGCAAGATACATTGCCGAACGCAAGGAAAGTGCACACCTTGCCATAGATTCGGTATTCCTGCCGGATAATGTTGATTACACAAAAAAGCTGATTGATTCCGAGGAGGCAAAAAATCTCAGACGTGAGATTGCATATCTTTCGGAAACTCAGCGAAAAATCGTTGTCATGCATTATTACGACGGCATGAAGCTCGGCGAAATCGCAGAAAAGCTTTCCATCCCTCACGGAACGGTAAAATGGCATCTTTATGAAGCGAAAAACAGTTTGAAAGAAGGTATTGAAATGAAAAGAACTCCCGGCACACTCGGAATTAATCCCGTTAAATTTATAAACATGGGTCACAGCGGCTACACAGGCAATAAGGGCGATACCTCTGATTTTCTGCGCAACAGTCTTACTCAGAATATTGCTTATGCGGCATATTACTCACCGAAAACGGTCAACGAAATAGCGGAAGAGCTCGGCGTATCACCGATATTCATTGAAGACGAAGTCCGCACTCTTGAGGAATACGGCTTCATGGACAGACTCGGAGGCGGAAAATACAGAACCAATATCTATATCACCGAAGTAACAGACGAAACCGACAGAAAAAAGCAGCTTCTCAACGAGGAATATGCAAAAATTCTCTGCGAGGAATATATTCCCTCCGTTTTCGAAGCGGTGAAAAAACTTGACATGAGCAAAATATATATTCCCGATAACGATCTCAACCTTCTTCTCTGGGCTGCTGTTATCCTTGCAGTCGGCAAAAAGTCAATGGATGCCGAAATGTGGGCTGAGCTCGGAAAATACAGTGTAAAAAGAAAAGACGGCGGCGATTACGCTGCGTATGCCGATGTTGAACCCGATTTTGATCTGAGCCGCAACAATAAATACAGATTCTGCGGCGATATGACAAGAACAAATGAAAGATATTCAACCGTTGCATGGCAGGTTGATACATATTATGACAACCGCACGGGCGGTTGGCGAGACAGTCTTCAAAGTGATTTTGACAGCCTTTACGAGCATATTTCCGGCAGAATCAAAAAAGATGATGCTTCTCTTGAAAAATATCAGCGTCTTTATGAAAAAGGCTACCTTGTGAAAGACGGCGGCAAGGATAAGGTTGCAATGATAGTTACCACTTACGGCGGCGATGAGCTGATGAATCTTATTCCCGACCCCGATGAAAAGCTTTCAAAGAAGCTTGAAAAATATAACAAAGAATATTATGAGCTTACAAAAGACTGTGTTGCCGACCATATGCTTCCGCTTCATAAAGCAACCTGCAGGGTAAAGTGGACAAGCGGCAGAATGAGAATGACCGTTATCGGGCAGCTTCTTGAATCAGGCTTGCTCACTCTTCCGACCGAAGAGCAGAAGTCAGCACTTTCAACCGTACTTTTCTGCGATGTGCTTCCCGAATAAAAATTCAATCACAAAACTTTTGTCTTGACGGAAAAACACCTGTGAAGGAGAATTTGCAATGAGAATAAGAAATTATTATTACAGCCATAAATGCCGCACACCCGAACGATATATAAAATTTGTCAGCAATATGAATACGGAAAAGCTGCTCCGTAAAGAACCGACATGTGTCAACGATAAAGCCTACGGAAGCAAAGAGCTTTGCGTGACCGACACGGAGTCAATCACCGCCCGCAATCCGATGCATGATGAGCTTGAGAAAAAATACTCTCTCAGTAAAATCGCCTCTGGTACCACGGACCTTGAACGCACGGTAAATCTTCTGAAGTGGCTGACAGATAACACCTTCTATTGCGGAATGCAGCATAAGCAGGTTACGGATAACGGCCTTGATATACTTGATTTTTCATTTGGAAAGTCCTTTGAGAATGCAATAAACTGCCGTGCAAAGGCAATCGTTTTTGCCGACTGTCTTGTTGCCGTCGGAATAAAAGCTTATCCCATTATGCTGCTTTCATTGAAATTCAGGAATTGTCATCTGATTTGCCGCGTATATCTTAAGGAGCTTGATAAATGGTGTGCATTTGATCCTTCCTTCGGATGTTATTTTACCGATGAAAACGGCAGCCTGCTTGATGTTTTTGAAGTCCGTGATATTCTTATAAGAGGCAAAGAGCCTGCTGTGTGCGGATATAATTTCAACGGCACAACCGAGTGCTTTGATGCATACATGAACGGGTTCCTCAGAGTCTGTATTTCCAATATCAGCACCTGGGATGATAATTCTCTCAATCGCAGGGATAAAATTGATATGGGCGATAAGAAAGTATTCTGCAGTGCGGTTCCCTCTTTCAATAACTGAAGATTAAAGCTTCAAAAAATTTATATTTCCTTAAGACCGTTTTGCTTTTTCAATCGTCTTATAGTTGAAAGGGTGGAGAACAAGCCTGAAAAATCATGTCAACTGACGGTTGACCCGGCAATAACAACCGACGGTTTACCGATTTCAACGCTTCGTTTGTTGACTCAACCAAAGAATTTTGCAAAAATGAAATCGGCAAAGGAAAGCCGAATCAAAAAATTGAAGGAGAATGAATTATGAATCTCGGAAACAATATTTCAGCAAAAAGAAAAGCAATGGGCATGACTCAGGAGGAGCTTGCCGCAAAGCTCGGAGTTTCACCTCAGGCAGTTTCAAAATGGGAAAACAATTTATCCTGCCCCGATATCTCACTTTTGCCTGCTATTGCAAAGATTTTCGGAACAAGCGTTGACGAGCTGCTCGGCGATTCGTCTGCGGATAAAAATGCACAGACGGATATTGAGAATACCGAACCTGAAGCAACATATGAGGAGCCCGTCTTTACGGGTAAAAAAGCAACGGCACTCCTGATAACAACCGAAAGAAACGGCAAGACTTCAAACGTCAGAATACCTCTCGGAATTTTACGCTTCGGTCTTAACCTCGGCGGCATTTTCGGAGGGCTTACCGGTCCTCAGGCGAGTGCTGTTGAAAACGCCGTCAGAACGGGACTTTCGGGGGAAATCCTTACCGTTGACGGCGAAAACGGAGAAAAGGTTATAATCAGTCTTGTTTGATGCTGACGGATGGGCGGCGAAAAACCTGCTGCTGTTTATATAACGGTCATTGAAATCTGAAAACAAAAACAGAACGGGCTGTGTCAATAAGCTTTTAAATCTTATTGATACAGCCCGATTTCATGTCGGGATATTCTGCTTTTTGTCATGCCTTGGACAAAAGACATACCGTCTCGATGTGGTTGGTATGCGGGAACATATCAACGGGGCAGATTTTTCTGACTTTATAGCCTTTATGGGTGAGCATGTTTAGATCTCTTGCGAGGGTTTCGGGGTTGCAGGAAATATAAACCACTCTTTCGGGTGACGAAGTGACAAGCGAATCAATGAATTTTTTGCTGCTTCCCGAACGGGGAGGATCCATGAAAACAACATCGAAATTTTCGCCGTTTGCGGCAAGCTCCTGCATGAAATCGCCTGCATCCGCACAGTAAAATCTTGCGTTTTCCATGCCGTTTCGCTTGCAGTTTGAGATTGCATCCTTAACCGCATCGGGATTCAGTTCAACTCCGATAACCTTGCCTGCCGTTCTGGCAGCAACAAGCCCGATTGTTCCGATTCCGCAATAAGCATCAAGAACCTTTGTGTTTTCGTCAAGCTGTGCAAGCTCCATTGCCTTGCCGTAAAGCTTCTCTGTCTGCACGGGGTTGATCTGATAAAACGATTTTGGAGAAATTCTGAAAACGCAGCCGCAGAGCGTGTCTTCAATATAGCCGCTGCCGTAAAGAACTTCTTCCTTGTCACCGAGAACAAGATTTGTGTTTTTGGGATTTATGTTGAGCACCACCGTTGTTATCTCGGGATGTTTTTCGAGAAGAGCGGCGGTGAATTTCTTTTTCATGGGGAAATAGCCGCTCGCACCGACAAGCACGACCATAACCTCACCGCTTGAAAATCCTCTTTTTACAAGCACATGGCGAAGAAAGCCCGTGCCCCTGTCCTCATCATAGGTCCATATCTTAAAAGAGGGGAGCATGCTGCGGATGTCAATAATGATTTTGTCGGCGATTTCATCCTCTGTCATGCAGCTGTCAACTGAAACGATTCTGTGGCTGCCCGACTGATAAACACCCGATATTATTTTTCCGCTTTTTGTTCTGCCGAAAGCAGCCTGAACCTTGTTGCGGTAATGATAGGGATTTTCCATTCCGATGATTTTTTCAACCTTACCGAATTTTTTCAGAAGGATTTCGCATCTTGCCTGCTTCCATTTAAGCTGACGCTCATAGGTCATATTCTGAAGCTGGCAGCCGCCGCATTTTTTTGCGAGCGGACATGCATCGGGATTTGTTTTTATATTTGAAGTATGTGACATGATTTTTTCCTTACTTTTCAAACATTGGTGTTGAAAGATATCTTTCTCCGCCGTCAGGCAGAAGAACAACGATTTTTTTGCCTGCATTTTCGGGTCGCAAAGCAACGAGTGTTGCCGCGTGAAGTGCCGCACCCGAGGAAATTCCTATAAGAATTCCCTCCGTTCTGACCGTAAGTCTTGCGGCTTTATATGCTTCCTCCGTTGTAACGGTGATTATTTCGTCATAGATTTTTGTGTCAAGGATTGACGGCACAAAGCCGGCACCGATTCCCTGCAAGCCGTGTGTACCTGTTCTGCCTTCGGAAAGGAAGGGAGAATCCGCAGGCTCAACGGCAATTATTTTTATATCGGGATTTTTTTCTTTCAGATATCTGCCGACACCCGTTATCGTTCCGCCGGTACCTACGCCTGCAACAAAAATATCAACTTTACCGTCGGTATCATTCCATATTTCGGGTCCCGTTGTTTTGTAGTGGGCATCACAATTCGAGGGATTATCAAACTGAGCGGGAATGAAGCTGCCTTCAATCTCCTTTGCAAGCTCGTTTGCTTTTTCGATTGCACCTGCCATGCCTTTTGTACCGTCGGTGAGCACAAGCTTCGCACCGTAGGCGGAAAGAAGCTTTCTGCGCTCGATGCTCATGGTTTCGGGCATGGTGATTATAACCTTAAGCCCCATCTGAGCTGCGACGGAGGCTATGCCTATTCCCGTGTTGCCGCTTGTGGGTTCGATTATGACCGAATTTTCATTAATTTTTCCCTCCTGCATGGCGGAGCGGAGCATTTCACAGCCTACTCTGTCCTTGGCACTTCCTGCAGGATTGAGATATTCTGCTTTTGCAAGAATTTCGGCGGCTGCACCAACGCTTTTTGAATAAGCGGAAAAACGGATGAGCGGAGTGTTGCCGATTGTTTCGGCAGCGTTATTATAGATTTTCAAACCAATCACCTCAACAGTATAAAGTATATCAATACGGATAAATTCCGTCAAGAGAACATTATAAATATTTTTGGTAAAAATAAACAAATTTTTGGGTTGAAAATTTACACTCCATAAAAATATTTTTTCTTGAAATAGTTAAATAAAACAGTATAATGAAGTTAAAAGGGTAATTGTATATTTATTCAATAGGCCTAATCTAATTTAAGGAGATTTTAAAATGGCAGAAAAGGTTAAAATCGGTATAATCGGATGCGGCGGTATCGCAAACGGAAAACATCTTCGTGCAATTTCGGGCATTGATTTCCTTGAGCCTGTTGCATTCTGTGATATTATTGAAGAAAGAGCAATCGAAACCGCAAAAAAATACGGCGGCGAGAATGCGAAAGTATATACAGATTACAAGGAGCTTCTCAAGGATGAAAGCATTGTTGCTGTTCATGTATGTACCCCCAACAAATCCCACAGCTTTATCACAATTGATGCTCTTGAAGCAGGCAAGCATGTTCTCTGCGAAAAGCCCATGGCAAAGACCTATGCTGAAGCAAAGGCTATGTATGAAGCATCGGTAAGAACAGGCAAGGTTCTTTCAATCGGCTATCAGTCACGCTGGAGAGGCGATTCGCTTTATCTCAAGGAGTGCTGTGAAAACGACGAATTCGGTGAAATTTATTACGCAAGAGCTCTTGCACTGCGCAGAAGAGCTGTTCCCACATGGGGCGTATTCCTTAACGAAGAAGAGCAGGGCGGCGGTCCGCTTATTGATATCGGAACTCATGCTCTCGACCTTACCCTCTGGATGATGAATAACTACAAGCCCAAGATGGTAGTCGGCACAACCTTCAAGAAGCTCGGCGATCAGAAGAGAACGGCAAACGCATGGGGTGACTGGGATCCCGAAAAATATACCGTCGAGGATTCGGCATTCGGCTTTGTTGTTATGGAAAACGGTGCAACAATCAGCGTTGAATCCGCATGGGCTCTCAACATTGCAGACCCCTGCGAGGCTTCAACTCTTATTGCAGGCGTCAAGGGCGGTGCGGATATGCTCGGCGATGACCTTCGCATCAACTATGTAAAGAACGGCAGACAGGTTATCGAAACTCCCAACTTTGATGCAGGCGGAGTTGCATTCTATGAAGGTGCAAGCGACAGACCCGAGGAGCTCGAGTGCCGTGCATTCTATGATGCAGTTCTCAACGGTGCAGAGCTTCGCACAAAGCCTGAGCAGGCAATGGTAGTTACTCAGATTCTTGAAGCTATCTATGAATCTGCAAAGACAGGCAAGCCCGTATACATCAATAATGACTAAGGTGAAAATATGAAAATAGCAGTTCAGGTCTATTCTGTCAGAGACCATATAAATGACAGCGAAACCCTTCTCAAGGCACTTGAAGAAATCAAAAAAATCGGCTATGACGGCGTTGAATTCGCAGGATATTTCAACACCGATGCCGCAGCAATAAAAGCAAAGCTCGACGAGGTCGGACTCGTTTGTGTCGGCTCGCATATGGGTCTTGACGATTTCAAGGAAGATAAGCTTGAAGCAACAATTGAGTTCGTAAACACTCTCGGTCTTAAGGCTGTCGGCGTAGGCGGAGCACCTCATTCAACAATGGAAGAAGCAGTCAACACGGGCGAAGTTCTCGGTGCTGCAGAAAAATATGCAATGGAAAAATACGGCATCAGAGTTTATTACCACAACCATTGCGAAGAATTTGTTGCTCTTGAAAACGGACTTTATCCCATTGATGTTATCGGCGACAGATGCTCGCTTGAAATTGACACCTACTGGAGCTTCCATGCAGGTCAGGATAACTACAAGCTTCTGACCGAAAAGAAAGATAATATCGTTCTTGTTCATGTCAAGGACGGTATTGACGGTAAGCCCAAGGCACTCGGCGAGGGCAACTGCGATATTCCCACGGTTATCAGGGCAGTCAAGGATATCGGTCTTGACTGGATTATCGTTGAAAACGATGACCCCGTGCCCACGGGCTTTGAGGATATCGCAAGAAGCATCAAGTATATTAAAGGCATAATCTGATTAATAATTAAGGATAGGCTCTGCCTGTGACCGATTATAATTGCTCCGCAAAAAATGATTAAACTCCCTCAGTCACTCCGTGACAGTTCCCTCAAGAGGGAGCCGAAGAAGCAGGATTCTGCTATGAAAACAGTTTTTGTGTCAGCAACATATGATTGGAAAAGAGCGAAGCCCTTCCGAAACTATTCATTATTCATTTTCAACTTTTCATTCACAAGGAGAACCACGATGAAACTCGGCGTATTTACAACCTTACTTTCAAACCTCTCACTTGAAGAGGCACTCAAATATTTTAAGTCGCTCGGCATTGAAATGGTGGAAATCGGTTGCGGCGGCTATCCCGGAAATGCACATGCAAATCCCGAAGAGCTTCTCAATGACGAAGCAAAGCTTGAAGAATTCAAGGCACTTATCAAGAAATATGATGTTGAAATCAGTGCACTTTCATGTCACGGCAACCCCGTGCATCCCAACAAGGAAATTGCCGCTGATTATGATAAGACAATCAGAAACACAATCCTTCTTGCGGAAAAGCTCGGACTTCATCAGATCAACACCTTCTCGGGCTGCCCCGGTGACTGCGAAACCGCAAAATATCCCAACTGGGTAACCTGCCCCTGGCCCAACGATTTCGGCGAAATCCTTGACTGGCAGTGGAACGAGGTGCTCATTCCTTATTGGAAGGATCTTGTTGAGTTTGCAAAGACTCACGGTGTTAACAAAATTGCTCTTGAGCTTCATCCCGGCTTCTGCGTTTATAATACCGAATCCCTTCTCCGCCTTCGTGAGGCGGTAGGCCCCGAAATCGGTGCAAACTTTGACCCCAGCCATCTTATCTGGCAGGGCATGGATCCCGTTGCATGTATCCGCAAGCTCGGCGATGCAATCTTCCATTTCCATGCAAAGGATACAAAGATTGATAAATACAATACCGCAGTCAACGGTGTGCTTGATAACAAGCCCTACGGCGATGAAATCAACCGTTCGTGGATATTCCGCACCATCGGCTACGGTAATGATAATGCATACTGGAAAGAGATTATCTCTAATCTCCGCATGGTTGGTTATGACTATGCAATCAGCATTGAGCATGAGGATTCTCTTATGAGCCAGAATGAAGGCCTTTCAAAGGCTGTTTCGTTCCTCAAGAATATAATTCTCACCGAATCCACAGGCGAAATGTGGTGGGTATGAGTTTCGCAAAGCGAAACAGTGATATACGCTTTACAGCGTGTGATATATTGCTCCGCAATGTGATATTTTCGGCTTTACCGAAAGTGAAATATTCCTTGCGGAATGTTTTGGACGGGGGTTCACCCGTACCCTATTTATTTAAGGAAGCGATACCATGGTTAACAATAAGTTCGGCTGTGCCGTTATCGGCTACGGCGGAATGGGCGGATGGCATGCCCGCAAAATCAAGGAAGAAATGGGTGAATATGCCGAGGTTATAGGCATTTTTGATATCAATCCCGAAAGAAAAAAGGTTGCTGATGAAAAAGGTTTCCACTTCTTTTCGTCAAGGGAAGAGCTCCTTTCCGATGAACGCATCGACCTTGTAACAATTGCAACTCCAAACGATGTTCACAAGGAAATTGCGATTGACGCGATGCGTCACGGCAAGAATGTTATCAGCGAAAAGCCCGTAACTCTCTGCTCTGCCGACCTTGAGGAGATGATTGCCTGTGCCAAAGAAACGGGCAAGCTTTTCACCGTTCATCAGAACAGACGCTGGGACGAGGATTATCTTACGATGAAGAAAATTCTCGATGAAAACACTCTCGGAAATGTGTTCCGCATCGAATCACGCGTTCAGGGCTCAAGAGGCGTTCCGGGTGACTGGAGAAATCAGCCTCAGCATGGCGGCGGCATGGTTTTTGATTGGGGAATTCATCTTCTTGACCAGGCTCTTATGATGACTCTGCCCCGAAAGCTCAGAACAGTTTATGCGGAGCTTACCAACGTAACAAACGAAAACTGTGACGACGGTTTCCGCACTACCCTCATTTTTGATGACGGACTTTCCTTCTATGTTGAGGTCACAACAAGCAACTTCATTGAGCTTCCGCTCTGGTACATGCTCGGCGAAAACGGCTCTGCAGTCATAACCGACTGGGATTGCAACGGAAAAATCGTTATGGTTTCGGATTGGGAAAACAGAGATGCCGTTCCCATCGTTGCAGGTGCGGGTATAACCAAAACCATGGCACCCAGAACCGACGACACAATTCAGACCTATCCTCTTCCCGTTCAGAAGGCAGACTGGGGCGAATACTATAAGAATATCTTTGCTTATCTCAGAGGAGAGGCAGATATTATCGTCACCCACGACCAGCAGCGCAGACTCATGCGTCTTGTTGAAGCGATTTTTGAATCGGGTAAAACCAATAAGGTTGTTGAGTTTGAGGATATAATTTAAAAATCTGATTTCAGGATTGATGAAAAAGACAGAGGGTTTATTTGTGCAAAGCCGTAATCCGACAGTTTTACGCAAAACCCGTAACTCCCTCAGTCCTACGGACAGCTCCCTCAGGAGGGAGCCGAAAACAATCAGCTGTGATTATGATTTTAAACTGCAGATTATTTTTTATTGCCTCCCTATATCGGGAGGCAGATTTTTATTAAAGCAGAAAGCGAATGATTGATTTTGTTACCCTATAAGCATTCCAATATAAAGCTTGCGAGAAATTTGAGAAAAAATATGACTCCTTGGGAAAGAAAGCTTTGGTATGATTTTTTGCGTGACTATCCTGTGAGGTTTCAAAGACAAAAACCTGTCGGAAATTATATTGTTGATTTTTATTGTTTCAAAGCAAAACTTGTAATCGAGCTTGACGGTTCGCAGCATTACAACAAAGATGATGCGATAAAAGATAAGATTCGCACAGAAAAACTGAAAGACTTCAATTTGGTTGTTATCCGAATACCGAATAATGAAGTTGATGAAAACTTTGAAGGTGTTTGTGAATATATAGATAATTATGTCAGAAGTGTTGTTGATTTTTAGGTAAAGCAGGCTGTTTCGGTTGCCTCCCCTTCAGGGGAGGTGCTGAGCAAAGCGAAGCGGAGGGGTTTCAAACATAATTTATTTATTGCCATATCCGTATATATATGGTAAAATAATATAAATACAAGCGTGGAGGTAATACTATGATAGTTAAAAATATTTTCGGCACAACCGCAGACGGCAGGGCGGTTGATTGCTATACACTTAAAAATTCATCGGGAATGGCTGTTGATATCATCACCTACGGTGCAACAATCAACAGCATTTATGCCGCCGATAAAGACGGCGTTTTTGCCGATGTGCTTGCAGGCTTTGACACAATCGACGGTCACGAAAACCATTCCGATTATGAGGGTATGACCGTCGGCAGATATGCAAACCGCATTGCAAACGGAAAATTCAGCATTGACGGCGTTGAATATGAGGTTGAGAAGAACGAAAAAGGCATTACCTGCCTTCATGGCGGTGCCGAGCTTTCAACCGCAGTCTGGAAGGCGATTATCATTGACGATAATTCGCTCGAAATGAGCTACACAAGCCCCGACGGAGCAATGGGCTTCCCCGGCAAGGTTGATTTCAGAGTTGTTTTTACTCTGCATGAGGATAATGCACTCAAGATTGAATACAATGCGGTCAGCGATAAAAAGACCGTTATCAACATGACCAACCATGCATATTTCAATCTTGCGGGCAAGGGCGATGTGCTCGGTCACGAGCTTATGATTAATGCCGATGCATATACTCCGATTGATGAAAACAGCATTCCCACGGGCGAAATCAGACCCGTTGAAGGCACTCCCTTTGATTTCAGACAGTCAAAGGCAATCGGCAGGGATATTGCTGCGGATGATGAGCAGATCAAAATCGGCAGGGGATATGACCATAACTTCTGTCTTAACGACGGCGACGGTCCTGCAGCGGTTGCTTATGACCCCGAAAGCGGCAGAGTGCTTGAGGTTTTCACCGACCTTTGCGGTGTTCAGCTTTATACGGGCAATTTCCTTGACGGAACAATAACCGGCAAAAAAGGAAATCCGCTTATTCAGCATGCGGGCTTCTGCCTTGAAACTCAGTATTATCCCAACACACCCAATATGCCCGAATTTCCGCAGTGCACATTTGATGCAGGCGAAAAATTCAAATCATGCACTGTTTTTAAGTTTTCTGTTAAATAATTAATGATTTGTTCATTATTGCGGCTTAAATGTAACAGATTATTTCACGGCTATTCACAAATTTGTTAAAAAATAGAGTATAATTATAAGTGTAGACAAAAATTATCAGGAGGGGGATATTATCATGGCAGCAGAAAGAATTCTTGTTGTTGATGACGACACTAATATTTGCGAGCTTCTCAGACTCTATCTTGAAAAAGAGGGTTATGAAGTTGCTATTGCAAACAACGGTGCAGATGCCGTAAAGGCTTTTCAGGAGCTTTCACCGAGCCTTATGCTTCTCGATATCATGCTTCCCGTTCTCGACGGTTGGCAGGTATGCCGAGAGGTAAGAAAATTTTCGGATAAGCCCATCATCATGCTCACTGCAAAGGGCGAAACCTTCGATAAGGTTCTCGGCTTTGAACTCGGTGCGGATGACTATGTGGTCAAGCCCTTTGATGCAAAAGAGGTTATGGCAAGAGTAAAGGCGGTTCTCCGCAGAAGCGGCTCCGCACCTCAGGCAGATATCAAGGAGGTAAGCTACGAAAAGCTTTCAATCAATCTCACCAACTATGAACTTCGTGTTGACGGCAAAAAGGTTGACACACCTCCCAAAGAGCTCGAGCTTATTTATCACCTTGCAAGCAATCCCAACAGAGTTTTCACAAGAGACCAGCTTCTTGACGAGGTCTGGGGCTTTGATTACTATGGCGATTCAAGAACGGTTGACGTTCATGTCAAGCGTCTGCGTGAAAAGCTTGAGGGTGTTTCCGAAAAATGGGAGCTCAAGACCGTCTGGAGCGTCGGTTATAAGTTTGAAACCAAGGATTAAAAGAGTTGACGGGAGTGTATTAAGGTGTCCAGGAGAAAAGGTTCCGGACTTTTCCGGAAATATTTCCTTGTAACAATTTCAATCATTCTTGCAAGCTTCGTCTTTATAGGCGGAGCTCTCTTGATTTTGGTATCAAAGCTCTGGATGGATGAAAAAAACGCTCTGCTTGTTGAAAACTGCATAAGTGTTGCACAGAATACGAGTGACGTTCTTGAATCGGATTATCTTACCGACAGCGGCAGAGGCTCGGTTATAGTTATCTGCAACACGCTTCTGCAGATATCAAATGCGGTTGATGCGGATGTTTTTATAACAAACACAAGCGGAAGAGTTGTTTACTGCAAGGAAATTCTGCAATCCAACATGGCTCTTATCACGGGCAACTGTATGGTGCATAATCAATACAGAGTGCCTGAGGACATATTGAATGTTGCAAAAACGGGGCTTTACCGGTCAACGGGTAATCTCGGCGGCTCGCTGAATGACATTCATTTTACGGTCGGTGCACCCGTTGTTGTTGACGGGCAGACGGTTGCGGTTGCTTTTGTGACTCAGCCGATTGTTGACGGTCTGACTCCGTATATCACGGGTATCTTCAGAATGTTTTTCCTTGCAATGCTTTTTGCACTGGCTCTTACCTTTGTGATGGTTTATCTTGTTTCCTACAGACTCACCAGACCTCTCAGAGAGATGTCGGCAGCCGCGAAGCAATATGCAACGGGTGATTTCTCAAAGAGAATCGCAATCAAGCGTTCAAAAATACGGATTCTCGGTCAGGATGAAACTGACGAGCTTATTCAGGCGTTCAACAGCATGGCTCAGGCACTTGCTACTCTTGAAATGTCAAGAAGAAGCTTTGTTGCAAATGTTTCGCATGAGCTTAAAACTCCGATGACGACTATCGGCGGCTTTATTGACGGCATTCTTGACGGCACAATTGAAAAAGAAAAAGAGATGCAGTATCTTAAAATCGTTTCAGACGAGGTCAGAAGACTTTCAAGGCTTGTTACGGGCATGCTCAACATGAGTAAGTTTGAGGCTGGCGAGCTTGACCTCAAGCCCGTTAAATTTGATGTTTCCGAAATGATATTCAGAACTTTACTCGGTTTTGAGCAGGTGATTGATAAAAAGCATATCGAGATCCGCGGACTTGATGCAATGAATATAAATAATGTTGTTGCGGATAAGGATATGATAAATCAGGTTGTCTATAATCTTGTTGATAATGCGGTAAAGTTTACCCCCGAGGGCGGATATATAGAAGTCAGCTCAAAGGCGGATTCCGAAAAAATTATTGTTAAAATCCGCAACAGCGGAAAGGGTATACCGAGCGAGGAAATTGATAAGATTTTTGAAAGATTCTATAAGATTGACAAATCCCGCAGCTATGATGTCAAGGGAGCGGGCATGGGTCTTTATCTTTGCAAAATGATAATTGAGTTTCACGGCGGACAGATTGCCGCAAGAAGCGAATACGGCGAATATACCGAATTCATCTTCCAGCTTCCGCTTGACTGAGATGATGAAGTATTACAAATGTTGAATTATTATTAAACCTGTGTTCAAATTATTGTAACAAAAGCAGGTTAAAATAAAGTCATTCTATATCGGAGGCATGAAAATGAACGAAGAATTTGGAAATAACTTTAATAACGAAGAAAATATTGTTCCCGAACCTCAGATTACGGTTGAAAAAGAAGAGCCTGTAACGGAAGAAATATTTCCCGCAGAAACCGCTGAAATAAAGAGTGAGGATGTTCCTGAGGTTGAGGCTCAGGTTGTTGAAGAGCCTGAATCCGCTCCTTACACGGCACCTGTTCAGAATGAGCAGCCTCAGCAGACGTATTACGGCTATACTCAGGGCGGCAGTCAGCAATACGGTCAGCAGCAGTATGCTTATCAGAATAACGCTCAGCAGCAGTCCTATTATGCATATCCGCAGCCTCAGCCCGAAAACAAACCCAAAAAGGAAAAGAAGGGCATGAAAACCTTCATTTCAGCAATCGCTCTCATTCTTGTTTTTGCTCTCGGCTTCGGAGTTGCATCAATTTCAAAGCATTCTGATAATAACGGCGGAGCATCCGTTTCCGATAAAAAGGAAAAGAATGACGGACCCAAGCTCAATATCAACGAATCTCCCATAACTCCCACAAAGGTTTCAAGCGGCGGAGTTCTTACCACCGCTCAGATAGCGGCGAAGCTCAGACCGAGCAATGTCGGCATTGTTGTTTACACGAGAAATACCAATGCCTCTGCAGGTGAGGGCTCAGGCATCGTTATGGGTGAGGATGCAACGGGCACCTATACCTATATCATCACCTGTGCACATGTTATCAGCGATGCAGGTGTCAGCGTAAGAGTTCAGACAGAGGACGGCACAACCTACGATGCCGAAATCGCAGGCTTCGACACAAGAACGGATATCGGCGTTATCAAAATCAAGGCAAAGGGACTTCCCGCAGCGGAATTCGGTGATTCAAGTGCTCTTGTTGTCGGCGATCCCGTTTATGCAATCGGCAATCCCGGCGGTGTAGAGCTTTTCGGCTCATTCACAAGCGGCTATGTTTCATCAATTGACCGACCCGTCAACAGTGAAATCGGCTACACCATGAAGAGTATTCAGCACAGTGCGGCTATCAGCCCCGGAAACTCGGGTGGTATGCTCGTGAATGCTTACGGTCAGGTTATCGGCATCAACTCCCAGAAAATTGCCGCAACCGATTATGAGGGCATCGGATTTGCAATTCCCATCACCTCTGCAAAGCCGATAATTGAGGATCTCATCAACTACAGCTATGTGCCCAACAGACCCAAGCTCGGCATAACCTATTATCCCGTCAGTGCAAGTGCACAGTACAGCATGATCGCTCAGATAAAGGGTTTGCCTGCAGGCACTCTTATTATCAATGAAATCAGCCCTGACGGCTCGCTTGCAAACACCGAGGCAAGACAGTATGACATGATTATTGCCGTTAACGGAAAGCCGCTCACAACGGCGGATGTTCTTCTTGAAAAGATTGATAACGGTAAGGTTGGCGACAAGATGACGCTCACCCTCTGCAGAGTCAACAGCAATTATTCGATTGACGAATTTGAGGTTGAGGTAACACTTGTTGAGGATAAGGGCGGCTCTGAGCCCATTACAACAACTCAGGCATATTATGTTGACCCGTTTGAATTCTATTTTGAACAGTTCGGATTTTAAAAGACAGTAAAAAACACGGTATGAGATTTTTCTCATACCGTGTTTTCTTATGTATACGAGGATGAAAAATGACATAATTGTAATTTGACAAAAAGAGCAGACGAAAGATATAATAAAATTATAATAGTATGAGGAGTGAAAATAATGAAAAGAATTCCGATATTTTTCTTGCTTACTTATATTTGCTTATTATCGTTTGTTTTTTCGTCGTGCTATGATTCTCAAGATGTTTCGAACGACTTAACAACAGAAAAGACTTATAAAACAAGTGAAGCATTCAAAGAATCTTCTTCCGAACTGAATTTTGAAAATTGGGAAGATGGTTTGCTTTACAGGGGAGACTGTCTTGTTGAAGTTGATCGGGAAACAGAGATTGAACACATTAAAATAAAAGAAGGTACACGAAAAATAGAGGCGTCTGCATTTAAGTGGTGTGACAGTGTTAAATCAATTGTTATTCCCGACAGTGTGGAGGTTATAGAATCGGAGGCTTTTGTTGGCTGCACCTCACTTGAAAAAGTGTATATCGGCAGCGGTGTCAGTGATATGAGCGGTTCTCCGTTTGATTTTGAAATTGAGGGGTTGCCATGTAGCAAGTTGAAAAGTATTGATGTTAGCGAGAAAAACAAATATTTTACAAGTGTTGACGGCGTTCTTTTCAGCAAGGATATGACAGAGCTTATCCAATATCCCTATGGTAAAATTCAATATGAATATACCGTTCCTGACAGTGTTACCTGCATATATCCCGGTGCATTCAGATACTGCAACGGATTAACCAAGCTTACCGTAGGAAAAGGTATAACAGTTATAGATTTTATTATGCTTTACGGAAATGACAATATAGAAACCGTTATTCTGCCTGATACGCTGACAAAACTGGATGGAGGAGCATTCAAATATTCCGGCATAAAATATATTGATATTCCCGATAGCGTGACCTATCTCGGAAGCGAAGCGATGACGGGATGTTCCCGACTTAAAACAGTCAATATCGGCAAAGGTGTTTCATATATACATGAATGGGCAATAGCAGGCAATGCACTCAAAGCGGTGAATGTTGACCCTGAAAATAAGTGTTTCACAAGTGAAAACGGAATTTTATATAATAAGGATAAAACTGTCCTGTATATATATCCTGTCAATGCCGAAGGTGAGATATACCGTTTGCCCGACGGTGTAAAAGAAATCAGACCCGGTGCAATAGAAAACTCGGGATACCTTAAAAAAATATATGTCGGTGATAATATCGAAAAAATCGGAGGCTGCAATTTTTACGGATACAAAAATGAATACGATGAAGATTACCGGCCACAGACAACATATGATATTTATTATGAAGGAACAGAAAAACAGTGGAATGAACTTTTTGAGATTGAATATGAGAGAGAACATATAGACAAAACAAAAATTCATTTCATGGAACAGTGATAAGCAAAAAGGGACTGCATTGCTGCAGTCCCTTTATTATTTTACCATGTTACGCTGACGGTCAGTCCGTCAACGGTGTAGAAAATATCTTTTTTGTAGTGTTTGTCAATTGCATTGCAGAAGGCTTTGAGCATTTCTTCACTTTGCATCTCAATTGTGAATCTGAGTGTCATTGAGCTTGCGGGATAGAGAGTGTCCGAAATTCTGAAGCCCGTCATCCACCAGTGAAGTGTTTCGGGGCGGCTGAAAAGCAAATCATCGCCGTGATAAAGCTCCATGGACATTTTCATCATCTGTTCATCCGTTGCACAGTCATAAAAAGAGCCTGCTCTGTAGCTCTCTCTCGAATAAATTCCGATTTCGGCACCGTTTGAAACAAGATAGTTGCCCTTCCATATCTGTATCATCCATTCTAACCCGTCATATTCAAACTTGATTCTGCGGGTGTCATAGAAGAAAAACGGGGTGACATATGAGAAGATATCATAGAAGAGGCAGAAGCCGAAGCTTCTGGTCCACGCGGTAACGGTTGTGTAAACAAGAGCTTCCTGAATGTTGAAGTTATAGCCCGTGCCGACCAGACCGTTGCCATAGCGGTCATAAACCTCGCCCGTTGCGGTGTTGACCATGATGCCCGTTGTAACCTTCTGAACGGTACCGTCACGCATGGTGATGTCAAGTGCAACTTCATAAACGTTCTTTTCGCCTTCCTCGGGTATGCAGTAAGCTCTGCATTCAACGATAACGCTGAAATAAACGGCAAGGAAATAATAGATTTTTGATTCAAGCGATTTGCCCTGAGCAACCGCTTCTTCCCTGCGGCTCATAAACTCATTACGCAGAGCGGTTGTGTCGATATCAAAGGTTTCAACAATAAATTCGGTGAACTGATTTGATTCGGGGAGATTGCTTGTCATCATCAGAAGGTCAAGCCCCGTATCCTTTGCGATTGAAACGCAGATGTCATTGAGTATTTCATCAACCGTAAAGTTGAAATGCTCCTGAGGCACATCGCCTCTGCCTGTCAGAAAACGGTAAGCGTTATTGAGCTTTTTTATCGCCGACATCATCTGTGCGGTGGTAAGTGCGGGATAGCCCTCCTGCTCAAGAAATTCCGAATATTCCGTCAGGTTTTCAGGCTGTGTGATTTTCTTTTCGGATGCCCCTACAATCAGCGAGGTGCAGGTAGTGACAAGAATTGCAACAGTAAGGATGATTGCCGTAAATTTCTTAATCATATTGCCTCCAGATAAAAGTTTTTTGTTAATTCAAAACCAAATCTTTACTATTATATCACCATGTTACAAAAAAATCAAATAAAGTTTTTTGTAACATCAAAAAGAAAAAGCAGACAGTCCGATGGAGAACTGTCTGCTTTTCAATTGCAACAAAACCTGAAGGTTATGCAACAAAATATGAAGCTTCATTTGACACAACCGTGAGAACGGGTTCCTCGGAATAATTATCCTCGGGAGCTCTCTGCTGAACTCTTGAACGGTATTCTCTTGCTGCTTCCTTCTGCTTGCGGATGCGGCGGTTGCGAAGATGAATTCTGATTGCTCTTGCGAGTTTAACCTCGAAAGCAACAACCTTCTTTTCATTGATAAATCCTATTATAAGCAGTATAACTGCTGCAAATTCAAAAAATGTTCTGATAACTTCTGCAAATGACATTTCAATTCCTCCCTGCCGAATATGTTAAACATTTGTTCTGTGAGTCTATTATAGCAAACGAACGTTCGTTTGTCAAGACAAATGTTCGATTTTGTCGAATATTTTTTTGCTTTTGTTTGTATTTGAATTTTACCACAATATATAGTTGCTGTCAAGCAAACCGACCGCAATTTGTACTATCTGATGTATTTCGACATTTTTTATGACTTTTTTTGTTTTACTTTCACAAGCTGTCACGGGCTTTTCTTTTTATCATTTTAACCACCTCACACAATCGGAAAAATCCGTTTCGTTTATCTTATGTCTGTATTATAACAGTACGGATGTCCAATAAAACTCCCTTGAAATAAATTATTCGGAGAATTCCGATATTATTCCGAATTGTTGACAAAAAGATGGGATAGCAATATAATTGATTTATTACATGTAAAAGGCGGTATATATAATGTATAAAGCATGGGGATTTGTAAGGCAGAGTGCGATAAAAGCATATCTTGCGGGAGCAAATGCGGTTTACGGCATGACGGGCGGCAAAAAGCCTTCGTTGCTTTATTGCAAATGCGATGAGTCGCACAAAATCGGCACAGATGTCAGAATCGTTTCTCAGAATGATTATTCAACCTCAATTGCAAAGTTTGATAAAAACGGCAACATGACCGATGATGATTTTGTTATTGTAACATCAACAGACCTTCATTTCAGCGATGATAACGCACAAAACAGAACGGTTGTTGAAAAATTTATCCGTCATATCAAAGAGGTTAAGCCTGACCTTGTTATTCTTACGGGTGATGTAATTCTCGGAAAATTTCAGCAGATTGAGGCAATTCAGTTTGCACGGATGATGGAAGAAATCGGCGTTTACTGGGCGGCGGTTTTCGGAAATCACGAAACGAGAGAGGACAGAGGCTTCTATAAATGGCTTCTGATGAAGAGCTTTACGGATTATGAGCATTGTCTTTGCAAATTCGGACCCGAAGAGCTTTTTGGCTACGGTAATTATACAATCAATATTCTCGGCAAGGGCGGCAGACACCGTCAGACCCTTTTCTGTTTTGACTCGGGAAGAGATATTCTCGAAAGGGATAAAAAGGTATACGGACTTCCCGACGACATGAAGGGCTATGATTTCCTGAAAAAAGAGCAGATTGATTTCTATAAAAAAGAAACCGACAGATTGATGAAGGAATACGGTCATGCGGAGTCGATGATGTATTTTCACATTGCGATTCCCGAATTTGCTGAGATTTTCAAGGAAACAGAGGGCGGCAGATATGAGCCGACGGGGGATTATGAAGTCCTTTTCGGCGAGCAATGGGAAAGTGTGGGCTGCTCACCCTACAACAGCGGAATGTTTGCCGCAATTGAGGAAAAGGGTACTCAGACAAAGGCGATTTTCGTCGGTCACGACCATGTCAACGACTGGTGTGCAATTTATAAGGGTGTATATTTTGTTTATAATCTTCCCGGAGGCTATCTTTATCATCACGGCACCAATTTCGGGCTGCCCGAAAGTCAATGGGTGCTCGGTGTTACCGTAACAACCCTTAAAGGTGACGGTTCTCTTGATATAAAACAGAGATACAGCAGAATTTTTTTAAATGATTGATAAATCCGTTTTGTTATGATATAATTTTTTCAGATGTAAAAAGAAAGGGAAATACATATGCCTAAATATCTTATTGTTAACGCAGACGACTACGGAATGTGCCACGCTGCCAATGAAGCGGTGGCGGAGCTTTTTGAAGGCGGATGGCTCAAATCCGCAACGGTTATGATGCCTTGTCCTACAGCGAAGGAAGCAGTTGATTTTTCAATTGCACATCCCGAGCATGCAATCGGCGTTCATCTCACAATGACAAGCGAATGGGGCAAATACCGCTGGAAGCCCCTCACAAACGGCAAAACTCTTATCGACGAAGAAGGCTTTATGTGGCATGAAAGCGATCAGGTTGAAAAGAATGCATCCTATGCAGACCTTGAAGCTGAAATCCGTGCACAGATTGACCTTGCTCACAAGTGGGGAATGAAGCCCTCTCATACCGACAATCACATGGGCTCGCTTTACGGTCACTACACAGGCAGACTCGGTCTTGCAAAGATGACTCTGCGTGTCTGCGGCGAATACGGCTATGCATACAGACTTTATACGAAGCACGATAAGAGAATCTGTCCCAACGGCACACCCTATTTCCTCTATGCCGCAATCACTCTTCTTTCAAAGAGGTGGGGCAAGAAATATAATGTTGTTATTCCCGACTATCTTCTTTTCCCCGACTGGAATGACGACATGAGAAAGAGCTACGAAACCTACAGAGAAACAATTCTCAAAATCTGGACGGATATCCCCGAGGACGGCGTGACCGAAACCTTTATTCATCCTTCCGTTGAGTGTGATGAGCTTAAGGGCATCACCTCAAGATGGCAGGACAGAGTGTGGGAATATCAGCTTATGAAGGACCCCTACACCCACAAATATCTTAAGGAACACGGTGTTGAGCTTATCAGCTACCGTGAGCTTATCAAGATGAAGGGCGGAGTAGTCAAGGGCTAAAAATCAGAGCGAATCCGAAAACTGAAAAACGGATTCGCTCTTTTTGAAAGAAATATTGTCTATCTTAATAGACATAAAAGCGTGAAGCTTTGAAGCTTCATTTACCTCCTTTGAAAAGGAGGCGGATTTTGCGAAGCAAAAGACGGAGGATTTATCAGTAGAAATCTTTTGCAAATCAATAGTTTTATGCAAAATCCGAAACTCCCTCAGTCACTCCGTGTCCAACTCCCTCTTGAGGGAGCCGAAACAGCAAATTACAGTTTATATACAAAAATCAGGTTTATCGACAGTCAAGGGAGCACTTCAGATGCGAAGTGCTCCCTTTTTTGTGAATTTAATTAAAATACTGCTTCAAGCAATAAGGAGATTTCTCTGAACCATGTGATGATGTATCTGAAAACATCGCCGAAAATATTGTCCATGATATCGGCAAAAGTGTCCTTCTCAACCTCGTTGCCGTCGGTAAGCATCCATACCTGACATGCGTAGAAGGGGTTTGCGGTGCCTATCATAAGTCCGTCATCCATAGCTGCAAAGGTACGCAGACCGTGGTTGTAGGGATCGTTGAAGCCGTTGGTTGTGATTGTTTCGAAGTTGATGCCGTCTTCGGTAACATAAAGGTCGAAGCCTCTTTCGGCATCAATCATGTAATTTGCCGTTGTCATAAAGCCTTCAAGGGTGTCGATAAGAGTTGAGAGTGCAAGCTCAGACTGAGGAGCGATTCTTGCAGCCTTGCCGTGAACCTTATCCGATGCCATTTTTGCAAGCTCATCAACCGTATATTTGCTATAGAGATATGTGAGGTCGTCGGTTTCTTCGCTGTTTAACGACTGTGTTGCAACCACGCCTTCGTCTGATGCGGAAGAGATTTCAATAAATGTTTTGATGTAGCCGATAAGGCTTGCCCACTCGGCAGGAGTCATTGAAAGAAGGTCGCCGTTTGCAAACTGACCGACGGGCTCAAGAAGGCTGCTTGTGTCGAAGGTTCCTACATAAAGCTTGCCGTTATATTCTTCCATTCTCCAGATATACTGGTTTTCGTTTCTGCCGAAGCCTGAACCGAGACCCGATTTTCCGCCTTCGGGGAACATCTTTGTTGCATCACCCATAACGAGCTCAATATCTTCGTTTTTATCCATTCGGTAAAGGCTTACAGACTGCTCAAGGTTTCTGTTCATAAAAGTGAAGTCAGCCTTGAAAAGAATGTGCTCAAGGGGGATTTCCTCGTCATTGTATTCGCCGATATAGAGGTAGTCGTTATAAACATAGATAACGCCTGCACCTGCTCTTGTTCTTTCGGGGTCAATTCCGAAGGTGTATTTTGCACCGTCAGCCTTGTTGCCGATAACGGGAGTCCAGGTCCAGTCGGCGGCATTTTCTCCCATTTCTCCCTTGACAAGTGCAAATGACTGCATTGTGTATTCGTCGGGCTTGTTATCGGGAGTGCCCGTGCAGATTGAAACATAAAGGTCATCATTATATTCAACCATTTCCCAGATTGAACCTCCATAGATGCTGTCGGGGAAATGATATGCGGGATAGTCAAAAAGCTCCTGCTGGTCAGCAATTACCGTGAAAGCATCCTTACCTGCGGAGGGGTTTTCCGAAATAAGAATCTGAGCACCGCCGAGAGTTACCATGCTTACAATAAGATAATCCTTATAGGCACAAAGTCCTCTGATGCCCGTGCAGATGCCCTGAAGATATGCCTGATAATAGTCGCTCTGACTGATGCCTTCATAAACGATTGTGCATTTATCGTTGTTGCCGGGATCAACCTCGATAATTTTCGGCAGACCGTTGACAGAGCCGCAGAAATAAAGCTTGTCGTTGAATTCACAAGCATTTCTGAGCTGAACGTTGTGACCTGTTTCCGATTTGCTCATAAGAACGGTAACTTCATTTGTTTTGACATTGATTTTGGTGAGCACGCCGCCCGTGTTGGCACCGTCGGGCTCGCCTGTGTAGAAATGACCGTTATACATAACATCGAGCGTTGCATTCATTTCGGCAGGGTCAAAATCGTTGCCGAGAACTGAATCCATGAATCCGAGAGTAAGACCGAGGGAGTTGTAGTTTGTTGAAACATAGACACAATCGCCGTAGGCAACGGCAGACCACGCATAGTTCTGACCTCTGTCACCCTGGCCTTCATCCTTTGCGGAAACCGCACCGTTGCCGACATAGTCAACAATGCCGTCAACCTCACCTGAACCTTTTTCGGGATGGGAAATTTTTTTCAGCTCATATTCGTCGGATTTGTATGTAATCGTACCTTCGGATGCGAGGGGGCTTACGGCGAAGCCGAAAACCATGGTTACGGCAAGAATGATGCTGAGCAGTTTTGTGATTCCTTTTTTCTTCATGTGATTTCTCCTTTTCGTTTTTGAGGGTTGTGCATACAAATATTAAATATACTCTGTTGTGTTGATGTTAGATAAATGTTAATAGAATGTTAAAATTCGCACAATTGTGCAGGTAAATGTTGGGTTTTGCGTTCTGCGAGAAGAAAAAGGGAATATCAACCTGACATACAGACAGTTTTTAGCGGATTTGACATTGACTTTTGCGTTGTAAAGTGTTAAAATTCGGGATGTAGAAAAATCAGGAGGAAGATGGAATGACGGGAACACTCGTTAACTGTGCTGCGGTTATAATCGGCGGTCTTATCGGTCTGCTTTTCAAAAAAGGAATCAAGCCTGCTTATGCCGACGGAATCAACAGAGCACTCGGTCTGGCTGTGCTTATCATTGGTATGAACGGCGTTATTGCAAATATGTTTACGATTGAAGACGGAAAAATTTCAAGCAGCGGAGAGCTGCTGCTGGTTGTTTTTCTCGTTGTCGGTACTCTTATCGGTGAGCTTCTGAAGCTCGATGAGCGATTTGGCGGCTTCTGCAACAAAATTGAAAAAAGATTCAGCGCAAAGGGCTTTGCTTCTGGCTTTATAAACGGTACGGTGCTTTTCTGCGTCGGTGCAATGTCGATTATCGGCTCAATCAATGACGGTCTGACGGGTGACAGCTCAATCCTCTTTGTGAAAAGTGCACTTGATGCGGTAAATGCCGTTATTTTCGGCGCAACCCTCGGCTTCGGAGTTATCTTTACCTGCATCCCCATGCTTGTTTATCAGGGCGGAATTTCACTTCTTGCAGGCACTCTGAGCGGAATTCTTCAGGGCGAGCTTCTTGAGCAGCTTTGTATGGTCGGATATGCGATAATCATGGCAATAGGTCTGAATTTTCTTCTCGAAAAGAAGTTTAAAACACTTAATATGGTGCCCGCACTTATCCTGCCCGTGGTATATCATTACATACTGGTGCTGATTGAATATATCAAAGCATAACAAAACGCCGTATCGCAACTTGTGTTGCGATACGGCGTTTTTCAGAAGTTTTCGTTGTTGTTTTTCTTGTTCTGCTGATTTTTATTCTGCTGATTGTTCTGCTGATTCTTGTTCTGGTTGTTGTTCTGCTGATTCTGCTGTTTGTTGTTTTCCATTACGAGGTTCCTCTCTGTAATTATATTGAACTGTGAGTTCGTTTTTATTATGTGCACAACAATCGTTATTATTTATTGACAAAAAAATCCCGTGATGATAAAATTTTTATAAATAAAAATTTAAAGGTGTTATTATGGTTTATTATTTTTCCGCAACGGGAAATTCAAAGCATGCGGCTGAGGTTATTGCCGCAAAAACGGGAGATACTGCGGTCAGTATTGCCGATATCCTCAACGGCAGGGCTGAAATCAAAGAAAAAAGCGGAAAAACGGGCTTTGTTTTTCCGGTCTATTTCTGGGGTCTGCCTGAAATTATCAAGCGTTTTGCCTCTTTGCCTGAGGTTAAAAATTCTCTCGGAGACTATGTTTACTGCGTTATCACCTGCGGTGCAACAACTGGCACGGCGGATAAAATGCTCGCAAAAATGCTCGGCAGAAAGCTTGATTACAGCTTCTCCCTGAAGATGCCCGACAACTATGTTGTGCTTTATGACCCGAGCCCGAAGGAAAAGGCGAAAAAATTTCTGGCTCATGCCGATAAGGAGCTTGAGACGGTCTGCGAGGATATAAACAGTCTTGCAAAAAAGCGTGCAGGCAGCACGGCAGGCGAGCTCAAGAGCCTTTTTGTTCCGCATCTTTATGACTTTTTCAGGACAACGAAAAAGTTTTATGCCGATGATAAATGCGTTTCGTGCGGAATGTGTGCAAAAAACTGTCCTGACGGTGCAATTGAAATGGAAAACGGAAAGCCTGTCTGGATAAAGTCAAAATGTCAGCATTGCACGGCATGCATCAACTGCTGCCCGACCGAGGCTGTTCAGTTCGGAAAGGGCACGCAGACGAGAAGAAGATATAATTATGATAAAACTATAAAATAAAGGAGCTTTGAAATGAAAAAAATCGGTCTTGGCGAAAAGCTCGGCTACGGCGTGGGTGCCGTCGGTCTTGATCTCAGCTACGGAATGTTTTATTCCTATCTTTCAATTTATCTCACAAACGCACTCGGAATCAGCCCTGCATTTCTTCTTATCATAACTCCGCTTGCAAGAATATGGGACGGAATCAACGACCCGATGATGGGAATGATCGTTGACAAAACCCATACAAAAATGGGTAAATACCGTCCGTGGATTTTAACGGGTGCGTTGATGAATGCGATAGTGCTCGGCTTACTTTTCAATAATCCCGGATTTGCATCGGGTTCAACGGGTCTTTATGTTTATGCCGCCGTTCTCTATGTTTTGTGGGGCATGACAAACACTCTTGCGGATATTCCCTTCTGGTCAATGGTGCCTTCATTTGCATCCGAAGAAAAGGACAGAAATCTTGTTTCAACAATCGCAAGAGCCTTTTCGGGTCTCGGTCAGGGAATTATCTCTATTTTCACTCCCATGGCGGTTGCGTTTTTCGGCGGCGTTGCAGGCAGCAAGCTTGATGCAATGACCTCGGATGCACTCAGCAAGGGCTTCGGCAAATGGTCGGTAATCATGGCAGGAGGTCTTGTTCTTTTTGCACTTGTCAGCGTGCTTTCAACAAAGGAAAGAAGAATTATCGTCAACAAAGAAAAATTCTCGTTCAAAGCGGCAATCAATGTAATAAAGAGCAATGACCAGCTTCTTGTTTTCATGCTTTTTGCAATGATTTCAAACGCAGGCTTCTACATGACCTCGGGCATCAGCAGCTATTATTTCACATCCGTGCTCGGCGATCTCACCCTGCAGTCAAAATTCAATCTCATGGGCACGGTCGGCTCGGTGCTTTCGATTCTTGTTGTTCCCGTATTCTCAAAATTTATGAATAACCGCTCAATCTATAAGCTTTCGCTCGGCATGGCGGCGGCAGGTTATATCGGCATGGCGGTTATGGGCTATGTTTTTACCGGCAATGTTACCGCACTCGGTCTTTTCTATATTCTCACCTCTCTCGGCACGGGCAGCATGTTTGTCAATCAGACCGTTATGCTTGCAGACTGTGTTGACTACGGTGAATACAAAACTGGTGCACGCAACCAGAGCCTTACCTTCTCGATGAAGGGCTTCCTTCAGAAAATGGCATATACCGTTCAGGCGATTATCATGTATGCAACATTCACCTTTACGGGTTATGACGGTGAGGCGGCAGTGCAGACCGCTCAGGCACAGAATGCGATTTCTTTCCTTATGTTCATCGTTCCTCCCCTGATGATTATCGCATCGCTTATTATCTTCACAAAGAAATATAAAATCTTCGGCGATTTCAAGCAGGAGGTTCTTGAGGCTGTGAGTGAAAAGCAGTAAGGAGACATGGGTTATGCTTGAAAGCTGCCTTGAAAAATATATGGAAGCCTGTATAATTCACGGCTCCGAAACTGTTAAGTCGGAAGATTACAGGGCTATCAACAAAGCCCATGCCGAAATTATAAAAAACCTCAGAATTCTTGTTGAAGATGAAGAGGGAATGAAAATGCTGAAAAAACTTCTTTACCATGAGGATATTTATGTTTCTTCGTGGACGGCAACTCTTCTGATTTTTGATTATCCGAGAGAATGCAAAAAGGTAATCAAAAAAGTTATGAAAGGAAAAGGAATATGGGCGTTTTCCATAGAAACTTTTTATAAAGAATGGAAAAAGGGTAATCTTAACAGAATGTATTAAAAATAAAAACGGAAGTGTACCGAAAAAGTACGCTTCCGTTGATTTTTTATTCATCAAGATTTTTGACCGTCGGCAGGTTCCAATGAAATATCGTTGCGAGAATTCTGATAACCAGAACCGATCCTGCACCGATGACGATTGCGAATGTTGAGGAGCAAAGCTGATAATGGATAAGAATATAATATATAATCGCTCCGATTATTGCCGCAAGGGCATAAACTCTTTTTCTCAGGATTTTCGGCACTCTGCCCGCCATGATATCACGCATGATGCCGCCGCCGACACCCGTTAAGGTTGCAACGAAAATCGAGAGAAACATGTTTTCTTCAAATCCGCAGGCAATTGCACTGTTGACACCGCCGACAACGAAAACCGAAAGTCCGATTGAGTCAAAAATATTAATTACCTGGGAATAAACATCAAAATGCTTCTGGATTCTTTTGCCGAAGAAATAAGCAATAACAAAAACCGCAAGCGAGGTTACCAATGCGGTTATGGCATAAACGGATTTGCGGAATGCCATGGGCGGAGTGTAGCCGAGAATGAGGTCACGAACAATTCCGCCGCCGACCGCCGTAACAGTACCGAGAACGAGTGCTCCGAAAATGTCAAAATTTTTTTCGATTGCGGTAATTACACCCGTTATTGCAAAGGCGACAACACCTATTAATTCAATTGCAAAAAAGATGTTTTCAACATTCATCGGCTTTTCCTCCTGAAAAATGTTTCGGCAGCAAAAAACAAAGCTCCGCCGATAATATAACAAGCAATATCTTTTATATCAAAGGTTCTTCCGAGGGCTGTGCTGATTACGGGATTGTTTTCAAGCCCGAGAAGCTTAACAAAATCAAAATACTGCAAAGCTTCAACCGTAACCGCAAAAAGTGTTGCGAAAACGGGCAGCAGCCTCACTTTATCGGGAATGAATATCCGAAGAAAAGCACATATGAGCACAACGACAAGAATATCGCCGACAAACGGACGCACAAAGCTGTCGTGCACGAAAAGTGCAATCAGAATTTCAATTGCAAGCAGAAGAGCGAAAACGATTGAATATGTGAGGCGTGATTTATTTCTTTTCATTTTTTCTTTTCCTCAGATCTGCAAAGAAATCCGACAGCAGGGCGGCACATTCGTCTGCCATGAAGCCCGCAACAACCTCGGGCTTGTGATTATAGGGTAAATCAAAAAGGTTGATGACCGATCCGCATGAGCCGGCTTTTATATCGGATGCACCGTAAACAAGGCGGCGGATTCTTGAATTGATTATCGCTCCCGTGCACATGGGGCAGGGCTCGAGGGTGACATACATTTCGCATTCCCACAGCCGCCAGCCGCCGAGCTTTTTGCATGCAAGGTCAATCGCTTCGATTTCGGCGTGTGCAAGAGCGTTTTTGCCGTATTCGCGGCGGTTTCTGCCGACGGAAACAACCTCTCCGTTACGCACGATAACCGCACCGACGGGAACTTCAAGCCCGTCAGCGGCAAGCTTTGCCTGTTCAATTGCAAGAGTCATAAAATATGTATCGGTCATGGTGTCACCTTTGGAAAATGTTTTAAAACAAGGCGACCCTGTTGAGCCGCCCGTTTGTTTTATATTATTATTTCTTGCTGCGAAGGTCGATTTTTTCAACGTTCCAGATATCTCTTGCGTAGTCGTTGATTGAGCGGTCAGCCGCAAAAACGCCTGCACTCGCAATATTCATAAGCGACATCTTTGTCCATCTGTCCTTATCAGCCCAGATTTCCTCAGCCTGCTTCTGGATGTTTCTGTAGTCCGAGAAATCCGCAAGAACCATATAGGGGTCATAATTGACAATGGAACCGCTGATTTCGCCGAACATCTTGCCGCCGATACCTTTGTTTATGAAGTTGATGAGGCTGTTGATCTCGGCATTGTTGTTATAATAGTTCTGAGGATTGTAGCCGCTCTTTTTAAGCTCATTGACCTCGGGAGTGCTCATGCCGAAAATAAGGATGTTTTCGGGACCTACGGCATCATAGATTTCAACATTCGCTCCGTCCATTGTGCCGACGGTAACCGCACCGTTTATCATAAGCTTCATGTTGCCCGTGCCGCTTGCTTCGGTGCCTGCAAGTGAAATCTGTTCGCTGATGTCGGCTGCAGGCATAAGAGCCTCTGCCATGGTAACGTTATAATCCTCCATGTAAACAACCTTGAGAAGGTCTTTGACATCGGGGTCATTGTTGATGAGATTTGCAAGGGCAAAAATAAATTCAATGATTTTCTTTGCCATATAGTAGCCCGAAGCTGCCTTTGCACCGAAAATATAGGTGTGGGGAGTGTAGTTACCGTTGGGATTTGCCTTGATTTCAAGATATTTTGCAAGAATCTGGAAGGCGTTGAGATGCTGACGCTTATATTCATGCAGACGCTTGACCTGAACATCGAAAATCGAGTTGGGGTCAAGGCTGATGCCTGTTTTGCTCTTTACGATTTCGGCAAAATTCTCTTTGTTTTCGAGCTTGATTCTGCGAAGGTCTTCGAGTACGCCCGCATCGTCTGAGTATTTTGCAAGCTTTGAAAGCTTTGAAGCATCATAAACAAATTCCTTGCCGATAAGTCCTGTCAGCATTTCGGTAAGACCGGGGTTTGCCTGGCAGAGCCAGCGGCGGTGTGCAATACCGTTTGTGACATTGGTGAATTTATCGGGCTCAAGTGTATAGAAATCATTGAAGATTGTATCCTTGAGAATCTGACTGTGGAGTGCGGAAACGCCGTTGACCTTGTGGCAGACGGCAACGCAGAGGTTAGCCATTTTGACGGCACCGTTTGAAACGATTGCCATTCTTTCAACTCTGCCCGCATCGCCCGTTGCGTCCCAAATTTTCTTTCTGAAGCGGTTGTCGATTTCCTTGACAATCTGATAAATTCTGGGAATAAGACGCTTGAAGAGGTCTTCGCTCCAGCATTCGAGAGCTTCCGCCATAACGGTGTGGTTTGTATATGCACAGCATTCCTCAACGATTCTGTAGGCATCGTCCCAGCCGTAGCCGCATTCGTCAAGCATGATTCTCATAAGCTCGGGGATAGCCATTGTGGGATGAGTGTCGTTGATATGGATTGCATTCTTTTCAGCGAAGTTTTTAAGTGAGCCGTAATCCCTGAGGTGACGCTGAACGATATCCTGAACGGATGCCGAAACAAGGAAATACTGCTGACGTAGACGAAGGCTCTTTCCTTCGGGATGATTGTCGGCAGGATAAAGCACCTTGCTGATAACCTCCGCCATGGCTTTTTCTTCCATGGCGTGCATGTAGTCGCCCTGATTGAATTTTGTCATGTCAAAGCCGTCAACCTTTGCTGACCAGAGACGGAGCACGGCGGCACTCTTGCCATCCTTGCCCGCAACCATCATATCATAGGGAACAGCCTTGACTGTTTTGCAGTTGACGAGCTCAACATGATGATATGCTTCTTCCCATGCGTCGAGAACCTCGCCTTCAAACTTGACTTCAACAACCTTGTCTTCTCTGGGAACAAGCCAAACATCACCGCCGGGAAGCCAGAAATCGGGCATTTCGGTCTGCCAGCCGTCAATGATTTTCTGCTTGAAAATACCGTATTCGTAAAGAATTGAATAGCCCATGCCTCTGTAGCCCTGATTTGCAAGAGCATCAAGATAGCATGCCGCAAGTCTGCCCAGACCGCCGTTGCCCAGACCCGCATCGGGCTCACAGTCATAGAGCTTCTCAAGCTTTACACCGAAGCTTGCAAGAGCCTTTTCCGCAGTTGATGTAAGGTTGAGATTATAAAGTGTGTTTTTGAGAGTTCTTCCCATGAGGAACTCCATGCAAAGATAATAAACCTTTTTCTGTCCCTTTTCGAGCGAGAGCTTATCGAATTCTCTTCTGGAATCTCTGACCATATCCCTTGTGATCATGGAAAGAGCCCTGTAGAGCTGCTCGTTTGTTGCATCCTTGGGAGTCACGCCGAAGAAATGAGAGAGCTTTGCCGAAATCATTTCTTCAAGCTGTTTTTTTGTGATTGCCATATAATTAATCCTCCTATAAATAACCGTTTAAGAAAACAGTACATTATATTTTACACTAAAATTTAATTTATTACAACAAATTTTTAACAGTTGTTTAATTCAAAATGCTTGTAAGAGATAGAAATTTAGGTTATAATAAAAGAAAAATTTGGTTGAATTGCAAAAAGCGAACAAGTTGGTGATAATTTGTATAATTTTTATGACGCCGAAAATTCGGTCTATATCAAAAAAGAAAAAGAGAAAAAGCAGATAAAACGAATCGGAATTGCGGCAGGTGCGAGCGTTATCGGATATGTCCTGATCCAGAATATTTTATCAATGCTTATTTATCTTTCGCCGATTGGTGAAATTTATGAAACCGACCCTGCAATGCAGAGCGTTGTGAGCATTTTTCTTTCTGTTTTCGGAATTGCTCTTCCGTTCGGAATTGCGGGATATTTTCTCAATAAAGGCAAGGATACTCCCGTTGTTGATTTCAGAAAGCCCGTCAGCACTCCTCTTATGCTCAGTGCGGCGTGTCTGGGATTTTTCATTTGCCTTGCCGGTAATTATGTGACGGGTATTTTTGTCAATTTCATGGATGAGCTCGGAATTCTGCTTTCATCACCCGAATATTATCCGCCCACGGATTTTGCGGGCAGAATAATCTATACCGTTTCGATTGCGGTTGTGCCTGCTCTTGTTGAAGAATTTGCCGTAAGAGGAGTTATTCTGCAGCCGCTGAGAAAATTCGGCGATAAATTTGCGATTATTGCTACAGCTTTGCTCTTTGCCGTTATGCACGGAAACCTCATTCAGGCACCGTTTGCACTTATTGCAGGCATCGGAATCGGCTATGCCGTTTGCATAACAAACAGCATAAGAACGGGATTCCTTATTCATTTCTGCAACAATCTTTATTCGGTCATAGTCGAGTTTCTCGTTGCGGATATTGCCGACGAAAACAAGCTCAATACGGTTTATCTTGTGCTCACGGCGGCTCTTTATGCGGTAACAATCGGCGGCTCGGTAATTTTTGTGATACTTAAGAAACAAAGAAAGCTCGTGCCGTCATTCACGCTGATAAAAGAGAGCGAAAAAATGAGAGCGTTTATCCTGACTATCCCCATGATAATCGCCCTTTTGCTTATGATTTATATAACCTCGGGATTTGTGGATTTCGGAAGATGATTTTTCAGAGGCTGTTTTTTTGCAGCCTCTGATTTTTTAAAAAAACATATTGACAGACGGTCAGAAGTGTGATATTATGTAGGTGGAGTTAGTTACGACTAACTTCACCTACATAAAAATTCTCCTCCTGAGAGAACATCTTTTTATAACATTTTTCCTTGAAAACGCCGCCCTTGAAGGACGGCGTTTTCGGTTATACTGTATTAATATTTGAAATCCGAATAAGAAACCTTGGTTTCAAGATTCATCGAAGCCTTGCCGACTCTGACGATTGTGTATCTGATATTTGAAAGCTCCGCTTTCATTTTTATATTGTGTGAAAGAGAAACGAACCTGTTGTTTGATGCGTTGATTTTTGCCGTGATTTTAACGCTTGTTGTGTTGATTGTCATGGAGCCGACACTTGCACCTGCATCCGAAAGACCTGCTTTTATTTCGTCGATATCCTTGAAATCCTTTGTGAATCTGCCGAGAGCACTGCTGCTTTTCAGCGGATTGGTTTCGTTTTTAACCGTCAGGGTTACGGTGTAGTATTTGCCGTCATCCGACAGTTTGCAGGATGCCGAGGTGACATCGGATTCCTTCAGAGTGCTTTTTACAAGTGAAGTGCCGTTGAAGTTGCCCTTGGCAACGGTTTCCGTGCTGCTTCCCTCGCCGAGAAAGCTGCCTATTGCATCACGCACCGCGCCGATGCTTGCAAGAGCACCCATTTCAAGGTTGCTCAGAGTTGTGACGGTTGATTTGTTATAGCCGGGTCTGGCGGTTGATGCGGCTGCTGCAGCGGAATTATAGAGCTTTACGATGTCAGCCTTTTTGACGGGCGCAACTGCTGCTTTCTTGGTTGTTGCAGCAGGCTTTTTGGTTGTTACAACGGCTTTCTTCGTTGTAGTGACTGCTTTCTTCGTAGTAGTAACAGCCTTTTTCGTTGTGATAACTGCTTTTGTTGTTTCGGGTGCCTTGGTTGTGGTCGGAGCCTCGGTTGTAGTCGGAGCTTCGGTTGTAGTCGGAGCTTCGGTTGTGGTCGGAGCTTCAGTTGTTTGTGCCACGGTTTCTGCGGGAGCTTGCGTTGTTTCGGGAATCGTTTCCGTATAAAGAAGATTTTCGGTTGCTGCGGATGATGTTGATTTCTCGGGTGAAGAAATCACAGTTGTTTCATCGGAATTTTTGCCGTTGCAGGCGGAAAAAGCCAGAATAAATGATGCTGCCGTGAGAAATGCAAGAATTCTTTTTATTGTGTTCATGCTTAAAATCCTCCTCGTTGCTTTTTTACACTTTCATTATACCATATCTTTCATAATAATTGTGAATAAACTGCAAAAATTTTATTTTTTATTGAAAATATCGGATATTAGTGATAAAATAAAAAAGTTACTAAAATAAGGAGGGATACTTCTTGGATAACGAAAACAAAAACACCCTTCCCGAAGAAGAGAAAAATTCCGTTGCCGAAGCCGTTGAAGAAACGGCTGAAGAAGTGGCAGAGACTTCCGCAGCTGTTGAAGAAGGAGCAGAAAATGCCGAAGATACTGACGAAGCTGTCGCAGAAGCATCGGAGGAAGCTGCTGAAGAGTTGAGCGAAGAAGAGCTCTGCATTATCTGCGGAGAAAACAAAAAAGCTGAGGACAGCGATTATTGCCCCGTATGCGAAGCAGCGATGTATAAAAGCAAAATTTCCGTTCTTGCATGGATTTCGGGAGTTGCCGTAATTGTTATAAGTATATTTGCTTTTGTTGTTGCAGGTCTTATAAGTGCTCCTGCCATTCAGGCCTTGCAGGGTGATATAGAAGCAATGAACAAGCGCTGGAACACCGCTTATTCGGAATATTCAGAGGTTTCTTCGAGTGCTGCGGAAATCAGGAGCATCATAGGCGAAGGAAACGGACTTGCATTGTTTGTGAGAGAAGGCAGAGGCAATCAGGAAAAGATGATAGAAGCCTATGCCAATGCAAGGTCTCCGCTTGATTCGATTTATATGGCAATGATGATTTACGGTGAAAGTGCCATCCATGATTTTAAGGGCATAAGCGATATCGTTGAGCTTTACGACGATTTCTATAACAGCTATACCCTTATGAGCGAAGCTGTTGACGGAATGCTCGGCGGTGCGGAGAAAAACGAGACCTTTGCTGCTCTTGAAGCACTCGAGGGCAAAGAGGGTATCAATGAGGTTTTCCGCAATTATTTCCTTTTCAGTGCAGCGGATTTTTATAAGCTCGGCTGCAAAGAGGAGCTTAAATATATTGAGGCTGCCGAAGCTGCCGCAAAGGCACAGGGCAAGGATTATTCATGGCTTTATTACCTTGAAATTGCCGATTCTCTCTGCCAGGAAGGTAAATATGACCTTGCACTCGGCTATGTTGATTACCTTGCGGAAAACAACAAGAATAATTACAGGGCTTTTGACCTTCAGATGAGAATTGCCGTAGCAAAGGGTGAAACTGAAAAGGCGACCGCTGCTCTTGAGGAGTTTGAGGCAAACAACCCCGGACTGGATACCGCATATGCACTCAGAGCAAGCCTTAACCGTTGCTCGGGTGACATCGAAAAGAGCAGAGCTGTATGCGAGGAAGGTCTTGTTGAAAATGATTTTTCGACAGAAATCCACCGCCAGCTTGCACTTATTTATCTTCTTGAGGGCGATTATTTAAAGGCGTACGAAGAAGCGTTTACCGCCGATTCAAACGCAACCTACATGGCTCAGTATTACATGGATAACAGCGGATATACTCCGCAGCTTGATAATACAATTTATCTTTGTGCAACGCTTTGCAAGAAGAATAATCTTTCGGGAACAACAAATTCCGTTTACATTGACCAGATTCTCGAATATTATTCGTCATTTAATCCTTCAAAGCAGGTTTCCGCAATTCTGAACGGAGAAAAAACCATTGAAGAAGTTCTTACGGAAGGAGTGTGTGATCTCGCATGACGATACTTTACATTGCATCAAAAATCCTCACCTTCCCCGGAGCATATCTCAGAGGCTTCTGGGAACAGCTTACCTGCAAGCTTCTCGGTCTTCCCGTTGAAGTGCCGGGCTACCTCAGGCTTGACGAAGCGTGCGGTCATGTTGAACACGGACTTTCTCAGAAGGGCTTTGCATCCTATCTTATGGCAACGGGTCCGGGCTTTATGAATCTTATGACCGGCTTCCCGATTTTCCTTATGGGATATGTGAGCCTTGAATTTCTCGGCATCAGATATTCCGACGGTCCCGCTCTTTTTATAATCAATGTTCTTATGACATATTTAGGCATTTCGCTTATGTGCAACGTTTTTCCTCTTGTTGAGGATGCGATGAATCTTTTCGATGTTGCTTATTCACAGAAGAAAATGAATATTATCGGCAGAATTCTGTTTGCAATTCCGTCGGCAATAACCTATGTGGGTGCTTATCTCGAAAAACACGGCATTACAGTTCTGCTGTGGATTGTATTTGTTGTTTTTTCATTTGTTTCATGAAAAAGAGGCTGTTCGTTCAAAACGAACAGCCTTTTTTGCAATAAAACGGAGACAGGCAGACGACGCTGCGTTACGCCGCAGTTGTTTTTTGCAGCATCGTTCGGCCTCAGCATTCCTTTGTCGGGTTGTCATAAGTTTCGCCTTTAACCACCATTTAATGAAAGTTCTTGAGTCTGTCCAAAATGCTAATAATTGCTAATTTATTAGCAAACACAGAAAATAGCAAAAATATCTTATTAGCAAAACAAACCGAGAATTTGAGTTTATTAATGAAATTTTGAAGTTTCTATTAGCAAAATTCACGGAAAAGTTTTTGGGACAAGTTGGACAACTTTATTAGCAAAAAGCACATAATTCTGACGTTCTATTAGCAAAAAAATTTGACGAAAGTCAGAAAAAAAGAAAAACCGAAACCCTTGATAAATCAAGGGGTTTCGGCTGTGAAAATGGCGTCCTCGGCGGGATTCGAACCCACGGCCTTCTGCTTAGGAGGCAGACGCTCTATCCTGCTGAGCTACGAAGACGTACACATATTCTATTAGCTGAAGTCACGAGAAAAAGACGATTAGTTTAGGTTCTATTAGGAGGGGCTTATTATATCCATTTAACTAAGGAGGCAAATATTTCATAAAATTCAACTTTAATATTCTACCAAAAATACGTTGTAAAGTCAAGCCGAAAAAAGCATGCTATTATTTCATATATTCGGCGTTTTGCCGATAAATAATGCTTGAAAAATTTGACATAATATTATAAAATATATACTTGGTAAAGTATGCGACTACTCTATAACAAAAATTCTGAAAGGATTGAAGAAAATGAGCTTACTTAACAAGAAAACAGTTGACGACATCAATGCAAAGGGCAAGAAGGTGCTTGTTCGCTGCGACTTTAACGTTCCTCTCAAGGAAGGCGTTATCACAGACGAAAACAGAATCAACGCTGCTATTCCCACAATTCAGAAACTTATAAATGACGGTGCAAAGGTTATCCTTTGCTCACATCTCGGCAAGCCCAAGAACGGCCCCGAGGCAAAGTTCTCACTCGCTCCCGTTGCAAAGAGACTCAGCGAGAAGCTCGGCAAGGAAGTTGTTTTTGCTGCTGACGATACAGTAGTAGGCGAAAACGCAAAGG
This sequence comes from Clostridia bacterium, assembly GCA_017409845.1. Taxonomy (GTDB): domain Bacteria; phylum Bacillota; class Clostridia; order Oscillospirales; family Acutalibacteraceae; genus CAG-177. The sequence continues at coordinate 47,086 of JAFQRY010000013.1, forward strand.
CTGCTGTTGCTGCTATGAATGACGGCGATGTTGTTCTTCTTGAAAACACACGTTTCCGTGCTGAAGAAACAAAGAACGGCGAAGCTTTCTCAAAGGACCTTGCAAGCCTCTGCGAAATGTATGTTAACGATGCATTCGGTGCAGCTCACAGAGCACACTGCTCAACAGTAGGCGTAACAGCTTATGTTGAAGAAGCAGCTGTAGGCTATCTTATGGGCAAAGAGCTCAAGTATCTCGGCAACGCTGTTGAAGATCCCGAAAGACCCTTCGTTACAATCCTCGGCGGTGCAAAGGTTGCAGACAAGCTTAATGTTATCGAAAATCTTCTCAATAAGGCTGATACACTCATTATCGGCGGCGGTATGGCATATACCTTCCTTGCTGCTCAGGGCTACGGCGTAGGTAACTCACTCCTCGACGAAAGCAAGATTGATTACTGCAAGGATATGCTTGCAAAGGCTGAAGCAAAGGGCGTTAAGATTCTTCTTCCCGTTGACGTTGTAACAGCAGCAGGCTTCCCCAACCCCATTGATGCTGAAATCGAAACAGCAGTTTATGCAGCAGACGCTATTCCCGCAGATGTTGAAGGCCTTGATATCGGACCCAAGACAGCTGAGCTTTATGCAGATGCAGTCAAGAGTGCAAAGACCGTTGTATGGAACGGACCCATGGGCGTTTTCGAGAATCCCACTCTTGCAGCAGGCACAATCGCAGTTGCAAAGGCTCTTGCTGAAACAGAAGCAGTTACAATCATCGGCGGCGGCGACTCGGCAGCTGCAGTCAACACACTCGGCTTCGGCGACAAGATGACTCACATCTCAACCGGCGGCGGTGCATCACTTGAATTCCTTGAGGGTAAGGCTCTTCCCGGCATCGAAGCAGTTAACGATAAATAAATTTTTGCGATATTTGACTTTCTCGTTCGCTCACATATCCTGATATGCTACGCTCACTGCGAAAGCCAAATTTCATCAAAAATTCTGTTGCCATTGATTAATGTATTTCGATTTGTTCCGGGACGGCACAGAGGCCGTCCCCTACACGAAATTCGTGATTTAAGAATATGGATTACCGAAACGAAAACCTCTGAGATTAAAAGACTACGATTATTCTCAGAACGGTGCATATCATATAACGGTCTGCACGAAAAGCAAAATGCCGGTATTATGCAAAATCGTAGGGGACGGCCTCTGTGCCGTCCCGAAAACTGAATTAACAGATATAGGAACGGCTGTTGAAAAATCAATCAACCATATAAACCGATATCCTGACATTACTGTTGATAAATATGTTGTCATGCCGAACCATGTTCATATGATTATTTCAATTTATAATGAAGATAAAGGCAAGGCAGAAATCGGTATTCCGGAAATTATAAAGCGGTTTAAGTCATATACGACAAATCAGTTTGGCGGTGACCTTTGGCAGCGGTCTTATAACGACCACATCATACGCGGTCAGGCTGATTATGACGAAACATGGCAATACATTGACGAAAATCCGTTGAAACGGGTTTTGAAAAAAGACGAAAGGATGTAATCAGAATGGATAAATCACTCCGCAGACCTGTTATTGCAGGTAACTGGAAAATGAATAATACTCCCGAGCAGACAAAGGCTCTTATCGAAGCTATGAAGCCCCTCGTTGCAGATGCTGATTGCGACGTCGTTATCTGTGCTCCTTATATTGACCTTTATGCAGCTATGGAAGCAGCAGCAGGCTCAAACATCATGATCGGTGCAGAGAACTGCCACTGGGCAGAAAAGGGTGCATTCACAGGCGAAGTTTCGGCTGAAATGCTCAAGGCTGCAGGCGTTCCCTATGTTATCATCGGTCATTCCGAAAGAAGACAGTATTTCGGCGAAACAGACGAAACAGTCCGTGACCGTGTAAGAGCTGCTCTCAATGCAGGTCTTAAGGTTATCCTTTGCGTTGGTGAAGTTCTCAAGGAAAGAGAGCTCGGCATCACAGCAGAGGTTGTAAGACTTCAGACAAAGGTTGCTCTTTCAGGCGTTTCAGAGGCTGAGCTTGCAAACATCATCATTGCTTACGAACCCGTCTGGGCTATCGGCACAGGTCTTACCGCTACTCCCGAGCAGGCAAATGAGGTTTGTGCTGTTATCCGTGCTCTTATTGCTGAGCTTTACACAAAGGATGCAGCTGATAAGTTTGTTATTCAGTACGGCGGCTCAATGAACGATGCAAACGCAGCAGAGCTTCTTGCTCAGTATGATGTTGACGGCGGTCTTATCGGCGGTGCATCACTTGTTGCAGAGAAGTTTGCAGCTATTGTTGCAGCAGCTTCAAAATAAAAATGTTCGATAGGGGTCGGCTTCGACCCCTATATTTTTGAAAGGATTGTTTATTATGAGCAAAAAACCCGTTCTTCTTTGTATCATGGACGGTTTCGGCAGAAACGACAGCGACTACGGCAACGCAATTGCTGCTGCAAAAACTCCTAATCTTGATAAAATCATGGCTGAAAATCCCATGACATATATCGGTGCATCGGGCATGGATGTTGGTCTTCCCGACGGTCAGATGGGTAACAGCGAGGTCGGTCACACCAATATCGGTGCAGGCCGTGTTGTTTATCAGGAGCTCACAAGAATCACAAAGTCAATCAATGACGGCGATTTCTTTGAGAATGAAGCACTTGTCGGTGCAATGGAAAACTGCAAAAAGAATAACTCCGCACTTCACCTCATGGGTCTTCTTTCAGACGGCGGCGTTCACAGCCACAACACCCATCTTTACGGACTTCTTGAGCTTGCAAAGCGTAGCGGTGTTGAAAAGGTATTCATTCATTGTCTTATGGACGGACGTGACGTTTCTCCCACATCGGGCAAGGATTTCCTTGCAGAGCTTTACAAGAAGTGTGCTGAAATCGGCGTAGGTGAAATCGCTACAGTTGAAGGCAGATATTATGCAATGGACAGAGAAAGAAAGTTCGACAGAGTTGAAAAGACTTATGTTGCAATGACAAAGCTTGAAGGTCCCAAGTTTACCTGTGCTTGCGAAATGATTGAAGAATCATATAAGAATGATATTACAGATGAATTTATCGTTCCCTGCGTAAGCGAAAAGGCTGAAGCAGTTAAGGACGGCGACAGCGTTATTTTCTTCAACTTCCGTCCCGACAGAGCAAGAGAAATCACAAGAGCTTTTGTTGACCCCGCATTTGACGGCTTCAACAGAGATAAAAAGCTTGACCTTTTCTATGTCTGCATGACACAGTATGAGGCTGAAATGCCCAATGTTGAGGTTGCTTATAAGCCCCAGAGAATTGATATGCCTATCGGCGAAGTTTTCAGCAAGCAGGGCATGAAACAGCTCAGAATTGCAGAGTACACAAAGTATGCACATGTTACCTTCTTCCTCAACGGCGGCGAAGAAACCGTTTATGAAGGTGAGGACAGAATTCTTATTGATTCTCCCAATGTTGCAACCTATGACATGCAGCCTGAAATGAGTGCATATATCGTAACGGATACTCTTCTTGAAAAGATTGAGTCCGATATGTATGATGCAATTGTTCTCAACTACGCAAACTGCGATATGGTTGGACACACGGGCGTGTTCGAGGCTGCAGTTGCAGCTGTTGAAGCTGTTGACACCTGCGTAGGCAAGATTTGCGATGCAGTTTCGGCAAAGGGCGGCGTTATGCTTATCACAGCTGACCACGGTAATGCAGATAAGATGTATGAGCCTGACGGTTCACCCTTCACCGCACACACAACCAATCCCGTTCCCTTTGTTGTTGTCGGTCACGACTGCAAGCTTAAGGAAAACGGCGGCAAGCTCTGTGATATCGCTCCCACAATGCTCGACATTATGGGCATTGAGCAGCCTGCACAGATGACAGGTGAGTCGTTGCTTGTTAAATGAATAATGAATAGTGAAAAATGAATAATTAAGGGTCGCTTTGCTCCAGATTATATAATCGGATAATGGCGAAGCTTTTCCGGAATTTTTTGTTTTTCGTTGCATAAACATTTTCACCCTGCACATTTTATAATGAAGGCAGGGTGATTTTTTGACTCTTAAACGCAGAAAATTTATAAGAATAATATCATATCTCGTTGCTCTATGCATTGTTTTTGCAGCATCGGGAGTGTTTACGGCAAGAGCAAAATCGGATTATGAAAGCACTCTTGAAAGAGTGCGGCTTGAGGGTCTGGCATCGCTTGCGGAATATTCAAGGGAAATCAGCAGCGGACTGCGTCTGCTTGCGGTTTCTGCGGATGATTCGCTCACAGACAGCTCTGCCTATGTCAGTGCAAGGGCGGTCGGAGCGTTGGGCAGTCTCGGCTGCTTTTACAGCGAGAAGGTTGACAATCTTACCCGTTTTTTCGGCGGTGTCCGTGATTTTTCCGAAGGGTTTACGGGGAGCGAAGAGGGCAGACGGTCGGCAGTCAGACTGTCGGATTACGCACTTGAAGTGTATTATCACCTGAGCGACCTGACAAATGCGGTTCTGAACGGCGGATATTCTTTGACTGAATATAAAAGTATTTATGAGAAGCCGGAGGTGCCGTATTTTGAGGATGAGCTCGATTTTTTCAACGGCACGGAGGATAAAATTTTTGCAATTATCGAGACTGCATCATCGGATTATAAAAATTATGCATTTCTTGACGGCAAGGATACTGTTTCCGAGGAATATGCCGGTGGCAGGGCGAGCCTTGCAACGGGTATTCAGTCTGCAATATGGAGAAAAGGAGAAAATGAAGGAGAAATTGATTCCTATGTGTTTACCTGCGAGGATATCCGTGTTGATATCAGCAGGGCGGGCGGAGTTATATACGGAATCGTAAATCCTCAGCCGTGCGAGGCGGCGGTTTACTCTGCTGAGGATGCATTGAAAAAAGCCGCAGGCTTTCTTGAAACCTGCGGCTTTGAAAATATGAAGCTGATTTATGAAAATTGCGGCGGATTCACCGCATTTTTTGTTTTTGTGCCCGAAATCAACGGTGTGCTGCTTATGACGGCGGAAATCAGGCTGGAAATCTGCCTTGCAAGCGGAACAATAACTTATCTGGATGCATCGGAATATATAAAAAGATACCGCACGGATATCGGTGCAACGAACGGAATCCCCGATGTTTCGGAGTTTCTGCCATTCGGGCTGAGCGCAGAAAAAACCTTTGTCTGCATTGCGGATATCAAAGGCAGGGAGAAGCTCTGCGTTCTTGCCGTGTGTCCGTATGAAAAGGATAAGGTTTATATATTTATTGATTATTATAATATGAGAACAATAAAAACCCTGATAGCATAAGCTGTCAGGGCTTGAATAATCAAAGATTTTCGGCAACCTTTTTCATTGCATCCCAGCCGTCCTTGCTGATGGGAAGGAAGGGTCTGCGGCAGGGACCCATGTCGATACCCATATGAGTGAGAACTGCCTTTTCGCACTGGAACACACCGTATTTGATCATTTCGGTGATGATAACATTTGCTTCATTCTGAATTTCCTGAGCCTTTGCAATGCTTCCGTTGTGGAATTCATCATAAATCTTAAGGAATTTATCGCCCATGAAGTTGTATGTGCTTCCGATTGCACCGTCTGCACCCATGGCAAGACCTCCGAGGCACATCTCATCAAAGCCGTTGAATACGGTTACGCCGTCAATTTTCTCCTTGAACTGCTGAAGGGTGAATAGATTGGCAGAGGTGTGCTTGATGCCGATGAATCTCTTATCCTGAAACATTTCAGCTGCATAGTCGGGAGTGAATGTAAAGCCGTTTCCGCCGGGGAAATTATAGATAACCATGGGAATGCTTACACTTGAAACGATATCGGTGTAATACTGCTTGATGGCAGGAGCAGGGAAGGAATAATAGAAGGGTGCGACTGCTGAAATTGCATCGTAGCCAAGGCTTTCTGCTGTTTTTGCCATGTCGATTGCTGCATCGGTTGAAATTGCACCGCAATGTGCAATCAAGGGAACCTTATCGCCTGCAGCTTCTTTGACGATGCGGAAAACTTCCTTGCGTTCTTCAGCGGTCATAACCATGCTTTCGCCCGTGCTGCCGCCGACATAGAAGCCGTTGATGCCTTTTTCAAGGTTGAATTCAACAAGCTTTCTGAGTGAAGCTTCGTTGATGGTGTAGTCATCCTTAAAGGGGGTGAGAAGTGCTGTGAAAATACCTTTCATTTTTTTCATCTCCAAATCAATTATTCATAAATAGGGTAGCGTTCACAGATTTCGTTAACGCCTGCCTTGATTTTTTCTGCACTGTTTTCAAAGTCGGTTGCACAAAGATAAATGAATTCCGCGATTTTATCCATATCCTCTTCGTTAAGACCTCTTGATGTTACTGCGGCGGTGCCGAGGCGGATACCGCTTGTAACGAAGGGCTTCTCGGGGTCGTTGGGAATTGCATTTTTATTTGCGGTGATATAAACCTCGTCAAGTCTGTGCTCAAGCTCCTTGCCCGTGATGCCTGTTGAACGAAGGTCAACGAGCATGAGGTGGTTATCCGTGCCGCCCGAAACAAGGTTGATGCCTCTTTTGGTGAGACCCTTTGCAAGTGCGGCTGCATTCTTTATAATGTTTTCCTGATAGGTTTTGAATGAGGGGTCGAGTGCTTCGCCGAAGCAGACTGCCTTTGCGGCGATAACATGCATAAGAGGACCGCCCTGGTTGCCGGGGAAGATTGCTTTGTTGATTGCGGGGGCAAGCTCTGCCGTTGAGAGAATGAGACCGCCTCTGGGACCTCTGAGAGTCTTGTGGGTGGTTGTTGTTACGATATCGGCATAGGGCACGGGTGAGGGATGAAGCCCTGCGGCAACAAGACCTGCAATGTGTGCCATGTCAACCATGAAATATGCACCGACTGATTTTGCGATTTTGCCGATACGCTCAAAATCAATGATTCTGGGGTATGCCGATGCACCTGCAACGATGAGCCTGGGCTTGATTTCATTTGCTGTTTTTTCAAATTCATCATAGTCGATGAAGCCGTCGTCATTTACGCCGTAGGGAACGAATTTATAAAGTTTTCCGCTTGCGTTGACGGGTGAGCCGTGGGTAAGATGACCGCCGTGAGCAAGATTCATGCCCATAACAACATCACCGGGCTCAAGAATTGCGGCATAGGCTGCCATGTTTGCCTGTGCACCCGAATGAGGCTGAACATTTGCGGCTTCAGCTCCGAAAAGCTTCTTTGCACGCTCGATTGCAATGTTTTCAACAACATCAACACATTCGCAGCCGCCGTAATATCTTTTTCCGGGATATCCTTCCGCATATTTGTTGGTCAGAACGCTGCCCATTGCCGCCATAACGGCAGGGGAAACGATATTTTCAGATGCGATAAGCTCAAGATTTCTTCTTTGTCTGCCGAGCTCAGCCTGCATTGCAAGACCTACCTCTTCATCGCATTTTTTAACGAGTGAAATTGTGTCGATATAATCCGAAAACATATGAAATCCACCTCTTCAGTTATTTTTTACGCTATATTGTCATAATACCACAAAAAATAAACTTATGTCAAACCGCATTGTTAACAAAAAATACTTGTATTATTTTGATAAATAGGTTATACTGTATGATAATATGTCCATAAGAAAATTAAGGAGATGAACAAATGGATCCTATCAAGGTTGATTTTTCAAAAAAGGATGGCGGCAGAAAAAAGGAAATAGTTATTCCTCCCGAAAAGTCCGCTCTTAAGATCGTGCTCAGCATAATCTGCACGATTATTTTTGCTCTGGGTGCATTCTATTTTATGATGCCTGCACTCAACTTCAAATCATATGATTTTTACATCTATCTCGGCATGGTTGCTGCTTCTTACGTTGTGTTCAACGGACTTTTTGCAAATGTTCTTGCAAAGCCCGAATACATTCCCTATGTCAAGAAGAGAGCGATTGTTCCCGGAATTGTGATCGGTATTCTTATTGTTGTCGTCGGCATCGGCTATCTCGCATCATGCGAATTTTTCAGAGCAGACAGCTACAGCAAAATCATTGACGTAAGAACCGATTCGGATTTCTCGAAGGATATCCCTGAGGAGGATGCCGAAAGCTTCAGCGCAATTCCCAAGCTTGACGAGGATGCTGCTGCTCAGCTTGCAACAAGAGCACTCGGCGTTCTTGAAGAAAAGGGCTATGTTTCGCAGTTCACGGTTTATCCTCAGTATACACAGATCAACTATAAGGATACTCCCGTAAGAGTTGCACCGCTTCAGTATGCAAGTATAATCAAGTGGTTCACCAACACAAGAAACGGCTTCCCCGGCTATGTTGTTATTGATATGGCAAACGAATCAACCGAATTCGTTGAGCTTGAAAACAGCATCAGAATTTCGCCTGCAGAGCATTTTAACAAGCTTCTCAAGCGTCATCTCCGCTTTGAATATCCCACCTTCATGTTTGCCGAAGCAACCTTTGAAATTGACGACGAAGGCAATCCCTACTGGATTTGTGCACGCCTTGATAAGACCATCGGTCTTTTCGGCGGCACTGATGTTATAGGTGCAGTTGTTGTCAAGGCAGACAGCGACAGCGGTGAAAGTGCATACTACACAATCGAAGAAATCGAAAACAATCCAGAGCTTCAGTGGCTTGACAGAATCTATGATTCAGACCTTCTTGTTCAGCAGTATAACTATTACGGTAAGTATCAGAACGGCTTCTGGAACTCCATTCTCGGTCAGAAGGGCGTTATAACAACAACCGCAAATTACAACTATCTTGCAAAAGACGACGACGTATGGATGTATACGGGTGTTACCTCCGTTACCTCTGACCAGTCAATCACAGGCTTCGTCCTCATTAATCAGAGAACAAAGGAATCTGTTTATTACAGAGTTACGGGCGGTACCGAATATTCGGCTCAGCAGGCTGCGGAAGGCCGAGTAAAGGACCTTGGCTACACAGCAACCTTCCCGCTTCTTCTCAACATCGGCGGCGAGCCCACATACTTCATGTCGCTTAAAGACCCCACCAACAACATCGTTCAGCAGTATGCTCTTATCAATGTTGCTCAGTATAACAACAACAAGATGGGTGCAACCGGCACAGACCTTGCAAAATGTCTTGCAAGCTATATTTCCGCTCTCGAAGAAAGCGGCATCAAGGTTGATATCAACCCCGAGGATGTTGTTGTTGATCCTGTAAATCCCGACGGTAACGATGAGCCTGCGAAAGAGCTTCTTACCGCAAGCGGCGTTGTTGCGGATATCAGAACCGCAGTTATTGACGGTGACAGCTACTATTATATCAAGCTCGATTCAAACGCAGCTTATTTCTCAATCGCTGCTGCAGATGAAGAAAGCGTTGTTATCCTCAATGTCGGCGATGCCGTAACCGTTACCTATGAGGGCAGCGGTGCAATCATCGAGGCAGAATCAATCGTTAAAAACTGATTATCAAGGTAGGGCGGGGGCTTGCTCCCGCCGTCTTTGATTTATAAAGGAGTTCCCATGGAATTTTACGAAAACAAACAGGAGCCCGAAAAGGCGGTGCTTATCGCCGTTGACACGGGCGATTATGACTGCGAATCCTCGCTCGATGAGCTTGAAGAGCTTGCAAAAACCGCAGGTGCAGAGGTTGTCGGCAGAATGTGGCAGAAAAGGGATAAGCCCGATAATGCAACCTTTCTCGGCAGCGGCAGACTTGAGGAGCTTGCCGAATTCTGCGAAAACAATGAGATTGACCTTGTTATTGCGGACAGTGAGCTTTCTCCGGCACAGCTTCGCAACGTTGAAAAAGCAACCAAAATCAGGGTTATAGACAGAACAACCCTTATTCTCGATATATTTGCGGAAAGAGCGAGGAGCAATGAAGGTAAGCTTCAGGTTGAGCTTGCTCAGCTGCGCTATTCGCTCCCGAGACTCACGGGTCAGGGCGTAAAGCTTTCAAGGCTCGGCGGCGGTATCGGCACAAGAGGTCCCGGTGAAACAAAGCTCGAATCCGACAAACGCCATATCAGAAGAAGAATAAAATCTCTTGAGGAAGAATTTGAAGCACTTGAAAAAAGAAGAGGGCTTGCAAGGGCAAGGCGTGAGAAAGACGGCGTTGAAACCGTTGTTATCGTCGGCTATACCAATGCAGGTAAATCAACTCTTATGAATGCACTCACTCAGGCAGGTGTGCTTGCTCAGGACAAGCTTTTTGCAACTCTTGACCCGACTTCGAGGGCGTTGACCCTGCCCGACGGCAGAAAGGTTATGCTTATTGATACCGTCGGATTCATCCGCAGGCTGCCTCACCACCTTGTTGAAGCCTTCAAATCCACTCTTGAAGAGGCGGCGTGTGCAAAGGTTATTCTCAACGTCTGTGACGCCTCTGACCCTGAATGCTCAGAGCATATCGAGGTCACAAAGGAGCTTCTTGAAGAGCTTGGCTGCTCAGGCAAGCCCGTTATCACAGTTTTCAATAAGTGTGATTTGCCCGAAGCAAAGGAAAATATTCTTTTTGAGCAGAACTCCGTTATGATTTCCGCACTTGAAGAAAAGGGCTTTGAGAGCCTGCTTGATGCAATTTCAAAGGCACTTCCGCCCACGAGGGCAAAGGCAAAAATGCTTATTCCGTATTCGGACGGCGGTGCGGCGGCAATTCTCCGCAAGGACAGCATTATCAATGTTGAAGAATACAGAGCGGACGGACTTTATTTTGAGCTTATAGCCGATGTTGCGATGATTGACAGATATCAGGATTACTGCGTGTGATTATGTCATAAATTGTTAAAACTTTCGGGTATTGACAACAGAGGTGACTTGCATTATAATATTTATACGGTTTTATAGGCCGTAACAGCCCTGAAATGCTCAGGGAAATAATTTTAAGGGGACAAAAAACTATGGAATTTTTAGGCTCAATTGATACCACCGGTATCCAGAATCTTATTCTCTCATTCTTCAAGGCTCTTTCAGAGCTTGATCTCAAGGCAATTGATCTTGACTTCCTTCCGGGTCTTCTCACAGCTATTGCACCCATCTGGAATCCCATCTGGGCAGAGATCAATGAATTGCTTAATGCATGGTTCGGTTTCTAAAAACCAAAAGCTTAAAGCCTGCGATTTTTTTCGCAGGCTTATTTTTATGTATTACACAATTTACATTTTTACTTATACTTGAATAATTGATAGCTTTATGTTATATTTTTAATGTTATGTAAAAAAGCAAATTCAGGAGGCGATTTATATGTGTCAGTGCAACTGTCAGGGTCCGAAAAGCGATCTTACTCTGCTTGAGGATGTGCTCAACGAATACGGCGGTGCGGCAAGCAATCTTATTACAATTCTGCAAAAGGCTCAGAATATCTACGGTTATCTTCCCAAGGATGTTATGTATTGCATTGCGGAAAGGGTGGAAATAACTCCCGCCGATGTTATGGGTGTTGCGACCTTCTATTCTCAGTTCAGGTTGACTCCTATAGGAAAGTATCTTATCATGGCTTGTCAGGGTACGGCATGCCATGTTAACGGCAGTGAAAGAATAACTGCGGCAATTTCGGAATATCTCGGTATCGGCAACGGAGAAACAACTGCCGACGGGCTTTTCACTCTTGAAAATGTTGCGTGTCTCGGCTGCTGCTCACTTGCTCCCGTTATTATGATAAACGGTGAAGCCTACGGCAATCTCACACCCGATTCTGCGGTTGCCGTGCTTAAGGGCATTCAGGAAAAGGAGGGCAAATAATGCGTATAGTTATCGGTGAAGGCTCCTGCGGAATTGCGGCAGGTGCAGCGAAGGTGCATAAGGCTGTTGAAGCCCTTATGACTGAAAACGAAAGCTTTACTCTTGGCAGCACGGGCTGTATCGGTATGTGCTTCCTTGAGCCCATTGTTGACCTCTATGAAGGCAAAACTCTTCTGAAGCGTCTTGTTAAAGTTACCGCAGATGATGCTCAGGCTATTGTTGATGCGGCAAGAAGCGGTGACCTTTCGGGTATCGAAAAGCTTGTTATTTCCGAAGAGGATGAAAGCTTCCTCAGCGGACAGACGAGAATTGCACTCCGTCATTGCGGTCTTATCGACCCTGTTTCCCTTGATGATTACAGAGCGGCAGACGGTTATCAGGCACTTGAAAAAGCCCTTAAAACCATGACTCCCGAGCAGGTTATCGAGGAAATAAAAGTTTCGGGTCTTGCAGGCAGAGGCGGTGCAGGCTTCCCCACATGGTTCAAATGGAATGCGGCACGACAGAGCGTGAGCGAAAAGAAATATCTTATCTGCAATGCCGACGAGGGTGACCCCGGTGCTTTTATGGACAGAGCGGTTATCGAATCCGACCCTCACAGCCTTATCGAAGGAATGCTTATCGGTGCTTATGCAATCGGTGCAAGTGAAATGATTGTTTATGTGCGTGCGGAATATCCGCTTGCCATCACCAATCTTGAAATTGCAATTGCGGCGGCAAAGAAGGCAAACCTTCTCGGCGAAAATATTCTCGGCACGGGCTTCTCGTGCGACATGAGAATCAAGGCGGGTGCAGGTGCATTTGTCTGCGGCGAGGAAACCGCACTTATTGAATCTCTCGAAGGTAAAAGAGGCATGCCCAGACTCAAACCTCCCTTCCCTGCACAGAAGGGCTATATGGATGAGCCTTCAAACATAAATAATGTTGAAACCTTTGCAAATGTTGCGTGGATTATCAACAACGGCGGCGAAGCTTTTGCTGCAATGGGAACGGAAAACAGCAAGGGCACAAAGGTTTTTGCTCTCACGGGTAAAATCCGCAAGGGTGGTCTTGTTGAGATTCCCATGGGTAAAACACTCAGGGATGTTATTTACGGCATTGGCGGCGGAATCCGTGACAACAAGCAGTTCAAGGCGGTTCAGATGGGCGGACCTTCAGGCGGTTGTATTCCTGCTGATCTGCTTGATACCGTTATTGACTACAAGGCTCTTGCCGCAACGGGAGCGATTATGGGCTCGGGCGGTATGGTTGTTATGGATGAAAGCACATGCATGGTAGGCATGGCGAAATTCTTCCTCGATTTCACCGCTCTCGAATCCTGCGGAAAATGCGTTCATTGCCGCATAGGTACCGCAAGAATGCAGGAAATTCTCACCCGAATCGTTAAGGGCGAGGGCAAGGAAGGCGATATCGAGCTGCTTGAAGAGCTTTGTGAAGCGATAAAGGACGGTGCACTCTGCGGTCTCGGTCAGACTGCTCCCAATCCCGTTTTAACAACAATCCGATATTTCCGTGATGAGTATGAGGCTCATATCAGAGAAAAGAAGTGTCCCGCAAAGGAATGCGTTGACCTTCTCACATATTCAATTGATGCCGATAAGTGTAAGGGCTGCACGCTCTGTGCAAAAAAATGTCCTGCAAAGGCAATCAGCGGCGAAGTTAAAAAGGCACACATCATTGATGAAAACATCTGCATCCGTTGCGGTCAGTGCGTGAATTCCTGCCGCTTTGATGCGATTGTTGTAGAATAAAGGAGGCGATATAATGGAACAGATTAAAATTACGGTCAACGGTAAGGAATGCATCGGCAACAAAGGCGAAACAGTTCTCAATATCGCCGCAAAAAACGGAGTTGAAATCCCCAATCTCTGCTATAACGGTCAGCTTAAGATTTACGGTGCCTGCGGTATCTGCCTTGTTGAGGCGGAGGGTATGCCGAAGCTTATGCGTGCGTGTGCGACGGTTGCTCAGGACGGAATGAGCTACAGCACTCAGACTGAAAGAGTAAAGAAGGCAAGAAAAATTGCTCTTGAGCTTATAATGAGTGACCACGAAGGTGACTGCGTTGCTCCCTGCTCGCTCAACTGCCCTGCACATACCGATATTCAGGGCTATCTTAAGGCAATCGCAAACGGCGATAACAAAGAAGCAGTTAAAATTATCAAAGAAAAAATTCCCATTCCCGCATCAATCGGCAGAGTTTGTCCGCATCCGTGTGAGTCAAACTGCCGCCGCAGACTTGTTGAAGAGCCTCTTTCGGTTGCATATCTCAAGGCCTTTGCGGCTGATAACGACCTTGCGAGCGACAATCCTTATACCGCAGTCTGCGAAGAATCAAGCGGCAAGAAGGTTGCAATCATCGGCGGCGGTCCTGCAGGTCTGACTGCGGCATATTATCTCCGACTTTCGGGACATGAAGTTACAATTTTTGAAGCGATGCCCGAAGCAGGCGGCATGCTCCGCTACGGCATTCCCGAATACAGACTTCCCAAGGCTGTTCTTGCAAAGGAAGTTGAAGCAATTGCAAAGCTTGGCGTTGATATTAAGACCAACACCAAGGTCGGCAAGGATATTTCATTTGAAGAAATCAGAAACGGTGCGGATGCCGTGCTTGTTACCGTCGGTGCATGGAAGGGCAGCAGCATGAGATGCAGGGGCGAGGAGCTTGAAGGCGTTCTCAGCGGCATTGATTTCCTGCGTGAGGTCAACATGGGCAATATTCCCGACATAGGTAAGAATGTTGCAGTTGTCGGCGGTGGCAACACCGCAATGGATGCCTGCCGCACAGCGGTAAGATGCGGAGCGGAAAATGTTTATGTTATCTATCGCAGAACAAGGGCGGAAGCTCCTGCGGAGGATATAGAAATCGAAGAAGCAATCGAAGAGGGCGTTGAGTTTCTCTTCCTCACAAATCCCGATGAAATCATCGGCGAAAACGGCAGGGTCAAGGCCGTGAAGCTTCAGATTATGGAGCTCGGTGAGCCCGATGCATCGGGAAGAAGAAAGCCCGTTCCCGTTGAGGGAGCATTCAGAACTCTCGATGTTGATACGGTTATCTCGGCTATCGGTCAGAAATATGCTCCCTCGGGTCTTGAAGAAATCGGCGTTACGGGTTGGGGCACAATTCAGGCAGACGAAACAACCTGCCTCACCGACCTTGAAGGTGTTTTTGCTGCAGGCGATGCCACCAACAACGGTGCATCAATTGCGATTGATGCCATTGCCGAAGCAAATATTGCCGCAAGGGCAATCAATGCATACCTTCTCGGAATGCCCATGGATTTCCCGAAGCCCTATTATTCCGAAAGAAAAGTTACTCCCGAAATGCTTTCTGACAGAGAAAAGAAGGCAAGAGCGGTTATGTCCGTCAAGGCTCCCGAATACAGAAAGGGTAATTTTGAGGCTGTGCTCAACGGCTTTACAGAAGAGCAGGCGAGGGAAGAGGCCAAGAGATGTCTTGAATGCGGATGCCACGATTTCAAGGAATGCAGGCTTATCCGCTATGCCAACGAAGACCCGATTGAGCCTGCAAGGCTTGCGGGTGCAATGCATGAATGCTTCAAGGAAACCCGACTTGTCACAATCGAAAGAGACCAGGGTAAATGTATTCTCTGCAATCTTTGCGTGCGTACCTGCAAGGAGATTGCAAACGAAGGAATTCTCGGTCTTGTCGGCAGAGGCTTCAAAACGGTAATCAGACCCGAATTTGAAAACACCGACAGAGTTGCCGTTTGTAAGGAATGCCGCAAGTGTGCGGAAGTCTGCCCGACGGGTGCATTGAAGATAATATAACTTTGCAAGTTAAGAAAAAGTTCAAAGTGAAGAGCACAAAGATAGTTCGCAATTAAGGGTCGCATTGCCCCGACATTCCCTGCCGTGCGTTGTTTTGTGCAGGGAGCGGCGACCGTCCGAATGATTATAATTCATCTCACAAGAGGTAAAAAATGAAAAGAAAGTTCTCACAAATAAGAATAATTGCTCTCGGCTATATTTCGATTATCATTATCGGAACACTTTTGCTGATGCTTCCGTTTGCATCGCAGAGCGGAGAAAGTGCCGGTTTTGTGCCCGCACTTTTCACGGCGGTTTCTTCATCATGTGTTACGGGGCTTGTTGTTCTTGATACCGCAACAAGCTGGACTCTTTTCGGTCAGATAGTCATTATTTCACTCATTCAGGTCGGCGGACTCGGATTTATGACAATTGCAACAATGTTTTCAATGCTTCTGAAGCGGAAAATGGGGCTTCGGGAACGCGAGATCATGGTTGAAAGCATAAATACGGGACACATCGGCGGAATAAAAAATCTTACGGGCAAAATCATTGCGGGAACGGCGATTTTTGAAGGTGTCGGTGCACTCCTTCTTGCAACAAGATTTATCCCCCGTTTCGGCTGGGGTAAAGGTATATGGTATTCCGTGTTTCATTCAATCTCAGCCTTCTGCAACGCAGGCTTTGACCTCATGGGCATAACGGAGCCCTATGCATCGCTGACGGGATTTTCGGATGATGCTGTTGTTATCCTCACACTTTCGGCACTCGTTGTTATCGGCGGCATCGGCTTTCTTGTGTGGGATGATATAACCAAACGAAAGCTTAAGTTCAGATATTATCAGCTCCACACAAAAATCGTTCTCAGCGTTACAGCCTTTCTGCTTGTTGTTCCGACCGTTCTTTTCTTTGTTTTTGAAAGGAATTTCACCAATGAAGGTCTGAGCTTCGGGCACAGCTTCCTCAATTCGTTGTTTGACTCCGTAACCGCAAGAACGGCGGGCTTCAATTCAACCGATACCGCCGCACTTGCGCCTGCAAGCAAGATTTTAACAATCTTTCTCATGTTTATAGGCGGTTCACCCGGTTCAACCGCAGGCGGTATCAAAACAACCACCCTTGCCGTTATCGCAATTTCAACCTTCAATGGTATTACACGCCGCCAGTCAAAGGGCATCTTCGGCAGACGGCTTGAAAAGGATGCAATCCATCAGGCAAGCTCCGTTGTTTTCACCAACATCACTCTTGCAATCATCGGCATCATTGCCATTCTTGCAATCCAGCCCTCACTTGAAATTTCGGATGTAATTTTTGAATGCATATCCGCAATAGGCACGGTCGGCATGACAACGGGAATCACCCGTGACCTTGCAACGGCATCAAGGCTTATTGTTGCGTTTCTTATGTTCTGCGGCAGGGTCGGCAGCGTTTCGTTTGCTCTTGCACTCATGGAGAAAAAAGCTGCTCCGCCAATCAAAAATCCGAGAGAAAAAATCACGATAGGATAAGGTGAATATTATGAAATCATTTCTTATTATAGGTATGGGTCATTTCGGTCATCATCTTTGTGCAAAGCTTGCCGAGAGAGACTGCGAAATAATGATAGTTGACAAGGATGAAACCGCAATTGAGGATATGCTTCCCTATGTTGTCAGTGCAAAAATCGGCGACTGCACCAATATTGAGGTGCTTAAAACATTTGATATTCCTTCGTTTGACACCTGCTTTGTGTGCATCGGCGAAAACTTCCAGAACAGCCTTGAAATAACAAGCCTTCTCAAGGAGTGCGGTGCAAAAAAGGTTATCAGCAAGGCAGACAGAGATATTCAGGAAAAATTCCTTCTCCGCAACGGTGCGGATGAAGTCATTTATCCCGAAAAGAACATGGCTGAGCGTTTTGCCGTCAGCGAAAGCAACGAACACATTTTTGATTATATCAGCCTCGGCGGAGATTATTCGATTTTTGAAATTGATGTTCACGACCGCTGGGTCGGAAAAACCGTTAAGGAGCTGAATTTCAGAGTCAAATACAACCTCAGCGTTCTTGCAACCAAAAATCACGGCGAAGTAAAGCCTGTTATTACGGGTGAAAGACGCTTTGAGCACGGCGACCATCTTCTCGTTCTCGGCAAAGAGGAAGATGTCCGCAAGGTTACAAAATAACAGCAAAATGACAATCGGCAGGGAATTAACCCTGCCGATTTTGACTGTCGATAAATTTGATTTTTTATATATAAACTGTAATTTGCTGTTTCGGCTCCCTCAAGAGGGAGCTGTCACGTAGTGACTGAGGGAGTTTGGGATTTTGCGTGAAATTGTTGATTAGTAATAAATTTCTACCAGTTAACCCCTCCGTCTTTTGCTTCGCAAAATCCACCTCCCCTGAAGGGGAGGCAATTCTGTCAAACAACTTTTCAGATTTATAATGACTTTTTCGGCAAAATGAATCGGCAGGGAATTAACCCTGCCGATTATTTTATATATTCAAAAACTTTCTGAATGCGTCGATGTATTCTCTTGCGGTTTCTGCATCGCTGCTCTCCGCAAAGATGCGGAGCAGAGGCTCTGTGCCTGAGAAGCGGCAGATAACAAAGCTGTCATCTTCAAAATAAACCTTGCAGCCGTCTTCATAGTTAACCTTTGCAATCGGCTTGCCGAATTCGGGTAATTTCTTTTCACCGAAGATGATTCCGTTGATTACCTCTTTATATTCGGGAGCAAAATGAAGGTTATCCTCAACCATTTCATATTTGCCGTATTCCGCTTCAAGCTCGCCTATGATTTCCGTCGGGGATTTGCCGACAACGCTCACCATTTCGCAGAAAAGCGATGCAGCATAAACGGAATCCTTGCCGTAGATATGTCCTCTTACGGTAAGACCGCCTGAGGATTCGCCGCCGAGCACTGCATTAACCTCGTCGAGCTTTGAAGAAATATACTTGAAGCCGACGGGCACCTCGTAGCACTTCTCACCGAAGCCTTCCGCAATCTTATCGAGCATGTGGGTTGTTGCAAGATTTCTTACAACTGCACCCTTCCAGCCCTTGTATTTTACAAGGTAATAATAAAGCATGCAGAGAATTTCGTTTGCGTTGATGTATCTTCCGTTTTTGTCAACGATACCCAGACGGTCGCCGTCGCCGTCCATCGCGATGCCGAAATCGTAATCGCCCTTGATTACCATATCGCTGAGCATGCTGAGTGTCTGCTCGGTCGGTGCAGGCATCTGACCGCCGAAATAAGCATCCTTGTTGAGATTGATTGTATCAATCGTGCAGCGTGCGGTATGAAGAATAACCTGAAGAGGATATGCACCCGAACCGTGCATGGTATCAAAAAGCACTCTCAATCCTCTGTCACGCAACGCCTTCATATCGAGCAGACCGATTATATCGTCAAGAAATTTATTGAACGGGCTGTGAAGATAAACAATTCTGCCGTCACTGACAGCCTCATCAAAATCAACAAATTCAACAGGACCGCTGATTTCTTCTATAATTTCTTCAAGCCGTCCGGTGACCTCAAGCGGAGCATCTCTGCCCTCATCAACGAAAAGCTTGATGCCGTTATAGCTTGCAGGATTATGGCTTGCTGTTATTTCTATTCCGAAATAAAGACCCTTATCCTTTACGGTATGCATAATAAGCGGTGTGGGGGCTGAACGGTTGAGAAACCAGACCTCGATTCCGCCCTCTGCAAGCACCTCTGCAACCCATCTTGCGGCAGTTTCAGAAAGAAATCTTCTGTCATAACCGATTATTATGGGCTTTGAAAGCTTATTCTGCTCTTTTGCAAGTCTGAGAATACCCTCTGCAACAAGCCGGATATTATCGCAGATAAAATCATAGCCGATAACTGCTCTCCAGCCGCCTGTTCCGAATTTAATCATAAAACTTCCTCCCCATTTTCTTTATACTTATCATTTTAGCACATCTTTTTCTGATAATCTTACAAAAACAGCCGTCATATTTATAATTTCGGACCGAATTTTGTTGAAAAATATAAATTGTACTGCTATAATCTGTTTGTATGGCTTTACGATAAAAGAGGTGACATAATTGGATTACATAAGAACAGAGCTGAAGAAATCGCTCGTCATCGACGGAATTTACACGATTCACTATTTTGAATACACAAAGGATTTTGCCTATTCGGGAGAACTCCATGATTTCTGGGAAATTGTTTATGCCGATAAAAAGAGCGTTGTTATCACCGCAGGTGCACAGGAAATGACTCTTGAGGCGGGGCAGATGTATATTCATAAGCCCAACGAATTCCATAAAATCCGCTGTGACGGCACAAGAGCGGCAAACTCCGTCATACTCTCGTTTGACTGCTCGTGCCCTGAGCTTATGCTCATTGCGGGAATGGTCATCAACTGCACCGCAGAAGAAAAACAGCTCATGGGTCATATCATAAGTGAGGCAACGAGTGCCTTTTCAACTCCTCTCGGCACTCCCTACACAAGGGAGCTCGAAAAATCCGGGTCGGGAGATTTCGGCTGCGAGCAGATGATTCAGCTTTATATGGAGCAGCTTCTCATACGGCTTATCCGCGGCAACAAGCGCAGCGTTGTGCAAAAAAACGAGAGCAGTGCAAACCTTCTTCCGAAAATCTGCGATTATCTTGAAAGCAATGTTGACAAGCACTTGTCTTTTCCCGATATCCAAAAAGAATTCAATGTTTCCGCTTCGGTTATCAAAAGACTTTTTAAAGATAATCTTAATTGCGGCATAATGGAGCATTTTTCCCGATTGAAGGTTGATGCCGCCAAGCAGATGATAAGAGAAAACGAATATAATTTCACCGAAATATCCGAAATGCTCGGCTTCAACACTCCGCAGTATTTCACAACGGTTTTCAGGCGGATTTCAGGAATGTCGCCCTCCGAATACGAAAAATCCGTCAAACTCAATTTCATTTCCCGTTGACAAACAACTGTTTATATTGTAAAATTTAATTAATAATTTTTTTGGAGGTAATGACATATGGTTTTAGCTGCTGTCGGCAAAAACGGCACAGGCAAGGATTTCTTCCTTGAATATGTTGCAAAGACTTACGGTTTCCCCATGATTTCAATCGGTGATGTTGTAAGAGAGCTCGCTGCTCAGGACGGTCTTGAGCTTACAAGAGACAATCTTCACGCAACATCAAAGAAGTATATGACCGCTAACGGTCAGACCTTCTTCCCCGAAATGATTGTTAAGAAGATTAAGGAATCAGACAGCCCCAACTTCCTTGTTTCGGGCATCCGTCCTCCCTCAGATATCGAGGTTTTCAAGAAGGCTTTCGGCGATAAGTTTGTTCTTGTTGATGTTGTTATCAGCGATGACGAGGTCCGCTATCAGAGAATGCTTGCAAGAGGCTCTGAGCGTGATGGCAAGAGCATTGAAAAGCTCCGTGAAAACGACCTTCACGAAGAGGAAATCTTCCATACAAGCGAAAGCGAAAAGATGGCTGATTACATTATGAAGAATGACGGCACCGTTGACGATTTCTATGCAGGTGTCAAGGATTTCTACGACAACTATCTCAAGGCAAAGCTTGACTGATAAAAAATTAACCGCTCACCGTTTGGTGAGCGGTTTTGTTATGTTTACTGTTTGCCGAGTTTACCGAGTAAGTCCATTATTCCGCCGAAAAGCTTTGAAGCTGATTCGCTGCCGAAAATATCAACGATAAACTGAGGAATTGTGTTAAGGAAAAGGTTGCCGAGCTTTGAGAATGCTTCGCCGAGAATTGTGAGAATGCCCCACTTTGCACCGACATCAATGGTGTGTTTGGATTCAAGTCTTTGCTCGGTTGCAACATATGTTGCACCGTTGAATTTTTCTACCTTATAGGTAACGGTAACTTCAACATTCTTTTTGTTTGCAAGAGATGCATCGGGAGTGATGGTGCCTGTGTAAACATTATCCTTTGAATGGGTAAGGGTAAAGTTATTTCCGCCGATTGTTACCTGTAAGGGAATAAGCTTTGTATCGCCGTATTCACCGATTTTGATATTCTTGAAGCTGCCTGCAGGGCCGTCGGAGGTAACTGTTACTGCGATTGCCTTATCTGCATAGATTGTGCCGTCTGCAACCTTGAAGGTGCACTTGCCGGGAGCTGCGGTATAGCGTGCTCTTGTGTTTGTTTTAACTTCAAGAACAGCACTTGAGGGGTTGGGATCCTGAACAGCCTTATCAAAGTTCTTTCTTGCGATAACGCCGTAGATTGTGTTTGCCTTGAGATTTGTGAATGTGCCCGAGGTCTGCCATGTTGCACCCTTGTCGATTGAGAACTGAACATTCTCAACTTCTGCAACAACGATAGTCTTATCTGTCTTGTCAACAAGAACGGGCTTTGCAGCTGCGTTTTTATCTGCAGCCTTGAGAGTTCTGACTGTTACGCTGACGGGATCGCTGGGATACTTGTCGTCTGTGCCGTCCTTTCTGATTGAAAGAAGGTAGGGAGTGTCAGCTGTAAGCTTTTCATAAAGGAAAACCTTGTTTGTCCAATCCTGCTTAACAGTTTTTTCTTCACCTGTTGCCTTATCAAGCTCAACAAGCTTGTAGGAGCAGCCGTTAACCTGAGCAACGGTAATTGTTGTTGATGTTACCTTTGTGGGAACGGGAGCTGAAGGAGCAGGCTGCTTTACCTTAACTGTGAAGGTAACTGCATCCGAATAAACAAGCTTGGGGTCCTGGGGATCTGTTGCGTCTGTAACATAAGACTTAACAGTGTATTTTGTTCCGGGAACAAGGTTGATGTAGATAACCTTACCCTCAACCTTAATGGGGTCGCTGGGAAGGGGGCTGATTGAGATTTCCGCACCTGCGGGAGGTGTGATTGTAACCTTCTTATCGGTTTCATTGAGCTCGAAAGTGGGCTTGTCGGGTTTTGCGACATCTGCACTTGCCATGACCGCCATACCCGAGAACATCATAAGCACGGCAAGAAGCATTGCAAGCATTTTTTTGGTTGCTGAAATGGTTTTTGTCATTTTTTTATCCTCCGTTTTATATTTTTCCCCAAACAAAAAGGGGATGTATAGATGGATTATAACACACTCCTTCAAAAAATGGAATAGTATTTTTTTAATATTTTATTAATTTTTCGGAAATATCCGTATACTAACGAAAATAATTGACTTTTCTCTTCTTAAAAAGTATACTTTTTAATGCAAAGCTAAAATACAAAATATCGTGCATTTATTATTGAAAAGCATTAGGGTAAGGGCGAAGCCCTTCCTTGATTTTCCATTATTTATTAAACCTGCATTATAAGGAGTTTTGATATGAACAGACCTGAAAAAGCAAAAGAACTCTTCGAGGGCGGTTGCAACTGCTGTCAGGCAGTTTTCTGTGCCTTTCTTGAAGAAACAAATCTCACAAAAGATGAAGCACTCCGTCTTTCCGCAGGCTTCGGCGGCGGCTTAGGCAGACTCCGCGAGGTTTGCGGTGCGGTCAGCGGCATGACAATGGTACTTTCAAATAAGTTTGCTTCAACCGACCCGAATAACCACGAAGAAAAGGCTGCTCTCTATGCCCTGATTCAGAAGGCGGCAGGCGAATTCAGGGAGGAAAACGGCTCAATTGTCTGCCGTGAGCTTCTCGGACTTTCGGAAAAAAATTCCGCCCCCGTCCCCGAAGAAAGGACAAAAGAATATTATAAAAAGCGTCCGTGCTCCGAGCTTGTCAGATGTGCGGCAGAAATTGCAGAAAAATATCTTGCGGAAAACAAATAAATTTTTTCTATCCACTTGTATAAAACCGATTCATGTGCTACTATATATAGCGTAATAATTTTTTAGGAGTGAATTTCAGATGAAACTTCCCGTGGCTGTCCAGCTCTATTCCGTCAGAGACGAAATGGAAAAGGATTTTTACGGCACAATCCAGAAAATGAAGGACCTTGGCTATGACGGCGTTGAATTTGCAGGTCTTTTTGGTGAAGAGCCCTCAAAAATCAAGGATTTCTGTGCTGAAATCGGAATTATCCCCATTTCAGCTCATGTTCCCTATTATGACATGCTTGAAAATCCCGAGAAGGTGCTTTCAGACTACGCTGAAATAGGCTGCAAATATGTTGTGGTTCCCTATCTGACCGAGGAATGCAGACCCGGCACCGACGGCTTTGCCGCAACGGTTGAAGGAATCCGCAAAATCGGCGAGGCTGCAAAGGCACTCGGACTTCAGCTTCTTTATCACAACCATGATTTTGAATTCGTGACCATCGACGGCGAATATGCCCTTGATGTTCTCTATTCAACCGTTCCCGCAGATCTCCTCAAAACAGAAATTGACACCTGCTGGGTCAACGTTGCAGGTGTAAACCCCGCAGAATATGTTGAAAAATACAGCGGCCGTTCACCCGTTGTTCATCTCAAGGATTTCAAAAAGAGCGGCGACAAGCTCGGCAAGCTTTATGACCTCATCGGAATTGACGATGACGCTCAGGAAGAAGAGAAAGAAGACAGCTTCTCCTTTATGCCCGTTGGCTACGGCGTTCAGGATATCCCCGCAATCCTTGCCGCATGTGAAAATGCGGGTGCGGAATGGGTTGTTGTTGAGCAGGATTCACCCGCAAAGAACGATACTCCGCTCAACTCCGTCAAGCTCAGCAGAGAATATCTTAAAACTCTTAATTGGTAAAATTAAAATATAAGCGAGGTAATTATTATGTCAAACATTCTTGATAAGTTCAAAGAAGCTCCCGTTGACGAAAAAGTCAGAGACATGAGCAAAAAAATCAAGGTCGGTATTATCGGTACAGGCTGGATTGCAGAAGCACACGTCAAGGCATATCAGAAATGCCCCGATGTTGAAATCGTTGCAGCCGCAGACCTTGTTCCCGGCAAGGCAGAAGCTTTCTGTGAAAGATACGGCGTTGAGGGCGATGTCAAATTCTTCCCCAGCCACAAAGAGCTCATCGACGCAGGCATCTGCGATGCAGTAAGCGTTTGTACTTATAATGCAACACATGCCGAATGTACCATCTATGCTCTCGAGCATGATGTAAGCGTTCTTCTTGAAAAGCCCATGTGCGTTACTCTTGAAGAAGCTGTTGCAATCTGCAAGGCAGAGAAAGCAAGCAAGGGTGTTCTTTCAATCGGCTTCCAGCCCCGTTTTGACGAAAACATGAAGATGCTCAAGAGAGTTGTTCAGTCAGGCGAGCTCGGCAAGATTTACTATATCCAGACAGGCGGCGGCAGAAGAAGAGGCATCCCCACTCCCTTCGGCACCTCATTCATCGAAAAAGAAACCGCAGGCATTGGTGCTCTCGGCGATATTGGTTGCTACTCACTCGATATGGTTCTCAACTCGATCGGCTATCCCAAGCCCCTCACCGTTTCGGGTTACAAGTCGGATTTCTTCGGCAAAAGCCCCTCATATGAGCATCACGACGTTTTCGGCGTTGACGATTTTGCAGCAGGCTTCATCCGTCTTGAAGGCGGCATCATCCTCGACTTCAGAATTGCATGGGCAATGAACCTCGACACCCCGGGTGACACAATCATCATGGGTACAAAGGGTTCGGTAAGAATTCCTTCAACCGAATGCTGGAACGGCAGCATCGGCGGTCCGCTTGTTATCTATCACGAAATCGCAGGCGAGCAGATTGAAACATACATTCCCATGAAGAAGAATGATGTTGACTGCTTCGATATCAAGATCCGCTCCTTTGTTGACGCAGTCAAGGAAGACGGCGAAGCTCCCGTTCCCTGCAGCCAGATTCTTTACAATCAGGCTATTATCGACGGTATCTCACGTTCAGCAGAGCTCGGCAGAGAAATCGAAATCGAAATTCCCGAAATATAAACCATATTTTACAGCCGGCGGTGCAAACCGCCGGCTATTGATTTTTTACGGAATTTATGATATTATATAGGATGTAATAATGTCCGATTTTAAAAAGAAAGGAGAGATTTTTATGCGTTTGACATGCGGCAGATTACGCTTAAAAACAATACTCACCCTTGTGCTTGCCCTTGTTATTGCCGTCAGCGGCATTGCTTCTGCGTTTCCGCGTATTTCGGCAGCCGAAAGCTTCGTGCAGTCAACGGATTCCGTTGCGGATAATTCTCCCCTTTCCCATGAAGAAATTATTCCCGAAAGCGACAATCTGCTTTATCTGCGAAGCTCCTTCAGAAAGCTTTTCAACAGATATTTCAAAGCATTCGGCATTAAAAGCCGTATTTCTGCAGCGGAAATTGAAATTGACCGCCAGAAGCTTTCGTTAGCAGCGGGAACATCTGCAATCATTGATGCCGACATCATTCCCTCAAACGCAAAAAACAGAGAAGTCATCTTCAGAAGCAATAATCCGAGGGTTGCCTCGGTTGATATTTTCGGAATTGTCAAAGCACTAAAGCCCGGCACGGCGACGGTTTATGCCATTGCAGGTGACGGCGGGTTTTATCGGAAATGCCTTGTCACCGTTACTCCGGGCAGAATTTACTGCGATTCCGTTGCTCTTTCCTCATCGGGTATAAGCCTTGACCCCGGGGCATCCGAAGCCTTTGATGTAACAGTTTTTCCCGTAAACACAACCGACCCCGAAGCTCTGTTTGTTTCGGATACAGATATTGTGAACGCAACCCTTCTTGACGGAAGGCTGACAGTAACGGGTAAGACTCCCGGAACGGCAATCGTCACCGTAAAATGCGGAGATTTCTGCGACTCCTTGTATGTTAATGTAAATGACCCTGATAATCCTGCCGGCGGAATTGAACCCGACTGCGTTGAAATCTTCGGCGGAAGCTCGGCTTCAGGTATCGGTACGATTTTCAGAAGCATGGCTTCCATGCCCGACGGAGGCTATGTTGCCTGCGGAACAACCGCATCCGTAAACGGAAATTTCAAGCATCTTTACAGAGATTTCTTCGGCTGGAAGGCTCCGTTTTCCTACATAGCAAAATTCTCGGAAACGGGCAGAATCGAATGGATTGAGCTTTTCGGCGAAGCTTCCTCTTATGTTACGCTTTATGATATTGCCGTTCTCAGCGACGGAAGCATTGCGGCGGTCGGCACATATGATACTCCCTCAACTACTGAGCAGGCAGGCGGAATCGACGCTGCCGTAATCAGGCTTTCCTCTGACGGCCTTATGCTTTCAAAGAACATCCTCAAGGGCAGCGGAGACGACTTTTTCTACAGCGTTGCCGCAACGGCAGACGGATATGTTGTGGGCGGAAAAACCAATTCTATGAACGGTGCATTCGAAGGCGTTCCCGGAATGAGCGCAATCGTTATGAGCTATGATATGAACAACAACCTGCTCTGGAAGCGTTATTTCAACGCAAGCAAGAGCAGCCACATTGCGGATATTGATGTTGACGGCGAAAACAACATATTCCTTGCCTGCACAACAACCGCAACCGACGGCGATTTTTCTGAATTTGACGGTCTTTTCGGAGGCTATGCAGACAGCGTTATTTTCAAATTCAGCGGCACGGGTGAGCTCCTCTGGAGCCATGTGATTGCAACATCCGGCACGGATCTGTTTGAATCAATTGCGGCAGACGGCAGCGGCGGCTGCTATGTTGCAGGCAACTATACTCTTGTTTCAGCTACGGAGCCTGACGGAACACTTGAAGGAATGCTCAATTGCGGCGGCACGGATGCTCTTGTTTTACGCCTTGACCAGAACGGTGAAAGACTTTGGTGCAAAATTCTTTCGGGCTTCTATAACGATTTTGCAACGGATATTGTCCGCACCGACAACGGAATCGGCGTTACGGGCTACAGCGAATCCGAAAACCGTGAATTCTCATCTGTCGGCAACATGGGCGGAACGGATGCTTTCTTCTGTTTCTACGATTCCGACGGAAACAGAATTGAAATCAAAAGCAAGGCAGGCACAAACGATGATGCCGGTCTCTGCATTGCATATTCTGCCTTTTCAGACGAGATTTTTATTGCAGGCAGAACCAAATCCACCGACTGCGACTTTGCCGACAACTCATATGGCAGCAGCATAACGGGATTTGTTACAAGACATAAAATAAGCTCATAAAAATGACTCACCCCCGTGTTTCCGGACCCGGAAATACGGGGGATGCATATTATACTTTTGTCAGTATGACACGCTGAATCCGATTTTTCAATACCGTACTTGAAAAAGTGATATGCAGATGATAAAATAATTGTATGAAATATAAAGAAGTGATTATTTTGGAAAAATATATTGATTTGCATACTCATTCGCTCAAATCCGACGGCTCGATGACACCTGCCGAGGTGGTGAGGGAAGCAAAAAGGGCGGGCCTTACCGCGATTGCACTTTCCGACCATGACACGGTTGACGGAATTGAAGAGGCTGTTGCGGAAGGTGAAAAAATCGGAGTTGAGGTTATTCCTGCAATTGAATTTTCGGTTATTTCCGAAACGGAAACCCATATTCTCGGTTATTTCATTGATATAAACAATCCTGATTTGCAGAGGGTGCTTAAAGAGGTTGTTGACTTGCGTATTCAGAGAAATTATGTGACCTGCCAAAGGCTCAATGAGCTCGGATTTGATATCACGATTGAAGAGGTGCGTGCCCTTGCACCGAATAATTTTGTGGGCAGAGCACATTTTGCGAGAGTGCTCATGGATAAGGGATACACAAAAAGCGTTAAAGAAGGCTTTGATAAATATATGTCGGCAGGGCAGTATGCCTATTGCGAAAAGCAGAGGCTGACCGCAAGGGATGCGATTGAGCTTATCGGAAAATGCGGCGGACTTTCGTTTCTTGCCCATCCGCATTTAACAAAATTCGATGATGAAAAAATCAGGGCATTTCTTGAGGAGCTTAAATCTTACGGTCTTGACGGGCTTGAGGGATATTATACGGATTATACTCCCGGAATGCAGGAAAAGTATCAGTCAATGGCAAAAGAGCTCGGGCTTATGATTTCGGGCGGCACGGATTTCCATGCAAAAATGAAGCCGCATATTTCAATCGGCACGGGTCTCGGAAACATGAAAATTCCGTATTCGGTGCTTGAAGAAATGAAGAAAGCGAGGGAGAAAAATGAAGCTTTATATCAAACAGAAGGTTTTTTCGTGGAAGGATAAATTCACCGTCAAGGATGAGGCGGGCAACGATAAATATTTTGTTGAGGGTGAGTTGTTTTCATGGGGCAAAAAGCTTCATGTAACCGACCTTGGCGGAAATGAGGTTGCCTTTATTCAGCAGAAGGTTTTCAGCTTTCTGCCGCGTTATTTTGTTTATGTCAACGGTGAAGAGGTGGCGGAAATCGTCAAGGAATTTTCATTTCTCCGACCGAAATATTCGATTGAAGGTCTGGGCTGGGATATCAACGGTGACTTCTGGTCGCATAACTATATGATTACCAAAAACGGGAATCCGATTGTTACGATTCAGAAGGAATGGATGACATGGGGTGACAGCTATGAGCTTGATATAGCAGACCCCGACGACGAAACCGTTGCTCTTGCGGTGGTGCTGACAATTGACTGCGTAATGGCTGCTCAGGCTGCGGCAGCTGCATCGAATTAAAAGTTGATTTCAGTGAAAGCAGGTGGATCTGCAATAACATTAAAAAGAAAATTATTTTCTGAGATGTGATTTGTCAATGGGACTTTTTTGAAAATAATTTATATGAGAAAAATTTTTATGATATTATTACAGTGTTGATTTTATTTAAAAATGAGGTGTTATAATGAAGTTTGAAGCAAATAAATTAAGATGGACAAGAGAACCCGCAGATTTTTCAATAACTGATAATAAAATTGAAATAACAACTGCTCCGAACACGGATTTGTGGCAAAGAACATATTATCATTTCCGTAACGATAATGCTCCTGTCCTTCAGATGGAAACTGATGAAAAGTTTTTTTCCTTTGTTGTAAAAACAGAATTTGAAAGCAAACACAGATTTGACCAGTGCGGTATTGTTATGTACCTTGACAGCGACAACTGGATAAAAGGTTCAATCGAATATGAAAACGAGAAGTTTCAGCATCTCGGCTCTGTTGTTACAAATAACGGCTATTCCGATTGGGCAACAACTGAAATCGACGCAGGCATCAAATCAATGTGGTACAGATTCAGCCGCAGAGAAGACGATTATTGCATTGAGTGCTCTGATGACGGCATAACATTCAGGCAGATGAGAGTTTGCCATATGTGGAACGGTGCCGGTAAAATTATGTTCGGAGTTTATGCCTGCAGCCCTGAAAATTCTTCCTTTAAAGCGGTTTTTACGAAAATGGAAATTTCCGAATGCAAATGGCTTGCCCATGACGGACAGCAGCCTGATGCAGAATGATAAACAATAATCAGACAACAAACCGAATTGAAATTTAAAATAATTAGTATATGAAAGACAAAAACTTCTTTTTAAGTAAGGCACAGAATAATTATCCTGCACTTCATTACAGAGAAATCAAGCCTGATATCACCGATTTTACAGCATCAACCGGTGACAGCATTCTGCTTGACCTTGGTGAACATGCAGTCGGACACTTTTCTTTTGCTTTTGACAATGCCGAAGATTTTATTGATGCACCTGTCCGCTTAATCATCAAATTCGGCGAAGATATGAGAGAGATTGAAGATGATTTTTCTCTTTATAGGGAAGGGCTCTCCAAAACATGGCTTCAGGAGGAAATAATCAATCTTGATTTTCCTCAAAAAACAACAATGACGAGAAGATATGCTTGCAGATATATAAAAATAACGGTAGATAAAACCAACAAGCCTGTCAGGCTGTTTGATTTTTGCTTTCGTGCTTCAACGAGTGCCGATGTGTCTGCTCTCAAGCCCGCAAAAACAACAGATATCCTGTTGAATAAAATTGATACTGTTTCAACCAACACTCTCAAAGAATGTATGCAGACATTTTTTGAGGACGGACCCAAGCGTGACCGCCGGCTATGGACTGGCGACCTTCGGCTTGAAGCTCTGACAAATTATTATACATTTAAAAACCTTGAAATCATCAAAAGATGTTTATATCTTTTTGCTGCAGGCGAATATGATAAGCTCGGATTTCTGCCGTCATATGTTTATGAAACACCATATTTCTTCTCAGGTTCGGCACACATTGCAGACTATGCACTGCTGTTTGTTGTGACCGTATGTGATTACTATAAACACACCGGCGATACCGATGTTGTAAATGACCTTATAAACATTTGCAAATCACAGCTTGAAAGTTTCAGGAACATACTTGATAATAATCTGATTGTAACCCGTCAGGATGGCTGGTTTGCTTTTATTGACTGGTGTCCCGCTCTTGAAAAGCTGATTTCTTTGCAGGGGGTTTATCTCTACACACTTGAACACTTTTCGGAGCTGTTAGAATCAATCGGGGATGAAGAACATAAAAAATATCTACTTCATCTCTCTGAAGTTCGCAGTGCCTGCAAAGAACATCTTTATGATAAAAATGAAAATGCTTTTATTAATAAACTTGATAACGGACAGCTCAGTGTTCATTCTCAGGTTTGGATGATATTGGGCGGTGTTGTTGATGGAGAAGAAGCAAAAAATCTTCTTGTTTCCTTCCTTGACAACAAGGATGCGAAACAGCCGGTCACCCCTTATATGCGTCATTATGTTGTTGAAGCAATGCTGAAATCCGGAATGAAGGATGAGGCGGTTCGGTATATCAAAAAATTCTGGGGAGGAATGGTTGAACTCGGGGCAGACACCTTCTGGGAGGCTTATATTCCCGAAGACCCTGATTTCTCACCGTATGATAACAGAATAATAAACAGCCTTTGCCATGCATGGAGTTGCACACCGGCATATTTTATCCGCAAGTACGGATTGTAAATTATCCGAAACTCCGAATAACAGTAAATCTTGCTGCATAACAGAAAGCAGAATCACATACGGTAACATTCTGCGGCTTGTGATAATTCTGATTCCGGAGAACCCGGTCAAATTCCTGAGTAAAAGATAAAACCCCTTAAAGGGTACTGAAAGGTATTCAGAACGAAATCCTTTTTCAGTTACCCTCAAGGGGTTAATTTTTATATTATCCGGAGTTTGTTTAACGGAAATTTACATAACCAAACACAAGCAAACCTATCATTAAGACATAGAAGAACGGAAGAACCGTTGCATCTCCGCCGAATGAAACAATAAACTCCTTTAATGATTTTGATTTTTCCTTGTTTTCCTTGAGTCTCTTCGGGCGTGCAAAGTAAGCAAGGTCGAAGAGAATATAACCCACACAGTAGAAAATCCAGGTTTCCCAAAGAGTATAGCCTCTGAGAATCTGACCTGCAAGTATAGCTGCACCCAACAAAATCAGGAAAATGCGTATGAGTTTGATATTCTTGTAATCCCAATAGCGTTCAAGTCCGTCGTGCTGTGCAATAACATAGTACATTGTAAAGCAACATATGATTGAAGCCATCGTCGTTGAACCAAGCATAACAAGGCAAAGCGGACCGACCATATAGCAGGGACGCTCAAGCACCTCAACGATATTCATATCAACCTCGCCGAAAGCACGGGTGATTTTGTTGCCGTTTCTGCGATAAGGAATGATAAAGAGGAAAATTGTGAGAATTATCAAAGCACAGAAAACCCATGAAAGAGTAATGTCAACTTTTTCGGGAAGCATATACCAGAGCTTTCCTGTTGCTTCAGCCTGCTCAAGATTCTTGGCAGCGAGAGGCCAACCGAGAACAAAAGCACCGGCAATACCAAGACCGTTGAAGCAGCCCTGAGTAAATTCCATGATTTTCCAGCCGTCAACAATCTTGAGCTTTTCCCATTTGCCAAAAAGCATTTTGCCGTTTTTGAGAGGATGAAGCTCCTTGTCATAGAAGGTAATGGCGATAACCCAACCGATTGAGCCGGCAAGAGCACCGCCAACCCACATAATAATCGTGAAAATATCCCTTCTTATCGCTGCCATAACAAGTACGCCCGCAACTATCACAAGATTGCGTCCCCATTCCTCACGGCTGTCCTTCGAGAAGCAGATTTTGGGCATTTTTCCGTGTTCGGGGTCATAGGGAGTGTTGAAAATGCGGTATCCGATTTCCTGAACCAACGGAACAAGCGCAAAGAAGATAACGAAATCATACCATTTATAAACAACACCGCTCATGGCTGAGAAGCTCATACCGAGAAAAGCCGAGCCCAGACCGCTCCAGATTGAACCCTTGAATGCAAGAGCCAGATAACCAAGAGACGGATTGTAGCGTGGGCTGTCGTGGTCAAGAACAAGACCCATTGTTGAGCCGTAAGGCTCCATACCACCATAAAAATAGCCGAGTGCACAGGCCGCAGCAAACAGATATACATTATCCATCAGCAACTCTGAACCGGTGTACCATACACAAAGAATACCTATGAATGCACCGGGAAGCATAGCACCTTTTTCACCGCCGATAGCGGAGCCGCGCATACCCCATCCGAAGCACATTGTAATCATACTGATTGCCAAAAAGGCAAAAACATTCTGAGTTTCCATAAATAACCCCCTGCAATTATTTATACTTTTTCAACACGAACAACTGCATAGCCAATCTTTTTGCGTGCACAGGTATAAACCATATGAAGCAGATTGCCTTCTGCAACGATTGACGGATATGAAAACTCGGTTTCCGGTTTATTTTCAAGCTCAATACTAACGGGGTATGTAGCACCGTTATCCTCGGAAAGGAAAAGACAGAGAGGTGTTCGGTCACCCCAGTTTTCACTTACGGGATTGCAAATAAGTCCAAGAACTCCGCAGTCGGTCAGTGCCGCACCGATGCCGCTGTTGTTATTAGGCATATCGGTGGGTCTTGCTACAGACCATGTGCGTCCGTAATCCGATGATTCGCTTCGGTAAATCCAATTAAGATTTGTGCGTGCAAGCATATAAACTCTGCCGTCGTGTGATTGATCCTCCCAAATCGCAGGCTGAATCAGACCCTCACCGTCTTTGGGAAGCTCTTCTTTGCGGTTGCATATTGTGCCGTCGGGAAGCTCAAA
The DNA here is from genome assembly GCA_017409845.1 of Clostridia bacterium. Classification (GTDB taxonomy): domain Bacteria; phylum Bacillota; class Clostridia; order Oscillospirales; family Acutalibacteraceae; genus CAG-177. The sequence continues at coordinate 80,446 of JAFQRY010000013.1, forward strand.
CGCAACGGGAGCGGAAAGCTTCCAGGTTTCACCGTTATCCATACTGCAGTCTGTCCATGATTCCCATCGGTCACATAAATCCTCAGTTGAACCGGGTGCAAGAAGTGCACCGTTTGAAAGTCTTATCATCTGATTTTTAACGGGTCCTCTTCCTCCGATATCACCGGGAACAAGCTCTTTTGGTTCCGACCAGGTTTTACCGTCGTCTGCAGAAACGGATTTCATTGAGTACCAATGGCCTTCATCAATACCGCTTTTGTAGATCAGCGTAAGAATGCCGTTTTCTGCAAAAAGGGTCGGATTCCAGTCGGCTTCACCGTCATCCGGCGTTACGGGAACTGCTGTGCTCCATTCTCCGTCACGGCGTGCGAACCATATGCGCACATTCGGATTTTTTTCTTTTGTGCCGCCAAACCAAGCGGCAGTAGGCTTGCCGTTGCATACAGCAACCGTTGCTGCATGACATTCGCCTGTTTCTTCGTTAATACCTTCGGTTGAAAGGTATTCCTGGTATAAAAGCTCAGCCTTAATCATTAACCAATTCCTCCCAATCTGAAATTACTGTGTCCGCAACGAAGCGGTTTTCCTCTTCACCGAGATTATAATAATAAAGAATATGTATTTCGTTGTTGAAGAACGCTGCTCTGGGGTAGCCGATATCCGTGTTGACCGCATCGGTACGCAGTGCTTTGGGTTTACTCCAGTTTTTACCGTCGCGTGTAGTTGTGATGAACAAGCCGCAAGGTGCCTGCCTACGGAAATAGGCAAGAACAACTGTTCCGTCAGGTAATGTGCAAAGTGCAGGCGGGCTGCCGCCACTCATATCATTATCTATGTAGTTGAGCTTTGTTTCATAAACCCATGTTTTTCCTTCGTCATTGCTCAGGTAAACATCAAGCTGTGTAAAACCGGGTTCATTTTCACTTGCATAGCGGGCTATTCCGAGCAATGAGCCGTCCGGAATCCGTGCTATTGCAGGCATAATACTGAAGTCACCGTAGGGTGGGTCTTCCCCCATCATTCCGAGCTTTTCCCACTTGCCGTCAAAGGTAAGTTTTACGGCAAATGTATTTCCCTCAAGTCCGTCAGCCTTAACACCGGTCATGGCAAGAATAAAATAATTGTCACAAACAATGTAATCCGTTCTTGCACTTACACCGACAAGGCCGAAATCGGGAATATAAAACGGGCCCTCCCAGCTTTTACCTGCATCGTTTGTAACCATAAGCTGTGTAAACACGTTTCCGTCCCAGCCCGACGGCATCAGATACAATCCGCTTTCGGGAGTAAGCAAATCTGAGGGTAAATCCGGAAGGCGTGTTTTGTTTTCGTAATCAATTGCAGGAATTTCCGGATATTCGTGAACCCAGCCCGTTTCCGGTCGGAATCTTGCGAACATTCTTATTGTCGGCTTTGTTCTGTCAAGTGCGTGAACATCGGGACCGTTGTAATGGTGAATACCTTTTTCAAAGCCAACAAGTAATTCTTCGTTGAATTTCCATATACCGTGGTTTGCAGGCCAGCCAAAAAAGTCAGTCTTGCCGATAGCCACGATATTGTGTGTTACTGTCATTTTCTTCACCCTTCACTCTTTTGAATAATATCAAAAGCCCCCCAATGAAACTTTTTCGTATTTCATTCGGGGGGTAAAAGCTGACTAATCAGCAGCCATGCATCTCTTTGTAAATGCGGATGACCTCCTGCAGATCTTCCTCTGTATCCACGCTGACAGCTTTGTAATGTGCGGGAGCAGGAACGATTTTGATTTTATATCCGTGCTCCAGAACCTTAAGCTGCTCAAGTGACTCTGCCTCCGAAAGAGGTGTGGGAGCAAGCTTTGTGTATGTATTAAGGAACTCGTGTGTATACGCATAAATTCCGATATGCTCAAAATATCTTGCATGTTCTGCATGACGGGGATACGGAATGGGAGAACGGGAGAAATAAATTGCATTGCCGTTCACATCGCTGACTACTTTAACAACGGTGTTGTTATGCACATAGTCTTCATCACCCGTAATTTCCAGACTGCCTGTTGCCATAACGCAGTCGGGGCTGTTAATAAGAGCAGAACCGATATCATCAATGATTCCGGGAGGAACAAGAGGCTCGTCGCCCTGAATATTGATAACATAATCGCAATCATAATTGCTTGCAGCCTCTGCAACTCTGTCTGAGCCTGTGGGATGATTGACACTTGTCATAACAGCTTCGCCGCCGAAAGCGATAACAGCGTCATATACACGCTGGTCATCGGTTGCAACAACAACCTTGCTGAGAACCTTTGATTTGCTTGCATTTTCGTAAACATGCTGAATCATCGGCTTACCGCATATATCCTTAAGGGGCTTGCCCGGAAGACGTGATGAACCGTAACGGGCAGGAATAACGCCTAAAACTTTAGCACTCATATCAATATTCTCCTTTTATTTATAATCAGAAACTGTATTTTTCACGAAGGGCATTACGCATTTTGTTGAGTGAGAACGGCTTGATTTCATCGCAGATTTTTTCACGCATAGCCTTGCCTTCGTCTGTGTTCTGGGGAGCTGATGTGAAATCAAGAGATACACCGAGCTCGTTGCATATACGGTCAACGAAAATCGGCCAGAGTTCACCGATATCGCCGATAACGGGAATACTGTTCTCAAGACGGGTAAATGCAGACATTTCCATACGGAAAGGAATTTTGGTGAGCTTGGTTTTGGGAAGGCCCTCGTTAATTGCTTTCTGAATAAGCTCGCTCTGTTTATTCAAATCCCACGAACGCTTGAGGTTTTCATCAAGGTCGAAGCGGATAAGAGTTTTATCCTTGAGGCTGTATGTGGGCAGACCGTTCATTGCGGCCCAAATACCGTGGCCTGTGTATGTTTCAAAAGGACCGTCGTGAATTTCCTGAGTAAGAGCAACTGCGGATTCAATAATAACATCGGCTTCCGAAAGCATTTTTGCGATTCTCTTGCAACGCTGACTTACGGGAATGCTGTCAGAGATGCAGAGACCTACCTGACCGCCGCCGATAAGCTGAGGAACGCTTACAAGAACAGGCACTCCTTTGATAGCACCCGCACCGATCATAGTGTTGGGATCTGCACCGAGACCGGCAACATATTCAAAGCTTTCCCCAAGCGTTTGTGCCGCAACCATAATCTCTGTTGAAACCGTTTCGTTGAAATAACCGACAGGATAAGCCATATTACCTGCCGCTTTGATAATAACCTTGCCCTCTGCCTTTTCGCAGGCGGAGATAAGGTCTTCATCAAGAGGAAGCTCCGAACGGATTCGTGCCCATTCCTCTTTGCTGAGCTGAGTGAGCTCGTAGATATTACCGCGGCAGCGGATATTTTCAGGACATTTGTCACCGAGAATATCTGCGTCAAAGCGCTTTACTCTGTCAAGAGTTCCGCCCATTTCGTGAGAAATAACTGCAGAGCTTGTTGTTACGCCGTCAATAAGACCTGCGTGGATAAGAGCTGCAATAAGAGTTGTAACACCCTCGTGAAGATTGGGACCGCTTCCGATAACGGCCGCAACCTTGCCACCGCGTTTTTTTACTTCAATAACTTTTTCGATTGCAATTTTTAAAAATTCTTTTGTTTCATCGGGAAGTGCCTGATAAAGCTGTTCAACCAAAGCAGGTGATGCCATAATTATTTCTCCTGTTCATAGATTTTTTTACATTTACTTGATCTTTATGCCAAAACAAGCATCGTCGTGGTCAATTGACAAAAGTGTGAAACCGTATTTTTTATAGAAATTCACTGCTCTTTCGTTTCTCGGACCGCAGGTAAGACAAACTCCTGAAATACCTTTTTCGGCAAGATGGTCGCAAAGAGTTTTGATAAGCTTACCGCCCATACCCATTCTCTGATATTCGGGAAGAATATCAATATGAAGGTGAGCAGGATACTCGTTCTTGAACTTTTCCTGACAGTTGTATGCTGTGGAAGCCCACTCATATCTGCCCTCACCAAAAGTGTTTGAACGGGGAAGATAGTCCCTGTCGTAAATCTCTTTGAATCTGTCGAAATTTTCAGCACAGATTATGTAACCGACTGCCCTGCCGTTGTCATCAAGAACAAAGCAATTTTCAGGCTCGTGTTCAATATAATAATTGCAAAAAGTGTTGTGATAAAACTGTCCTGTCAAAAAATCCGGCACTTCTTCGGGACCTTCGCTGTTGTGATTTACAAACTGCACGTCAGCACGGTCTTTTTCTTCGTATTTTCTGATGAATACCATTAAAACTCACCACCCTCAATCCGGTTTATAGAGATAGATTATCACATGGATTAGAAAAAAGCAAGAAATTACTTGAATTTTTTTGAAATAAGTGTATAGTAAAGATGTACAGTTTTTCGGAGGAATGTGTATGAATTTAAAGGATAGTTTCACAAAAAAAGCGGTAAACTCCCTGATAAGTTTTATTATTTCAACTATGCCGAAGAGATGCTTCACAACACAGGAAAAATCAGATGAGTTTATGCTCACGGGAGACGGCAGATTTTCGTATGTTCCGGGTGAAAAATGGACCTGCGGCTTCGGCAAAGTGTCGTTTACTCCTGCCGATTATGAATCCGAAACATATTATATTGCGGGTTATGACTCCAACAACCCCGTTAAGGGGGTGCTTGACGACTTGTATGCAAGAGCGGTTTATCTTGACGATAACAGAGAAAACGGCGGAGTTATTTTCTGTGCCCTCGATTGCGTCGGCATCAGCAGAAAAGACATAAACGATATAAAAAAGCTTGTTCTCGAAAGCGGCAGACTCGGCAAAATCAAATCAATCAATATCTGTGCAACACATACGCACGCAGGAATCGATACGCAGGGTCTCTGGGGTGAGAAAATTTATAAAAGCGGCAAAAACAAAGCCTTTATGGAGAATCTGAAAAAGGCGGCGGCACAGGCTGTCATTGAGGCGTTTGAAAACAAAAAAGACGGCAGACTCTTTATGAGTCATACTCCCGTTGAAGATATGCAGGCAGACGTAAGAACTCCCGAAACCTACGATAAAAATCTTACAAGATTCCGCTTTTTGCCCGACGATAAATCAGGCGATATTTACATTGTGAATTTCGCTTCCCACGCTGAACTGCTCGGCACAACATCGCTTATCAGTGCCGATTTCCCCGCATATCTTATCAAAGAAATCGAGGAAAACGCTCCGGGTTCGAACGCCGTTTTCTTTAACGGTGCGATTGGTGGAATGATTTCCGCAAAAGAAATAAAGAAGGTTTACAGAGATTCAATCGACTGCGAAGCATATATGAAAAGCTTCGGAAAGCAATTGGGAATAATTGCTCTCGGCATAGAAAAAGAAACGGAGCTGCAACCTATTCTTAACATAAAATCAAAAGGGATTGTCGTTCCGGGTGATAACACCGTTCTCATTCTTGCAAGATTCCTTAAGGTTCTCAACAATGATATCGGCAGAACAAATAAAAGAAACAAGGCATGCATTTATTCCGAAGTGGGTTATATGGAGCTGGGTGATAAGGACGTTGCCGTATTCCTTGTTCCCGGCGAGCTGTTTCCCGAGCTTTATAACGGAGAATTCCTTACGGAAAAAGACAGCGCAAATCACAGACCGTCAAGCTACAAAAAAGTGCTTGCCGATATGACGGACTGCAAGCATAAGTTTGTTATAGGTCTTTGTAACGATGAACTCGGCTATATTCTTGCAGAAAACGATTTTCTGCTGAACGAAACTTTGCCTTACATAAACAAAGCAACCGACGATATGGACAGAGACCACTATGAGGAAACGAACTCAACAGGCCCCGGAACGGGAAAAATCATTCTTGACGAAACGGAAAATCTGATAAAAACGGCTTGTAATTAAAATTATCTTTATAAGGAGATGTAGAAAATGAAAAAGCATTACCGTCCTTTTATCGCATTTATTCTGGTTTTCACCGTGTTATTCTCTGCAGTTTCAATGCCTGCATATGCAGGAAATGAAACGAACAGCCCTATTCATGCCGTAACGGACGTTCTTGGCGGCATCGTTGACGGCTTGATCAAAATGCTCGGTTTCCTGACTCCCACTCCCGATTATCCGACGGTTGAGGAATATTTTTCTGCAGACAGCGAAGCTTTCTATGAAGGAACGAAAAACTTTATAGACAGTGTTGCCGACGGTGCAAAATGGTCGCTCGGCTTCGGAAAAGAAAGCGTTGTTCCCGATAATCTTCTTGACGGAAGCAAGGAATACTATACGGGCGGATATTTCACGCAAAAGGTAAACGGCGTTTTCGACGATCAGAAAGCTGTTGCGATTGCTCTTAACGACGGCTCAGGAAGAGGCACAACCGTCTTTGCTTCTATTGACGGTGTCGGCGTAGCCAACGGCGATGTGCGTGCAATAAGAAAGGCCGTTGAGCAAAAGCTGAAAGAAAAAGGTATTGAGAGTGACATTAACGCCATCAACATAAATGCGACGCATTGCCACACGGTTATTGATACTCAGGGCATCGGTCTTGACCTGCTTCCGAAGATCTTTTTCAGCTTCTTCGGCGGAGCGGACAGGTCGATGAATACCGAGTTTCTTGAGGTTATGATCGACCGTGCTTCCGATGCGATTGTTGAAGCGTATATAAACAGAGAAACAGGTTCGCTATATTATTTTGAAACGGCAGGCATGGGAAAGGATGAAGAGCGGGGCATATATACCGGGGACGAATATCCGTATCTCGTCAACAAAAGATACTATACCGAAGGCTATCAGAACTTTTTTGCCTGCTTCAAGTTCGTTCCCGATAACGGAAATTCCGCGGCGACTGTCATTGCAAACATAGGTGCACATCCGACTATCGTTGACGAAACGACAAATCTTCTTTCCGCTGATTTTCCTGCCTTTATGGAAGAAAAAATCAATGCGGCGGGTATGAACTTTATGTTTATCCAGGGTGCACAGGCTCCCGTTTCAGTCAACAAATGGGCTGAAGTTCCCGAGGCAACCGTTGCTGAGGTTGATGCAAAAAAAGCCGAAAATCCCGTTGCGGGGGATTACGAAACAGCGATTCTCTACGGCTATGAATATGCAAGGCTCATATTGGAAGCTCAGGATAATCTGAAAGAAATCGAACCCATCCTCAACGTCAGAATGACCGAGTATGCCGTAAATCTTGACACGGGTCTTTTCGGCTACGGTGCAACGGAAGGCTTTATCGGCACGACAACGGTTGAGGATTCTTCAAGCAAAACCGGCTATTCGATTATCACGGAAGCGGGTTATATAGAAATAGGAAAAGATATTGTTCTGCTTACCGCTCCGGGAGAAATTGTTCCCCAGCTCATTTACGGCAACGTTGTTTCGGCAGAGGATTCATATCTCGGAACGGAATGGCCCTGTGAAGTAACCTCAAGTCTTGTTCCTGAAGGAAAAACGGTTCTTGTTATGGGCCTTTGCAACGATGCGATAGGATATATTCTGCCCGATAATGACTTTGCTCATTTTATTACGGACGTTATCTGGGATATCGACGGTGCCGATAAGGTTTTCGGTGCCTATCACAGACATTATGAAGAGCTTCTTTCAGCAGGAAGCTCTGCAGGTTCAACAACTGTTTCCGTTCTCAACGAGATGGTAAGACGGGAAAATCCTTGAAATTAATTCTGCAGGAGGTTCTTGAATGACAAAGGAAACTGCCAGACAAAAAGCCCGGCAGATTGTTGCAAAAATGACGGTTGAGGAAAAGCTTTCACAGCTTCTGTATAACGCACCGGCAATAAAAAGATTGGGCATAGAGGAATATAATTGGTGGAACGAAAGCTCACACGGTATTCACGGTGCGGGTACAGCCACCGTTTTTCCTCACGCAATCGCTATGGCTTCAAGCTTTGACCCGCAGCTGACAGGCAGAGTTGCCGATGCTGTTTCAACGGAGGGAAGAGCAAAATACAACAAACATATTAAATTCGGCGACCGTGATATTTTCAAGGGTATCACCTTCTGGGCACCGAACATCAACATTTTCCGTGACCCCCGTTGGGGAAGAGGTCAGGAAACCTTCGGCGAGGATCCGTTTCTCACATCGGAGCTTGCTGTTTCCTATATTAACGGAATCCAGGGTAACGGTGAATTTCTTAAGGCAACCGCCTGCTCAAAGCATTTTGCCGTTCATTCGGGCCCCGAAAAAAGCAGACACGGCTTTAATGCTGTTGCAGATATGCACGATATGTGGGAAACGTATCTTCCTGCATTTGAAAAAACGGTTAAGGCGGGCGTTGCAGGTGTTATGGGTGCATATAACCGCTTGAACGGAGAGCCTTGCTGCTGCAATTCATATCTCATACCGCAGATACTCCGCAAGCAATGGAATTTTGACGGCTACGTCGTTTCCGATTGCGGTGCATTAAAGGATATTTATAAATTCCACAAATTCACGGAAACCAAGGCGGAAGCCGCAGCCGCAGCTCTCAAAAGCACCTGTGACCTCAATTGTGGCGAAACCTACGATGCACTTATCGATGCATATGAGCAGGATTTAATCACCGAGGATGATATAACCGCCGCTGCGGAAAATCTTTTTACAATCCGTTTTCGTCTGGGTGAATTTGAAGCTGTCAGACCTTATTCCGATATCGGTTTTGACAAGCTTGACAGCAAAGAACACAAAGCTCTTAACCTTAAAACCGCAGAGCAATGCATTGTTCTTCTCGAAAACAAAAATAATTTCCTTCCGCTTGATAAAAAGACAAGAAAGAGAATAGCCGTTGTCGGACCAAACGCGCTTTCCGTCACCGCTCTTGAGGGCAATTACAACGGATATGCATCAGAATATGTTACCGTTGCCGACGGAATCAGAAGAGTGTTCGTTGATGCAGAAATAAGTGTTGAAAAGGGCTGCAACTACTGCGATGAGCACCTCAACCACTGGAGCGGATTCCAAAATATGATAAGCGACGGCATTGCAACTGCCGCCGAGGCTGATATAACAATTCTCGCTCTCGGTCTTGACCGCTCGGTTGAAGGCGAAGACACGGGATTCGACAACGATTACACTGCCAGCGGCGACAAGTGCTCGCTCTTTCTTCCCGCAACTCAGCAGAAGCTTGCGGAGGCGGTCTGCGATGTATGCGACAATGTTATTGTTGTTCTTCTTTGCGGAAGCTCGGTTGATGTCGGAGAAAAGGTCAGAAACCGTGCCAAGGCTGTTATCCACGCCTGGTATCCCGGCTCAATGGGCGGACTTGCACTTGCAAACATCCTTGCAGGCGAAGCCAATCCCTGTGCAAAGCTTCCCGTTACAATCTATAACGGCAATCACAATTTGCCCGATTTTGAAAACTACGGCATGAAAGGCAGAACCTACAGATACATTGACGGAGATGCACTTTATCCCTTTGGTTACGGTCTTTCATATACAAATTATAAATACAGTAATGCAAAGTGTGCTTTTGCGGACGATGAAAAGATTATCGTAACCGCTGAGGTTGAAAATGCAGGTGATATCGCAGGCAAGGAAATCATTCAGGTTTATGCCGCTTATACCGACAGCCGTGCAGCAACTCCGCATTGGCAGCTTTGCTCATTCAAATCCGTTTCTCTTGAGGCGGGAGAAAAGAAAGAGGTTACTCTCGATATCGACCGCTACTGGATTAAGGCTGTTACAAATGACGGAAAAAGGGTCGAACCGGACGGAAAGATTACTCTTTATATCGGCGGACACCAGCCCGACAGCATAAGTAACAAGCTTCTCGGTTATTCATGCATTGAAATTGGGCTTTGAGGCATATTGAATGCCCTGTACAAATACGGTTCGGGTCGTTTTAATCCGAAAAAGGAGAAAGCAATGGCAAAAATGTTTTTTGATTATATAATCCACGGTGGAGATTACAACCCTGACCAATGGATAAGAACGCCCGAAATATGGGATGAGGATATGCGTCTGATGAAGCTTGCCCATATCAACAGTGCAACGGTCGGCGTATTTTCATGGGCAACACTTGAACCTGAAGAAGGCGTTTATAATTTTGAATGGCTTGATACTATACTTGATAAAATGCATCGGAACGGTATTGCTGCAATCCTTGCCACTCCGTCGGGTGCACGGCCTGCATGGCTTGCCGAAAAATATCCCGAAGTTTTAAGAAAAGACGAAAACGGGATACGCCGCAAATTCGGTGACAGACACAATCATTGTCTCACTTCTCCGGTTTACAGAGAAAAAGTCCGCAGCATCAACAGAATGTTAGCGGAAAGATACAAAAACCATCCCGCCCTGAAAATGTGGCACATTTCAAATGAATACAGTGGAGAATGCCGCTGTGAGCTTTGCTGCGAGGCTTTCAGAAAATGGCTCAGAGAATATTATCACAACGATATCAATGAGCTGAATTTCAAATGGTGGAACGCATTCTGGTCGCATTCCTTCAATGATTTTGACCAGATTAATCCTCCCGAAAAAAACGGAGAAGACAGTGCATCGGCTCTTAATCTTGCATGGCAGCGTTTTATAACCGACAGCCACATTTCTTTTTTTGAAAATGAGATTGCACCTCTGCGTGAAATCACTCCCCAAATACCTGTCACCACTAATTTTATGCGCAGATACAATGGCATTAATTATCAGAAATTTGCAGAACACGTTGATCTTGTATCATGGGATAATTATCCTGCGTGGGATAAAGGTAAAAATCCCGATGAAGCACTTGAAGCAGCGTTTTTACACGATTTTTTTCGTTCATTAAAAAACGGTCAGCCGTTTTTTCTTATGGAAAGCACACCGTCGCTGGTAAACTGGCAGGATGTCAACAAGCTCCCCAAATCGGGCATACATGAGCTTGCATCAATCCAGGCTGTTGCACACGGTGCGGACAGCGTGCAGTATTTCCAATGGAGAAAAAGCAGAGGCGGAGACGAAAAATTTCAAGGTGCGGTTATTGACCATTGCGGACACGAAAACACAAGAGTTTTCAAAAACGTAACAAAGCTTGGAGAAGTGCTTGAAAAACTGAATTCTGTTGTCGGAAGCAAAACCGAAAGCAGAGTTGCAGTTATATATGACTGGGAAAACGGCTGGGCAGTCAATGCTTTCCGGGGTTATAACAACATCCGCAGAGATTATGTGAAGGAATGTATAAAATGGTATGCTCCGTTTTATAAGAGAGGCATCAGCGTTGATGTTATTTCGATGCAGGATGATTTTTCAAAATACGATGCCGTTATCGCACCGTTTCTTTATATGCTTAAGGACGGCACAGAAGAACGCATTGAAGAATATGTCGGAAACGGCGGTTGTTTTGTTGCAACATATCTTATGGGCATAGTCGATACCGATGACCTTTGCAGACTCGGCGGTTTTCCTGCAGGAAGGCTGAAGGAAGTTTTCGGTATATGGTGCGAGGAAACGGATTCTCTTCCCGAAAATATGACGGGTAAGGCCGAATTCAACGGTAAGGACTATGAAGTGAACCATATCTGCGACATTATCCATGCAAACGGAGCAAAGATTCTGGGCGAATATAAAAGAGATTTCTACTGCGGAATGCCCTGCGTTACTGAAAATGAATTCGGAAAAGGTAAAGCGTACTATACCGCCTTCAGAAACGACAAGGATTTCACCGATGATTTCTGCAAGATGCTTATTGATATTAATTCCATTGTACCCGATGCAGATTTTCATCACGGCGAAGATGTTTTTTTAAGAAAACGCGGCGACAACATTTTTATTATGAACTTTGCTGACGAAGAAAGAGATATTGTAATTGACAGTAAACACGAAAATGTTATAACAAACGAAACTGTTTACGGTAAAATAACCTTGCCTGTTTGCGGTTATCTTGTAATTAAACCTTGCTGAAAAATAATAAACCGCCTCATTGGTGTATTGCACCTTTGAGGCGGTTTGCTGCAATTTAAAACCAGCAATTTGCGTGTTATGTTATATTCTCATTATTATTTTATGCTTCTGTTGATTATTTTTGTTTTTTCAAAAATCATAACGATTATGGGTATAATAACTATCTGGAAAGCTATTCCCGGAAGAGCATTAACAACAGCTCCTGTCCAGAATGCGGAAAAGCCGAACTTTGCAGCATCCAATCCCATACAGCAGAACTGCACAACGCCCCATACAAGTCTGCCTGCAATCATTGACAACACAAGAGAAACATAAATGTTAATCTTCTTTTTTGGGAGTACGCGGTACAAAAAACCTGACATAAGTCCGTAAACGGCCAGTTCAAATGCCATAGCAAAAGCTTTCGGGAATAAGGTTGGCATACCGAGGATGAATGAGCGAAGCAAGGGTGCTGCGGCACCTATAATAAAGCCCCAAGGTGCTCCGCAGAAATATCCGCAAAGAATTACGGGAATATGCATCGGACACAGCATTGAGCCTATCTGAGGGATCTGTCCTGTTAAAAAGGGCATTACAAAAGCAAGTGCAAGAAACATTGCCGCGAATGTAAGGTTAAGAGTGGTGCTTTGTTTTTTCATAGGAAGTCCTTTCTTTTTGCAAACTAAAAGAAAGCGCTGTTATCTCTTCTGAGAAAACAACACCTTCACAGTATCGCATAATTAATAAAATTAAAATTAAAGAACTTCTGTTCCGTTCATTATTCTTCTGAATAACGAAACTATTGTATCACCTGAAAAGCTTTATTTCAAGTGGTTGTTTATAATTTCTTCAAGTTTCGACAAAGCATCATCAATCAGCATGGAGAATGTTTGTTTTGTAATACCCGCAACAAGATTTTCACATTTATTTATCGGTATGAGAATACGAACGGCATTGCTCTGGCCGACAGCACTTGCTGCTTCGGGCGTTATTTCGCCAAGTAAAGCATCGGCAATAACAATTCCGATAGGTCCGATTATAACATCTGCTTTTTTGCAGGCAACGAGTATTGGGTTTTCACCGGTTGCTGCTTTTTTTGCACCTGCTTTGACCATTGCGGTTGTTGCTGCGGCATTTGTGCCGACTGCGGTTAAATCAATATCGGGATATTTGCCGATAACCGTTTTTATTATCTGGCCTCCGAGTTGACCGCCTTGACCGTCTATTACAAGTATGTTCATAAACATTCTCCTCTTACTATTTGATAAAACTGATTATATCACATCGGTATTACAAATTTCCCATCAACTGATAACCGTAAACCGGTAGTATTATATATTCAGATCAAAAGGGTTTGAACAGGTTTATTTACCCGTTCAAGCTTATTTTTAATATCCGTTTATATCTTTTCTCTGCATGGCACCGAGGATTTTGCTTCTCACATCTCCGTATTTCTTTTCGAGCGAGCTGAGCATTTCTTTGACCTCCTGCCTTTCGGTGTTGCCGTCGGCAGGACATTTGCTTTTAACTGTCGGAAGGTCTTCTTTTCTGACAACTCTTGCACAGTCGCTCTCTCTTGCGAATATCATGGGTCTGATCATGTAGATATCCTTGCGTGAGAGATAGGTGACGGGCATGAAGCAGTCAAGTGTGCCGCCGTTGAAAAGATTCATAACAAAGGTTTCGGCAAGGTCGTCGAGATGATGTCCGAGAGCGATTTTATTGCAGCCTGCCGCCTTTGCGGCATCGTGGAGTGCACCTCTTCTCATTCTTGCACACAGACTGCAGGGGTTGCTCTCTTTTCTTATGTCAAAAATAACCTCGGCAAGCTGAGTCCTTTTTATAATGTATTCAACATCAAGCTTTTTGCAGAGCTCTTCTATTTCGGAGTAATCCGCGTCAACTCCGCCGAAACGAGGGTCGAGAGTGATTGCAACTATCTCAAATTTTTCGGGATAAAACCTGCGGAGATTTGCCATGCCTGCAAGCAGTGCCATGGAATCCTTGCCGCCCGAAACTCCGATTGCAATGCGGTCGCCCTCTTTTATCATTTCATATTGCTGACACGCAGCTCTCATATGACTCAAAAGTTTTTGCATATCAATACCTTACTCTATAACAACAGGCTCAACGCTGATGGCTTTGCCCGTTTTGTTGTCAAATTCAAAAATGCAGCCGTTCATAAAGCAGTTGCCTTCGGCAGTATCAAATCTTGCAGGCATTCCCGTGCGGAGCCACTCAATTGAAATTTCGGGCTTTACGCCGAGAACGGATTGCTTGGGACCTGTCATTCCGATGTCGGAGATATATGCCGTGCCCTTCGGAAGAAGCTGTGCATCGTTTGTCATAACATGGGTGTGGGTGCCGAAAACGGCGGAAACCCTGCCGTCAAGATAAAAGCCCATTGCTCTTTTTTCTGCCGATGCTTCCGCATGAAAATCAACAAGAATTATCCTGCAGTCCGAAAGCTTCGGGAGAATTTCGTCAACGGCGGTGAAAGGATTATCGCAGTTATCCATATAAACGTTGCCCGAAAGGTTGATTATTCCGATCTTTGCAAAACCCATGTCAACGGTTGACCAGCCTTTGCCGGGGTTGCTTTTATGAAAGTTTGCAGGGCGGATGATGTCGTCACGCTCATCAAGCATTTCGTAAAATTCACGGCGGCGGTAAACATGGTTGCCCGTGGTTATAAAGTCAACTCCGCTGTCAAAAAGATATTGAGCTGAAAACGGAGTGATGCCGTTGCCGACGGCGGAATTTTCACCGTTGGCAATGCAAAGGTCGATATTTTTTAATTTTTTATAGGCGGGCAGAATGCTGCGAAGGAATTCACAGCCTTTTGCGGAAACAACATCGCCGATAACGAGAATATTCATAATAATCACCTTAAAAAAAGGGACTGCAGAAGCCGCAGTCCCTTTTAAGTTTGTTTTTGAAACGCCAAACTGCTGTGGGCATATGCCCTGCCTTAAATATGTTTATATTCCGGCTTCTTTATCATTATTTAGCGTAGTCAATTGTTCTGCTTTCTCTTATGATGTTAACCTTGATCTGACCGGGATATTCCATGCTTTCCTCAATCTTCTTGGCAACATCTCTTGCGAGAAGAACCATTTTATCGTCGTTGATAACCTCGGGCTTAACCATGATACGAACCTCACGGCCTGCCTGAATTGCGAACGAACGGTCAACACCTTCAAAGGATTCTGCGATTTCTTCAAGCTTCTGAAGACGCTTGATATAGTTCTGAACATCCTCGCGTCTTGCACCGGGTCTTGCGGCTGAAATGGCATCCGCTGCCTGAACAAGGATTGCGGTGATGGTTTTTGCTTCAACATCGCCGTGATGAGCCTTGATGGCGTGAAGAATGTTATCGTTTTCTTTGTATTTCTTAGCAAAGTCAACACCGAGGTCAACATGCGAGCCTTCCATTTCATGGTCAAGAGCCTTACCGATATCGTGAAGAAGACCTGCTCTTTTTGCGGTTCTGACATCGGTGCCAAGTTCCGAAGCCATAAGACCTGCAATGTAGGAAACTTCAAGGGAGTGGTTAAGAACATTCTGACCGTAGCTTGTGCGGTATCTGAGCTTACCGATAAGCTTGACGATTTCGGGATGAACGTTGTTGACTCCTGCATCAATGAGTGCATGCTCACCGGTCTGCTTGATGGTTGCTTCAACCTCACGCTTTGCCTTGTCATACATCTCTTCGATTCTTGCAGGATGAATTCTGCCGTCTGCAATGAGCTTTTCGAGAGTGAGTCTTGCGATTTCTCTGCGGACGGGGTCGAAGCTTGAAACCGTAATAGCTTCGGGTGTATCGTCAATGATAAGGTCAACACCTGTTATCATTTCAAGAGTTCTTACGTTTCTGCCTTCACGGCCGATAATGCGGCCCTTCATTTCATCGTTGGGAAGACCGACAACCGAAACGGTGGCTTCCGCAACATGGTCTGCAGCACAGCGCTGGATTGCGGTGGTGATGATTTCTCTTGCAAGAGAATCTGCCTCATCCTTTGCCTTCTGCTCGATTTCCTGAATCTTGACTGCTTTTTCATGGTTGAGGTCTTCGTCGAGAACATTGAGGATGTATTCCTTGGCCTGTTCTTTGGTGAAGCCTGAAATTCTTTCGAGCATGTCAAACTGACTTTTCTTTATGCTCTCAATTTCTTCAAGACGCTCGTCTGCTGCTTTGATTTTGCTGTTGAGAAGCTCGTCTTTCTTTTCAAGGTTGTCGCTCTTTTTATCGAGTGTTTCTTCCTTCTGGGTTATGCGGCGCTCCATTCTCTGAACTTCGTTGCGCCTTTCGCGAAGCTCTTTTTCGGTTTCGGTTCTTTGCTTGTGGATTTCATCCTTTGCTTCAAGGATGGTTTCTTTTTTCTTTGCTTCTGCAGCTGCGATGGCATCGCTGATGATTTTGTTTGCTTCCTGCTCAGCTGAGCCGATTGCTGCTTCGGCAACCTTTTTCCTATGTAAACCGCCGAGCACAAAGCCGAGAGCAATACCTGCAGCAAGTGCAACAACAGCGGCAATAAGAATTATGATCCAATTATCCAAATCTGCTTTTACCTCCTTTTCTTTCGGATTTGGTGACTTTTCCTTGCGGAAAGTCAATATAGAAAATTACCGAAAAATCAACCAATGGTGTATCGGAGCGGTAAACCGCTCAACTTGGCACAAAATAACACCATTGTATTAATAGTATACTTTTAAAAGGATATTGTCAAGTTTTTTATTGATTATTTATTAAAATTTCTATTGACTTTGCAGAAACGGAGTGATAATATATTTGTAACATCACAAATCGTTGAAGCAGAAGGCTGTTTGCAGCAGGTTTTTATCAGAGAGCCGCCTCACGGGCTGAAAGGGCGGTAAATTCCGGCAATCAGCTACCGCCTGCCGAGTGCCGCCGTATTCAAGGCGTGCCGTATCAGCTGCGTTAAAGCTGTCGAGAGCCGATTTTTCAGGTCGGAATTACGGGTGGAACCGTGGAGTATATTATGCTTCATCCTGTTTTTTGCAGGATGGAGCTTTTTTGTTTACCCTCGCTTTGCTCGGGCGAGTGATATTCGCCTGACGGCGAGTGAAATATTGCTTTGCAATGTGATATTTTCTGCGAAAGTGATATATTCCTTACGGAATGTTAAGGATAGGCTCCGCCTATGACGGATTTTATATTGTAACGCAATATTAGTCCTGACCGCAGGGCGGGAGAATGCTTCCGACATTTTTAAACTTATAAACTAAGAAAGGATTTGATAAATATGATTAATGTTACTCTCAAAGGCGGCGTTATCAAGGAATTTGAAAACGGAACAACCGCTATGGAAATCGCAAAGAGTCTCGGCATGGGACTTTATAAGGCAGCCTGCGTGTGCAGAATCGACGGCGTTGTATGCGACCTGAGAACGGCTCTTGATAAGGACTGCGAGCTTGAAATTCTCACATTTGACGATGCAGACGGCAAGTGGGCACTCCGCCACACCGCATCACACATTCTTGCTCAGGCTGTAAAAAGACTTTATCCGAATGCAAAGCTTGCAATCGGTCCTGCTATCGAAAACGGCTTCTACTACGATTTTGATGTTGATGTGCCCTTCACTCCCGAGGTTCTTGAAAAAATCGAGGCAGAGATGAAGAAAATCGTCAAGGAAGGTCTTCCTCTTGAAAAATATGAGCTTGACCCCGAGGATGCAATAAAGATGATGGAAGAGAGAGGCGAAACCTTCAAGGTTGAGCTTATCAAAGAGCATTCCGACAAGGGCGAAAAGATTTCGTTCTATAAGCAGGGCGAGTTTGACGAGCTTTGTGCAGGTCCTCATATTCCCGACACAAGCAGAGTGAAGGCATTCAAGCTTACCTCATGCACGGGTGCATACTGGAGAGGCGACTCCAACAACAAGATGCTCCAGAGAGTTTACGGCACCGCTTTCACAAAGAAAGAGGACCTTGAAGCTCATCTTGAAGCAATCGAAGAGGCGAAGAAGCGTGACCACAACAAAATCGGCAGAGAGCTCGGCTACTTCACAACCGTTGAATCAATCGGTCAGGGTCTTCCCATTCTTATGCCCAAGGGTGCAAGAGTTGTTCAGCTCCTTCAGAGATGGGTTGAAGATGTTGAGCAGGCAAACGGCTATCTTCTCACAAAAACTCCCCTCATGGCAAAGAGAGATCTTTACAGAATTTCGGGTCACTGGGATCACTACCGTGACGGTATGTTCATTCTCGGCGATCCTGACGACGAAGAGAAGGAATGCCTTGCACTGCGCCCCATGACCTGCCCCTTCCAGTATCAGGTTTATCTCAATGCGGCAAGAAGCTACCGTGACCTTCCCATGCGTCTTGGTGAAACCTCAACTCTTTTCCGTAATGAGGATTCGGGCGAAATGCACGGTCTTATCCGTGTTCGTCAGTTCACTATTTCAGAAGGACATCTTGTTCTCCGTCCCGACCAGCTTGAAGAAGAATTCAAGGGCTGCCTGAGCCTTTGTAAATATTTCCTCGGCACAGTCGGCATGCTTGACAACTGCACCTTCCGTTTCTCGCAGTGGGATCCCAAAAACACAGCCAAGTATGAAGGAACTCCCGAGCAGTGGAATGCTGCTCAGGAAACAATGGGCAAAATTCTTGACAACCTCGGGGTAGACTACGAAATCGGCATTGACGAAGCTGCATTCTACGGTCCCAAGCTTGACATTCAGTATAAGAATGTTTTCGGCAAAGAGGATACAATTGTTACAATTCAGATTGATATGCTTCTTGCAGAGAAATTCGGCATGTATTATGTTGATACCGACGGACAGAAGAAGCTTCCCTATATCATCCACAGAACAAGCCTCGGCTGCTACGAAAGAACACTTGCATATATCCTTGAAACATTCGCAGGTGCACTTCCTCTCTGGCTCTCACCCGAGCAGGTAAGACTTCTTCCCATTGCAGACCGTCACCATGCATATGCAAAGGAAGTTGCCGCAAAACTCGAATCAATGGGCATGAGAGTTTCTGTTGACGACAGAAGCGAAAAGATCGGATATAAAATCCGTGAAGCACAGCTTGAAAAGCTTCCCTATATGCTTCTTGTGGGCGATAAGGAAATTGAAGACGGTGCGGTTTCTGTCCGTAAGAGAGGCGAAGGCGATATCGGTGCAAAGAGCGTTGATGAATTCATTGCATCCGCACTCGCAGACATCGCAAGCAAAAAGATCTGGTAAAATTTTAACGGTTCGGGTACATGCGTTGCGTGTACCCGAATTTTTTTATAAAACTATAGATTTTGCGTTTTGTTAGTGGTATAATATATAATCAATGTGTTTGAATGGATTTTATTATGAATTTGCCGAAAAGAAAACATCCGAGATTAAAAGGGTATGATTACAGTCAAAACGGTTGTTATTTTGTTACGGTTTGCGTGAAAGACAAAAGGCATTTGTTAGGTCGGGTTAATGTAGGGCGGGATGCCTACATCCCGCCGACGGTAGAATTATCCGAAATCGGTAAAGTGGCAGAAAAATATATTCAAAATATAGATTGTGCCTATGATAATGTCAGTGTTAAAAATTATGTAATAATGCCAAATCACATTCATTTTTTATTTTTGTTTTATGAAGAGCCGCACATTAACGGCGGGATGAGGGCATCCCGCCCTACACTGTTTACGGTGATAAGGTCGTTCAAAACCATGGTTACCAAAGAAATCGGATATTCCATATGGCAGGATTCTTATTATGATGAGATAATTGATAACGAAAACGGTTATTTTGAAGCATGGAGATATATTGATGAAAACCCTTTGAAATGGACTTTAAAAAAGGGTGAAGATTATTAAAAGGAGTGCAGGTTATGATACTTTCCGATAAAACCTTAATGAAAATGCTTGATGATGGCAGTCTTGTTGCTTCGCCCATTGAGCCTGCACAGATTCAGCCTGCGAGCATTGATATCAGACTCGGCAACACCTTCAGCATTGTAAAAGATTCCTCAACGGGAATTATAAATCTTGAAGATAAAATCGAATATGAAACAATCGAAACAGATACATACGTTTTGCTTCCAGGTCAGTTTGTGCTTGCAACGACCATGGAATATTTCGAGCTTCCCGATGATTTGACTGCCTTTGTTGAAGGCAGAAGCTCACTCGGCAGAATGGGTCTTTTCATTCAGAATGCGGGCTGGGTTGACCCCGGCTTCAAGGGCGAAATCACGCTTGAATTATTCAATGCAAACCGATGTGCAATTCAGCTCAAAGCGGGCAGAAGAGTGGGTCAGCTTGTTTTTGCAAAAATGGATGAAAAAGCACTTAACCCCTATAACGGCAAATATCAGGGACAAAGAGGCGCAACGGGTTCAAGAGTGTTTCAGGATAAGGAAATAAAATAAAACTTTTCACGGAAGGATGATATATATGAAATATGCGGTAGTGCTTTATGACGGAATGGCGGATTATCCCGTTCCCGCACTTGACGGCAAAACTCCCATGGAGCTTGCCAAGAAACCTAATTTCGATGCACTTGCAAAGAAGGGCAGAGTCGGTCTTGTCAAAACCGTTGCAGACGGGCTCAAGCCCGGCAGCGATGTTGCAAACCTCAGCGTTCTCGGCTACGACCCCAAGGTCTGCTACACGGGCCGTTCACCGCTCGAGGCTGTCAGCATCGGTGTTAAAATGAAGGATACCGATGTTGCACTCAGATGCAATGTTGTTACCCTCAGCGACGAAGAAAATTATGCAGACAAAACCATGATTGACTATTCTGCAGGCGATATCTCGAGCGAGGATGCGGCTGAAATCATCAAGACCGTTCAAGAGCATTTCGGCAACGATGAATTCAGATACTATAACGGTGTGAGCTACCGTCATTGCCTTATCTGGAATAACGGCACAACCGATCTCGGTAAAATGACACCTCCCCATGATATTTCGGGCAGAGTTGTCGGCGAATATCTTTCAACCGCTCCCAATGCGGAAAAGCTTATCGCGATGATGAAAGAGAGCTATGAGCTTCTTAAGGATCACCCCGTTAACAAAAAGAGAATTGCAGAGGGCAAGGCTCCCGCAAACTCAATCTGGCTCTGGGGTGAAGGCAGCAAGCCCGCACTCAGCGATTTTGAAGAAACCTACGGCGTCAAGGGCAGCATCGTTTCCGCTGTTGACCTTCTCAAGGGCATTGCAATCTGTGCAGGCATGGGTGTTCCCGAGGTTGAAGGTGCAACCGGATATATTGACACAAACTTTGAGGGCAAGGCTCAGGCGGCAGTTGAAGAGTGGAAAAACGGCAAGGATCTTGTTTATATCCATATCGAAGCTCCCGACGAATGCGGTCACAGAAACGAGCCCGAAAACAAAATCCGTGCAATCGAGCTTATCGACGAAAGAGTTCTGCCGATAATCCTTGATTATCTCAACGGCTGCGGAGAGGACTATAAGATTATGATTCTCCCCGACCATCCCACTCCCATTGTTACGAAAACCCACGCTTCCGATCCCGTTCCCTTTATGATTTATCATAAGAACGGCGAGGTTGAAGGCGTTGAAACCATAAACGAAAAAACAGCCGGAGCAACGGGCGATTTCGTTGAAGTCGGCTGCGGACTTATGAAAGAATTTCTGGAGGCATAAATTATGAGCTACAAGATTAACACAAAATGCATTCTCAGCGGATATTCACCCAAAAACGGCGAGCCCAGACAGGTTCCCGTTTATCAGAGCACAACATATAAGTATGATTCAAGCGTTGAAATGGGCAAGCTTTTTGACCTTGAGGCTTCGGGTTATTTCTATACCCGTCTTGCAAATCCCACCAATGATGCCGTTGCTGCAAAAATTGCCGACCTTGAAGGCGGCGTAGGTGCAATGCTCACCTCATCAGGTCAGGCAGCATCCTTCTACTCGATTTTTAATATCGCTGGAGCAGGTGACCATGTTGTAAGTGCATCAACCATTTACGGCGGAACATTCAACCTTTTCAACGTTACCATGAGAAAACTCGGAATTGAGTTTACTTTCGTCAGCCCCCAGGCAACGGAAGAAGAGCTCAACGCAGCTATCAGACCCAACACAAAGGCTCTTTTTGCAGAGTCACTTTCAAACCCCGCACTCGAAGTGCTTGATTTTGAGAAGTTTGCAAATGCCGCTCATTCACACGGCATTCCCCTTATCATTGATAATACTTTCCCCACACCCGTTAATTGCCGTCCCTTTGAGCTTGGTGCGGATATCGTTATCCACTCAACAACAAAATACATGGACGGTCATGCAACAAGCGTTGGCGGCGTAATCGTTGACGGCGGCAAGTTTGACTGGACTCAGAATGACAAATTCCCCGGTCTTACAACTCCCGACGATTCATATCACGGCATCACATACACAGAGCGTTTCGGTAATGCGGCTTATATTACAAAGTGCATGGCTCAGCTCATGCGTGACCTCGGCTCGATTCCCTCACCCTTCAACGCTTTCCTTCTCAACCTCGGACTTGAAACCCTTCCTCTGCGTGTTGAAAGACATTGCTCAAACGCACTCAAGGTTGCTGAGTTTATCCGTGACAGCGGATGTGCAATTGAGGTTACATATCCCGGCATGAAGGGCAGCAAGGGCTACGAGCTTGCTCAGAAATATATGCCCGACGGCACAAGCGGCGTTATTTCCTTCAGAATCAAGGGCGGCAGAGATGCTGCAACAAAATTCATGGACAGCCTTCAGATTGCGGAAATCGCAACCCATGTTGCCGATGCACGCACATGCTGCCTGCATCCCGCAAGCACAACTCACCGCCAGCTCACCGCTCAGGAGCTTATCGACTGCGGTATTTCCGATGACCTTATCCGTCTTTCGGTCGGCATTGAGCATGTTGACGATATCATTGCGGACGTTAAGCAGGCTCTCGAAAAATCACAGGCATAAGGCTTGCGCATGAAAGAGAAAAGAGCGAAAAAATATATCGCCCTTGCGGTTTTTCTTGAAACATCTGTCAATATTGCGTTTGCGTTTCTGTTTGAGAAATTTATTAATGTTTTTTATTCGGATTATGCACATCTTACCATATGGGGCGATGTTGTTTCAATCATTTCGGTTGTGTTTTCGTTTGTGATTTATGACAGCTTTGCACACAAGGCATATCACATGAGAAAAGACAGAATCATGTTTCTCGGTGCGGTTTATGTTGCATCAAAGGCGGCGAGCATTATCCATTATCTGGTGGCGATTCTTGCCGAGATTTTTTCCGTTGCAACAAGTGAGATTTCACAGTTTATGCTTTCGGCTTTTCTCATACTGCTCGAAATTGCGGTTGATGTCACAGCGGCGGTGTGGCTGATAGGATATCTCGAAAAGAAATTTTTACAGGAAGAAGAAACATAAAAAAACGGGTCGGAATTTTCCGACCCGTTTTTGACTGTCGATAAAGTCGCTGAAACATAAACGAAATAAATGTAGGGGTCGGCGACCCGACGACCCGTCGCACCGTCAGGTGCGGAAAAATTTTTAATGAAAAATGAATAATGAATAATTAAGGAAGGGCTCCGCCCTTACCCGATTTTTATATCGTAGGGGACGACCTGTGTGCCGTCCCGTTTTCAAAGAAAAGTGCAGTAGGGCGGGATGCCTTCATCCCGCCGTATATCCTTTCGTTTATTTGGCATTTTTTCTCCCATCGGAGTACCTTTGTACGCCTTCGGTCGAAGATTAACCCCTCCGCTTCACTTTCGTTCAGCACCTCCCCTGAAGGGGAGGCAGTCATTCAGCTTCCTTTCTCAACAGTCACCAGCTTGCCGAAAAACAAGTTTTTCGACAAGCTG
>JAFQRY010000014.1 GCA_017409845.1 Clostridia bacterium
AACCATTACTATTATACTTGGAGGTTTGATTATCTTTCAACCTTTCGGGCTTGCTTTGAGCTCGCCCATTTTGGCTTTGCTGAAGCCGTCTTTAACCCCTGGTAGAACCAGGGGTTTATTTCCACACCTGAAGGCACCAAAAAAGCAATCCCTTCCCGGTTTGGGAAGGGATTACTTTTGTGCCTCGGATGAAGAACATACCGAGAGAAAGCTTACTGACTTACAGCCACGAAAATATCTTCTGCAATTTCTGCAACATGGCATCTTTCAACCTGAAGCTCATTGAGAAGATTTGCAAATCCTTCGGCGGAATCATAATCGGAAATAAATCGGATTATTATTCCGCTTTCATCTGCAATGCTGTAAATAACAACGCTTTCTTCGATTTCGGATTTCTCCATTTTTGCTTTGTACATTTCAGCCTCCTCGGCGAACATGTGACAACCCGTCACACATTATACAATGCTTTTTCCGTAAATTCAATAGTAAAACAGAGAAATCTGAAAAAATTTTCAAATAAAGATTTGCTATCAGAATTCTTTAATGATTTTTTTGAGTATTTCGTCATCGGCAGGACAGAAATTATAGAGAGGTATTTCTGACGGGGTGATACATCTGATGTCATTATGCTCAAGCATGCGTGGAATTCCTTCTTCGATTTCCGCATTGAAAAGTGTCAGATGGATTGTTATGTCGGGATATTCGTGGTCAACCTCACAGAATATTTTGCCGACCTTTACCGTTACACCGATTTCCTCACGGCATTCGCGGATGAGTGCAGCTTCAAGCGATTCGCCTTCTTCCACCTTACCTCCGACAAACTCCCATTGAAAAGCACGGGTTTTTGATTCGGGTCTTTGGAAAATCATAAATTTATCGTCCTGACGAATCAGGGCAGCAACAACCTGTGTCATATTATTGTTCCTCACGGTATTCTTTTGGCGATTTGCCGGTGTATTTCTTGAATATTTTTGCGAAATAGTTGACGTCGAAAACGCCGCAATGCTGGGCAACGGTCTGAATCTGCAGATTTGTTGAACGCAGAAGATATCCGGCGTGCTTTACGCGTTTTTCGGTGACATATTCGGTGAGAGTTTTACCTGTTTCTTTTTTGAAAAGAGCGGAAAGATAGCTTGCGTTTACGCTGAGGATTTCCGCAAGTCTCTTCAGACCGAGGTCTGCGGTAAGATCAGCGTCAATAATGGTCATAACCTTTTGTATCAGCAGCGAATAATCCTTCATTGAGTGTTTTTTGACAAGCAGGCAGTATTTGCGCATCATATCGCTCATAAAATCGCTTGCCTCATGGACATTCTTTATTCTTTCGATTTTTTTTGCAAACTCGGTTGACAGCCCGTCAATATAAAAAGGATGAACTGATCCTTGCTCTGCAGCTTTTCTTAAAAGCGTATTGGTGATAATAAGATAATTTTTCATGTTCCGGACCGGATCCTCAACCCTTTCCTCAAAGGCGAAATCTGACGGATTTGAAAATAACTTTTCGAGTTTATGAATTGCACCCTGAGAAACAGCCTGCATAAACTCTCTTTCCGCATTGTATCGTTCTTCGAGAAGCTTTATTGAAAGCAATGCATCTTCGGATTTTGCTTTGAAATTATGAAGCGACTCAAGCTCGGCTTTTTCGATTTCGAGATTATTTATTGTTTCGATAATAAAGTCATTATCGCTTCCCCAGATAACCTCGCCGAAGCTCATAAAAAGGTTTGTCAGGAATTTTTCGCTTTTTATCAGCGGAATGTTTCCGAAATATTTTATCATCTGAGAAACAAGCTGTGGGGGAACATTGAGCTCTTCGGCTTTTTCGAGAAGTATTTCTTTTGTCAGCTCTGTGTGCAGATAGGGACCTGTGATAAGAACCCTGCCTTCTTCCTTTGAAAGAAGAATAAAAATGTAGTGGCACATAAAGCTGTCGGTGACCTTGTAGATTGTGTTTGTTTTCATATAATCAAACAAATCAAAAAAATTCTCATAATTATGAGACAGATTGAGAAATTCCCTCAGACCCTTGTCGATCCCGGGAGGGAGAGGTTCATTTTCGGTTACGATATTTGTGTCGATATGATAATTGTGCAGAATCCGGCGCAGAAAATCAAGTTCGGCTGAGTAATTCAAAACAGAAACCTCCTTAATTATGTCACTTAACTATATTATTGTATAATTTTTGGAAAATTGCAATAGTCCGATAAAAAAATTACTCGAAAACGCAAAAAAAATTATAACGAAATAAGCTGATTATCATTTAGAATATAAACATGGAGTTCGTCAAAACGAACAAATTAATATCCACCATAATATCCAAAATTATGAAAGATGAGGGATTTTTGCATGAAAAAACAAACAACCCCCCGCAATGAAACCCGCCCGTTCGGTATGCTTGATAAAATTGCATATGCAGCAGGCGATTTTGGCTGCAATATGAGTTTTGCTCTTAAGGGAACGGTTCAGACATTCTGGCTTGTTTATATGACAATGGAAACCGGACTTTTATCCGTGCTTTTGCTGCTTGTTCAGGCATGGGATGCAATCAATGATCCGCTTATCGGCAGCATGATTGACAATGATAAGAGAAAATACAAAATGGGTAAGTTCAAGACTTACATATTTATAGGTGCCTGCGGCCTTCTTGTTGCGGGTGCAGCTGTATTTCTTCCTTTCCCCAAAGCAAGCGTTGTTGTTAAGGCAATACTCTTTGTGCTCGGATATATTGTTTGGGATGCCTGCTACACAATAGCAAATGTTCCTTACGGCTCAATGCTTTCTCTTATTACCGAAGACAGCGGCGAAAGAGCACAGCTTTCAACATGGAGAAGCATTGGTTCGATGTTCGGCAACATTGTTCCCATGATTATTCTTCCCATGCTTATATGGGAAAAGGTTACCTATGACGGAACCGGCAATTATCACACCAACCCCCTGACCGGAGAGGCATATAAAATCGGAGATGCCGTTCTTGATCCTCTTACAGGCAAGCAGTTTGAAACGTTGCTCGGTGAGCGTGTGTTCTGGGCTGCTCTTATTATGGGTGTTATCGGATTTGTTGCTTTCATGTTTATGGTTAAGAAAATTACCATTCGTGTTGATGAAAATACCGTAAAAACAAATGAAAGCGAAAAGTTCAACATCATCAAGGCATTCGGCAACTTTATGAAAAACCGTCCCGCAGTCGGTGCAACCGTTGCAGCAATGGGTATGTTCCTTGGCATGCAGTCTGCAACAACGGCAAACACAATCATGTTTGCAACCTATTTCAACAAGGCATCAATGTCGGGCATTGTTCAGATGATAGGTTTTCTTCCCATGGTTCTTTTCCTTCCGTTCATCAAGAAGCTTGTCAACAAATACGGCAAAAAAGAAGCTTCCGTTGCAGGAACTCTCGTTTCGGTAGTAGGCGGAATTGTAATGATGATATTTCCCATGGTTGAAAACAGAGATACAGCCCTTATTGTTTATCTTGCGGGTCTTATTGCTTTCGGAATCGGTATGGGTGTATATACCTGCGTTTCATGGGCAATGATGGCGGATGCCATTGATTATAACGAGTGGAAATTCCATACCCGTGAAGAGGGGACCGTATATTCTCTTCATTCATTCTTCCGTAAGCTTGCACAGGGAATAGGCCCCTCTGTTGTGCTGGCGATTATGGGCGTTCTTGGTTATCAGTCCGAGCTCGGAACCATCGGTCAGAGCTTTGAAACCTCACATAACATGTGCTGGCTTGTATCGGGTCTGTATCTTTTCAGTGCCGTTGTTCAGTTTATCGGCGTTGCGGTTATTTATAATCTCGATAAGAAAACCCTCGATAAGATGAACGCAGAGCTTGAAGAAAGACACGCTGCTGTTACAAAATAAAATTCGCAGCCGGTAGATTCTGCCGGCTGCTTTATAAAATTGCAAGGAGATTGATTTAATGAGAAAAATTATAAATATCAACAGAAAGTGGGCGTTCACAAAGGAATTCAGCGAAATTCCCGTATCGGTCCCCGAAAAATGGAATTTTGTGAATCTTCCTCATACATGGAACGCAATTGACGGTCAGGACGGCGGCAATGATTATTACAGAGGAACTTGCTGCTATGTCCGCGAAATAGACAGAGAAGAAATTCCCGAAGCAGACAGATACTATCTTGAGCTTCAGGGTGCAAACTCCTCTGCGGATGTTTATGTAAACGGCAAAAAGCTTGCTCATCACGATGGCGGATACTCAACATGGAGAGTTGATATCACCGATGCTATGGAGTTTAAAACCGTTATCGCAATTACAGTTGATAACAGCCCCAATGAAGAAGTTTATCCTCAGATGGCAGACTTCACATTCTATGGCGGTCTTTACAGAGATGTCAATATTATTGCTGTAAGCAATTCGCATTTCGACCTTGATTATTACGGTGCACCCGGTATCATGGTTACTCCCGAAGTGAACGGTAATAATGCAAAGGTTGAGGTTGAGGTTTTCCTTACGAATGCAATGGAGGCTCAGACTCTTGTTTATACCGTTAAGGATGCAGACGGTAATGTTGTTGCCGGGGAGTCAAAGGATGTATCGGTTACAAAAGCGGTTTTTGAAATAGAAAATGTAAACCTCTGGCACGGCAGAAAGAATCCTTATCTTTATACCGCAGAAGCGAAGCTTGTTGCAGGTGATGATGTTCTTGATAATGTAAGTGCACGCTTCGGCTGCCGCACCTTTGAAATCGACCCCGAAAAGGGCTTTATCCTCAACGGAGAAGAATATCCTCTCAGAGGTGTTTCAAGACATCAGGACAGATGGGGAATAGGCAATGCACTTCTTCCTGAGCATCACGCAGAGGATGTTGACCTCATTATGGAGGTTGGTGCAACAACAATCAGACTTGCTCACTATCAGCATAATCAGTATTTCTACGATCTCTGCGACGAAAAGGGTCTTGTTCTCTGGGCTGAGATTCCTTATATTTCAAAGCATATGCCCGGCGGACGCGAAAACACAGTTTCGCAGATGAAGGAGCTTGTTTATCAGAATTACAATCATCCTTCAATTGTGGTATGGGGACTTTCAAATGAAATCTCCATGGCAGGCTCGGATGATGACCTTCTTGAAAACCACAGAATTCTCAATGACCTTGTGCACGAAATTGATAAAACAAGACTTACAACAATTGCCGCTGTTTCAATGTGCAAGATTGACGATCCTTATATTCAGATTCCCGATGTTGTTTCCTATAATCATTATTTCGGCTGGTACGGCGGAGATACCTCGATGAACGGTCCGTGGTTTGATAATTTCCACGCAACCCATCCCACCATTCCCATCGGTGTGAGTGAATACGGTTGCGAAGCTCTCAACTGGCACACCTCAAAGCCTGTTCAGGGTGACTACACGGAAGAATATCAGGCATATTATCACGAGGAGCTTATCAAGCAGCTTTTCACACGTCCTTATATCTGGGCAACTCATGTCTGGAATATGTTTGATTTCGGTGCAGATGCAAGAAGCGAGGGCGGCGAAAACGGACAGAATCATAAGGGTCTTATCACCTTTGACCGTAAGTATAAAAAAGACTCCTTCTATGCATACAAAGCATGGCTTTCCGATGAACCTTTTGTTCACATCTGCGGCAAGAGATATGTTGACCGCGTTGAAGACGTAACAAAGGTTACCGTATATTCAAACCTTCCCGAGGTTGAGCTTTTCGTTAACGGCGAAAGCCTCGGCAAGCAGGCAAGTGCAGAGCATTTCTTCTATTTTGATGTTCCTGTAAGTACAGAAACAAAGCTTGTTGCTGTTGCAGGCGGCTGCAGGGATGAAAGTATTATCTGCAAGGTTGAAGCTTTTAACGAGACTTACAGACTCAAAGAGAAGGGTGCAATTCTCAACTGGTTCGATATTACCGAAAGAGAAGGCTATTTCTCGCTCAATGATAAGATGGGCGATGTTATGAAGGCTCCTGAAGGCATGATGCTCTTTATGGAAATTATGAAGAATCTTATGACTGTCGGCGAAGGTGCAGGCGGCATGATGGCAGGTTTTGAATTCAACGAAGGCATGATGCAGATGCTCAACGGATTTACCGTTATCAGACTTACTACGCTTCTCGGCACAGCAGGTATCAAGATGACAAAGGAACAGCTTCTTGATATCAATGCAAAGCTTAATCAGATAAAAAAACCGGAATAAAAATTGCACAAAAAACCGAAGCCTCCCGGAACCGTTAAGGTCATGGGAGGCTTCGGTTTTTATTATTCGGTTATTTCTTTATCTTCGGGAAGCTCTTCAGCTTCGGCTTCTTCTGAATTCTGAATTTCAGTCGCCTCTTCTTCGGAAACAGCTTCGATAATTTCCTGCGAAGGAGCATTTTCAACTGTTTCTTCGTCGGGCGTTTCCTCTGCAGAAGCCTCTGAAACATTTCCTTCGGATGCATCTTCTGCTGCATTTTCGGTTTCTTCTGCAGCAGAGTCAATTTCTTCTGTGTCTTCGGGAATGTCAAGCTCAACGCTTACGGGCTCACCGTTTTCGTCATTTTCGGGCTCAACGGGAGGAACATAGACAAACGGAGCATTGACATTTCTTTCTTTTCTCTTTCTGAAAATGATTGCTGCTGCAATGAGTGCAATAACGGTGAATACCGAAACTCCTGCACCGATTATAAGACCGTCAGGCATGTAGCTGAGCTCGATTGTGTGCTCACCTTCGCTCAGCTCAAAGCAGAGATACGAGTCAACAAGGGCGGTAATCTGCTCGTCTTCAAGCTCAATGCCGTCAACCTTAACACTCCAGCCCGTATCATAGGGAATTGAAGTGAAGAAGGTGCCGTCTTTATCAAATTTAACCGTACCCTTGATGCTTGTTTCTTCAAATGACTCGATATTCATGCTGCGGCTCTTGAGGATTTCATAACCTTTGTTGAGTTTGTCGTCATCAACATAATAGGGATAGAAATCAATATATCCGTATTCAGCATCTTCGATTTTGATGAATACGATAACTTCTTCGTCGGGGCTTATAACGCCGAGGTCAAGAATATAGGGCTCATCAATAGCCTGAGTTATTTCCTCGCCGTTTGCAGTTACGGAGATTTCGTCGAAATCGCTTGATTTTACATAAAGATAGCAATGTCTTGTTTCCTCTGTTTTGAGAATGAAGGTAAGCTCACCTTCACCTGACGCGGTTTTGGTGAAATAAATGTCACCCGTGTCAAGTCCCGAGGTGATTTCATCCATGTTGTAATACTGAATCTCATCAATATTCATCATTCCGAAAACGTCCGAAACGCCGGTTGCGTATTCAAACCAGTCACCCTGAGCAACAAAGGGATTTGTGATATCGGTTATCCATTCGTTCATTTCGTTGTTGACGCCGAAACCGATGGGAAGCCAATATTTGCTTTCGTAAGCGGTGAATTTATCAACCGTCATCAGCTCGTTGAAATAATCAGTTTCAACCGTAACCGAATCATTGTTGTCAACAACATATTTCATTGAATGCATCATGTTGTAAACGGGGGTCTGCAGATGATAGGTGTAGCTGTTGATATAGTTGCCGTACATGCCGAGGTCGCTCTGCACATTTGAAAGTCTTTCATAAGCCATGGAGGAGAAGGTTGAAACGCCGTTGAAGCCGTACCATGCGGGATCCATTCTTGCTCTGTTATAGGTAAGGTCCATGCGATACATATCGTCGCCGCCGTTGTGCTCATCGAGCTGCTCCTTGAGGTCTCTGAAATGCTCATAATCACCAACGAAATTCTCCTTGGGCTGATCCATGCTGTAGCGGTCGGTGTTTGCACAGGCAATTTCACCGATAACACAGCAGAGGAGAAGAACAGCTACTGCTGACTGCTGATATTTTTTGTCTTTCATAAGAGCAAAAACAAGGCAGTAGGTAACAACAAAAACAAGGCTGATGAGGATTGATATTTCCTCAACATTTTTTGAACCGATTTCCTGAATAAGAATAATTGAACCCACAACAGCAAAGCCTGCACCGAGAATTCCTCTGCCGCTGAATTCATGGAGTCTTGTGAAAGTTTTGTATGCCATCATAAGAAGAATGAAGGAATACATGAATGAGAAGCGGTAGGGGAGGTCGTTGGGATAGTGGAAACCGTGCCAGATATAGTTGAGATAGTTTGTGTTGAAGCTGAAAAAGAGGATTCCGAGAAGTGCAACGTTTGAAATCTTCTCTTTGAGAGGAATTGATTTCGTAAAGAAATACATCGGAACAAGCATAAGAGTTGCAATTCCGCAATATACATTGGGAAGAACGTCCTCGCCGCTGCTTCTGATAGTCGGGTCAACGCTTGCAATATGGTTTGCAAGAAAATCGAAAATCGAGAAATATGATCTGTATTCAGAGGGGAAGGTGCCCGATGTTGCCGAGCAGTTCTGAAGGATAAAGAAGGTCGGCAGAAGTGCAAAAGCAACAAGACCTGCCGCTGCAAGGCTCGAAAAAGCAAATGTAAATCCGCTTCTGAGGAACATGCTGCCCTTTATTTTGTTTTTGAAAGTGTATTTCTTATTTCCTTTTTCATTGAGAGTATAAGGTGTTGATTCGTGGAGCGAGCCGCCGTCATAGTTTGAAAAATAATAAATAAGAAAATAAATTACCGAGAAAATGCAGGTCATGTAACCCATGTAGTAGCTTGAAACAAGTGTGAGTGCGAGAAAGGCAATGTAAATTTTCGGCTTTCTGTGCTTTATAATCATTTCAATGCCGAGGATAACCATGGGGAAATAAACCATGGCATCAATCCACATAACATTCCAGTAGTATGCGATAAAGTATCCGCACATTGCGTAAAGAATGCCGAATGCCGCGGATGTGTAGTCGTGTCTTTCCTGCGAACGCTTGAGATAATAGGTGAAGCTGAATGCGGAAAAAGAAGCTTTGACAAGAATCATTCCCGCGATTGCTTCGGGCATGTTTTCGTGTCCGAGCAGAAGCATTATTATTGCACTCGGGCTTGAAAGATAGTTGAAAAAGTTGCCGAGGAAGGGAGCACCGAGACCTGTCTGCCATGAATAAAGAAAGCTTTTCAGGTTGGTGACTCTGTCATAGAATTCGGCAAACAGCGGACCGTACTGATGATAAAGGTCCATTCGCAGTATTGTTTTGTCGCCGAACGGAATAAGGTCATAGCAATAGTAAACAAGCATCATAATTCCTGCCGTGCAAATAAGAGCAAGCCAGCAAAAGGAATTATTTGCAAAAAAGCGTTTGATCGGTGACTGCTTTTTTTGCAGGGCGTTTTCGGGCATAGTCATAAATTTATCCTCCGAGACTATTTATTTCCATAATTATATTAACTATATCATACTATTTTATTTATTTCAAGTGAACAATCTGTAAATACATTGTTCTATTCAGGGACAAGAATTCATATAAATTAATCAAAGGTGAAAATAATGGATAACATAAAGCGATTTGAGCTTGCCGTACGGAATCTGACACCGAAACTGACGGAGGTTTTTATGTCGTTGACGGCAGCTGAAAAAGAGAATATCCGTGAAATCAGAATACGCACGGAAAAGCCGGTGACTGTTGTTTGCGGAAATGAAACGAAATTTGTTTCCTGCTCCGGAAAGCTGACAGGAATTTATTCGGATTTGAATTATAAAACCGACGAAAAAGAAATAACCGAAGTTTTCAGACGCATGTGCAGCTATTCGGTTTACAGCTTTACCGATGCGATTAATAAAGGCTACATAACACTTTCGGGAGGACACCGTGCGGGTGTTGCGGGAACAGCTGTGTGTGAAAAAGGAAAAATTACTGCTGTGCGTGATATCTGCTGCATTAATCTCAGAATTGCAAGAGAAATAAAGGGCGCGGCAGATGAAATGTATAAAAAATTCTTTTGCGGCAAACCCTGCTCCGTTATTATTGCAGGTCCTCCGTCAAGCGGAAAAACAACCGTTCTTCGTGACCTTGCACGCCAGCTTTCCGGTGCGGAGAGAGGCAGATTGCTCAAAACCTTCGTTTGCGATGAAAGAGGAGAAATCGCTGCGGCGGTTTCGGGTGTTCCGCAGAATGACCTCGGGCTCAATTGCGATGTTATTACGAATTATCCGAAGGATGAAGGTATTATTATTGCTCTGCGTTCTTTTTCGCCCGATATAATCATCTGCGATGAAGTTGCTTCCGATTCTGAAGCTTATGCTGTGGAAACGGGTCTTAACAGCGGCGTTGATTTTGTGTTGAGCATTCATGCAAAGGATGAAAGAGAGCTTAAAACAAAAAGGATTCTCAGAAGGCTTCTTGCAAGCGGAGCTTTTGAAGGAGTTGTTCTTCTTTCGGGTGAAAATGCAGGAGAAATCAAATCAATATACGGGGTGGGTGAACTGCTTGATTAAAATCGCCGCAATCATACTGATAGTATCGGGCTGTGTTTTTGCAGGTCGGTATATATCTGCATTTCAGGATAAAAAAGCCGACATTCTTGAAGAAACAGCAATGATGATAAGCTTTATGCAGACCCGCCTGCGTTACGATTGCCTTCCGCTTCTGTCTTTGCTGAGAGCAACGCAGGAAAGCGGCAAAGCAGGCAGTCTGAAATTCGTTTCGATCTGTATCGAAAAAAGCGAAAACGGAATGCCGTTTCCTTCTGCGTGGCGTGAAAGCGTTGAAAATGATGCGGAACTGCGTCGTTATATACGCAATGCCTCCGCTTATCTTATCCGCTTCGGTAATGACCTCGGAACAACAGATCTTGAAGGTCAGCTTTCGTGCTGCGAATATTACGAAACGGTTTTTCGCAATGAGCTGAGCGACAGGAAAGAACACAACAAAAAATATTCAAAGCTTTATCCGACGCTCGGCGCAATGCTCGGAATATGGGCGGCAATATTGATAATTTGAGGTATTTACCATGGATATAACCGTTGTAATAAAAATAGCGGCGGTCGGAATAATCGTTGCAATTTTAAATTCGATTCTCGTGCGTTCCGGGCGTGACGACTATGCTCTGATAACGATTCTTGCAGGCATTGTTGCGGTTCTTATGATGCTTCTTCCGCAGTTTGCGGGTCTGCTTGATTCTGTTAAATCCATGCTTGATTTCTGATATGGAGATAATCAGAACAGCGTTTGCGGCTATCATAACCGCCTTGCTTTACACGCTTTTAAGGCAGATAAAACCCGAAATTGCTTCACTCATTCTCATCGGAGGCGTTTCGGTTATTGTTATAATGCTTGCGGAAAGCTTAACGGAGTTTTCGGGTGATGCAGCAGGAATGCTCAGCCTGGCAGGCATAGAAAAAGAAAATATCACGGCTTTGTTGAAGGCTCTCGGAATATGCATCTCGGCTCAGTTTGCCGCGAATATCTGCTATGATAATTCTTGCTCGTCACTTGCTGCTGCGGTTGAGCTTGCGGGAAAGGTTGGTGCCCTGAGCGTTGCTATGCCCATGCTCAAAGCCGTTGCGAATCTTGCAATAGGATTGTTGAATGTATGAAAAAAATAATGATGACTGTAATACTCCTGTTTCTGTTTGCCGTTCCGTCATTTGCGGTGAATATTGATGAATATTATGAAGACGGTCTTGAAGCAAGCGGAGCAAAAGAGCTTTCGGAATATCTCAGCGAGGATTCAGAAAAATATCTCGGAATGCTCGGTGTTGAAGATATGGAGCTTGAAAGAATTCTCAATCTTTCTCCGCATTCCGTGTTTGAAATAATAACGGAAATGCTGAAAAACGGTTTCAAAGCACCTCTTAAAGGCTTTATGACAGCTTCGGGTACGGTTCTTCTTGTCAGTGCTTGCTCTGCCTTCTTTCCCGATGATGAAAAAAGCAGGATTATTCTGAATCTCGTGTGCGGATGCATTCTTGTGACGGGAACTTTTATTTCGGCCGGGGATGCGATAGGTGCTGCGGCAACCGCACTTGAATGCTGCGTTGCCTTTGAAAAAGCTCTGATTCCCGTGCTTGCAGGTGTTGTTACCGCAAGCGGAAGTCCTGCCGCGGCTTTGTCATACAGAGGAGCTGCGTTTGCGGCTGCAGAATTCATTTCATCCTTTTCAAAGAATTTTGCTTTGCCGCTTGTCGGCATTTCAGGTGCTATGGGAATAACGGGTGCGATGCTGCCGACTCTCAGGCTATCTGCAATAAGTGAAGTGATAAGAAAAACAATGACAACCGTACTTGCATCTGCCGCAAGTCTGTTCAGCGGATTTCTTGCTTTGAAAAACATGGTTTCATCAGCGGCGGACGGGCTTGTTACAAAAGGGGTAAAGCTTGCATCGGGTGCATTTATACCCGTTGTCGGCGGCACTCTCGGCGAACTGTATACTTCCGTTATCGGCTCCTTCGGTCTGATAAAAAACACAATCGGAATTTATGCCGTGGCAGCATTTTTTGTTATCTGTGTTCCCGTTATAATAAATCTTGCTCTCTGGATTTTTTCTTTGAGGGCCGCCTGTGTGCTCAGCGAGCTTCTTGACTGCCGTGTATGCTCAGAGATACTCAGAAATACCTCGTTTGTATTTTCGATGATAAATACCGTTCTTGTTTTATGCATGGCGGTTTTTGTGGTTTCAACGGGGCTTATCATCATGCTTAAGGCAGGGGATTAGAGCTTGGATGCATTAAGAGAATGGGCACTGTGCGTGATTATTGCCGCAGTTGCAGGCACCGTTGTGTGTGTGCTGTCTCCGAGGGGAACGGCAGATAAAGCGGTACGCACGGTTATAGGAATTTTTGTTGTTTCAACAATATGCGTGCCGCTGCAGAATCTGAGCACGGATGAAATATCAATTCCGGTATTTGCGGAATCTTTCGGAAGTGAAGATGATTATATAGAAACGGAAGAATACATGATTTCTGTGTTCAAATCGGAAATCGAGAACGAAATCATGCTTGCCGCAGCTCAATACGGAGCGGATATCAAATCAATCGGAATTGATGTGTCGCTGAACAGCGAATGCATAATCATACATAAAATAGAAATATTTATACATGAAGCTGATGAAAGAAAAGAGGCGGGATTTTTTGAGGCAGTCCAAAAAAGGCTTGGTGCCCCCGTAACTCTGACCAAAGAATAAGGAACGGTATACTTCTTTGAAAAACATAACGGAAAAGCTCGGAAAGCTGTTAAATAAAATATCCGAAGGCACACATCTTGATAAAAAGATGCTTGTTGCGGTTTTGCTGCTGGTGACGGGTGCGGCAGCACTTGTTTTCAGTGAAACGGCAGAAAGCCGGAAGGCTGCGGTCACAGAGGCTGCGGTAACCGAAAAAAACGGAACGGATGAATATGTTGATGACCTTGAAAACCGCCTCACTTCAATGATTTCCATGATTGAGGGAGCGGGGGAAACGAGGGTTATGATTACTCTTGAGAGCGGAAGCGAGGAGATCTATCTTCACGATTATGATTACGGAGAAAACAATGACCCAGGCGGAAAAAACAGTCTTGAAAGGAAGGATGAATATGTTATTATTGACGGTGGATCCGGCGAAGAAGGAATAGTGGTCAGAGTTGCGGAGCCGAAAATAAGAGGAGTTGCGGTTGTGTGCAAGGGTGCAGATTCCGAAACCGTCAGAAGCCGTATTGTTGAAACCGTAACGGCTCTTCTTGATATCAGCAGCGCAAGGGTAAGCGTTGCAAAAATGAGTTAAAATATGAATAAAAATACATACACACGGAGGAAACGACATGATTATCAGAAAAAGACAGCTTTTGCTTGCAACTCTCATTATTGCACTTGCAGCGGCGGTGTTTGTCAATTGGTATTACACCAGACCCGATGTGGAGTCTGCAGGTGCGGAAACTTCGGAAGCCACGACCGTTCCGACTGCCGTTGAAGGAGCGAATCTCGGCGATGCCCGCTATGTTATTTCGGGCGATGCAACTCTTGAGGATGCTCCTGCTCAGGCAAAAGCAAATGAATATTTTGCAGGTGCAAAGCTGCGCCGTCAGACCGCCCATGACGAGGCTGCCGAAGCTCTCAATGATGTTATAAAAGACGGTGCAGCCTCTGATTCCGTAGTAAAGCAGGCGGAAGAAATGCTTGAGGAGCTTGCAAACTCAATTTCTCTTGAAAGTGATATTGAAAATCTTATTTCCGCAAAGGTCGGCTGTGAAAATCTTGTTATCCTTAACAGAGGAAATGCCGAGATTATCGTGGAGAACGGCTCTCTTGATGATGTAGCAATTGTCAAAATCAAAGAGATTGCCGTGAAGCAGACCGGATATCCCGTTGAGAACATTTCCATAACGGAAATGGAATATTAATAAATATTTTATAAATAAGTGTTGTATATTTATAAAATAAGTGGTATAATTCGGGTATCAAAGGGCTGAGCCCTTCCCGGAGGGAATTATTTTGACAAGAAGTGAAGAAAGAGAGCAGGCTTTTATCCTGATTTTTGAAAAGGCATTCAATGCCGAAACAGAGATAGCCGAGCTTTATGATTTTGCAATCGAAAACGAAGTTATATCCGGAAGCGATTTCGTTAAGTCGCTTCTTTCGACAACATGGGAAAATGTTGAAAACATTGACTCTGTTATCGAAAAATATTGTGTCGGCTGGAAAATCGGCCGTATTTCAAAGGTGGCTCTTGCCGTGCTCAGACTTGCAGTGTGCGAAATGCTTTATTTCGACGATATTCCTGCAGGCGTTTCCATCAATGAAGCTGTTGAGCTTTGCAAGAAATACGCATCAAAAGAAGATTCCGCATTTGTTAACGGTCTTCTCGGCTCTGCCGCAAAGGATTTAAAATAATGCGTACTCTCGGAATAGATACCAGTAACTACACAACCTCTGTCTGCATCCATGACAGCGAAAACGGTATTATGCTTCAGAAGAAGCTCCTTCTCCCGGTTAAAGAGGGAGAAAAGGGGCTTCGTCAGAGTGATGCCGTTTTTCATCATACCTCAAGGCTTTATCCGCTTATGAAGGAAGCTTTTGATGAATTCGGCGGAGAAATTGATGCGATAGGTGTTTCCGAAAAGCCGAGGGATGCCGAGGGCTCATATATGCCTTGTTTCCTTGTCGGTGTCAATGCTGCCAACTGTATCGGTGCAGCTGCGGGAAAGCCTGTTTACGTTTTTTCACATCAGTCGGGGCATATAGCCGCAGCACTTTATTCATGCGGTAAAACAGAATTGATGAAAGAAAAATTCATTGCCTTTCATGTGTCGGGCGGAACGAGCGAAATGCTGCTCGTT
This sequence comes from Clostridia bacterium, assembly GCA_017409845.1. Lineage (GTDB taxonomy): Bacteria > Bacillota > Clostridia > Oscillospirales > Acutalibacteraceae > CAG-177. The sequence continues at coordinate 15,167 of JAFQRY010000014.1, forward strand.
ACACCTGACGATGAAAGGACTTTCTGCATTAAGATAATCGGCGAAACGCTTGACCTTAACTGCGGACAAGCGGTTGACCGCTGCGGAGTTATGATGGGGCTACGCTTTCCGTGCGGAAAAGAGCTTGAAAGGCTTGCACTTGAAAGCACCGAAAAATATAATCCCAAGGTCTGTGTAAAAGGCGGCAACTGCAGTCTTTCGGGCCTTGAAAATCAATGCAGAAAGATGCTCGACAGCGGAGAAAAACATGAGAATGTTGCAAGATACTGCCTTGATTTTATCTGCAAAACTCTTGAAAAAATGACTGAATATGCAATCTCGGAATACGGAAATCTGCCTCTTGTTTTTGCGGGCGGGGTTATGTCGAATTCAATTATAAGAGAAAAAATTCAGAAAAAATTCGGTGCAAGCTTTGCCGAACCCGATTTTTCATGTGATAATGCGGCCGGCATTGCTTTCCTTGCTTCCGTGAAGGGAGTGACTTCCGATGAGTAACGGCGTTGTTCTGAGTGTAAGTCAGCTCAACAGATATGTAAAGTCAATAATCGAGCAGGATATGAATTTACAGACCGTTTTTGTTGAAGGTGAGATATCGAATTTCACCAATCACTATAAAACCGGTCACTACTATATGACAATCAAGGACGAGTCATCGTCAATCAAGGCGGTAATGTTCAGGACTGCAAACATGCGTCTCAAATTCATGCCCGAAAATTCCATGAAGGTTATCATCAGAGGCAGGGTGTCCGTGTTTGAAAGAGACGGTCAGTATCAGCTTTATATTGATGATATGCAGCCCGACGGCACGGGTGCACTCAGCCTTGCTTTTGAACAGCTTAAAGCAAAGCTTGCAAAAGAGGGGCTTTTTGATGCCGAAAAGAAAAAACGGTTACCTGCATATCCGATGAGAGTGGGCGTTGTGACATCTCCGACGGGTGCGGCGATAAGAGATATAATCAATGTTATTTCACGCCGTTTTCCTCTTGCGGAGCTTATCCTTTGTCCCGTCGCGGTGCAGGGCGATTATGCGGCACCGCAGATAAAAGAGGCAATCGAGCTTTTTAACAGCAAAAAGGCTGCGGATGTGCTTATTGTCGGCAGAGGCGGCGGCTCTGTTGAGGAGCTGTGGGCATTCAATGAGGAAATTGTGGCAAGGGCGGTTGCGGCAAGCGAAATTCCCGTTATTTCAGCCGTCGGTCACGAAACGGATTTCACAATCTGTGATTTTGCGGCGGATCTGAGAGCACCAACCCCATCTGCGGCAGCTGAGCTTGCCGTGCCTGATACCATTCAGCAGAAGGAAATGCTTCTTTCCGCTTTCAGAAGAATGGATTCCGCTGTTTCTGACAGAATAGCAGGTCAGCTTGCAAAACTTGAACTCAAAAAATCGGCTCTTGAAAGAATGAGCCCGAAGAATTATATAGATAGTCTTTGCGTCAGATGCGACAGAGCGGTTATGGCAATGGATTCTGCCGTAAAGCATGAAATTGCTGTTAAACAAAAGGATTTTTCTTCTCTGTGTGCAAAGCTTGATGCAATGAGTCCTCTTAAAATACTTGCAAGAGGCTACGGCGTTGCGAGCAAAGAGGGCAGAATTATTTCCGACATCCGCTCCGTCAGCAAGGGCGACAAGATTAATGTTATGCTCAGCGGCGGCGAAATCGGATGCGAAGTTACGGAAGTGAAGGTTAATTGATATGCAGAATATGAATTACGAAAAAGCTATTGAAAGACTCGAAGAAATTGTGGACAAGCTTGAAAACGGGAATCTTTCACTTGAAGATATGATGAAGCTTTACGAAGAAGGCACCGTGCTTGCCGCAAAATGCTCTGAGAGGCTTGAGAATGCTCAGCTTAAGATTACCGAGCTTTCTGCAGGAAAGGGCGATAACTGATGGTTGATTTTGAAAAACGAAGCACAGAATATGTTGAAGCAATCAACTGGGCTGTGTCGGATTATATGAGCAGGGATGCTTTCAACGGCAGAGAATCTTCAGGTCTTGAGCTTATGCGTGAGGCTATGGCTTATTCTCTCGAAAACGGCGGAAAACGCATAAGACCCATGCTCACTCTTGAGTTCTGCCGTCTGTGCGGCGGAAACTATATTGATGCCATTCCGCTTGCTGTCGGCGTTGAAATGATTCATACTTATTCGCTTATCCATGATGATTTACCCTGCATGGATGACGATGATATGAGAAGAGGAAAGCCATCGAGCCACAAGGTATTCGGCTATGCAAATGCACTCCTTGCGGGTGATGCACTCCTCACTCTCGCCTTCGAAACCGTGCTTTCTGCCAAAAAACTCAGCGGAGAAATAAAGGCGAGAGCCGGTCTTGAGCTTGCGAAGGCTGCAGGCTGCTCAGGTATGATTGCGGGTCAGGTTATGGATCTTGCAAATGAAGGAAAAAAGGCTTCTCTTGACGAAGTCAAGGCTACAGATAAAAGAAAAACAGGTGAATTGATAAGGGTTTCCGCAATTCTCGGCTGCATTGCAGCGGGTGCGGATGAAGAAAAAATAAAAGCGGCAGAAAATTATTGCAACTGCATCGGTCTTGCTTTCCAGATAGTTGATGATATTCTGGATGTGACAAGCGATGAAGAAACTCTCGGCAAGCCCATAGGAAGCGACAGCGAAAACGAAAAATCAACCTATGTTACGCTTCTTGGTCTTGAAGAGTCAATGCGTTATGCTTCCGGGCTTACTCAGAAAGCAAAAGAAGCACTTGAAATTTTCGGCAGTGAAGGAGAATTTCTGCTGGAGCTTGCAGATATGCTCTCTGGCAGAAAAAACTGATTTTTTATGGATAATCATACAGAGGAATTCAATATTCTTTCAAATATAAAACACCCTTCCGACATAAGGAAGCTCAGCGACGGCGAGCTTGAAGTGCTTTGCACAGAAATCCGCCACACTCTGATTGATACCGTTGCGTCAAACGGCGGCCATCTTGCTTCAAATCTCGGAACGGTGGAGTTGACTGTTGCCCTGCATAAGTCATTCAATTCCCCCGATGATAAAATAATCTGGGATGTCGGTCATCAGGCTTATGCCCACAAGCTTTTAACGGGCAGGTATCCCCGTTTTTTAACCATAAGACGTGAAGACGGCATTTCGGGCTTTGTCCGCCCCGACGAAAGCGAGCATGACAGCTTTTATGAAGGACATGCAGGTGTTTCAATATCTCAGGCTGCAGGCATAGCGGCCGCAAATGCTGTCAAAGGCAACAAGAATTATGCTGTTGCCGTTATCGGTGACGGCTCCTTCGGCAACGGTATGACTTATGAGGCTCTCAACCATGCCGGCTCAACCGAATCAAAGCTTATTGTTATTCTCAACGACAACGAAATGTCGATTTCCGAAAACGTCGGAGCCATGGCTCGTTATCTTGCCAAGGTCAGAGCAAAGCCCGAATATTACCGCTTCAAGGCGGGAACGGAAAAAACGCTCAAAAAAATTCCCGTTGTCGGTCAGTCGCTTGCAAATCATCTTTTCAAGCTGAAGGCAACACTTAAAAATATCATATATTCCAGCTCCTTCTTTGAGGATCTGGGCTTCAGATATATCGGACCCATCGACGGTCACGATATCAACGGACTTTGTGAGGCTATGAACAGCGCAAAAATGGTGTCTGTTCCCGTTGTTATCCATGTAAATACCCTCAAAGGCAGAGGCTATGATTTTGCCGAGACATCTCCCGAAAAATTCCACGGTATTTCAAAATTCGATGTTGTTACGGGTGAAGCTATCAGCTCAGGCGAAAGTTACTCATCGCATTTCGGCAAAATACTCTGTGAATTTGCAGTTAAGGATAAACGCATCTGTGCGATAACCGCTGCAATGGCACTCGGGACGGGTCTTGAAAATTTTTCAAAAGAATATCCTGAAAGATTTTTTGATGTCGGTATTGCCGAAGAACATGCCGTGACCTTTGCAAGCGGACTTTCCGCAGGCGGCATGATACCGGTTTTTGCAGTTTATTCAACCTTTCTTCAGCGTTGTGCCGACCAGATGATTCACGACTGTGCTCTTCAGAGAACAAAAACGGTTATTGCCGTTGACAGAGCGGGATTTGTCGGTGAAGACGGCGAAACGCATCAGGGTCTTTTCGATGTTGCCATTGCAAGAAGCATACCGAATACAACGGTTTATTCTCCTGCAACATATGAAGAAATGAGCAGAGCATTTTACAATGCATTTTATAAGGACAAAAATCTTGTCATTATCCGATATCCGAGAGGGTGCATGCCCGCTCACGCGGAGGAAGCTGAAAACGCAGATTACGCTGTTGTCGGAAATCCCGATGCAAAAACGGCGATAGTTACCTACGGCAGGCTTTATTTCAATGCTCTCAAAGCAAAGGAGATTCTTGCGACAAAGGGAATTGATATCAAAATAATCAAGCTTACCAGAATAAAGCCGCTTCCCGAGGGTGCGGTTGATGAGGCATGCGGCTGCAGAAACGTTCTTTTCTTTGAGGAAGGAATGAAAAACGGCGGTGTTGCCGAAGAATTTGCGTCATTGCTTCTTGAAAGAGGCTATTGCGGAAAATATAAAATTAATGCGGTTGACGGTGAATTTGTCAGCCATGCGAGTGTTGACAGACTGATGGAAAAATATTCTATGAGCCCCGAAAGGATGGCTCTTCTGACAGAAAACGAGGTTTCTTTATGAGCGAAAAATTAAGGCTTGATGTTGCCGTTTTTGAAAGAGGCTTTGCCGAAACAAGAGAAAAAGCGAAGGCCATGATAATGGCGGGAAGTGTTTATCTCAACGGACAGAAGGCTCTCAAGGGCGGGGTTAATGTTAAAGAAACCGATGTTATAGAGGTCAGAGGGGCTGTAAATCCCTTCGTGAGCAGAGGCGGTCTGAAGCTCAATAAGGCTGTTGCAAGCTTCGGGCTTGACCTTAAGGATTGCATCTGCATGGATATCGGTGCTTCAACGGGCGGATTTACCGACTGTATGTTGACCAACGGAGCAAAAAAAGTTTATGCAATTGATGTGGGCTACGGTCAGCTTGCGTGGAAGCTCAGATGTGACGAAAGAGTAGTCAATCTTGAACGCACAAACTTCAGATATGTGACCCGTGAGCAGGTGCCCGATGAGGTTGATTTTGCTTCGGTTGATGTTTCTTTTATTTCCCTCAGACTCATTTTACCCGTTATGCATACTCTTCTGAAAGACGGCGGACGCTCCGTGTGCCTTATCAAGCCTCAGTTTGAGGCAGGTAAGGAAAACATCGGCAAAAAAGGCGTTGTACGAGATAAATCCGTGCATGAGGATGTTGTCAGAAGCATAACTGAGTTTGCAAGTGAAAACGGATTTAAAGTTATTGATGTTGACTTTTCACCCATAAAAGGTCCCGAGGGCAACATCGAATATCTCATGTATATAGAAAAATGCGAAAACGGTGAAATGCTCTGGAAAGGCTCCGTTAACGAGCTTGTTGAGCGTTCGCACGATAATCTTGATAAATAACCGGAGGTGAAGGAATGAGAATTGCTCTTATGCCGAATCTGACCAGAAAGGAAGCCTTCGGAGCAACAAAAGGAATATGCGAAAGTCTCGGAAAGCTTGGCGCTGAGTATTGCTTTACTCCCGAATTCAAAGATGACTTTTGCTTTACCGGTGCGGAGTTTCTTGCCGAGGATGAAGCTGTCAGCAGCTGCGATGCTGTTATTGCAATCGGGGGTGACGGCTCGATTATTCATGCTGCAAAGCTTGCCGCGGTTAAACAAAAGCCGATTCTCGGTGTAAATGCAGGCAGACTTGCGTTTATGGCAGGTCTTGAGGATAACGAGCTTCATCTGCTCTCGTGTCTCATTGAAGGGGATTACACCCTTGATAAAAGACTGATGCTTAAAACAGGTATCGTATGCGGCGGCGAAACGGTGAGCCTTGACTATTGCGTCAACGATACGCTGATTGCCAACAAAGAAAAACAGAGAATGACCGCCATTGATGTTGCTCTCGACGGGAATGTTTTCAACAGCTATCTGTGTGACGGCGTACTTGTTTCTACCCCCACGGGTTCAACGGCATATTCGCTTTCGGCGGGCGGTCCGGTGGTTGACCCTGAGCTTGAAAGCATTCTGCTGACTCCTCTCTGCCCACATTCGCTTGTTGACCGTTCTCTTATTTTCAGACCCGATGCGGTTATAACGGTTGAGTCTGCCGAGGAAAGTCCGCTCTGTATCTCAAATGACGGCACGGAGCCCGTGAATATAGACCCGGGCTGCAAAGCGGTTATTTCAAGAGCGGAGTTCACTGCGAATTTCATCAGAATTAAATCGGATAATTTTATTGACATATTATATAAAAAACTGGCACAAAGAAGATAAATCAAGGAGTGTAAAAAATCATGAAAAAGAAAAGACATGAAGCGATAATCAGACTTATCGAACAGCACTGCCTCTCAACCCAGACCGACCTTCTTGAAATGCTTAAAGCAGAAGGCTTTGACACAACCCAGGCAACCATATCAAGAGATATCAAGGATCTCAGACTCATTAAAAAGGTTGATGAGCTCGGCAGAAGCCGATATGCGGTTGATACGGGAGATTCGGGCGAGCTTCTCGGCAAATACAGAAGCATTTTTGCTCATTCCGTTATCTCAGCGGATTACGCAGGTAATACCCTTGTTATCAAATGCTACACAGGTATGGCTCAGGCTGCTTGTGCGGCACTTGACTCAATGCATTGGGAGGGTCTTGTGGGCACTCTTGCGGGTGATGACACTATTTTTGCTCTTTGCAGAACTACCGAAAATGCAAGTCAGATGAAGGATGCAATTGCGGAGCTTATTTCCTGAAGGGACGAATAATCAATTATGTTAATCGGTTTAAAAATCGGGAATATTGCCGTTATTGAGAGTGCGGAGCTTGAATTTGACAGCGGTCTCAATGTTATGACGGGCGAAACGGGTGCGGGTAAGTCCATCGTTATTGATGCGATAAATGCCGTGCTCGGCGAACGCACGTCCAGAGAGCTTATCCGTTCGGGTGCGGAGAGCGCAAGCGTTTATGCCTCGTTTGCGGATATCAGCGAAGAAACGCAGAGTATTCTTGATGATATGGGCGTTGAAAAAATGCCCGATAATACCCTTGTTCTCAGCCGTTCGCTGAGCACATCGGGCAAAAATTCCTGCCGCATAAACGGCTGCCCCGTAACGGTATCTGCTCTTAAAGAAATAGGCTCAGGTCTTATAAATATTCACGGTCAGCACGACAGTCAGGCTTTGCTTTCGCCCGATAAGCATTGCGGCTTCATTGATTCTCTTGCCGAAAATGCAGAACTTCGTACGGAATACAGGCAGGTTTTTACAAATCTTGTTTCAGTAAAGAAAGAACTTGATTCTCTTTATGACACAAGAGATGAAAAAGCGGCACGGCTTGATTATCTTGCTTTTCAGATTGATGAAATAACAGCAGCGGATGTAAAAATCGGTGAAAGGGAAGCTCTTTCAAAAGAAAAGGAGCTTCTTCAGCACAGCGGTAAGGTTATAAAAGCTCTTGAAAATGCATATTCCGCACTGAGAAGTGAAAACGGAATTCTGACAGGTGTTGAAGACTGTGCAGGCGACCTTGAAAGAGCCGCAGAATATTATGATTCCGCAGAAAATGCGGCAAAGGGCATAAGAGGAATTGCTTATGAGCTTGCAGATTTTACTGCTGAGGTCAGAGGTCTTATCGACGGATTTGACTATAATCCCGAACGGCTTACCGCGATAAACGAAAGGCTTGATTTTCTTTACCGTCTTTCCATGAAATACGGCAAGGATGAAGAGGATATTCTTTCTTATCTTGAAAAAGCTCAGAAAGAGAAAAACGAAATAGAAATATCCGACGAAAGAATATCGGAGCTTGAAGAAAAGCTTTATGCTCTTTCGGATGAAATAAAAATACTTTCCGCAAAGCTTACCGAAAGCAGAATGAAGGCGGCTGCCGAGTTTGAAAAGAGCGTCAAAGCGGAGCTTGAATTCCTTGATATGCCGAAGGTAACCTTTGTTGTTGACAGAAAACAGACCGCACTTACTTCAAAGGGTGCGGATGCGATAGAATTTTTAATCAGTGCAAATCCCGGTCAGGAGCCCAGACCCATTGCAAAAATCGCTTCGGGCGGTGAGCTTTCAAGGATTATGCTTGCAATCAAAAATGTTCTTTCGGATAAAGATAATATCGGCACTCTGATTTTTGATGAAATAGATACGGGAGTCAGCGGCTCGGCGGCTGAAAAAATCGCACTTAAGCTTGGCGAGGTTTCAAAGGGCAGGCAGGTCATCTGCGTTACTCATCTTGCCAGGATCGCCGCTCAGGCAGACTGTCACATGAAAATAATGAAATCTGTTGACGAAAACAAAACATATACAAAAATAGAACCCCTTGATTTTGAAGGCAGGGCAGCTGAAATTGCGAGAATCTCGGGCGGAGGCAATGTAACGGCTCTTCAGCTTGAAACCGCAAGAGAAATGCTTCTGAGCGCAAAGGAGAAAAGCTTATGAAATTCGGCATTTGTATCGGAACGGACATTGAAAAAATGAAATTTATAAAATCTCTCGGATATGATTATGCCGAGGGCCATTGTCAGGAAATTGTCCAAAAGAGCAAGGAATATCTTGACGAAATGAAAGCAACGGGGCTTCCCGTTATTGCCGCAAACTGTTTTATCGGAATGAAAATTGTCGGCAAAGATAAAGATGAAGAAAAGATAAAGGAATATCTTGAGGTGCTTTTTGAAAAAGCATCATATCTCGGATTGAAATATCTTGTTTTCGGCTCGGGCGGTGCAAGAAGAATTCCCGATGACATGAGTCTTGAAGAGGGCAGGGAGGAGATAATTTGTTTTCTTAAAAATCTCGTAGCCCCGCTTGCAGAAAAATATAAAATTCCCGTTGCAATCGAGCCGCTCAGACCCGAAGAATGCAACGCAATCAATACCGTTTCCGACGGTGTGGAAATTGCAAAAGCGGTAAATTCGCCTTATGTCAGAGTCCTTGCCGATGTTGCACATATGTATGTTCAGAATGAGGCAGTGGACAGTCTTCTTGATTATAAAGGCTGGATTGTTCATGCACACACATCAAATCCCGACCCGGGACCGGAGTATGACTGCAAAAGGCTTTTTCCCTGTAAGGATGATAATTTCAGTCAGTCATCATTTGTTGATTCGCTTAAAGCAATCGGAGTTGAGCATTGCTCGATAGAAGCGAATGTTATTGATTTTGAAACAGATGCAAGGAACGCATATGAAGTCCTGAAGGAGCTGAAATAATGAAGCTTACGGATAAGGATGTTATTCTTTTCTCGGGTGACTCGATAACCGACGGTAACCGCGGTAAGAGTATGGACTGTAACCATATTATGGGTCACGGCTATCAGTATATAGTTTCGGGCAGGCTTGCTCTTGATAATTGCGAAGCAAGACCGAAATTCATCAACAAAGGCTATTCAGGCGATGTGGCTGAGGGTCTTTATAAAAACTGGCAGGCTGATGTTATTGACAACAGGCCGACGATTCTCAGTATTCTTGTCGGCGTAAACGATGGCGGCAGAGGCTGGTTTGACGAAATCACTCCCGATGAAGCTGCGGGACGACACGAAAAATATCTGCGACTTATTCTTGAAAAAACAAGAAAAGAGCTCGGCAATATAAAAATCATTGTTTGCGAACCTTTTTATTTTCCGCTTGATAAGTCAGATTATTCTTACAGATACACGCCTCATCCTGACGGAGTTGAAGGACCTTTCAAGCGTCCCGACAGCAATGACCCCGAGGATTCCGTTGCATACCGTGAGGCGGCAAATATAAAAATCAGATCGGCAACGAAAAAGCTTGCTGAGGAATTTGACTGCGTTTTTGTTCCTCTTTATGATAAAATCAAAGAGCACGCAGAGAAATCAAAAACGGAATATTTCATATGGGACGGAACCCATCCAAGCATCGCAGGTCACATGATTATTGCAGAAGAGTGGCTGAAAGCCTTTAATGAAATATAACAAAGCTTGACAAAGCAATACATAATAATGTATATTTTTATAGTTTGATAATGTAAACAATATCGAAAGGATGTTTTAATAATGCAGATTTATGAAGAGCTTGTTGCAAGAGGACTTATTGCACAGGTAACGGACGAAAAAGAAATCAGAGATCTTATCAACAACGGCAAGGCTGTTTTTTATATCGGCTTTGACCCCACAGCTGACAGCCTTCATGTAGGTCATTTCATGGCTCTTTGCCTTATGAAAAGACTTCAGATGGCGGGCAACAGACCCATCGCCCTTCTCGGCGGCGGTACAGGTATGATTGGTGACCCTTCAGGCAGAAGTGATCTCCGTCAGGTTCTCACCAAGGAAACAATCGAGCATAATGTTGAATGCTTCAAAAAGCAGATGAGCCGCTTCATCGAGTTCGGCGAAGGCAAAGCAATGATGATCAACAACGCAGACTGGCTTCTCAATCTCAACTATGTTGATGTTCTCCGTGAGGTCGGTGCATGCTTCTCTGTTAATAATATGCTCCGTGCGGAATGCTATAAGCAGAGAATGGAAAAGGGACTTTCCTTCCTTGAATTTAACTATATGATTATGCAGAGCTATGACTTCTATCATCTTTTCAAGGAATACGGCTGCAACATGCAGTTCGGCGGCGATGACCAGTGGTCAAATATGCTTGGCGGTACCGAGCTTATCAGAAAGAAGCTTGGCAAGGATGCTTATGCAATGACTATCACCCTTCTCCTCAACTCCGAGGGAAAGAAGATGGGCAAGACCGCATCGGGTGCTGTATGGCTTGATCCCGAAAAGACCTCACCTTATGAATTCTATCAGTATTGGCGTAATGTAGGCGATGATGATGTTCTCAAGTGCATCCGTATGCTTACCTTCCTTCCTCTGGAAGAAATTGATGCAATGGATTCATGGGAAGGCAGCCAGCTCAATACCGCAAAGGAAATTCTTGCTTTCGAGCTCACAAAGCTTGTTCACGGCGAAGAAGAGGCAGCAAAGGCACAGGCTGCCGCAAAAGCTATTTTCAGCGGTGCCGCTGACCTTGATAACATGCCTTCAACAACTCTCGCAGACGAAGATTTCACCGACGGTGCAATCGACATCATGGATATCCTCATCAAAGCAGGCATCACAAAGTCAAGAGGCGAGGGCAGAAGACTTGTTCAGCAGGGCGGTATTTCCGTTGATGATGCAAAGGTTACAGATTTTGCAATGAGCTTCACACAGGCTGCTCTCAAGGAAGCTCCCATCGTTGTTAAGAAGGGCAAGAAAATCTTCCATAAGATTGAGGCATAATTATGCTTGACAATAAAGAAAAATGTGCGGTTTTTCTTGATATCGACGGAACTTTAATCAGCAACAGCTTTAAAATTTCTCGGGAAAACCTCGATGCTATTGCCAAAGCAAGAGCGAGAGGACACATGGTTTTTATAAATACGGGACGCTCTTGGGGAAACATTCCCGAAGTTCTTCACGAGCAGTTTGAGCTTGACGGAATTATTTCGGGCATCGGAACCATGATTGTTATGAACGGAAAGCCTGTTTTCAAATCATGCATGAGCAAAGACCTTGTAAAGCGTGTTTCGGAATACTTTTTTGATAATCCGCAGTATTGGGCACTTTTTGAGGGAATCAAAAATGTTTATTCAATAGAAAACGATGAAAGAGAAAAGCGGAAGCATGAAATTTCCGTTTCGTCTCCCGAGGATTGCGAAAAGATTTGTGCCGATGATGAAATTCAGGTTATCGCCATGGGAAAAACAGCTCCCGATGAATTCAGAGAGCTTTTTAAAGATGAACTGACGGTATTTCAGTTTGAAACCTATGCCGACTGCGTTGCACGCGGATTAAACAAGGCAAAGGGGATTGAAAAGGTTCTTGAATTGACGGGAATAAAGCGTGAAAATACAATTGCAATCGGCGACAGTAACAACGATTACGATATGCTGAAATATGCAGGCATCGGCGTTGCTATGGCGAATTCACAGCAGTCCATTCTCAACATGGCGGATTATATAACCGCTTCTGCAAGCGAAAACGGTGTTGCAAGAGCGATTGAAAAATTTTTGCTTGATTAATATTACATCGGCGGAGGCTTTTGCTTTCCGCCGATATCTTTTATAAATACAGTTAATTTTGTGAAAACAGAAAGACCGTCGGTGTCAGAGGTTTTCCGATACCGACGGTTATTTTATTTGTATTCGGCTGTTATTCCGGTGTTGAAGGTGATTCCGTTTTTACCGAACCAGACGGATTCCGTTGCGTAATCTCTCCAGTTGCGTGCGTGGATTTTGTTGTTTACCTTTAAAACTATTTTTTTGGATTCAAGAGGAACGCGTATTCCTGAAACTGCGTTACAGAAATACGAAGCCCAGTCTTTCGTGAATTCAGCGGCATAATTGTTTTTGAACGGAAGCTTGAGAACTGTTTCCTGAAATCTGATCAGCTCTTCAATAATGTCATCCTCAACTTCGAGATATCGCAGAGAAGGCTTGATTTCCCAATAGAATTCATCCAGACGGTAAATTGCTGCAAGGTGGGGCACTTTCTTGTTTATCCACGATGCCTTACCGAATAATTCATTGCGATAAGCTTTTATCGGTTTACCCTCTGCTGAGTTTTTGTAATATTCATAAAGAAAATCATATGCCGGGCGAAGAACGGAATCCTCGTTTTTCTTAGTATATCTGATAACCATATTGTAAATCTCATCATAAGGAATATTCTTTTCCTGATGAAGGTATATGGCAATGAATTTAAGTATACCGTAGTGGTGGAGCGATTCCTCAAAACATGCAAAAATGTTGCAGGCTATCCAATCCTCAACACTCAGAGTGGCAGTGCCCGTTACATGAACGGATTTTTCCGTAATTTGTTCTTCTCCTTCGCTGTGAGATGAGAGTGAATCAACCTCAACTGTTCTTATTCCGTGCTTTTTTATGAATTGCGGATCAGCCATGGGAGAATTCGGAAGAACCTCACAGTTATAAACTGTTATCAGTCTGTGTTGACCTGCAGAAAGAAGAGTGCCGATTCCTTTGCAGAAGCTGTCATAGGTTTCTCCGGGTAAGCCTATAATCAGTTCGGAATAGGTGGTGATACCCTCTCGTGTATACATATCGAGAAGCTTACTGAATTTTTCCATGCTCATATTTTTTCTGCCGATATTCTTCAGCACATCCGGATTAAGGCTCTGGAATGATAAGGTTGCGCCTTCCTTGCTCAATCCGTGTTTTTCAAGCTTGCGGCTTATTTCAAAAACAGTCTCAGGTTTTTGCATTGAATAATTGATTCTCAGTCTTTCGGGAAAACCCGTTTTTTTCTTCGTTTCAATCAGATAGTCGATAATTCCCGAGTCACGGTTTGCAAAACCGAAGTTTGAATCCGCACCCCAGATAAATCTCACCTTGTGTGAAGCCATCCAGTCGATTTCAGCAAGAACTCTTTCGGTGGGGAACAGTCTGATTTTTGTTCCGTTGCAGCCCCAGTCGCAGTATGCGCATGAATTCGGGCATCCTCTTGAAGTTTCAAGGATGGCATCAAGCTGCATATCGGGATTTTCTTCGAAAATACTTTCAAATAAACCGCAGAGGTAGGGTGACGGATAGTCCGTTTTGGACTGAATAACGGTGGGGTTTTTTTCGGCATTTCCGTTTTTGCCGCGGTATGAAAGATTCGGAACAGAGGAATAATCGGGTGAGGGCTTTGCAAGCTCAAGAAGAAGAGAGCAAAATGCTTCTTCGCCTTCGGAATGAATAAGAAAATCTATAAAAGAATATCTTTCAAGAAAAGAATTGTCAGGAGGAACATTGTGTCCGCCGAAAACGATTATGCATTCGGGAAAACGCTCTTTGATTTTTTGCGCAAGAACAAGGTTATATTGGGTGTTCCATATGTAGCATGAAAAGCCGACAACAGCAGGATTTTTCATGCTTTCAACGCACCTGTCGGTGTTTTCACGGGTGAAAACAAAGCGTTTAAAGCAGTATTCTTTTTTTATAGTTTCGTTTGTAAAAGCGTAGGCGATCAGAAGACCGACTGCATAAGGAAGATAAGCTGCCTTAAATCCTTTGCCTTTATAGGTATCCGATGCCTGTACCATATAAATATTTTTCATTTTATCTTCTTTCCCTCTTAAAAAAACAGAAAAACAGCGTGAGCAGTATTTTCTTATTATGTATAATTAAAACACTAAATTTCTGTTGTGGCAATACTTTTTGTTAATCTTGCACAAACCAATTGTGTTGTACTCTGTTTTATATAATTCTTAATTACAATATATAAAAACGAATATAATTCCGAATAAATATCCTTGTTTGGAAATAAAAGATATCGAAAACGGACCGTTAAAGACAAAAAGCACGGGAGATAAACCCATGCTTTTTGTCTTTAAAGAGGAAATACAAATGAAAATTATTAAGAATATGTCAATCAGGTGCAATGATTAACACACGGATGGTTTTCAGAAGAGTCTGAACATCTCAAAAAACTTCGCAAAGAACATGCTTAAAAAATCATAAAAGCTTATTGTCTGAGCTCCGCTGCTGTTTGCTGAATAGCTTCTGCTCTGAACAGTACCGCATCCGTTGCACTCGCGGTGACAGATTTCCATGCCGGTTTCGCTGTCGTGAGCGTAATTGCTCCACTCACCGAAAGTGTGCTCTGATTTTGAAATGCATTTTGTTCCTGTTGTCTTGCCGCACTGAATGCAGATTTCAGAAAGAGTGCCTTCTTTGTTGCATGTAGCTTCTTCGGTAACGATTGATTCTTTGTCGGTGTGGGCGCATTCGGTTGAGGCCTGAATCATTGCGTTGCAGAAGCCGTAATAGCTTGTTTCTTTCCAATAGTTGTATTTTGTGTTAAGCAGAATGAAGGATTCACCTTCATCGGAATGATATCTTTTGTTTGTTCCGTCTACTTCAACGGGTACCTTCACATTGCCTCCGCTGTGATAATAATAAACTGCGATCGAGAAAATCTCACCGGGGCTGAGCTCGATTTTTTTGTCGGGATAAACGGTGTGGAATCCGCTGTTATCAGCAGAATATTCAATAGTTGCCGCAAGCGTTCCGTCGCTCGGCTTTGAATAGTTTTCGGGGAGATTTTTATAAATCTTAACATTTATAAATGTATCGGGAAGGACTGTGTATGTTGAAACGGAGGTCAGCTTTTCGTTTCCGTCTGCAACAAAAACATTTGCAGCCGCAATTTCGGAAACGCTTGCATAA
This sequence comes from Clostridia bacterium, assembly GCA_017409845.1. Taxonomy (GTDB): domain Bacteria; phylum Bacillota; class Clostridia; order Oscillospirales; family Acutalibacteraceae; genus CAG-177. Next base: position 30,402 of record JAFQRY010000014.1, read on the forward strand.
ACAGAAGTATTCCATGTATCTCCGTTATGTGTATAATTTTTATAATGATTGTCTGCTGATGTGACGCTGAAGCCGATGAATTCCGTGAGATTTACATCATAATATGAAAGAGCAAAGCATCCGTCATCGCCCCATGATCTGCCCCAGCTGTTCTGACAAATCCATGCACCGTTACCCAGCGGTGTTTTGCCTGAATTGTTTGTGAAATCCGAAGCGGGATAGCTGTCATCCCAGCCGATAACCGTAATCTGATGATTGGTTGTGTTTTCTGCGTGGCAGTAATAGGTGTTGTCTGAAGTATCAAAATATGCATCGTTGTAATAAAACGCTGCTGAAACGCTGCCGTGCTTCATTATCCAGCTTTTGATTTCTTCGGTATCGGTAAGCTGCTGTGCGGAGTCGAGAATAACGTTTGATGAATTGTTATATCTTTCAGCTTCATCGTAATTACCCATCGAAGCAATGCTTCCGAAGGGAAAAGCTTCCTCGGTTGCTACGCCGGAGCGTCTTGCAAGAGCACCGGTTGCCATTCTCCAGTTGCCGCCCTGCTTATAAGGCGAAGCGTAATTATAACCGTCGCCGTCCGCACCGTCCGGAGCACCTGCTGTGTTGGGTCTGCACGCAAACCATGCAAGATGTGCTTCCGAAAAGTCTGTGTTTTCAGTCTGAGTATATCCTTTTGTAATGCTGTCTGATTCAAGGGCACTGATTGTTGAAAATACCCAGCAGTTGTTTGTTACGCCCTGATATTTTGCAGGCGTTACTGAACCGTTTTCTCTTGCATCATATGAAGAGGGAAGGGGGTTGCTTTCAAGAGAACAGCAGCTTAACATGAGCTCTTCTTCGGGATCCGATAAGGAAACCTCGTTGCCGTTCTCGTCAACGAATCTTTCGGCAATGTATCCGAATTCGCTTGGTTCACCTGACTCAATAAAAATCATTTCAGGTTTAACGGAATCTTCAGCTGTGTAAGCTGATGCAAGTGCCGCTGTATTGATAAGTGTTGCGATTGCAAGAACTGATGATAATATTTTCTTTGTGTATGCTTTCATTTCGTTCACTCTTTTCTGTTTTTTAAGGCCTTTCATAACTTAAGACGAACGAAATCCCGGATTGGTTTGCTTTTTTTGAAAAATTTCAAAAATTTTTGCAAAAGAAAAAAGGAACTGCCTCAACTGAAGTGAGACAGTTCAATTTAAATGTTATTTTGTTTCCTTGCTGCTTTTCTTTTTGCCTTTCTTTAACCCGATAACAAGAAGAATTGCACCGATAATGCCCGGAAGGCAGAAGCCCAGCAGTTCCGCAAACGAAAAAAGATTGAATGCCGTGAACATATCCGAGAATTGACCGTTGAGGATGCTTCCTATAAGACCGATTGCCTGAAGAACAAGTAAAATAATTCCTGCGGTTTTCATGAATAAATACTCCTCTTTCATTTGTTTGATTATATAATACGACATAAATTTCCAAAAATCAACTGCAAAAATATACTTTTATTAATAAGTAAATAGTGAGAGTTAATAGTTTCGGAAGGGCTCCGCCCTTACCTGATTATATAATAAAATGCGTAATTAAGGGTTGTTTCGTTTCGATCTATTATATACAGATAATTGGTTGTTTCGTGTAGGGGTCGGCGACCTGACGACCCGTCCGCGCCGCAAGGTGCGGAAAATTTTTGAAAGAATATTGAATAAATAATTAAATGCTTGTGTGTAGGGCTGGATGTGGGCATCACGCCCTACACGAGTGATATGTTTGTAATCGTAGGGGACGGCCTCTGTGCCGTCCCGAATATCCTTAAATTCAAAAAAGGAGCAGGCACAAAACCTGCTCCCTTGACTATTGTTTAATTAACCGAAGTATCTCTCAAGAAGACCCTGGAATGCTTTGCCGTGTCTTGCTTCGTCACGAGCCATTTCGTGAACGGTGTCGTGGATAGCGTCGAGTCCCTGCTCTTTAGCCATCTTTGCAAGCTCAAACTTACCAGCTGTTGCACCGTTTTCGGCATCAACTCTCATTTCAAGATTCTTCTTTGTGCTGTCGGTGATTACTTCGCCGAGAAGCTCTGCAAATTTTGCTGCATGCTCTGCCTCTTCATAAGCTGCCTTTTCCCAGTAAAGACCGATTTCAGGATAGCCTTCACGGTGAGCAACTCTTGCCATTGCAAGATACATTCCTACTTCTGAGCATTCGCCTTCAAAGTTAGCTCTGAGACCGTCGATGATTTCCTGGCTTACGCCCTTTGCAACGCCTACTACATGCTCTGCAGCCCATGACATTTCGCCGCTCTTCTGCTCGTTGAATTTTTCAGCGGGAACCTTGCACTGGGGGCAGAATTCGGGAGCTGAGTCGCCTTCGTGAACATAACCGCATACTGAACATACAAACTTTTTCATAACATTTTCCTCCAAAATATAATTTTAAAAATTTTTGATAAATTTATTTGCTCATCCGACCTGCTTGCTGCAAGCGGAACAGTAGCCTGTGAATAAAACTGAGTGACCAATTATTTTTCCGTTGAAAACCTCTGATGCTTTACGGCAAAGACCGCAATCATTATCCATGAAAACATCAAAAACACCGCCGCAATTAATGCAAGACAGATGATAGTGGAGATTGATGTTGCCGTCGTATCTTGCCGTGCCTGCTGATTCGATACGGATAATCTTTCCGTCACTTTCGAGCTGAGAAAGATTTCTGTAAACCGTTGCAAGGCTGAGGGCAGGTATTGCGGGCTTTAAGGAAAAATAAATATCCTCTGCCGTGGGATGATCATATCGTGAACAGAGGTTGTCGAAAATGGCGTCACGCTGTTTGCTGTGTCTTACCATCTGGCTCTCTCCTTTCGATAACGATAATCGTTATCATTATCATATCAGCAGAATTCCATTTTGTCAATACTTTTTTGAAAAAAATTTTGTTTTTTACCGAATATATTCCGGAAATTGCCGAATGTATTGATTTACTTGAAAAACAAGCGGTTTTGTTATATTATTCAGATGTAAGGAGGCTTCTTATGAAATTCAGACTGATTGTTGATAAAACCCGTGAGGAAGAGGTGATTGTTTATACACATAAAGAAACAAAGCTGACTGACGAATTGAAAAGAATAGCTGAAAGCGATTCAAAAGAGCTTGTGGGCTATGTTGAGCGTGAAGCATATAAAATCATGTTGACTGAAGTTATCTGCTTTGTTTCTGAGGATAATAATGTTTATGCGATAACTCCCGAAAACAGACTCAGAATAAAATTACGTTTATATCAGCTTGAAGAAATGCTTGATTTGAATTTTATAAAAATAAATCAGTCATGCATTGCCAATATAAATGAAATCAAAAAGTTTGATGCGTCAATATCGGGAACGCTCAGAGTAGTTTTTAAAAACGGTTATACCGATTATGTTTCACGACGAAACATAAAAACAATAAAGGAAAGGCTTGGTATAATATAATGAATAAATATATAAAAGAATTTTTGCACAGAGGTCTTATGTTCGGCGGCTTCGGTCCTGTCATACTCGGAATAATATTTTATATTCTCTCAAAAACGGTTGATGATTTTTCTGTAAGCGGAGGAGAGATTCTGCTCGGCATTGTTTCAACTTATCTTATTGCTTTTGTTCATGCAGGAGCAAGTGTATTCAATCAGATTGAGCATTGGCCGATTGTAAAATCGCTTTTCTGTCATTTCGGAACGCTTTATGTGGTTTATGTTTTTTCTTATACAATCAATTCGTGGATACCGTTTGAATGGGCTGTTATAGGAATTTTTACAGCAATATTTGTTGCGATTTATTTTGTTGTATGGTTTACCGTATATTTTATTGCGAAAGCAACGGGTAAAAAACTGAATGCTACGCTGAAGTGAAAAAAGACGGACTGCAGCCAAAATGGGTTGCAGTCCGTTTCTTGTTACTGAAATATAATAAATTGTATTATTCCGATATTTCATAAGTATTTTTATCAAGGTCGATTGTGACCGATGTGCCGTCGGAATATGTAGCTTTTTGTTTGCGGTAGCTTCCGAGAAATTCATGCTTCACCATTTCTTTGTTATAAAGCTTTGCCTGAAGTCTGCAAAGAGGTTCAATTCTCTTTAATTCCTTTTTAAGTTCTTCGTCGCTCATCATTTCAACATCGGCGGTTCTGTTGTCCGTACCTATTTTACGCAGTTCGTTTCCGTAAGGATGAATGTAAGGCATACCTGCATTGAGTGCACCGTATAAATCGCCGTTATCGCCCTTTGGAATACCCCAGTTATTGAACCAATTCCAGGGCACCATTATGCAGTCGTGATAAACAAGATTACCGAGGGGGACGGGAATTCCGACAGCTTTGCCGTTTTCCTGCGGAATGAGTGCATGCGGTCCGTGGTGAACAAGGGCAAGATGATTGAGCATCTGCATTCCCGGCTCTTCCGAAGACATAACAAAGCCTTTCCCGTTAAGGTAATCGAAGCATTCGCCCCGAAGCTTCATGCTTTCTTCTCTTGTGATTTTGTGGTCTTTATGGAAGCATTCATCACCCGGCATAATTGAAAAAACATCAAGATATGCACCCTGAACATCCACGCCGTTTTCTTCAAGCTCTGCATAGGTTTGCTTAACGGCATCAAGAGCGTGGCACGAACAAAGATAGGTGTGTTCACCGCCGTCCCAGATTGAGCAGTAAGGATTTGAACCGTCAATGTTTGTCACAGCTTTGTTTTTGTCAAAAACGGGGCTGTCATAATAATAATCTCTGTATTGGTCGTGAAGAGCAAAAACATAACCGAGCTCACGGCTGACACGGGAGAATTCCTTGAAGCCCTCCCATCCGCCTGCCTGCTCGCAGGGTGGAAGAATATAAGGATGATTATTGTCATATCCGTCTTTACCCCAGCCGTCGGTATGTATATACAGCTTTTCAAGTCCGAGAGATTTAAGTTTTTTGATTTGTCCGGCTCTTTCAGAGAATGTGGCACAGAGGATTTCGTTTGACCCGTTTTTATCATAAAACTGCGATTTCTCATTTATTTTAGAGAAGATTTTGTGATGAAGAACAGGTGCTCCGATAATATTCTTTATGTTCGGATTTTTAGCAATTTTCTCATCAATCGTAACAAGCTGATTGTTTTCAATCAGATAATTGCGGTAATCCTTTGCAACGGTGTTGTAATCGCCGTTTTCGTGGAATATGAAACGGATTTTTCTTTCATATGACAGCTTTCCGAGAGACGAAAGCCAATAAACGGAGTTGATAAAAGCACCGTGCTTTCCGAAAGAGGAATACATTGAAGCATCATAAGGAGTTTCGACAATGGCGGTAAAAGAGTGATTGTCGCACACTCTGCCCCAGACGGGCATATACGCATCTCCCGAATTTATCCGGCGTTTCATGTGAGTATAGCCAATCATGGGTATGATGTGCCTTATCTGACCGTCAGGCAGGATAAATCCCTGACGCATCGGGTCGACATGATATGAATTTTTGCCCTTGTGTTTTGAATTGAAGGGTGCGGGAAAATAAACAGCCTCAATGTCATAGCCTGTTTCGTTTTCAGCCTTCAAAGAAAATTCAACAGTATTATCGCTTATGATTTCAGCGGTACAAATAAGACTGAACGGAAGTTTTTTACCGAATGCGGCAAAATCCGAATAAACGGTAACCGTTTTATTATCGGATATCTCTGTTTCTTTTTTTCGTGCGGACTGCAGAGAACAATCCTTTCCGATATATTTTCCTTTATTATTCTTTTGTCGAACGGTTATATATGCTTTTCTGCCGTCACTCACCCACGAAAAACCGTTATGGATAATTTCGTAGCTTCCGTTGGATTTGCTGAAATTCAGTTTCATTGTATACACCACCAGATTATGTTTATATGAATTGTCTTATAAATTATTTTTTCGCAAAATCTGTGAGACTTTCACCCGTCATTCTGTAAATCGTCCAGTCGTCAAGCGGTTTTGCACCGACCGAGAGATAAAAGTCAATGCTTGGTTTGTTCCAGTCAAGGCAGCACCATTCAAGTCTGCCGCAGCCTCTTTCAACAGTTATTTTTGCAAGAAATTTCAAAAGTGCTTTACCGTAGCCCTTGCCTCTGTGTTCAGGCATGACAAACAAATCCTCAAGATAAATTCCCGACCTTCCGAGAAAGGTTGAAAAATTATGAAAGAAAAGAGCAAAACCTACTTCTTTTCCGTTTTCAACAGCAAAGACAACCTCCGCTTTTTTCTTTTCAAATATCCATTCCTTTAAAATGTCCGTTGTTGCAACAACTTCGTTTGCCATTTTTTCATATTCCGCAAGTGCTTTTATGAAATCAAGAATGATTTCTGTATCTTTTTCCTCAGCAAAGCGTATTTCAAATTCTTTGTTCATTTTTATTCCTCTTTTTGAAAAGATTTGAATTATTATAACATTATTTTTATCTGCAGGCAATATGTATCGGAATTTTGTTTGACAAGCAGTTTACACCGCATTTTTTCTTTTTACAGGTTGACTTTTTTATATAATATGGTATACTTATAAAAGTGACTTATGAAAGGATTTGACCATGGATTTTACCGTTAAAAACTGTAAAATAATCGGACAAGGTAATCTTGTTGATATAAGTGTTTCAGGCGGCGTCATCGGCGGTGCCTCCGATACCGTTTTTGAATTTAATAACTGTGCTGTTTTTCCCGGCTTTATTGATGTTCATGTTCATCTCAGAGAGCCGGGATTTTCTTATAAAGAAACCATAAAAACGGGTTCATCCGCATGCGCAAAGGGCGGCTACACAACCGTTTGCTCAATGCCGAATCTTAACCCCGTGCCCGACAGCATCGTGCATCTTTCGGAGCAGCTTGAGCTGATAAAAAAGGATGCGGTTGTGAATGTTGTTCCCTACGGATCAATAACCGTCGGCCAGGCAGGCGAGAAGCTTTCGGATATGGAAGCTATGACAGAATATGTCTGTGCATTTTCCGATGACGGCAAGGGTGTGCAGAGCGATGATATGATGAGAGCGGCCATGCTCAAAGCAAAATCACTCGGCAAAATGATAGTTGCCCATTGTGAGGATAACAGCCTGCTCAGGGGCGGATATATACACGACGGTGAATATGCAAAGGCTCACGGACACAGAGGAATCTGCTCCGAAAGCGAGTGGAAGCCCATCGAGCGTGACCTTAAGCTTGCCGAAGAAACGGGATGCGCATATCATGTTTGTCATATCTCAACAAAAGAAAGCGTTGAGCTTATCAGGCAGGCAAAGGCGAGAGGTGTTGATGTTACATGCGAAACCGCACCGCACTATCTTATCCTCAGCGATAAGGATATGCAGGAGCACGGCAGATTCAAAATGAACCCTCCGCTTCGTGACGAAAGCGACAGACTTGCTTTGATTGAAGGAATCTGTGACGGCACGATTGACATGATTGCAACCGACCACGCTCCGCATTCAGCGGAAGAAAAGGGCAGGGGCCTTGAAAAAAGTGCAATGGGAATCGTAGGAATAGAAACCGCATTTCCTCTGCTTTACACTTATCTTGTTAAAACGAATATCATCACACTTGATAAATTAATCGAACTTATGAGCACAAATCCTGCAAAAAGATTCGGATTTGAAAGCTCGCTTGAAAACGGAAAGCCTGCAAGCTTCACCGTGTTTGATCTTGATAAAGAATACGAAATCAATCCCGAAGAATTTGTTTCAATGGGCAGAGCAACTCCGTTTGAAGGATATAAAGTTTTCGGCGAATGTCTTATGACTGTATGCAACGGAAGGATTGCATGGAGAAAAGGAGAGGAAAAATGAACAGAGCATATTATGACATTATTTATAACAAGCCCTTGACAAAGGATATATTTGAAATGAAGCTCGAGGGCGACACCTCTCATATCACCGCTCCGGGTCAGTTTATCAATATTCAGCTTGACGGCTTTTATCTTCGCAGGCCCATTTCAATCTGTGATTATGACGATGAAACAATTACAATCATCTATAAGATTGTAGGTCAGGGAACGGAAAACATGTCTATGCTTGATGCAGGTGATTATCTTGACATTCTCTGCGGCCTCGGCAACGGCTTTGATACCTCAAAATGCGGCAAAAAGACCGTTCTTATCGGCGGCGGTGTAGGTGTGCCTCCGATGTATAACCTGTGCAAAAAGCTTCTTTCTGAGGGCAAGGATGTTTCGGTCATCCTCGGTTTCAACACCAAAGACGAAATCTTCTATGAAGAAGAATTCAAAGCTCTCGGAGCAAAGGTTTATGTTTCAACCGTTGACGGTTCTTACGGTACAAAGGGCTTTGTAACCGATGTGCTTAAAGACCTTGAATATGATTATTTCTGCACCTGCGGTCCCATGCCAATGTTCCGTGCAATCGAAAAAATTGCGAAAACAAGCGGTCAATACAGCTTCGAAGAAAGAATGGGCTGCGGCTTCGGTGCATGCATGGGATGCTCATGCAAAACAAAATACGGCTACAAGAGAATCTGCAGGGACGGTCCCGTGCTTGAAAGGGAGGAGATAATATGGTAAACACAAAAGTCAATCTTTGCGGAATTGAGCTTGATAATCCCGTTATTCCCGCTTCGGGTACTTTCGGCTTCGGCTATGAATTCGCGGAGCTTTACGATATTAATTGCCTCGGAACTTTTTCGTTCAAAGGCACAACAAAAGACCCCCGTTTCGGCAATCCCACTCCCAGAATCGCAGAATGCGAAAGAGGTATGATAAACGCTGTCGGACTTCAGAATCCCGGCGTTGAAAAGGTTATTTCGGAAGAGCTTCCCAGGCTCAAGGCTTGTTTCTCAAAGCCTGTTATGGCAAATGTAAGCGGATTCTCACTTGAAGAATATGCATACACCTGCGAAAAGCTCGACAAAGAAGAGCAGGTCGGTTGGCTTGAGGTCAATATAAGCTGCCCTAATGTTCACGGCGGCGGAATGAGCTTCGGCACATCTCCCGAGGCTGCGGCAGAGGTCACAAAGGCTGTCAGGGCAGTAACAACAAAGCCCGTTATAATCAAGCTTTCACCCAATGTAACCGATATCGTTGCAATTGCAAAAGCTTGCGAAGAAGCAGGAGCAGACGGCATCAGCCTTATCAACACTCTTCTCGGCATGAGAATTGACCTTAAAACGGGCAAACCCGTCATCGCCAATAAAATGGGCGGCTTTTCGGGTCCTGCAATCAAGCCGGTCGGAATAAGAATGGTTTATCAGGTAAGTCAGGCGGTCAATATTCCCGTTATCGGTATGGGCGGCGTTGAAACTGCAGAGGATGTTATCGAATATATAATGGCAGGTGCAACGGCGGTAGAGGTCGGTGCGGCAAACCTTGTTAATCCCTATGCAAGCTTTGCAATCGTGAACAACCTTCCCGATGTAATGTATAAATACGGTATTAAAAATTTAAATGATATAAAAGGATGTGCACACAATGGGTAAAGACGTAATCGTAGCCTGCGATTTCAGCAGCAAGCAGGCAGTAATGGATTTTCTCGATAAGTTCACCGAGGAAAAGCCCTATGTTAAAATCGGTATGGAGCTTTTCTATGCCGAAGGTCCCTCAATCGTTAAGGAAATCAAAGATAGAGGACACAAGATTTTTCTTGACCTCAAGCTCTGCGATATCCCCAATACAGTCAAGAAGGCAATGAGCGTTCTCAGCGGTCTTGATGTTGATATGACAAACCTTCATGCAAGCGGCACAATCGAAATGATGCAGGCTGCAATCGAAGGACTCACAAAGCCCGACGGTACCCGTCCTCTTCTTATTGCGGTAACTCAGCTTACCTCAACAAGCGAAGAAAGAATGAGAGAGCAGCTCCTTATCGACAAGCCCCTTGACGAGGTTGTTATGCACTATGCATCAAACGCCGAAAAAGCAGGACTTGACGGCGTTGTATGCTCACCTCTCGAGGCAGGCAAGGTACATGACAGATGCGGAGCAAAGTTCCTCACCGTTACTCCCGGTGTCCGTTTCGCAGATGGCGATATCGGTGATCAGGTAAGAGTAACAACTCCCGAAAAAGCAAAGGAGCTCGGCTCAGACTATATCGTGGTCGGCAGACCCATCACAGCTGCAGAAGATCCCGTTGCGGCTTACAGAAGATGTGTTGCCGAATTTGTCGGTTAATTGAATTGTAAATAATACTCAGGAGGATATAAATTATGCAGAAACTTATTGCCAAAGATTTGCTTTCAATCGGTGCTGTTTTCCTTCGTCCCGAAGAACCCTTCACATGGGCAAGCGGCATCAAAAGCCCCATTTATTGCGACAACAGACTCACTCTGACCGCTCCCGCAGTGCGTACAGATGTTGAAAAGGGTCTTGCCGCAATCGTAAAAGAATATTATCCCGAAGCAGAAGTGCTTATGGGTACATCAACCGCAGGTATTGCTCACGCAGCAATCACCGCTCATATGCTTGATATGCCCATGGGATATGTCCGTTCAGGTGCAAAGGACCACGGCAGAGGAAATCAGATTGAAGGTAAGCTTGAAAAGGGTCAGAAGGTAGTTGTTATCGAAGACCTTATCTCAACGGGCGGCAGCGTTATTGAAGTTGTTGATGCTCTCCGTGAAGCAGGTGCAGAGGTTCTCGGTATTGCAAGCATCTTCACCTACGGCATGAAGAAGGGTCTTGACAGACTTGCTGCAGCCGATGTTAAAAATGTAAGCCTTACCAATCTTGATGTGATAGCAGAAGTTGCAGCGGAAATCGGCTATATCAAGCCCGAGGATGTTGCCCGTCTTATTGCTTTCAGAAATAACCCCTCCGACGAAAGCTGGATAGGGGGAGCAAAATGAGAAGTCTGATAGACATTCTTTCGCTCTCAACAGATGAAATCGACGAGCTTATTGCCGTTGCAGAAGATATAATTGCTCATCCGGAGGAGTACAGAGAAAAGTGCAGATATAAAAAGCTTGCAACCCTTTTCTTTGAGCCTTCAACAAGAACACGACTCAGCTTTGAAGCGGCAATGTATGAGCTTGGCGGTTCGGTTCTCGGCTTTTCAGAGGCAAACTCATCCTCCGCCGCAAAAGGCGAAAGCGTTGCGGATACTGCAAGAACGGTAAGCTGTTATGCAGATATCATTGCAATGCGTCATCCCAAGGAGGGTGCACCGCTTGTTGCGTCAATGGCTGCAAGTGTTCCCATTATCAATGCGGGTGACGGCGGACACAATCATCCCACCCAGACTTTAACCGACCTTCTCACAATCAAGCGTGAAAAGGGCAGACTCAATAATCTTACCGTCGGTTTCTGCGGCGACCTTAAATTCGGCAGAACCGTTCATTCGCTTATAGAGGCTCTTTCAAGATATACGGGAATTGAATTTGTTCTTATTTCACCCGAGGAATTAAAACTTCCGAGTTATCTTAAAAAAGACCTTCTTGATGTCAAGGGTATAAAGTATACAGAAACAACCGATCTTGAAGGCGTTATGCCTCAGCTCGATATTCTTTATATGACCCGTGTTCAGCGTGAACGCTTCTTCAATGAAGAAGACTATTTAAGACTTAAGGACAGCTACATTCTCACTCCCGAAAAGCTTGAGAATGCAAAGGAAGACCTTGCAATTCTTCATCCGCTGCCCAGAGTCAACGAAATTCACACTTCCGTTGATGCCGATCCCAGAGCATGTTATTTCAGACAGGTTCTCAACGGAAAGTTTATCCGCATGGCTCTCATTCTTAAACTGCTGGAGGTAAAATAAATGCATATTGATTCTATCAAAAACGGCGTTGTTATTGACCATATCAAAGCAGGCAAAAGCATGGAAGTCTATAATTATCTTGAGCTTGATAAGCTTGACTGCACGGTTGCGATAATCAAAAATGTCAGCAGCAAAAAAATGGGCAGAAAGGATATCATTAAAATCGACTCCGAGATGGAAGTTGACCTTGATGTTCTCGGCTACATTGACCCCGATATCACCGTTAATGTCATCAAAAATGAGATTCTCTGCGAAAAGAAAAAGCTTACCCTTCCTTCACAGATCAAAGATGTTGTCAAGTGTAAAAATCCTCGCTGCATAACAACAACGGAGCAGGATCTGCCTCATATTTTCAAGCTTACCGATGCGGAAACCAAAACTTATCGCTGCATTTATTGCGAAACAAAGGCTAAATAGGTGATAAAATGATTAAACACATTGTTTGCTTTAAATTAAAAGACAACAGTCCTGCGGAATGCGAAAAAGCAAAGGAAGTTCTTCTTTCGATGCAGGGCAATGTTCCTCAGCTCAGAGGTATTGAGGTCGGAATTGATTTTCTTCATTCCGAGCGTTCATATGACCTTATTCTTGAGGTGCTTCTTGATGATGAAGCAGCTCTAGAAAGCTATCAGAACGACTCTTATCATTGTTCGGTAGTCAAAACTCATATGCACGCAGTAAGAGAATCAAGCGTTGCGGTAGATTATGTGATTTAACACTTGTGGGACGGCATTGGTGCCGTCCCTTTTTTCATTTGACACATTAATAATCGTATGATATATTAAATGTATATAAATTCTAAGGGGTAATGGTATGAGCGTTATCAGAAAAAAAGTGATGAAAGCAGTCGGAAAGATTGTAAATTTCGTAACCACAACAACATCTCAGGGAACATCCGACGGAAAACTCGGCAAAAGCTTTGTTCCCGATGATAAAATAATTGAGCTTTGCAGGAAGACTGCCGTTGAAGGCATCGTTATGCTAAAAAACAAAGATAATGTTCTTCCTCTTAAAGAGAATAATGTTGTTTCTGTTTTCGGCAGGGTGCAGAACGATTATTTTTATGTTGGCTACGGTTCGGGCGGTGATGTTAAAGCTCCTTATAAGGTCAGCCTTATGCAGGGCATAAAAAATAACGGAAAGATAAAATATAATGAGCTTCTTGCAACCGCCTATGAAAAATGGCGTGAGCTTAATCCCGTTGATGACGGCTTCTGGGGTAACTGGCCCATGTGCTATGATGAAATGCCGATCGACCTTTCGGTAGCACGCACCGCCGCTTCGATGTCCGATACTGCAATTGTCGTTATCGGCAGGTCAGCAGGTGAAGACAGAGAAAACAAGCTTGAAGAAGGCAGCTATTATCTTACCAAAACAGAGAAGAATATGCTCGACTGCGTTACATCTGCTTTCAGCAGAGTAATTGTGCTTCTTAATTGCGGCAGCATTATGGATATGGGTGAGCTTGCCAATTACGGCGATAAAATTTCCGCAATTCTCTATGTATGGCAGTCGGGAATGGAGAGCGGCAACGCAATTGCCGATGTTCTTTCGGGAGATGCATATCCGAGCGGAAAGCTTGCGGATACGCTTCCCTGCAGCTATTACGATTATCCGGGATGCAACGATTTCGGCGACAGAAAATATAATTGCTATACCGAAGATATCTATGTCGGCTACAGAGGCTTTGAAACCTTTGCAAAAGACAGAGTTCTTTATCCATTCGGTTTTGGCATGGGTTATACGGAATTTGCAATCGAAAACAAAAAATATACATGTGAAAACGGCGTGATTACCGTTTCGGCTGATGTAAAAAATATCGGCTCTTTTAAAGGTAAAGAAGTTCTTCAGGCATATTTTGAAGCTCCTTGCGGCAGACTCGGCAAGCCTGCAAGAGTTCTTGTTTCATTCGCAAAAACCTCGGAGCTCAAACCCGGTGAAAGCGAAAATGTTTCTCTTTCGTTCAACGTTAACGATATGTCATCCTATGATGATGAATCCGAATATTCATATATCCTTGAAAAAGGCAGCTATAATATTTATCTCGGCAGCGATGTCCGCACGGCTGAAATCTGCGGCACATATGAGCAGGAAAAGAGCGAAATAATTCAGCGTCTTAAGCAGGTGTCTGCTCCTTCCCGTGAATTCAAACGCATGAAATTTATCGGCGGCGAGGTCGTTTATGAAAATGTGCCTGTCGCAAAATATAATCTCAGACAGATAATTCTTGACAGTCTTCCCGAGGCAACACCTCAGACGGGGGATAAGGGCTATAAGCTTTCGTATGTTAAAGACGGCAAGGTTTCAATGGCGGATTTTGTTGCTCAGCTTACAAATGAAGAGCTTGAAGCAATCAGCCGCGGCGACTATGTTATGAACAGCCCCCTTGGTGCCGCAGGCAATGCAGGCACCTTCGGCGGTGTACTCAAATCCATGAGAGATAAAGGCATTCCTGCCGCAACAACAACCGACGGACCTTCGGGAATACGCATAAACGAGGGTGCATCACTCCTTCCCGTTGCAACGTCACTTGCAAGCACATGGAATCCCGCTCTTATAGAGGAGCTCTATGAGCAGGTCGGACTTGAAATGAAGCGTGTCGGCTCGGATATCCTTCTTGCACCGGGTATGAATATTCACAGAAATCCGCTTTGTGGCAGAAACTTTGAATATTTCTCCGAAGATCCTTATCTGACGGGAGTAATGGCATCCGCTTTTGTAACCGGTATTCAGAAAACGGGCGTTTCGGCTTGCCCCAAGCATTTTGCGTGTAATAACCAGGAAACCAACCGCACTCATAATGACTCTGTTCTTTCTGAGCGTGCTCTCCGTGAGATTTATCTCAAGGGCTTTGAAATCTGTGTGAAGAATTCAAAACCGCAGAATATAATGACATCCTATAACAAAATCAACGGCGTGTGGGGTCATTATAATTATGAGCTCTGCGAAAGAATACTCAGAGGCGAGTGGGGCTATGAGGGCAATGTTATGACCGACTGGTGGATGCGTTCATCAAAATCACCCGAGTTCCCGAATATCTGCGATCAGGCCTACAGAGTGCGTGCGGGTGTCAATGTTCTCATGCCGGGCGGCGACAGAACAGGCAGAAGAAAGCCCGACGGAACTCTCCTTAAAACTCTCGGCAAGCCCGACGGAATCACACTCGGCGAACTTCAGAAAAATGCGGCACAGATTCTTAATTTTGTTATGAACAGCAATGCGATGAATTCTTAATTTCTGAGGAGGATTTTAAAATGAAAAAATTATTAAAGCAAGCATTATCAATCGTTCTTGTTGTGGTAATGGTATTCGGAGCTGCACCTCTCGCAGGTCTTGCAGGCATCGAACTCCCCGATTTCAGCAGCCTCTTTGCACCTAAGGCAAAGGCTGAAGAAATCGCAACAAGCGGCACCTGCGGCGAAAACCTTACATGGGAATTCGACGAAGCAACAGGTACCCTCACAATCAGCGGCGAGGGTTACATGGAATCGTGGTACAGCACCCAAACTCCCTGGGACAGTTTTAGATTATTAACGAAAAATGCAGTTATTGAAAATGGTGTAAAAAGCATTGGAGGATTTGCTTTTAGAGGTTTTAAGGCATTAGAAAAAATTGTTATTCCACATACTGTTGAAATGATTGATTCCTTTGCTTTTAATGATTGTTGTTCACTGCTTGAAATTGATCTTGATAAAAATAATATCTGTTTTTCAGTGGATGAATATGGCGTTCTGATTAGCAGAAATTCCCAGTTAATTAAATGCCCTGCGAGAATAAATTTGACAAGCTATACAATTCCTGAAAATGTAAATTGGATAGAACAAAGAGCTTTTAGTTGCTGTACCTCACTTGAAAACATTATAATACCAAATACAGTATGGTATATTGGTAATTGTGCTTTTGAAGGTTGCACAAATATAACAGATTTATTTATTCCTGATAGTGTTAGTTCTATGGATTTTTCTGCGTTTGAGGGCTGTTCAACACTTGAAACAATAAAAGTTGATAGGAATAATTCGTCTTATTTAAATGATGACTATGGTGTATTATATGATAAAGATAAGACCACTTTGATTAAATACCCTGAAGGTTCTAAAAACAAGAACTATGCTATCCTAGAAGGTGTTAAATATATAGAGGGTGATGGCTTTTGCGGTAATTCTATGCTTGAAAGGATAAAGCTTCCAAACAGCCTGACGGTTGTTACAAATAAAATGTTTGCCGAATGTACCGGACTTTTAGAAATCAGTATTCCTGATAATGTTACTGTAATAGAGGATGAAGCGTTTCGAGATTGTTCCAATTTAAAAAGCATCACTATACCGTCACAAGTAACATATATAGGTTACAGTGCTTTTGGTTATTGTGTCAGTTTGAGTGATATAAAGTTTTCTGAAGGACTAAAATCAATTGGTGAACTTGCTTTTACTAATTGTGTTAATTTGAAAAGTATTATAATCCCCCAAAGTACCCAATTTATAGGTTTAGGTGCTTTCTATTTCTGCGAGTCGCTTGAAAATGTAATTATTCCGGATGGTGTGAATATATCATATAATCCTTTTATCGATACAGCTATGTATGAGAAGTTTTTGAATAGTGACGAGGATGTTTGGTATATAGGTAATTATTTAATAGAAGCAAAAAATTCATTGAAAGGAAAGTATGAGATAAAAAGCGGAACAAAAGAAATTTGTGATGGTGCGTTTGGCGGATGCTCATTCATTACTAGTGTAATAGTTCCGAACACGGTAACTAATCTGAGAAATGGTGTCTTTTCAGGCTGTTCATCCTTGTCTAATGTTATTTTGCCTGATACATTAATGAGCATAGGGTATGGAACATTCAAAGATTGTATATCGCTTGAAAATATATCTTTACCCACCAGTGTTACAAGTATAGACAGTGAGTCATTTGATAATACAGGTATATATAACAAAATATCAAACTGGGAAGAAGATGTTTTATATATAGGTAATAATCTTATTGTTGGTAAAAAAGTATCGTCAGATTCATATTCTGTTAAATCTGGAACAAAAATAATTGCCAACCGAGCTTTTGCTTATTGCGATTCATTGAAAAGCCTAAAAATTCCTACTACCGTAAAGTATATAGGTATAGAAGCTTTTTATAAATGTGAAAATATTGAATCTGTATATTTTGAAGGAAATATAAAAGATTGGTTAGATATTACTTTTGCGACATATGATGCATTCGACGGATGGTTCGATGAAACTTCCAATCCTTTACATAGCGGAGCAAATCTTTATTTTGAAGATCAGCTTGTGACTGATTTGGTTATTCCTAAAAATATTGAGATTATTAAACCTATTACATTTTCTGGTTGTGAAAGTATTGAAAGTATATCGCTTGAAGATGATAGCCAATTAACTCATATAGGATGTCAGGCTTTTAGTTACTGTGTTAATCTTGATCGAGTTTCTTTA
The DNA here is from genome assembly GCA_017409845.1 of Clostridia bacterium. Lineage (GTDB taxonomy): Bacteria > Bacillota > Clostridia > Oscillospirales > Acutalibacteraceae > CAG-177. The sequence continues at coordinate 47,543 of JAFQRY010000014.1, forward strand.
GACAAAGCAACGAGATTAAATATAATTGATACTCATTCATTTTGTAATTATCGTGATATAGAAAGTATCACTCTCCCGGCAAGTGTAAATGTCATAAATGCAGGATTATCTGCTAAAAATGTTTATTTTAGTGGTGATATTTATGATTGGTGTAAAATTTCTTTTGGTGTATCAATTATATTTGGCGATCCGGGAAAGTTGTTTTTTAACGGGGAGCTTGTAACGGATTTAGTTATTCCGAATGATATAACAGAAATCAAAGATAGTGCATTTCAAGGATGTTCAAGCATAACAAGTCTAACTTTTGCCGAAGATGCTAAAATCGAAAAAATAGGTCTTGCTGCATTTGGAGAATGCTATAATTTAGAAAAAGTGAAATTACCTGAAGGATTAATCGATTTGTCAGGAGCAACATTTCGTTCATGCATGAAATTGAAGTGCATTAAAATTCCATCGTCGGTAGAAATAATAGGTGATGCGGTCTTTCTTGATAGTGGACTTGAAAAGGTTATTTTTGAGGAAAACAGCTCTTTAAAAATAATAGGTGATTTCGCTTTCAATGATACCTGTATAGAATATATAGAAATTCCTGAAACGGTAACCGAAATCGGAACATATGCATTTGAGCGTAACGATCTGAAAACTGTTGTTTTTAAAGGGAACAGTAATCTTAAGAGTATTGGTAGTGAAGCATTCAGATATTGTACCACTTTAGAATTATTTGAAATTCCTGCAGGTGTTACAAGTATAGGCAGATATGCATTTGACATGTGTTACTCCCTTAAACGTGTTCATATCCCGCCAAGTGTTTTGGTAATCGGAAATAATATTTTGTCAAAAACAACAGCATATATTTGTTCGTCAACAGAAGATTGTTATGCGAAGACCTATGCAGATGAAAACGGTTATACTTTTAAACTTTGTGATGGACATGATGATGAATGCAAACATATTCCTACAACAATAACTGTTTCTGCAACTTGCAAAGCGACAGGCATGAGTTATGATGTGTGCATGTATTGCGGTGTTTCTATGGGTAATGAAATTGTTTTGCCTAAAACGGATCATATTCCCGGTGATTGGATAATTATTGTGAATCCAACAACTGAAACCGAGGGAAAAAGAGTAAAAAAATGTACGGTTTGCGGAAAAGTGGTTGATGAAGAAGACACTTCAAAATTAGCTGTTATTGTTGATGAAGATACAGGTGTTGAATTTATTTACAATCCCGATGACTATGAAGGAAAGCCAAAATTGAAAGTTGAAGAATCTTTTGATGAGGTTGCTTTGCAGATAGTCAATCTGAAAACCGGTGCAGTATCTCAGCAGATTTTTAATATAACAATGCTTCTTGATGGTGATGAAATACAACCTAAAGATTATGTTACCATTAAAATACCCGTTCCTGAGAGTTTTGATCCTGATTACATTCATATTTATTATGTTAATTCAAAAACGGGAAATGCAGAAAAACTTGAAAGTTGGATTGAAGACGGCTTTGTTGTATTCTCAACCGACCATTTCAGCTATTATGCACTTGTTCAGAAGGTCGGAGAAATTGAAATCCGTAAGCCTTCGGTAACGGAAATCAAATACGGTGACAGCATTATTCTTCACGCCGATGTGAAGGGTGCACTTCCCGAGGGTGCAACAATTGAGTGGACTGCTTCAAACGAAAACTTCACTTATTCCGTATCGGCAGACGGCACGGCATGCACTGTTTCTCCCTCCTCAAGCGGTGATACAACCTTCACGGCTACCGTATATGACGAAAGCGGAAATGTTATCCGCAAGGATACTCAGGTTATGACTTCTAAGGCAGGCTTCTTCCAGAAGATTATTGCTTTCTTCAAGAAACTTTTCGGTATGACCAAGCTTATACCCGAAGAAATCAGAAATGTGTTCCGATGAATTGAATATCAAATAAAAATTGCGGACTCAGAGAATTTTTTCTTTGAGTCCGCTCAATATTTTTATGTAAGGAGGAATTATTATGTGTACGGCAATTTCGTTTGATTCAAACGGTCTTTATTTCGGAAGAACTCTCGACAATGATTTTTCTTTTGGTGAAAAAGTGACGGTAACTCCGAGAAACTTTCCGCTTGAATTCAGAAAAGCAGGCAGGCTTGATTCTCATTTTGCGATAATCGGCATGGCGTTTGTCAAGGATAATTATACGCTTTATTATGATGCCATGAATGAGTGCGGGCTTTGCATGGCAGGTCTGAATTTTGTCGGGAATGCAGTTTATAACGAAGCGGTTGAAGATAAACAAAATATCGCTCAGTTTGAGCTTCTGCCATGGATTCTTGCGAAATGCAGAAGTGTTGATGAGGCGTGCAGTCTGCTTGAAAAAACAAATATAACAAACGAAGCTTTCAGCACGAATTTGCCCGCATCACAGCTTCATTGGCTTGTTGCTGATAAAAACCGCACGATTACCGTTGAATGCACTGCAGACGGAATGAAAATATATGATAACCGTCTTGGTGTTCTGACCAACAATCCGCCGTTTGACAAGCAGGTGGAGAATTACAAAAAATATTTTTATCTTTCTGCAAAAGACCCTGAAGATTTTGATTATAAAGAAGGACATTACAGTAAGGGGGTCGGTACAATCGGTCTGCCGGGTGACCTGACATCTCAGTCAAGGTTTGTAAGGGCTGCGTTTGTGAAAAACAATTCGGTTACGGGGAACAATGAAAACGAAAGCGTTAACAGCTTTTTTCATATAATGAATTCCGTTGAACAGCAGAGGGGATGCTGTGTTTTCGATGAAGATAAATATGAGATAACCATATACACCTCTTGCTGCAGTGCGGATAACGGTATTTATTATTATACAACCTATGGCAACCACAGGATTTCCGCGGTAGATATGAATAAAGAAAATCTTGACTCTGAAAGGCTTGTTTGTTATCCGCTTATCAAAAACGAACGGATTGAAATGCAGAATTGAAGTGTTTTTTAACAATATAAATTGATAATACGGATTGTTTTTGTCACATTATCAGAATAATATTATAAAATTAAAGTAGAGGTTGAAACTTTATTTTAATTGTGTTATCATATCAGTAATTTGGCAGAGAAAGGTATATATGATGGTTTGTAATACTATTTTGGATGCGATGGGAAATACTCCGATTATCAGGCTTCAGCATATGACAGGCCCCGATGATGCGGAAATTCTTGTTAAATTTGAAGGACTTAATATCGGCGGATCTATCAAAACAAGAACCGCTTTGAATATGATAATTGAAGCCGAAAAGCAGGGACTTATCGGCCCCGATACAATTATCGTTGAACCCACAAGCGGTAATCAGGGTATCGGTCTTGCACTTGTCGGTGCGGTAAGAGGCTATAAGGTTAAAATTATTATGCCCGATTCCGTAAGCGAAGAAAGGCTTAAGCTTGTTCAGCATTACGGTGCTGAGGTTATTCTTATCCATGATGCGGGCAATATCGGTCTTTGCATTGAAGAATGCCTTAATCTTGCACTCAGAATGAAAGAGGAAAATCCGAATGTTTTTGTTCCTCAGCAGTTTGAAAATCCTGCAAATCCTGCTGTTCAGCGTTTGGGAACGGGCAGGGAGATTCTTGAACAGGTCAATGCTCCCATTCACGGATTTTGCTCGGGCATAGGAACAGGCGGCACAATTACCGGAATCGGTGAAACCCTTAAGGCTGCAAACCCCGATATGACAATCTGGGCGGTTGAACCCGAAAATGCCGCTATTCTTTCGGGAGGTTCAATCGGTACTCATGTTCAGATGGGCATAGGTGACGGTCTTATTCCTGCTATCCTCAATCAGCAGATTTACGATGATGTTTGTATTGTCAAGGATGAAGAAGCCTTGCAGACCTCAAAGGATCTTGCCGCAAAAGAAGGCATCATGTGCGGCATCAGCAGCGGAACAAATGTTGCTGCAGCCCTCAGGCTTGCAAAGAAGCTCGGAAAAGGAAAAACGGTTGTCACTGTTCTTCCCGATACGGCAGAAAGATATTTTTCAACTCCGCTTTTTGATTAATGATAAAAAAACAGCCTCGCTTGTCTTGACTGACAGGCGAGGCATTTTTATATGCTTATTTATTTTTTTCTTTCTTTGCCTTAGGAGCCTTGGGTTCCTTCTGCTCCTTGGGAGCGGAGCTTCCCGATTTCTCGAGAAGAACAAGAAGCAGACACCAGAATGCTGCAAGAAGAACAAAGAGAATACAAACGAGAATTGCATTTACGATTGCGAAGCTGAGGAGTCCGCCTACTGCGGGAATATAGAAGTTAACAACACCGTAGCAGTCTGCAGCCATGATCGTTGCAGGAAGCTGAGCAGAGGTTGTGATATCGGATGTGATAAGCTCTGCATTTTCAGGTCCTGCATTATTTATGGCGTTGATGATATGAATATCGCAGCCATTGGTTGAAGCAGAAGGAACGGCAATCATGTCGCCTACGACATATGCTGTGGGCTCAATCTTCTTTGAAATGATAAGGTCACCCTGCGAAACGGGAGAAACACCATTAACATTAAGATCGCCGCTCATTGTGTTGAAGCAGATTCCGCCGAGGTTTGAACCGCCGTTATCAAGGAAAACGGAAACGAAGCAGCCGAGAACAAAAACAACAACCGTTACGGCAAGAAGGATTATTGCAACAATTTTTCCTGCAAGTGCACCTTTGCTCTTCTTTTTGGGAGCTTCTTCAACCTGAGGTTCGCCGTAATTGATGTTGGGAATAAAGGGCTGCTCACTTTTCTGCACGGGAGCACCGACGGGGGAGTAGCCTGCATTGTTCTGACCGATGGGAACAAGGGGTCGGGGTTTCTTTGCTTCGGGCTTGGGTGAATATGTGGGCTCGGCATTGAGATTCTGAGCAGGCTTTGAAAAATAATTCTGCTGTGAATTTGCCGATCCTGAGAAAGAGTTTATATCGTTATTCTGCTGCTGAGGAGCAGAGTTGACGGGCTTGGATGCTGCAGGAGCCTGTCCTTTGATTTTTGTAACAAACTCAAGATCAAGCTCATCAATGCTTTTAAGTCTGAACTGTTCCATATTGATTATTTCTGCCTTTCAGATAATTTCGGTTTGATTACTTTGAAATCTTTGCACGCAAAACTGCGTTTTCTTTTGCGATTTCTTCGCTGAGCTTCATTATTTTATCAACACTTGCAAGAAGGGCAGGGTCAACTGCGGGAGCTGCGGGTGCTGCTGCGGCAACGGGTGCTGCGGCAACGGGTGCTGCGGGAGCTGCTCCGCCTGCTTTGAGAGCTTTGTTTTCATCAGAAAGCGAACGGCAGATTTTCTTGAGCTTTTCGTTGTTGGCTTCAACAGCCTTTGCATATTCAAAAACCTTTTTATATTCGGTTTTGAGAACTGTTATGTATTGCTCAACCTGTGCACAGTTATAGCCTTCTGCGGTTATCTGAAATAATTCTTTATTTTCCATCTTTTTATCCTCCGATAATTTTTCAAAATATTTATAATTCATAATATCATATAATAACAAAAATTACAACATCAATTACAAAAAAATTATCAAAATAATGCAGAATTGCGAAAGAAAAATTTTCCGTCGCGGTATTGACAAAATATGATTATCATGCTATTGTATAGGTGTGATATCACAGATAGCACACCTATACGGAGGGAGTGGTGCAATTGATAATTATTGATAAAAAAAGCAGAGTGCCCGTTTATGAACAGATAAAAAATCAGATTATAACCTTTATCAGGCTCGGTGTTTATCCTGCAAATTCAAAGCTGCCTTCAATAAGACAGATTTCCGCAGACACTTCAACGAATGTGAACACGGTCAAAAAGGCGTTTGCGGAGCTTGAACTCAGCGGAGTGATTTATACCGTGCCGGGTACGGGCAGCTTCGTAAGCGAAAACGCACTTGCAGACAGCAACCTTACAGCTAAGGCTATGCGGCAGCTTTCGGATGACATTGAGGTTGCAAAATCAATCGGGGTGACAATTGATGAGATAAGGCAGCTGCTTGATTCGATTTATAAGGAGGACGAACGATGATTGAAATTAAGGGCGTAACAAAGAAATTCGGCAGCTTTACGGCTATAGAAAATCTTTCGCTTAAGGTCGGCAACGGTTCGGTTTACGGGCTTGTGGGCTATAACGGGGCAGGCAAAACCACGCTTCTGAAAACGATAATGGGAATTTACAAAGCTGATGAAGGCAGCATTACGGTTGACGGAGTTGAAACCTTTGATTCTCCCGATATAAAAAAGAAAATGTTCTTCGCACCCGATGACCTTTATTTTGAGCCCTATTCAACAATAAATAAGATGGCTAAATTCTACAGCGGTTATTATCCTGAATTCTCGTTTGAAACGCTTGAAAAGCTTTGCAAGGTTTTCGGGCTCGATAAAGATAAAAGAATCAATTCATTTTCAAAGGGAATGCAGAGGCAGGCTGAGCTGATTCTTGCCATTTCTTCAAAGCCTGAAATTATCCTTTTTGACGAAAACTTTGACGGACTTGACCCTGCGAAACGTAATCTGTTCAACAAGATGATTATTGAGTATGTTGCGGAAACTGACAGCAGCGTTATTATATCGTCACACAATCTGCATGAGCTGACTGATATCTGTGACCATATCGGTCTTATCAACGGCAAAAGAATCGTGCTTGACTGCTCTGTTGACGACATCAGTGCAAGCAGATGCAAATTCCGCCTTGTTTTTGCAGACGAAAAGACAGAGGAGGATTTCAAAGATATTCCTTATAAGAAATTCAATAAAGACGGCAGAATCATCACTCTTTCAATGGCTGTTGATGCCGAAGAGGGAGAAGAAATTCTCAGAAAGCTTAATCCTCTGATGATTGAAAAGTTTCCGCAGACACTTGAAGAAATATTCCTTGACGAAATGGAGGGTTCAGACTATGACTTCAAAGAAATCTTCGGTTAATCCGTTCCGTTTTACCTTTTTGAGAACCTGCTCAAGAAACTGGCTTGTTCCTCTCGGCGTTTTTCTTCTTACGGGATATGCATTCTTCGTTTGCGGATTTGTTGATGCCAAAAGAAACTACAACAGAAACCTCACAGACGGCTCTGTTGCATATTATCTTGCAAATCACAAATTTCAGCTTTCCGATAATAACTGGGGCGGACTCGGATTTGTCATTGATCTGCTGCTGATTGCTGCCTCGGTTGTGCTGGCAATTTCAATATTCCGCTATATGTTTTCAAAGAAATCGGTCAATGTCTATTATTCTCTCGGAATGAAAAGGGGAGAAATGTTCCTTTCGAAATATCTTGCAGGTGCATTTCTGCTCACCGTTTCCGTTGTGATACCCATGCTTGCGGATGTTATCGGCAATATCACGATTTTCGGCTCATCAAAGGAGCTGTGGATATCCGCAATTTATATGACGGTATGTGTTGTTCAGATGATGCTTTATGCATATTCGGTAACCGTTCTTGTCTGCTGCTGTGTGGGTACGATTCTTGAAGCGGGATTTTTCGGACTTGTGTTCATTGCCTCTCCGATTATCGCGGAGTATCTTGTATCAGTGCTTTTCAAAACCGTTCTTTACGGTTCACCCTATGGCGGTGGCTTTGACTATTCAACCATGATTTACGGTCAGGGACATTACAGACCGCCCGTGAGCTTTACTGCATTGCAGAATAATATCCTCTTTTTTGCTTCGGGTCGTTTCAGCAAATATCACGAGCTTCAGAGGGGAATTGAAGAAGTTCCCTATAATTTTAAAAATCCGCAGCTTCTTCCCGTGCTTGTTATGCTTGCGGTAATAGTTGCCGTTGCGTTTGCATCGTATGTTTTCTATAAAAAACGCAAGAACGAAATTGCGGGCTTCCTCGGCTCAAATCCCGTTATAACGGGTATCGGGATATTTACGATTTCGGCTTTTCTGTTTGCGTTTATTTCCCGTCATATCGTTTATCTTGATCATTCAAACAGATATCTCGCCTTCCTTCTTGCTTTTGGTATGATATTTGTTGTTTACACCGTTATTCAGATTATTTCTCTCAGAAGCATAAAGCTTTTCTTTAAAAAGTTCCGCTTCATTACCGTTCATTTTGCACTTATGGCTGCATTGATTGCTGTTTTTGTGACCGGTCTTTTCGGCTACAGCACAAGAATTCCCGATAAATCCGAAATTGAAAAAATAGCAGTTTCAACCGGTACGGGCGATATTTTTTATAATAATGCAAGCAGTTACTCAACGGTGCATTCCTTTGTGGATTCATATTATCAGGGAATAACCGTTGATGCAGGTGTGAAAGCAGAGCAGAATACGCTTTATCTTATTGACGGCTATGATTCTCCCGAAGAGGTTGAGCATATTCTCGATATTCACCGCAGACTCATAGAAATGAAAGATGATGACTTTTCTCCCGAGGCAAGACGAAAGTCGTTCGGTGAAAGAAAGGTTCTGAGTGCAACGAGAATAATCTATACTCTCAAAGACGGAAGTACATTTGACAGACTTTATACCTGCTCGGATGACGAAACAAACAGATTGCTTTCTCAGCTGACAAGAACCGAAAATTATAAAAAAGGTGCCGCCGAAGAACTTTCATGGTATTTCGGATTTAAAGAAGTAACGTTTGAAAACGATGAGTATTCCGAATACGGTTATCTGCTTGGTGATTATGAGATTTCCGTTCCTGCAGATGAAATTCTTGTTTCGATTGCATCGCCAAACTATTCTTCTTTGAAAACCGCTCCTTCACTCAATACGAAGGAATCCTTCCGTGAGCTTTATGATGCTCTGGCATCCGACATCCTTTCAGGCAGGCTTCCGCTTGATTTCAACACGGATTCTCCCGTCAAAGGCTATATTCAGCTGTCAAGCTATAACGAGTCTTATTTTGATAAACCTAAGGAAATGACCGAAAGCTGGCACACCAATAATGTGATTATTTCGATAGGCGATGCAAATATTGTTATTCCGGTCTACGAGAGCATGACGGATACACTTGCCGTTATTGAAAAACACGGTTGCACCTCGCTTTTTGAAAATGCCAAAGAGCCTGTTGCGGTCGAAACATGGAAATACGGCGAAAAGGCACTTGACCCTTACGGCTCAATAAAAACAACTCTTATTCAGGGTGTTTATCTAAATAACGAAGGCAAGATTGATGAGTTTTCGACTTATTATTCATCGTTTGATGAAAACGGAGAAAAACTCAATATGGTTGCTCCGAAGCTTGCACCCGATGCCGTTGAAACGGATAACCCGATTCAGATAAAGAAGTATTCCGATGCTTTCAGGATGATGACTCTTGACTGTTTCGACGGATATTATGTGAGGCTCATATTTGAAGACGGCTCCTGCGTTTACGGATATGCACCGATGACTCTGGTTGAATAATGCTTGATTCTCCTGCGGATTATTAATCGGATCTGCAGGAGAATTTTTTACACAATCAAGCATTTTTGTATATAATTAAATGTGTTTGTCTGTATAAAAGATTGATTTTTTTGATGTTAACTGATATAATATATTGTCAAATAATATATTATAGGATGTGATACTGCCATGGCGTTTTCAGACTTCGGAATACTGCTCGGAGATGTTTCGCTTGCGGAAATTGAGCATTATACCAAAAATCCGATGAAAGCACAGGAAAGCACCCTCAGAAAAATTCTCGGAAGAAACAAGAATTGCGAGATAGGAAAAAAGTATAATTTCAAGGATATCAGAACAATTGCCGAATATCAGGCGAAGGTTCCTCTTTCAACCTACGAGGATTATGAACCCTATGTTGAAAGGATGATACATAACAAAGAGAATAACCTGATGTTTTCGGGCATTAATGTGAGATACTGCTCGTCATCGGGCAGTGTCGGCAAACCTAAAATTCTTCCCAAGGGCATAAAAGACCTCTGGAATATGCAGTGCATCGGCTTTTCATGTACCGTTGCAACCGCAGCCCATCACCTCAGAAAGGTCAAAGGCATAAAGATGCCTGCTCAGATGGGTCCGCTTGTGCTTATTCTTACCGGTCATCCTCTTGAAGACGGAAAAATGTGCAACGGTGCGGGTCAGGTTCCTCTTACATATCTCAAGGCAATTACGCCTTTTTTCTGCACATCTCCCACCTCGCTTCTTTATCCCGAGCACGAGGAGCTTATTGACACTTCATATCTTCAGCTTCGCTTTGCTCTTGAAAACGCAAAGGTCAGCTACATAGGCTCTCTTGTTGTTACCCTTGTTACGACAATGTTTGATTATCTTGAAGAAAACTGGGAGATGCTCTGTGACGATATCGAAAAGGGTATCATCAATCCCAAGGTGAAGATTACTCCCGAGCTCTATAATGAATACGCAAAGAAATTCAAGCCCAATCCCCGAAGAGCGGCGGAGCTCCGCAGAGAGTTTGAAAAGGGTTTTGATACACCTATTGCACCCCGCATCTGGCCGAAGCTCACATGGGCTTACGGAATGGTAGGCTCAAACCTCAAGGTCTATGTCGAAAAGCTCCGCAAATCAATCGGTGACGATATTCCCATCCATAACATGGGCTTTGCTGCAGCAGAAGGCTTCTTTTCAATGGCAACAGAGCTTGATGTGCATGACGGAGTGCTTCTTCCCCATTGCCTTTTCTTTGAATTTCTTCCCGTTGATGATGAAGAAGAGGGTGCAGACGAAAACGCAACTCCGCTTCTCATTAATCAGCTTGAAATCGGAAAGAAATATGAAATCATTGTTTCAAATTTTTCGGGACTTTACAGATACCGCATGGAGGATGTTGTTGAGGTCACGAGGATGCATAACAACACGCCGATGATTGAATTCCTTTATCGCAGAAACCTCGGCATGAATATTGCAAACGAAAAAACAACCACTCAGATGGTGGATTTTGCCGCAAAGCAGACTGCTGAGGCAATGGGTAACGAATTCGTCGGCCACAGCATGTATGCCGACTATTCAACCAATCCTCCCAGATACTGCATGCTTGCTGAGCCCGTTAATCCCGTAAGCGAAGAAGACAGACAGAAATATATTGATATTCTTGACGAAAAGTTCAAGGAATTCAACGAAAAATATTTCAAATACCGCCGCTGGGGAATGATCAACCGCCCCGAGGTGCTCTTCCTTAAGCCCAAAACCTATTGGGACTACAGAGAAAGCCTTCGTGAAAAAGGCAGGGTGCTTAATCAGATAAAACCCGTAACAATCATCAACAGTGAGGAAAGATGCGAATTCTTCTTCTCGCATGTTGCAACAGAAACTGAGCTTCCTTACAAGCCAAAACAAAAATAAAAGAAGGTCTTTAAATGAAAAGAATAGTATCGTTGCTGCTATGTGCCGTTATATTATTTACTGCCGTTGTTTCTGCTGCACCCGTTTCGGTTGCGGCGGAAGATGCTGCGGTTATACCGGTTGTTCATGTTGTCGGAACGGGTACTCCGATAAGCAGAAAGAACGCTGAAGGAGAAACCGAAAGAGTTTATCCCGTGCAGATTCCCGAGGGATATATTGAGGAAAAAGCAAAAATATTTCTTCCCGTTTTTGCCGAAGCGTTTTTTACCCAGAGGTGGGATGAATTCTGCGATGTTCTTTATGAAATCCTTTCTCCTCTTTTCAGCTCAATGGCACTTGACAAAAACGGAGAGGTAACAGACGGAAGTTATGTTGAATGGACATGGTCTCTTGAGTCTCTTGCGGCTGATACGAGAGCTGACGGAACCTACGGCGTTACCGATTATATGTTCCATTATGACTGGCGTCTTGATCCGATGATTATTGCAGATACCCTTCATCGGTATATAGAGGATGTGCTGACTGTTACGGGTGCCGAGAAGGTTGCACTTTACGGCAGATGCCTCGGCTCAAACATAGTTGCCGCATATATGCATAAATATGGCGGAGAGCATGTCTGTGAAGTCATTCACTATGCAAGTGCGCTTTACGGAGCTACTCAGTGCAGCAAGGTTTTTACGGGCGAGCTCAGATTACATGCTGACGGAATCGAACGCTTTGTATATGACATAAACCTTGATATTGATGAATATTTTATGGGCTTCATTCAGGCATTTGTTTCGCTTCTCAACAAAACCTACGGGCTTGATATAACCTGCTGGGCAATCAACAATGTTATGGAAGATATCTATCTTGACATAATCCCGAGAGTTATTGCGGAAAGCTACGGAACATTTCCTGCTTATTGGGGCATGGTACGCATTGAGGATTACGAAAAAGCGAAGGAAACCGTTTTTTACGGCTCGGATATTTCGGAGTATTCAAAGCTTATCGAAAAAATCGAGTATTTCCGTAACAATGTTCAGCTTACATTTGAAGACGATGTCAAAAAACTCCGTGAATCGGGCATTGAATTTTCAAATATCGTGAAATACGGTTATCAGAGCATTCCCGTAACCGAAGAAGGCGACGCACTTTCCGATGCTCTGTGCAGCGTTGAAAAAAGCTCATTCGGAGCCGCAACAGCTCTTGTCAACGAAAGCTTCTCCGACGATTATATTGAAAAAGCAAAAGAAAAAGGCACCTTTAACTATATTTCACCCGATAAACAGATAGATGCTTCAACCTGCCTTTCTCCGGACACAACATGGTTTGTCAAGAATCTTTTTCATACGGATTTTCCGACCTGCATCAACGGGTTGGTCAGCGAGATAGTCAATAATGACGGATATACCGTCACAAGCAGTGCGGAATATCCTCAGTATCTTGTTTATAATAAAGAAGATAATCGGCTTGTTCCGATGGATTCCGGAAACATGAATACGACTCAGAGATGGGAAGTAACATTTTTTGAAGCTTTTGTTTCGTTCTTTAAAAATCTTCTTAAAATGATTGAGGGCAAGGTTGCGGAATCATTTGCAAAATAATAAGAAAATCAAACACGCAGAGTGGTCCTGAACGGGCACTCTGCGTGTTTTTTTATATCAATTAAATCCACAAAATATTGAGTTTTTTCTTGCAATAAACGGCAGATGATGTTATAATAAACTATAAATAACTAAAATCGGATAATATCGTTTATTAAACGCCTTTTGAGGAATAATACTTTTGTTTTATTATGACGAAAGGGCGTTGAAAATGAAAAGCAAAAACAATAAGAAGAATAATTTTTTCCTTCCTTCACCTCCGTGGCAGTCACCTGATTTAAGCAGTGGCGGAAATTCAGACTGCGATGAGTCTTCGGCACTCAACAGCATTGTTGAGGCCGGCTCAATAACCGTAAAAAAAGGGGAGCATCTTATCCATTGTCTGACGGTTATCGGTCAGATTGAAGGTCATTATATTCTTCCTGCCCAAAACAAAACCACTAAATATGAGCATGTTATTCCTCAGCTTGTTGCAATTGAGGAAAGCGATGAGGTTGACGGACTGATTATGATTCTCAATACCGTCGGCGGTGATATTGAAGCGGGACTTGCCATTGCAGAGCTTGTTTCGGGAATGAAAACTCCGACCGTATCTCTTGTTCTCGGCGGAGGGCATTCAATCGGTGTTCCTCTTGCCGTATCCACAGACCGTTCATTTATTACACCGTCTGCAACAATGACCATTCATCCCGTCAGAATGAACGGTCTTGTTCTCGGAGTTCCCCAGACGCTTTCTTATTTTGAGCAGATGCAGGAAAGAATAGTTCGTTTTGTTTCCGATAATTCCGGTATTTCTCCTGACAGATTCCGCGAAATGATGCTTGCCACGGGCGAGCTTGTTATGGATGTCGGAACGGTTCTCAGCGGTGAAGCAGCGGTGAATGAAGGACTTATTGATTCGCTCGGCAGTCTTTCTGATGCTTTGAACTGCTTATATGAAATGATAGATAATAACAGCAAATCCAATAATGATTTTGATATTAAAACTCCGAAAGGATGACTCTGATGCCCGCAACCAAAAATAAAAAACCAACATCAAAAAAGCCTGCTCAGAAGAGCGGCTCATCGGCGAAAAAGACTGCAACGCAAAGTAAGCAGAAAGCGAAGCCTGAAATACCTATTGAAGTAAAAAGACAGAAATCCGCCATAATTATGGCTGCCGTGGCGGCGTTTCTTCTCTTTGTGGTGTTTATTGAGGGTGAAAGTGCGTGGCTGTATATGCATAACGGTTTGTTCGGGATTTTCGGCTTCTGCGTTTATGTAATTCCGGCTTCGCTGATTTACCTTGCAATTATTTTCGCAAAGGATAAAACTCTCGGAAGTGTTGCGGCAAATCTGACAGCCGCCGGAGTGTTTGTTGCTCTGCTCAGCGGAGCGATACATATTTTCACAAATCCTGCCGATTATCTGACTTCCTCAATGATTTCCGAGCAGATTGCCGATGTGTGGAGTAATGCTCCTTCACTTTCAAGCGGCGGTGTTATAGGTGCTGTTATCGGCGGTCTTGTTGCAAAGCTTTTCGGCAAGGTCGGAGCAGGAATAACCTTTGTTATTCTTCTTATAGTAATTCTTATGTTTATAACCGGAACAACCCTTCCGGGGCTTTTCGGCGTACTCAGAAAGCCTGTGAGCCGAATGAGCGAAATTGCAAACGAAAAGATGGAACAGAATGCACAGCGTCGCGAGCAGCTCGAGCGTGAACGTGAAGAAGCTGAAAAAGAAGAGAAGGCGAAGGAGCCGTCAAAGAAAGTTTTCAATCCTCCGAAACAGCCGACTGTTGCGGTTGAAAATTTTGAGGATAATTTTATAACCGACGAATCGACCTTTGCTCCCGTTGAGGAGCCCCCCATGCCCGAAATTCCCGTTGTGAGGCTTCCTGATTCCGCAAAGACCGATATTATTGAAGAAACAGTTGAAGAAGCAATAAAGCAGGAGAAAAAGAAACGCAGAAAAGCCGCTCCCGCAATGCCCGACGGAAACCCTGTTGATGAAGAAATACCCGTTGAAGTTCTTCCTGAAACGGAGCAGGAGCAGCCCGATTATGTTTATCCGCCCATTGACTGTCTTAATGTTGTTGAAAATTCGGGCACGGGTGACAGCATGCTCGAAATGCAGCTCGGTGCACAGAAGCTTGTTTCCACTCTTGAAAGCTTCAAAATCAAAGCTGAAGTTACAAATATCTGCAGAGGACCTTCCGTTACAAGATACGAGCTTGTTCCGGAGGCAGGTGTCAGAATTAATAAAATAACAACTCTTGCCGACGATATTGCTCTCCGCCTTGCCGCAACGAGCGTGCGTATCGAAGCTCCCATTCCCGGGAAAGCAGCTATCGGAATTGAAATTCCCAACAGTGCAAAATCAATGGTATCAATGCGTGAAATCATTGATACTCCTCAATACAGAGAGGCGAAGAGCAAGCTTAATGTTGCTCTCGGTAAGGATATTACGGGCAACATTATCTGTGCCGACCTTGCCAAAATGCCCCATCTTCTTGTTGCAGGTACAACCGGTTCGGGTAAATCGGTTTGCCTCAATTCGATGATTGTCAGCATACTTTATAACGCAAAGCCCGATGAAGTAAAGCTTCTTATGATTGACCCCAAGATGGTTGAATTTACCATCTATAACGGAATTGCACACCTTGAGGTTCCCGTTGTTTCCAATCCCAGAAAGGCTGCGGGTGCTCTCGGCTGGGCAGTCAGCGAAATGGAAAAGAGATACAAGCAGTTTTCCGAAAACAGCGTAAGGGATATCAAGGGCTTCAACAAGCTTTGCGAAACAAGGGATGACCTTGTTAAAATGCATCAGATTGTAATCTTCATTGACGAGCTTTCGGACCTTATGATGGTATCTCCCAAAGAGGTTGAAGATTCCATTCAGCGACTTGCACAGATGGCGCGTGCCGCAGGTATCCACCTTGTTATTGCAACCCAAAGACCTTCGGTTGATGTTATCACGGGTATCATCAAGGCAAATATCCCCAGCCGAATCGCTCTTTCCGTTTCATCACAGGTTGACTCGAGAACAATTCTTGATGCTGTAGGTGCTGAAAAGCTTCTGGGTAACGGTGATATGCTTTTCAATCCCGTAGGTGCATCAAAGCCCACCCGTGTTCAGGGCTGCTTTATATCCGATGCCGAGGTTGAAAGTGTTGTCAATCACATCAAGGCTCAGGCACAGACAACATATAACGAAGAAACCATGCACGAAATCGAAGCGAAGGCAGCTGCATCCGAAAACGCAAAGAAAAAGGATGTCGGCGGCAGCGAAGAAAACGACGGCGGCTGGGATCCAATTGTCAAGGATGCGGCAGAGGTTGTTATCAACGCAGGCGGTGCTTCAACAACAATGCTTCAGAAAAAGCTTTCGCTCGGCTATGCGAGAGCATCAAGAATCATTGATGAACTTCACGATAAGGGCATTGTAGGTCCTGCAAACGGTGCAAAGCCCAGAGAGGTTCTGATTACAAAACAGCAGTGGTATGAAATGCAGGCACTCGCAGACGGTGCCGGTGAAGGTGCACCCAATATAGATGCAATCTTTGCCGATGACGATGATTTTGCAGGTGCGGAGGATGATTTTGAATAATATGAACGGATTTTTACCCGTTACAAAAGAAGATATGACCGCAAGGGGATGGGAACAAGCTGATTTTGTTTATGTCAGCGGCGATGCATATGTTGACCATCCCGCTTTCGGTGCGGCTATTATCACAAGAGTGCTTGAAAATGCAGGCTTCAGAGTTGCTTTTCTTGCACAGCCCGACTGGAAAAGTACAAAGGATTTTCAGCGTTTCGGCAGACCCAGACTCGGCTTCCTTGTCAGCAGCGGAAATATTGATTCAATGGTCGCTCACTATACAGCTGCAAAGAAAAAAAGAAGCTCTGATTATTACAGCCCCGGCGGAAAATTCGGTTTAAGACCTGACAGAGCTGTAATAGTTTATTGCAATAAAATCAGAGAAGCCTATGGCGATATTCCCATTGTTATCGGCGGGCTTGAAGCTTCATTGCGGCGATTTGCCCATTATGATTACTGGGATGATAAAATTCGTCGCTCGATTCTGCTTGATGCTCAGGCTGATTTGCTTTCCTTCGGCATGGGTGAGCGTTCAATGGTTGAGATTGCTCAAAGACTTGATTCGGGCGAAAATGTATCCGACATCCGTGATATCAGAGGCACCTGCTACAGCGTTGATGTTCGTGAAACTCCTTATTACGGAACGGAATGCCCGTCTTTTGAAAATGTTTGCAATTCAAAAAAAGAATATGCCGTTTCATGCCGTATTCAGCAGGATGAGCAGGATTTTTTCAGGGGAAGAGCTGTCAGACAAAGGCACGGAAGCAGAATGGTTGTGCAGAATCAGCCTGCAATTCCTCTTTCGCAGGAAGAGCTTGATGCCGTTTATGCACTTCCGTATATGAGAACATACCATCCCATGTATGAAGATGAGGGCGGAGTGCCGGGAATTGAAGAGGTTCGTTTTTCAATAGCACATAATCGCGGCTGTTTCGGCGGCTGCAACTTCTGTTCTCTTGCGTTTCATCAGGGGAGATATATAACAACAAGAAGCAAGGAATCAATAGTCAACGAAGCAAAGCTTTTAACGGAGCTTCCCGATTTCAAGGGCTATATCCATGATATCGGCGGACCGACCGCCAATTTCCGGCATCCGTCATGCGACGGTCAGGAAAAGAGGGGACTCTGCAAGGGCAAAAAGTGTCTCGCTCCCACTGTTTGTCCCAATCTGAAATCAAATCACGAGGAATATCTCGATATACTGAGAACCGTTCGCTCTCTGCCGAAAATCAAAAAGGTTTTCATCCGCTCGGGCATAAGATATGACTATATGCTTGCGGATAAAAACGATGCGTTTTTCAGGGAGCTTGTGGCTCATCATGTCAGCGGTCAGCTTAAGGTTGCTCCGGAGCATTGCTCAGCAGCCGTGCTCGATAAAATGGGCAAGCCTCATATCGAAGCATATGTTGAATTTTCAAAAAGATATTTCAGATACAGCAAAAAAGAGGGCAAGGAGCAGTATCTTGTTCCGTATCTTATGTCATCGCATCCGGGAAGTACAATGAAGGATGCGGTTGAGCTTGCTCTTTTCCTAAAAAAAATCGGCATAAGACCCGAGCAGGTGCAGGATTTTTATCCCACACCGGGTACTGTTTCAACATGCATGTTTTATACCGGTCTTGACCCTTACACAATGCAGGAGGTCTTTGTTGCCAAAGACCCTCATGAAAAAGCAATGCAGAGAGCCCTGCTTCAGTATTTTAATCCCAAAAATGCGGATCTTGTGCGTGAGGCGTTGAAAAAAGCAGGCAGGCATGACCTTATAGGCTACGGTGATAAATGTCTGGTTTACCCCAAAAAGCAGTCAGCCCCGTCAGAAAAAGGAAGGAGCAAAGGGAAATATGGGAAAAATTTTAAAAAATAAAAAAATAATTTATCTTGTAATTATTTTGATTATATCCATAGTGTCTGCGATTTTCGGTGTTGATAATTACGATAAACTTTTTGACGGTGAACCGTTTGTCGGCACTCAGGTGCATGAGGTTGAGCCGACAGAATATATCAATGTTCACTATATTGATGTCGGTCAGGGAGATTGCTCACTTATAGAATGCGGCGGCAAAACCATGCTTATTGATGCAGGCGAAAACGGACATGAAACCAAGGTTCTTGATTATCTTCGTTTGCAGAATATTGAAAAGCTCGACTATATTATTGCATCCCATCAGCACTCCGATCATATCGGCGGCTTGCCCGAGGTGCTTGATGAAATCGGCACGGATATTATAATTATGCCCCGTCTTACAAAGGAGCAGACTCCTACCAACAGCACCTACACCGCATTCCTTAAATCCGTTAAAAATTCGGATGCTAAGGTTATTGCATCCGAAGTCGGTGCAAAATATTCTCTCGGTGACGCGGAATTTGAAATTCTCGGTCCGGTAACCGATGATGCCGAGGACCTCAATAACATGTCTGTTGTTGTGAAGCTGACCTACGGAGAGAAGTCATTCCTTTTCACGGGTGATGCCGAAAAGGAGGAAGAAAGAGAGATTCTTGCAACAGGTGCAGATCTTGACTGCGATGTGCTTAAAGTCGGTCATCACGGCTCGGGTACATCCTCATCAACGGATTTCCTCAAAGCGGTAACACCTGAAATCTGTGTTATTCAGGTAGGTGCTGACAACGATTACGGCCATCCTCACGAGAATATTGTTGAGCGACTTGCAAAATATGCGGATGATATTTACCGCAATGACATCTGCGGTGATATCGTTATTTCAAGTGACGGAAAAACATTTAATGTTGTTTATGATAACCAATGACGAGGTGAGATAAAATAAAAAGACTCCCTAAACACGAAGATTCCGAAGAAAAGCAAGCATATTATGACTATTTAAACCGCTGGAACAAAAATCATAAGATACACTATATTATAATTCTGACAGCCGTTTTTCTGCTTTTGGGTGTTTTGTTGTGTTGGCTCAAAAGCTCGGGGTTATTGGATAAATTAATTGATTTGATATATATGATAATAATGAACGAAGAACCAATGAGGTGAAAGCTATGTTTTACAGCATTGACAGAATTGAAGAAGAGGTTGCGGTCTGTATCGGCGATGATGAAGAAATTCTCCTTCTTTCAACAGATAACATTATCGGCAGCTACTCCGAAGGCAGCATAATCAGAGAAACAGAAAACGATTATTATGTTGTTGATGAAGAAGAGGAAGAAAGACGCAGAAATGCAAATTTTGAGCTTGCTGAAAGTCTTTTTGATGAATAAATATTAACAAAATAAAAATATTTCAAAAAATGTGTCGGATTATTCAAATTATGCTTGAATAATCCGATTCTTTATTATATAATAAATATTAATTATTTTATAATAATATGGAGGAGTACGCTTGGCGTTTAATTCCGATAAAAAAACAGTTGCCGTTCCTGCAGAGGAAGTCATAAGGCAAAAAGAATATATTCAGCTTGTGAGAAGTATTGTTGAGCAAAGGTTTGCCGATGCACCGAAGGCTTTTGTTCATACCTACGGCTGTCAGGGCAATGTGTCTGACGGTGAAAGACTCAAGGGCATGCTTGAGCAGATGGGCTATGAAATGACCGAAGAGCTTGACGGTGCGGATCTTGTGCTTTACAACACCTGTGCCATCCGTGAGCATGCGGAAGACAGGGTTTTCGGCAATGTAGGTGCGTTGAAGCAGATGAAAACCGCAAACCGAGAAATGAAAATTCTGCTTTGCGGATGTATGATGCAGCAGGAGAGAGTGGCTCAGAAAATAAGAAAGAGCTACCCGTTTGTTGATATCGTTTTCGGAACCCATGTTATTCACAGACTTCCCGAGTTCTTATATATATCACTCAGTAAGGGCAAGAAGGTTTATGAGCTTCCCGAGCATGATGGCGTTATCTGCGAAGAGCTTCCCGTTCACCGCGACAGCGGCTTCAAAGCGTGGATTCCGATTATGTACGGCTGCAACAATTTCTGCACATATTGCATTGTTCCCTATGTCAGAGGCAGAGAGCGGAGCCGTGACCCCGAGCTTATAATTGCCGAGGCGAAGGAGCTTGTTGCTCAGGGCTATAAAGAAATAACCCTTCTCGGTCAGAATGTCAATTCATACGGTAAGCATCCCGATTACGGAATGAATTTTGCTTCTCTTCTCAGAGAGCTTGATGCAATCGAGGGAGATTTCATAATTCGCTTTATGACATCTCATCCGAAAGACTGCACCTATGAGCTGCTTGATGCAATGGCTCAGTGCAAAAAGGTTGCAAAGCACCTTCATCTTCCGTTCCAGAGCGGAAGCAACAGAGTGCTTGATGCCATGAACAGAAGATATACCCGTGAAAAATATCTTGACCTTCTTCGCTATGCCTATTCCGTTATGCCGGATCTTTCGGTAACGAGCGATGTTATTGTCGGTTTTCCGGGAGAAACATATGAGGAATTCCGTGAAACCGTTTCAATGGTTGAAGAGGCGAATTTCACCTCGATGTATACTTTTATTTTTTCATCGAGAGAGGGAACGGTTGCATCGAAAATGCCCGACCCCGTTTCAAGAGAAGAAAAAGGAAAATGGTTCAGAGAGCTGCTTGATGCTCAGGAAAAAATTGCCGCAAAGAGAACCGCTTCAATGGTAGGCAAAACCTACCGCGTTCTTTGTGAGAGCGTAAGCAAGGGCGGGCTGATTGAAGGCAGAACGGGCGGCAACATCATTATCGAATTTCCTGCAGATAAATCCGTTATAGGTTCATTCCGCGAGGTTAAGGTCACGGAATCGCTCACATGGATTCTGCGAGGAGAGCTTGTTAATACGGACGAGTAATCGTATTATAATAAATTTTTCTAAAGTTAGGAGAAACAAAAATGGATGTAATTGCAAAAGCAAGAGAGCTTGGTGCACTCCTCCAGCAGGACGAGCGTTATCTCAAGCTCATGGAAGCACAGAAGGCAAACGAAGAGGATACAGCTCTCAACGAGCTTATCGCAAGAATTCAGCTTGTTCAGATGTCATTCCAGCACGAAGCACAGAAGGAAGACAAAAACGAGCAGAAGCTTGAAGCATATGATAAGGAGTTCGGCGAAATCTATACTCAGATTATGGCTAACCCCAACATGCAGGCTTATGAAGCTGCAAGAGCAGAGATTGATAATCTTATGCAGTATATCAACAATATCTTTGTTCTTTGCCTCCAGGGTGAGGACCCCGCAACCTGCGAGCCTCAGCAGCACGATCACAACTGCAGCGGTGAATGCTCATCCTGCGGCGGCTGCCACTAAGTTTTAAATTTGGGGCTGCTTTTGCAGCCCCGCAGAAGTTTTTGAAAGGTATGGTAATTTCATGGCAGAGCTTACCCCGATGATGAAACAGTATTTTCAGATAAAAGAGAACTATCCCGACACGATTCTCATGTTCCGTCTGGGTGATTTCTATGAAATGTTTTTTGACGATGCAAAGCTTGTTTCCGCAGAGCTTGAGCTTGTTTTAACGGGCAGGGATTGCGGTCAGGAAGAAAGAGCACCCATGTGCGGTGTTCCGTTTCACAGTGCCGACTCCTATATTGCACGCCTTGTCGCAAAAGGCTATAAGGTTGCAATCTGCGAACAGCTTGAAGATCCCGCTCTTGCAAAAGGCATTGTCAAGAGAGACGTAACAAGAGTTCTCACTCCGGGCACCGTTATCGAAAGCACGATGCTTGATGAAGGAAAAAATAATTTCCTTGCCTGCATTTGTGTGCTTAAGGATTGTGTGGGTCTTTGCTTTGCCGATATTTCCACAGGCAGCGTTCATGCAACGCAGTTTGAAAGAAAAAATTCACAGCGAAGAATTATCAATGAGCTCGGCAGATTTGCTCCGAGTGAAATCATAATCAACTCCGCTGTTCTTGAGCTCACTCAGGTAACGGATTTTGTTAAAACAAGACTCCGTTCGTCATGTGACCTTCTTGACGAAGAATGCTTTGACCTTTCAAAAGCTTCCGCAACTCTGCTGAAGCATTTTGCGGTAACCTCACTTTCTCAGCTTTCGCTTGAAAATGCGGAGGGTGCGGTTTGCGCAATCGGTGCTTCAATGGACTATCTTAAAAGCGTTCAGAAAACAGAGCTTGAAAACATCAGAGCCATTGATTACTACGGTGAAAGCAGTTTTATGCGACTCGATGTTTCAACTTTGCGAAATCTCGAAATAACCGAAACCATGCGTAACAGAGAAAAGAGGGGCTCTCTTCTCTGGGTGCTCGATAAAACAAAGACCTCCATGGGCAAAAGAATGCTCCGCTCATGGCTTGAGCAGCCGCTTCTCAGCATTGCAAAAATAACAAAGCGACATAACGCGGTTGAGGAGCTTGTTGAAAATCCTTCAATGCGTGATGATATCATCGAAGCCCTGACAGGCTGTCAGGATATGGAAAGACTGATAACGAGAATTGCTTATTCAACGGCAAACGCAAGAGAGCTCAGAGGTCTTTCTTCAACGCTTACCAGGCTTCCCGCAATCAAAGAAATTCTGTCTTCATCAAAAAGCAGTTTTCTCTGCGAGCTTCAGAATGAAATTCTTCCTCTTGAAGAGCTTGCGGATACTATCGACAGAGCGATAGTTGAAGAACCGCCGTTTTCCGTTCGTGAAGGCGGAATGATAAAAGACGGCTTCAACGAAGAGCTCGACTCCCTGCGTGATATCGTTGCAAACGGCAAGGGATATATTGCCGATATTCAGCTCCGTGAGCAGGAGAGAACGGGAATCAAAAAGCTTAAAATCGGCTATAACCGTGTTTTCGGATATTATATTGAGGTTTCAAATTCATTCAAAGAGCTTGTGCCTGATGATTACATAAGAAAGCAGACTCTTACCAACTGTGAAAGATTCATTACGCAGGAGCTCAAGGAGCTTGAATCAAAGGTTCTCGGTGCTCAGGAAAGAATAGTCCGTCTTGAATATGAAATTTTTGATTCCGTCAGAAAAAAAGCTGCCGAAAAGCTTTTTGAAATTCAGAAGACTGCATCGGCTGTTGCCGCGGTTGATGTTCTTTGTTCCTTTGCAAGGGTTGCAGGCGAAAATAATTATTGCTGTCCCGCAATGAACGCAGGTGACAGAATAGCAGTTACCGACGGCAGACATCCCGTTGTTGAAAAAATGATAGATTTTCCGTTTGTGCCCAACGATACCGTTCTTGACTGCGGCGATGACCGTTGCTCAATCATCACGGGTCCCAATATGGCGGGTAAATCAACATATATGCGTCAGGTTGCGTTGATTTGCCTTATGGCACAGGCAGGAAGCTTTGTTCCCGCACTTTCGGCAGAGCTTTGCGTTGTTGACGGCATATTCACAAGAATCGGCGCATCAGACGATCTTGCTTCGGGCTCGTCAACCTTCATGGTTGAAATGACCGAGGTTGCCGATATTCTCAAAAACGCATCCTCAAAGAGCCTTATAATCTTTGATGAAATCGGCAGAGGCACTTCAACCTTTGACGGAATGAGTATCGCAAGAGCCGTTCTCGAATTTTCGGCGGACAAACGCAGACTCGGTGCAAAAACGCTTTTTGCAACGCATTATCACGAGCTTACCGAGCTTGAAGCAAGCGTTGCAGGTGTTAAAAATTATAACATTGCCGTCAAAAAGAGGGGAGACGACATAACCTTCCTTCGCAGAATCGTCAAGGGCTGTGCAGACGGCAGCTACGGTATTGAGGTTGCTAAGCTTGCAGGTGTTCCGGGCAGCGTTGTTGAGCGTGCAAAGGTTGTTCTCAAAGAGCTTGAGGGCGAAGGGCTCAGAGCTCCCGTACGCATTCAGCATGAAGAACCCGAATTGCAGATGTCTTTCGGCTCTTCCAATGCAAACGATATAGTTGAAAAATTAAAGAAAACAGATGTGAATACTCTTACTCCCATTGAAGCGATGAGTGTTCTTTATGATTTGGTAAAGCAGGCAAACAATAACTGAGAATAAAGGAGGTTTCTTGAAATGCCGAAGATAAATGTGCTCCCCAAGCATCTTGCCGAGCTGATTGCAGCAGGCGAAGTAGTTGAAAGACCCGCTTCGGTTGTTAAGGAGCTTCTTGAAAATTCCATTGATGCAGGTGCCGACAATATAACCGTTGAAATCAAGAACGGCGGGATATCTTACATAAGAATAACCGATAACGGAAGCGGCATCGAAAGGGCAGACATAAGAAATGCTTTTGTCAGCCATGCAACAAGCAAGATCTCAACCGCAGATGACCTTAACGGCATTTTCACCCTCGGCTTCAGAGGTGAGGCACTTGCAAGCGTAAGTGCCGTTGCAAGGGTTGAGGTTATGACAAAAACCGCCGATGATGAAAGCGGTACCCGATATGTTATCGAAAGCGGAGACGAAATTCTGCTTGACGATGCAGGTTGCCCCAAGGGCACAACAATAATCGTGCGAGACCTTTTTTATAAAACTCCCGCAAGAATGAAATTCCTCAAAAAGGATGTAACGGAGGCCAATGCCGTTGCAGGCGTTGTTGACAGACTTGCTCTTTCACATCCCGAAATTTCATTCAGATTCATCAGAGAAGGAAAACAGACTCTTATCACAAGCGGCAACGGTGATTTGCTGACATGCATCCGCGAAGTGTTCGGAAAAGATTTTTCATCGGGACTTATTCCTGCTGAAAACAACGGTCAGGGAATAAGGGTCAGCGGCTACATATCAAAGCCCGTTGCATCAAGACCCAACCGAAACATGCAGTTTTTCTTCATCAATAACCGACTGATAAAAACCGGCACGGGAAGTGCCGCACTCAGCGAAGCATATAAAAATTCTATCATGGTGGGCAAATTCCCGTCATGTGTTTTAAATATTGAAATTGACCCTTCGCTTGTGGATGTCAATGTTCATCCTGCGAAAACCGAGGTCAGATTTTCGGATGAAAGATTTATCTTCAATGCAGTCTATTATGCCTGCAAAAATGCTCTTTCATCGGGAGATACTCCCAAACAGATAAAAGAAATATCCAAAACAGACTATTACAAAGCTCCCGAAAAGCCGCCCGAGCAGCTTAAAATAACTCAGAAGCCTGCTCCTTCAGCGGATTTCTGGCAGCATATCCCTAAAAAAACGGAGCCCGTGCAGGTAACTCCGGTGAAGGTAAAGCCGCAGGAGCCTGAAATTAAGATTAATTTTGTCAGCCCTGCTCCCAAAAAGACGGAGTATGTTGAAAAAACAACAACCGTTTCCGCTTTCAAAGCACCGGTTGAAGAAAAGAATGAAGAAGAAAAAATCGAAGATATTCTCCTTAATTCACCTTCGCAACCTGTCGAGGAAGAGCCTGCAGCGATAATCGCAGAAGAAAAAAACGAAGCCGATTCCGCATCGGAGTTCAACGAAGAAGAGTTTCATCTTATCGGTGAAGCATTCAGGACTTACATTATGTGTGAATACAAGGGAAAGCTTGTTGTTATTGACAAGCATGCCGCCCATGAACGCATTATTTATGAAAAGCTGAAGCGTGATAACGGAGAAAGAACTCCCCAACTTCTTCTCCTGCCCGTTACCGTCACTCTCTCAAAAGAAGAATATTCCGCAACGCTTGAAAACCTTGAACTTATCAATAATGCAGGTTTTGATGCCGAGGATTTCGGCAACGGCTGTGTTATCGTCAGAGAATGTCCCATGGAATTGGCTCCCGATGATGTTGCGGATGTTATCTGCGAAATTGCGGGGCGTTTTGTTGAAAAGAAGCAGGATGTCATGTTTGAAAAGCTTGACTGGATATTCCATTCCGTTGCATGCAGAAGTGCAATAAAAGCAGGTAATTTTACCTCACGCCTTGAAATGGAGCGTTTTGCAAAGCAGCTTCTTTCAATGCCCGATATAAGATACTGTCCCCACGGCAGACCCGTGCTTATTGAAATGACACAAAGAGAGCTGGAGAAAAACTTTGGAAGAATATAAAATACCTCTGATTGCGGTTGTAGGACCGACCGCATCGGGAAAAACCTCGCTTGCTGTTGAAATATGCAAGCGTTATAATGCCGAAGCGGTTTCGTGCGACTCGATGCAGATTTATAAAGGCATGGATATTGCTACCGCAAAGCCGACTGCCGAAGAAATGCAGGGAATACCTCATCATCTTATCGGCTTTGTAAATCCCGATGAAACCTTCAGTGTTGCAAAATATTGCGAAACGGCAAAGGGTATTATCCGTGATATCCACGGCATAGGAAAAACGGCTGTGCTTGTCGGCGGAACGGGGCTTTATTACAGCTCTCTGACCGATAATATTGAGTTTTTACCCGAAGAAACCGATTTTGAATACCGTGAATTTCTGAAAAAAAGAGCAAAAAAAGAGGGTGCCGGTGTTTTGCTTGAAGAGCTACATTCCATTGACCCCGAGGCGGCACAACAGCTCCACATAAACAATCTCGGCAGAATTATCAGAGCTCTCGAAATACATCACACAACCGGAAAAACAAAAACGGTTCAGAATGAAGAATCAAGAAAAATTCCTTCACCGTTCAGAACAACCGCAATTTGTCTTGATGCAAGAGACCGTCAGTTCCTTTATGACAGAATAAATAAACGCGTTGATATCATGCTTGAAAACGGACTTCTTGAAGAAGCAAGGGCGTTCTTTGAATCTCCTTTGGGAAGAACGGCAAAGCAAGCGATAGGCTATAAGGAACTGAACCCTTATTTTAGCGGTGAAAAAAGTCTTGATGAATGCATAGAAAATTTGAAAATGCAGACAAGGCGTTATGCCAAACGCCAGCTTACCTGGTTCAGGCGTGACGAAAAAATAAAATTTCTTTATATTGATGATTACACAAGTGCACATGAGCTTGTTGAGGCTGCATGTGAAATAATAGAAAGGAGTGTTGCCGATGAAGGGTAAAGACCGCTTGCTTAAGGTTCTTGCGGCGGCAGCAGCCGTGATGGTTGTTTTGTTTTTTGCGGCTGAAATATATACTCTTGCCAATAAGGCATACAACACCCAGACGGCATATGAGCAAACCGTTCTTGACACCATGGATGCCGAAATGTATGTTATCAGAGATGAAACAATACTCAATACCGCTTCAACAGGCGTTATTGTTCCTCTTGCCGATAATGCCGAAAGAGTCAGCAAGGGCAGCACTATTGCGGCATCCTTTCCGAGTGAGGCCGCAGCCGAAAATTATGTTAAGGTTCAGTCGCTCGGAATACGGCTTGAAGCATACAAAAAAATCGACAGTCAGCTCAGGCTTGCAAATATTGATATAGGCAAGCTTACGGACGAAATTGATTCCGAATTTGAATCCATGCTTGATGCGGCTTACAACAACGATTATTCCAATCTTGCTCAGGTCAAGCTTTCCTTCAGCGAAAAGCTTTCAAGAAAGCAGATATCCTACGGAACAGAGGTTGACTGTGCTGAAAAAATTGCAGAGCTTCAAAATGAAATTTCAGCCTTGAATTCATCGGGAACACCGTCGGAAATAATTACCGCCGAAGAATCCGGTTATTATGTCAGCAAGCTTGACGGATACGAAAATGTTCTTACCTGCGATGACATTGAGGCAATCACCCCCGAAATGCTTGAAAAAGCCTACAGCGGAAAGAAAAACGAAGTTTCCGGTTCATCAATCGGAAAAATCATTGACGGATACAACTGGTATATTGCAACGGTAATTGAATCATCGGAAGCAGGAAGTTTTTCAAAAGGGAAAAGCTTCAGTCTGATGTTTGATGATTCGGGAAGAAATCCCGTCAGAACCGTTGTTCATTATGTCAAAAATTTTGACGAAGCAAAAACTCTTGTTGTTTTCAGATGCAATCTGATGAATGAAGAGCTGACCACACTTCGAAGGGTTAACGGAAAAATAGTTCTTAATCAGTTTACTGGTCTGAAGGTCAACAGAGATGCGGTCCGTCTTGATGAAGAAGGTAACGCGGGCGTGTTTGTCCGTACGGGAAACATGGTTAATTTCAGAAGCCTCAACATTGTTTATTCCGATGAGGATTTTGTCATTGCCGTCAAGCCCTCTTCCGACAGCGGAATAAAGCTGAGTCATACACATCTCAAATTGTACGATGAAATAATTATTTCGGGAAAGGAGCTTTCGGATGGAATGGTTATCAGATGAGCAGAGATTTTCGGCTATCGAAGAAAATCTGAAAATAATCAATGAAGAAATTGCCGCAGCAGCTATTGCTTCGGGCAGAAATCAGCAGGATGTCAATCTCATGGCGGTAACAAAAACCGTTGAAAGCCGGTTTATCAATCACGCAATCGGTTGCGGAATAAAGCTTATCGGCGAAAACAAGGTTCAGGAAATTCTGCTTAAAGAACCAGAGCTCAATCTTTCGGACTGCAAGGCACATCTCATAGGTCATCTGCAGTCAAACAAGGTTAAAAAGATAGTCGGAAAGGTTGAAACAATTCAGTCTGTGGATTCTGTTTCAATCGCAAAAGAAATCGGCAAGCGATCGCTTGAGGCAGGAATAACAACAAAAATTCTGCTTGAAGTCAATGCCGGAAGCGAAGAAAGCAAGTTCGGCTTTTCCGCAGATGAGCTTTTTGAAAGAGCGTGTGAAATATCCGGAATTGACGGCGTTTCGATTGACGGGTTGATGTGCGTTGCTCCGATTTGCGAAAAAGAAGCCGAAATCCGTGCTGTTTTTTCAAATATGCACCGTATGTTTATTGACATCGGAGCAAAAAAAATAGATAATATAAATATGAATGTTCTCTCGATGGGAATGTCAGGTGACTACAAAGAAGCGATTCTTGAAGGTGCGAATCTCGTAAGAGTGGGCTCTGCGATTTTCGGCATGAGAATCTACAGATAATTTAGGAGGAAATTTAAAATGGGTTTCAAAGAAAAGTTCAAGCAGTTTATCAATGTTACGGATGACGATTATATCGACAGTGCAGAAGGCAACTACAACGATGATTTTGATTATCAGCCTTCACAGCCCGAAGCTCCCGCTCCCGCTGCCCGTCAGTCATCACAGAGAGTAAGAAGCGAAAGAACAAGCTCAGCCTCAAACAATGTTGTCAATATCAATTCATCAAAGCCCTCGGCAAGCCAGCCGAAGCCTCATGTTGTTTTTCAGAAGATTGACAGATTTGAAGAGGTCGGAGAGGTTGCGGATATTCTTAACGACAAAAGAATTGTAATTCTCAATCTTGAAACATGCCCTAATGATGTTTCACAGAGAATTATTGATTTCCTTTACGGCGTTGCTTATGCCAATCACGGCGATTTCAAAAAGGTTGCCGGCAGAGCATATATCATTACACCCTATAATGTGCCCGTTTCAGGTGAGCTTCTTGATGAACTCAGCAATATGGGCGGCGAACAGTATTAATTCGTAAAATAAGAGAGGAAAAGGTGAACAGCATGCTTACCACAGAACAGATTTTAAACGCAAAATTCACTCCCGTAAGCAAGGGTACATACAGTGCAGAGGAGGTTGATGCATTCCTCAACACAGTTGCCGCTTCATATGAAAATTCTCTTAACAGCAATCAGGAGCTTATCAAGAAAATCAGCATTCTTGCCGATAAAATCGAAAGCTACCGCAACGATGAAGAAGCAATAAAGCTTGCACTTCTTGATGCACATAAAATGGCTGAAAACGTTAATAAGTCAGCAAACGAAAAGGCAGAAACTCTTGTTTCTGAGGCTGAAGGCAGAGCAAAGATTATTCTTGACGGTGCAAACAGACAGTCAGCTCAGATGATTGACGATGCTAAAGAAAAGGCAAAGGAGATTGTTGACAACGCAAGAACAGCTGTTGCATCCCTTACCGAAAGAGCACAGATTGAAACGGACAATACTATTGCAGAAGCAAAGAAAAAGGCTGCTGAAATTGTTGCGAATGCCGAAGAAAAGGGCAGAGAAATTATCGGCACAAGCAAGCAGTCATATGAATTCTATTCTGCAGAGCTTGAAAAGATTCAGGCAGAAACTTCAAAGTTCAAGGCAACTATCGAAGAAATCTGCAAAGGCCAGCTTAATCTTCTCGGTGATATACCCGGCTCATTTGCTGCTGTTGTTTCGGCAGCGGCAGCCATCCCCGCAGCGGCTCCCGTAATGGCGGAAGAGCCTGCAGAGGAAGAAGTTACTGTTGAGGAGACTGTTGAAGAAACAGTTGCGGAAGAGCCCGTCGTTGATGCTTTTGATGAAATAATCGAAGAAATCAATGATGCAGAGCCTGAGAGTGTTGTTGAAGAACCCGAGGCAGTTGAGGATGAGCCCGAAGAAGAGGAGCATGATGCATCTGCACTTGCACTTATGGCTGAAATCAACGGACTTGCAGCTGATGTTATGAATGTTGTTGAAGAAACTGCAGCGGAAGAACCCGTTTACGAAGAAGAACTTGCTTTTGAAGAAGAGTTTGCTCCTGTAGAAGAAGCTTTTGCTGCGGAAGAAGAGGAAGATGACCTTTTCAGCCTTATCGACGATGTTGAGTTTGACGGTATTTCCGAGCCTGATTCAATTCCTTCAAGCCTTGATGATCTTATTCCCGATGTTGCTTTTGATAATGCTTCCGAAGATGACGAGGAAATGTTTGCGCCTGCTTTTGGCGGTGATGCATCAGAGCTTCAGCCCGCGGAAGAAGATGATGATGAATTCGAAGGTTTTCAGATTGACCTCGATTCAATCGAAGACGATAATGACGATGACGATGATATAACATCCCTTTTTGATTCACTTTTTGATGACTGATAATTTGTGAGGTTTTTATGTTTCAGGCGGTTTCTCTGGCGATAATAGCGGTTCTGACCGTTATTGACCGTTTAACAAAATATGCGGCGGTTGCAACTGTTAAGGTTGACGGACCGAAAGAGTTTCTTTTTGGTCTTTTCAATTTTACCTATGTTGAAAACACGGGGGCGGCATTCAGTCTTTTTTCGGACAAAACCGATTCCTTGTCAATTCTTACCGTTCTTTTTCTTGCGGTGATGTTGTTTTTGCTGCTGAAAAAGACCTTCAGCTCAAAGTTTCTTAATGCAAGTCTGCTTCTTGTGATTGCAGGCGGTCTCGGAAATCTTATTGACAGACTGTGTTACGGCTATGTGATTGATTTTATTGAGCCTCTGTTTGTCGATTTTGCTGTTTTTAATTTTGCCGATTGCTGCATAACCGTCGGAGCATTTATGATTATCGCTTATGAAATTTACGAAATAATTTCCGAACGGAAGAAAAAGGCAGGAACAGATGATTCAACCGATTAATTCAATAGAATATAATGAGCCTGTTTCTCTTGTGATTGATGCCGACTGCGAAGGCAGCAGGCTCGACAGAATTCTTTCCGATGTTCTTTGTGAATATTCACGTTCTTTTGTTCAGAATCTTTTTTTGAACGGACTTGTTACATGCAACGGCAGGGAGGTTACAAAAAGTTTCAAGCCAAAAAGCGGAAACATTATTGAATTTACCGTTCCCGAACCAAGGGAAATTTCTCTTGAGCCTCAGAATATTCCACTTGATATTGTATATGAGGATGATGATTTGCTTGTTGTAAACAAGCCGAGAGGAATGGTTGTTCATCCTGCTCCGGGAAATTATGATTCAACGCTTGTCAATGCTCTTTTGTGGCATTGCAAAGGTAATCTTTCCGGTATCAACGGGGTTATAAGACCGGGGATTGTTCACAGAATAGATAAAGACACAAGCGGACTTCTTCTTGTTGCGAAAAATGATAATGCTCATGTTTCTCTTTCACAGCAGATAAGCGTTCATTCGCTTGACAGAGAATACCGTGCTGTTATCCACGGACATCTTAAGGAAGAAAAAGGGACTGTTGATGCACCGATCGGCAGAAATCCCAATGACCGCAAAAAAATGTGTGTCACAAATCAGAATTCCAAAAATGCGGTAACGCATTATGAAGTGCTTGAAGAATACAGAGATTTTTCGTTTGTTGCACTTAAGCTTGAAACGGGCAGAACACATCAGATCAGAGTTCACATGGCTTATCTCGGTCATCCCGTTGCAGGTGATCCGATTTATGGCCCCAAAAACGGTGTGACTTCTTTGAACGGTCAGTGCCTTCATGCGGGAATAATAGGATTTGACCACCCGTCAACTGGTGAGCATATCCGGCTTGAAGCACCTTTGCCTGATTATTTTACGGATTTTATTCGGAGATTGAAAAAATAATGGATAAAAAAATAAGCTTTTCAGATTGGCTTATCGCCTCAGATATTGACGGAACGCTGAATAACAAGCTTCGCCGTCTTCCGAAAAGAAACGAAGCAGCCATCAAAAAATTTGTTTCCATGGGCGGACGATTTACCCTTGCGTCGGGCAGAAATCCGCAGTCAATGGAGAAGCATTTCAGGCGACTTCCTATTGCAGTAACACCAGCGGTGGTTATTAACGGTGCCGGAATATATGATTTTCAGAAAAACGAAATGATTTATTTCAGTGCTATGAGCGACGAGGGAATGAGACTTGCAATTGAAGCCGCAAAGAAATTTCCGATGGTTGATGTGATTATTGTTGCAAAAGATATAATTTATATAACGGGTTCAGGCTGGTTCGGCAGATTTTTTGTTGCCAACGACAGCCTTGATCATAAGCACATCAGAAATATTTCCGATGTTCCGAAAGAAGATTGGGGAAAGGTAATATTTTCGGGCTTGCCGATGCATATTACAAAGGTCAGAAAACATTTTGAGTCGATGACAGATCCGGATCTGACTCTGATGTCCTCTTCTGTTGCAAGCTTTGAAATTCTTGCAAGGAACACCCATAAAGGAACTGCGGTGCTTAAGCTTGCGGAAATACTCGGGATTGATAAATCCCATACAGGAGCAATCGGCGATTATTTCAACGATTTTGATATGTTGAAAACCGTTGGTGTTCCTGCCTGCTGCGGTCAGGCTCCGAAAGAGCTTAAGGATATTTCGGAATTTGTTGCCTGCCATTGCAATAAGGGTGCGGTTGCCGATTTTCTTGAATACATAGAAAAGAAAGAAAATAAATAATAACATATATTATACAGGAGGTATCTGCTATGGATGCAGCTATCAGAAAACAGTTAAAAATCACAGCATGCAAAGCAAGAATGGGTATCATTGAGGGCGTGTTCAATGCAAAGTCGGGTCATCCCGGCGGTTCACTCTCATGTGTTGATATCGTTACCTATCTTTATTTCAATCACATGAAGGTTGATCCTCAGAATCCCAAGGATGAAAACAGAGACAGATTCGTTCTCTCGAAGGGTCATGCAGCACCTGCACTCTATTCCGTGCTTGCTCTCAAAGGCTTTTTCCCTGAAGAGAATATCAAAACTCTCAGAAAGAGCGATTCAATGCTTCAGGGTCATCCCAGCATGAAATACACTCCCGGCGTTGATATGTGCACCGGTTCACTCGGTCAGGGCATCTCAACCGCATGCGGAATGGCACTTGCCGCAAAGCTCGGCAATAAGTCATACAGAGTTTATACAGTTCTCGGTGACGGCGAAATTCAGGAAGGACAGGTCTGGGAAGCAGCAATGTTTGCATCAGCAAAAGGTCTTGATAATCTTGTTGCTGTTGTTGATAACAACGGTCTTCAGATTGACGGTAAGATTTCCGAGGTCAACTCACCCTATCCCATCGCAGAAAAATTCAAGTCATTCGGCTGGAATGTAATTGAAATCAGTGCACACAGCTTTGATGAAATAGATGCAGCCTTCATGGCTGCCGCCGAATTCAAGGGCAAGCCCTCAGTTATCGTTGCAAACAGCGTTAAGGGCAAGGGTGTTTCATTTATGGAAGATCAGGTTTCATGGCACGGCACAGCTCCCAATGCAGAGCAGTATGAGCAGGCTATGAGCGAACTTAAACAGGCTCTTGCAGAGCTTGAAGCCTAATGAAAGGATCGGTGGATAAAATGGCTGATATTATTAAGACCGCAACCCGTGATGCATACGGAAAGGCTCTTGTTGAGCTTGGCGATATAAACGATAAAGTTGTTGTTCTTGATGCCGACCTTGCTGCGGCAACAAAAACAGGAATGTTCAAAAAGGCACATCCCGAAAAATTCTTTGACTGCGGTATTGCCGAGGGCAATATGATGGGCGTTGCAGCAGGTCTTGCAGCATCGGGTTATACTGTTTTTGCAAGCACTTTTGCTATGTTTGCAGCAGGAAGAGCCTATGAGCAGGTCAGAAACTCAATTGCATATCCTCATCTTAATGTCAAAATCGGTGCAACTCATGCGGGTATTTCCGTTGGTGAAGACGGTGCAAGCCATCAGTGCTGCGAGGATATCGCTCTTATGAGAGCTGTTCCCGGTATGACAATTATCAATCCTGCAGATGATGTTGAAGCAAGAGCAGCTGTTCTTGCCGCAGCAGAGTATGAAGGTCCCGTTTATATGAGATTCGGCCGTCTTGCAGTGCCCAGAATTTTTGATGAAGATTATAAATTCGAGTGGGGCAAGGCTGTTGTTCTCAACGAAGGAACAGATGTTACAATCTGTGCAACAGGTCTTATGGTAAATGAAGCAATCGAAGCTCAGAAAATCCTTGCAGAGCAGGGCATCAGTGCGGAGGTTATCAATGTTCACACAATCAAGCCTCTTGATGCGGAAACGATTCTTAAGTCTGCCGCAAAGACAGGTGCAATCGTAACAGCAGAGGAGCACAGCGTTATCGGCGGTCTCGGAAGTGCGGTTGCAGAGGCAGTTTGCGAAAATCCCAATCCCGTTCCCGTTGTTAAGCTCGGCGTTAACGATGTTTTCGGAAAATCAGGCCCCGCAGTGGAACTTCTTCATATTTACGGACTTGATGCACAGAATATAGTTGAAAAGGCAAAGCAGGCCATTTCAATGAAATAACATGATTTCAAATGAAAGGAACCTGTTCTCGCGGGTTCCTTTCATCTGCTTTATGAGGTGTCAGAATTTGGAAAAATCCGAAGGAAAGAGAATGTCGCCAAAGCTTAAAGCGGCTCTTGCTTCAGCTGCGGCAGCCATAGCTGTGATCTGTGCAGTTGTGGTTATTACTCAGATTATCAGTTCTTCGCATCCTGCAAATGACAGTACCTTTGTTTACCGTTCGGGCGGCAAAATTACCGTGAGAATAGACGGAAAAGAAAAAGTCATTACTGATCTGAGTGCAGGGAATTTCAAGTGTGACGAAGAAAATAACAGAGTTATTTATACCGTGGCATCTTCGCGGTATGACGGTCTTTATGACCTTTGCTATATCGAAAAACGCAGAAGCGAGTTGATTGAACCCAAAATAATTGATGTGGGTGTTGAAGATGACTTCAGCGTTGTTTCGGGGAAAATATATTATCTGAAAAAGAATATAAGTGCAGGCGCGAATGACGGCTGCGTTTGTGATATAAAGAGCAATACAATAGAAACATTTTCCGGGAATGTTGAAAGCATATACGCTTTTGGTGCTTCGGGTAAGGTATATTTTACCAAAATGCACGGCAGCAACAAGGTTCTTTACTCGTGTGAAAACGGTTCTCCTGAAGAGGTATGCCGTGATATTGTTAATATTTTTTGCTATAACAATACCGAAAAGCCGCATATTATTTACGAAAGAAAATCGCAGATCAATACGGGTATGACAGAGCTTTATATTGCCTATGACGGCTCGGAGCCCGAAATGATATGCGATAACACATATCTTGTTATGTTTGATGATTACACACCGGGCGGAAATCTGTATTATTTCACCTCGTCTGATGAGAGCATTTCATGGACTGCTGTTATTTCCGATGAATATGCCGAAAGCGATAAATCGGTTATAAAGCCCTTGAGAGACAGCTTTCTTGCCATTCTCGGAATATCTTCCGAATATAACGATGCATTCAAGCTGTGGCAGGAAAAGCTTATCAGAGATGAAATCAGGGCGGCACTCAATGAATCAAGCGAAAACGGCGAATTTTCCGCACCTGTTTTTACTGCATTTGCATATAACGAAAACGGAACTCATAAGGTTGCCGAAAAGCTTGATCCGGCAAATGTTTATACCGTGTCGGATTTCGGAGACCCGAAAATAATATATGAAAGCACTGAAATTGTTGCAAATCAGACCGACATGGCTACTCTTGTAAGTATTGCTCAGAGAAGCACTATGGATGAAGTCATAGAATATGCACGGAGTATTGTTGCCGAGAGTGTTGAATCAAAGGGAATGGCTTATGCCGCATGGTCGGGCACAGGCTTCGTCAGCTATGAGCTTGAGGGTTACGACAACAAGAAAACACTGTTTTCATTTACCGATAACGGCTCAAGAATATTTGCTTTTGTGCGTGATACCAGGGGCGAGCTTCTCAGTCTTTATACGAACAGTATCAACGACAAGCTTATGCCGTCGGCAGGAATAAATATTGACAACGGAATCTCAAGCTATAAAATTGTTGATGATGCGGTTGTTTATATGAAGGCTGATATCGGCAAAAATACCGGAGATTTATATTCGTATGACGGTGAAAGCACAGTTAAGCTGTCAAATGCAGCCAATGCATTTACGGTTGAAAAGACAGGCGAAATAATCATTATCAAAAACCATGATCTTAAGGTGCCGCAGCCGCTTGCCGATTATTATGTTTCGCTTGAAGAAGGGGAAAGCCTTATAGGTGAAAACATTATAGTTTCAACCTTTACTGCAGAAGAAGACGGAAAAACGGCTTATATTGCCGCAACCGAAAACGGAAATGCTCTTAATGTTTATGCTGACGGAGAAAATTCGGTCATCGCAGAAAATGTTGATGAAATTTTACTTTTTGAATGATGCGAAAGGATGTTGAAAATATGGGTTCAGATAATATTTTGAAGAAATCGGTTATCGGCGGTTTTAAAAAGGAGGGCGTGCTCAATTATGTTGAGCAGCTCCAGACTGAAATTGTTGCACTCAAAAAGGAGCTTAACGAAAGC
This sequence comes from Clostridia bacterium, assembly GCA_017409845.1. GTDB lineage: Bacteria > Bacillota > Clostridia > Oscillospirales > Acutalibacteraceae > CAG-177. The sequence goes on from JAFQRY010000014.1 coordinate 84,760, forward strand.
TCGGCATGCAAAAGAGAGCTTGATACGGTCAGCCGTGCAAAGGATACTGCCGAAAACGAGCTCCATATGCTCAGAGAAGAAAATGAGGCTCTCAAGGCTGAAAATGCAGCACTTATTGAGCGTAACGCCGCTGCTTCTCTTAAATTGGAGGAAGCGGAAGTGACAATTTCGGATTACAAAAACAAACTCAGCCTTTGTGAAGAAAAGATTGCGTTGATAGAAGCAAGATTTTCCGAAATTGAAAAGAGCTATTCCGAATACGGCGATGCTATCAGTAACGCCAGAAATTCTGCGGCGGAAATCTATGCAAAAGCAGGTGCGGAGGTTGAAAAGGCAAAAAATGAAGTTGCAGATGCAAATGACCGCATAAAAACTGCATGCGTTAATTTTGAAAGCTCTGCCGCATCACTCAAAGCAAGTGCAAACAATCTTATCGAAGTGCTTTCAGCCATTTCTGCGAATATCGGTATCGGGGAAGAATAATATGGCAGAATACAGCATAAAAATTAATGAAATCAAAAACCGTGCATCCGAATTAAGTGCAGGTGACAGAGTTCTTCTCAGCGGAACGGTTTATACATCAAGAGATGCCGCACACAAACGGATTTTTGAGCTTCTTGATTCGGGCGAAAAGCTTCCGTTTGAGCTTGACGGAGCATGCATTTATTTTGCGGGGCCGACTCCGACACCCGAAGGTATGGTTATCGGAAGCTGCGGACCCACCACATCCGGCAGAATGGATGTTTATTCTCCGCGTTTGCTTGACCTCGGTCTCGCTGCAATGATAGGTAAGGGCGAAAGAAACAAAGCGGTCTGCGATGCGATTGTCAGAAATAAAGCGGTTTATTTTTGTGCGGTTGGCGGTGCGGGAGCCCTTTGTGCAAAACAGATTAAAGAATGCAAAGAAATTGCTTTTAAGGATCTCGGCTGCGAAAGTGTAAAAAGACTTGAGCTTGAAGACTTTCCTGTGATAGTGGCAATTGATTCTCATGGCGGTAATTTATTTAAATAACGGAATAAAAAACGCTTTCTCATAAGAGAAGGCGTTTATTTTTTGGTGATTTTTATGCTGATGATTTATTTTACTGTGTTTGTTACACTTGCGGTTGCTTTCGTAAACGGATGGACCGATGCACCCAACGCAATTGCCTCCTGCGTTTCAACAGGCTGTCTTAAGCTGAAGCATGCGGTTCTTGTGGCAGCTGCAGCGGATTTCACGGGAGCAATGGTAATGGGATTCCTCAGCAGTAAGGTTGCAGAAACCGTTATGAATATTGCCGATTTCGGAACGGACGGAAAAACTGCGGTTATTGCACTTTGTGCTGCCATGTGCTCGGTTGTGATATGGGCTGTTTCTGCATGGAAATTCGGAATACCTACAAGTGAAAGTCATGCTCTTATAGCAGCCCTGACGGGAGCCGCAGTTGCCGTTAACGGCGGATTTTCTGGCGTTGATGCCGGGGCATGGAGCAAAATTATAAAAGGACTTTTTGTTTCTCTTGCAGTCGGTTTTTTTGCAGGCTTTTCATTTTCAAAACTGACGGAATATGTATTCAGAAACACAGAAAAACATAAATCCGAAAAAATATTCAGGTATTCGCAGATTGCCTCAGGTGTGCTTATGGCGTTCATGCACGGTGCTCAGGATTCACAGAAGTTTGCGGGAATTCTGGGGCTTATTCTTTCTGCATCGGGAATCGGCATTTCTGAAAATAAATTTGTAATGCTCGCAGTATCATCGGTTGCGATTGCCGCAGGCACGGCGACGGGAGGGGAGAGAATAATAAAAAAGGTCGGCAGCGATATGGTGAAGTTGCGGATAGACCAGGGCTTTTCTGCGGATATATCGGGTGCTCTCTGTCTTTTTATCTCAACCATTCTCGGCTTTCCCGTAAGCACAACTCATACCAAAACCTCTGCAGTAATCGGAGTTGGCTTTGCGGATAATATAAAATCCGTTAACATCAGAGTGGTCGGAGAAATGATCGCTGCGTGGCTTTTTACCTTCCCCGGTTGCGGCGTTATGGGCTGGGCGGTAACACATCTTCTGATAAGAGTATAAAAAATTCAGCCTGCAGATTTTGTTTCTGCAGACTGATTGAGTTAACCTGTTATTGCTTCGGCTGTTTTCGGTTTACGGAAAACAAAGTGATAAATAACATATAAAACCGCTGAAATGAGTATGCCGTAAACATATCCGAAATACAGTGTTGATGCAAACGAAAGAATAAAGAATAATACCGAAGAAAAAGAGCTGAACGCTTCCTTGATTTTTCTCCATTCAACGCTCTCCCATGCACCGACTATCATTATAACCGCGAGTGAGTGAAGGGGAACTCGTTCGGATAAGGATAAAATCATGAATAATAAAGAAAGAATCGCTGCTCCGATGCCTGCTGTCCATTTTTTATCTGCAGGTCTTGTGCCGTAAGGCAAGATTAATCCGAGAGAAGATCCGCAAACGGTATTCAAAATTGCAGTGCATTTTTGTGTGTCTTTATCATTATCGGATTTTTGCAACGAATAAACGGTGATAACAGAAATTGCAATTCCGCAAATTATTGCGGCAGGAATGTTTATATTTCCGGTTTCGGAAAAGAACAGGATATATTCTTTGTCATATAAATAATTACCGCCGATTTCATTGATTGCGGTTCTGAAATCCGAAGGATTAAGGAACAGATTAAGAATAAGAGTAACAATAACCGCTATAAACGGGGCTTTTACATAGCTGCAGAGCTTTTTGAATTTTCTAGGAAAGGTTATCATTATAACCATAACAACCGTTCCGTAAAGCACGCCGCGCCAGTTGGGATGGAAACCGAGTGAAAGATATGATGAAATCATTTCTTTAACAGTATTACCCGTTGCACCTATTCCGAAATAATGCGTTGTCAGCATAATGGTAACCGAAAGTGCGGTTGAAAGCATAAGTCCCGTTGTTACGGAATTGTCACGGATGCTGATTTGCTTGGGAATAAAGAAATAAATCGCTGATAACAACCCTCCGATTAAGCAGGCAAGTGAAAGCGTTGCAGTTCCGAAAGAAAGTGAGGCATACATCAGAACAAGAAACACGGAAAATGAAGGCATTTTCTTTTTCGGTGTGTTTCCCGAGCCAATAAGTGCAGCCACAAATGCCAATCTCATTCCGTATAAATAATTAAAACCCATAAATACGGCACCGCATAACGATACGGGTAACACTCCTGTAAAAATCCTCAGAGTGTTTAATATATAATTTTTGATTGCTTGTTTCTTTTCAACTGTCAAAACAAATAATCTCCGTTCGATGAAATTCTTATAATAGTTTACATTAAAATCAAATTCTATACAAGCCTTTTCTGAATTTTTTTAAATAAACTATAGTAAAGAATAAAAAATTATGCTAGAATATATAAGATTAAGCTTTTTACGGAGATTTGAATGAAAAAGATAAACGCAAAAAAAATTGCAACATGGATTATCGTGCCTCTTATGGCGGCGATTTTTATTCTTGATATTGCCACCGTTGTTATCGGAAATAACTATTGCAGAGATTATACCTTCACAAAAGAAACATTTGATTACTCAAACGGTGATGACAGAATTCACTTTCTCAACACAGCTAATTCCGATTCGATTCTGATTGAATCCAACGGAATGTTTGCTCTCGTTGATGCGGGCGAGGGTAATAATAATCCCAGAAGAAAAACAGAATATAAAGGCTATGAAAAAGAAGTTTGCGACTATATAAAAAAGACATGCAAAACTGACAGCGGAGTTTATCTTGATTTTATTCTCGGCACTCATTGCCACTATGACCATATCGGTTCGTTTGAAGCTCTTATAAAAGATCCTGCGATTTCAATCGGAAAGGCATATTTCAAGGTTTTTAATCCTGAAATTGCAAAAGAATATGAGGTTGAAAGATGGAAAATAGGTGAAACATACAACAGCATTATTGATGCGTTGAATCAAAAATCCGTTCCCGTAATCAGCGATCTTCCCGATAAACCTTTTGAATTCGGCGATTTCACACTGCAGTTTTATAATACCGTAACTCCCGAAGCTCTTGCGGGTAAGGGCGAGAATGCGGCAAGTGTCGGCGTTAAGATAACCAAGGGCGAAAAATCGGTTTTTCTTGCTGCGGATATAACCGAATCAACGGGGCTTGAACAGATTCTTGAAGACGAAATAGGCGATGTTGATATTCTCAAAGCAGGGCATCATGGCTATTACGGTTCATCCTCTGAGGGTTTCCTTGAAAAGCTCAGTCCCGAAGTGATTATTATTACAAATCAGCTTGGTAAGGTTTATCCCAACATCAAATGGAATTTCACAATGAGAGCAAGGGTACCGTTTTTTGCAACATACGATAACAACGGAATAATCGTCACTCTTGCGGATAACGGAGAAATATCATTCACAAACGATATTCATTGATTGTTAAAATATTAATGTTTTATTAAGGAATGTCTTATTAAATTGACAAAAGGATTTTTTGCTGATAATATATCATAGGAAAAAACGGCGGTATAATAATTATTTGAGAATAGGGAAAGATTATGAATTTAACCTGTTATGATTATCTGAAGGTTTCTGCCAGAAGAAACGGAGATTTCAATGCCGTTCAGGCTTTCGGCACAAAAACCAAATTATCAAAGTTAATAAAGGATATTGATGCGGTTGCTGCATATATCAACTCTATCGGCATTAAGCAGGGTGATGTTGTAACTGTTTTTCTGCCCAATGTTGTTCATGCGTTCACAACTTTTTATGCACTCAATAAAATAGGCGTCATCGCCAATATCGTTCATCCTCTGACTTCTCCCGAAGCTCTGAAGGAAATAATGGATACTGCAGAATCAAAAGCGATTTTTATTCTGGATATCATTGCGGCAAAATATGCCGATATGATTAACAAATCAGGCGTTCCGTGCATTATGTGCTCAAACTCTGATTATATTATGGCACCTGTTGTTCCCGCTTTCAAGGTTTTTGAAAAGATTAAGGGAAAGGGAATTGATGCTTTTAAAAACAGCATCAAGTATTCAAAAGCTGTTTCAAAGGGTGCGACCCTCAAAGCGGTTGAATGCCATGACGGCTCCAAAACAGCCGTTTATCTTCACGGTGGCGGAACAACCGGCAAGAGTAAAACAATCATGCTTTCAAGCAATAATCTTAACAGTCTTGCCGAAAAGCTCAATACTCTCGATGTGCCTCATAAGCCCGGTGAAGAGTATTCAATTATGGTTCTTCCCATTTTCCATGCTTTCGGTCTCGGAATTGCCATGCATTTCCCTCTTACGCACGGTTTTACTTCAATTCCCGTGCCCCAGTTTGACGCCGACAGCGTGTGCAAGATGATGAAAAAGAATAAGGTAACCTTTCTTCTCGGTGTTCCCAATATGTATAAAAAGCTTATGGAATCCGAGCTTTTTGAAGGTCCGCATCTCAAGAATCTTCGTCTTGTTTTCTGTGGCGGCGACTTTCTTGCCGAAAGACTTGTCAAGGAATTCAACAAAAAGGTTGCGAAATACGGCGGTAAAGGCAAGCTTTTCAGAGGCTACGGTCTTACTGAGGTTTCATCGGTTTGCAGCGTAAATACTTACGAAAACTGCCGTGAGGATTCAATAGGTAAGCCTCTCGGTGATATAACCGTTGAAATATGGGATGAAATGCACAGGCGTGTTCCTGCAGGTCAGACGGGTGAAATCGTTGTTAAGGGCGATACGGTTATGCAGGGATATTTTAACGGTAAAGATACAGTCAGAAATGACGGCATTCATATTGATTCCTCGGGCAACAGATGGGTGCTTACGGGTGATCTCGGATATATGGATTCCGACGGATTTATTTTCTTTACCGGCAGAAAGAAAAGAATGATAATCATTTCGGGATACAATGTTTATCCCGCAGATATAGAAAATGTTGTGCTTCAGCTTCCGTTTATCGGCGAAGCATGTGCCGTTCAGGGTTATCAGAAGAATAAGCCATGCGTCAAGCTTTGCGTAACTCTTAATCAGTCAATGAATAAAGAGCAGGCGATTGACAAGATTCAGCTTTATTGCAAAAAGAATCTTGCTAAATTTTCTTGCCCGAGAAAAATAGAAATTCTCGACAGCTTCCCCAGAACCAAAATGGCAAAGGTTGACTTTATGAAGCTTTCGGATAAATACAACCCCAACGAAAAGTGAGGAATTTAAATGAGCAAGCAGATAAGAGCCCTTCAGCAGGGCGATACGGTTGCTGTTATGAAAACAACTCTCGGTGAGATAAAGATTCTTCTTTTCCCCGATGCAGCACCCAAAACCGTTGAAAATTTTACAACACATGCAAAGAACGGATATTATAACGGAATTATTTTTCACCGTGTTATTCCCGATTTTATGATTCAGGGCGGTGACCCTACCGGAACAGGCAGAGGCGGCGAGAGCATCTGGGGCAGAAGCTTTGAGGATGAATTCAGCGTTGATTATCATAATATCAGAGGTGCCCTTTCGATGGCAAACGCAGGTCCTTTGACCAACGGAAGCCAGTTCTTTATCGTTCAGGCAAAAGAGGTTGATGCGGGTCTTCTCTCTCAGATGGAGCAGCTTTCAGACAGAGGCTTTCCCACGGAATGCGTAGAAGATTACAAGGCTCTCGGCGGCACCCCTTGGCTTGATTTCAAGCATACAGTTTTCGGTCAGGTTGTTGAGGGCATGGAAACCGTTGATGCTATTGCAGCGGTTAAAACAAGCTACGGTGACAAGCCCGTTGAGGATGTTGTTATCCTCGGAATTGATATTGAAACAGTATAATGCAAAATCCCCCGGTATCCGGAATGCTCCGTATACCGGGGGATGATTTTTATGCTTTAGAATAAGTTAAGAACGATTCTGCCGATAAGACCGCCGTATCTGTCAACAAGAGCAAAGAGGAAGTCAAAGAAGCCGAAATCGAGAATGAATTCATCACCGCTGTCGGTTGCTTTATCAGCGTTGAGCGTGAAGCCTTCTGTATAGATTACACCGCCTTCGCCAAAGATTTCTGCTCTGACATAGCCTTTGATAACGTTTTCATAATCGTTGAGGTCAAATGCCGTGTCATCAGCTTTGGTTGTTGCAATAAGCTTTCCGTCTGAAATCCAGCGGATAAGAAGAGCGTTTTCCGAATCAATTGTAATTGTGTCTTCTGCTTCGTTAACGGTGATTGATTTCACTTCGGGTCTTGTTGCCGTTGCAACAAAGCCTTCATCGTCAAGGGATGTGTAGCTTACGCCGACATTGCCGTCATCAGATGAGTTTGCGATTTCCTCGCATTCGGCGTCATACTGTGCAACGAGAGCTGAAATAGTTTTATAAAGCTCTGTTTCACCGTAGAATTTTTTGAGTCCTTCCGCAATCTGAGCAAGCTCATCACGGTTATGGATACATGTGCTCTGAGGAAGAACCTCGCCGTTAAGGAGAGCTTTCTTTACATTTGCGGATGTTTTTGCTTCGGCAAGAACAATAAGGCTGCCGGTGTCAATTTTATCAAGCTGGTGTGCATCGCTTGTAGCAATGGCGGTAACGGTTTTGCCCGATTTCGCAGCTTTGGCAAGCATGATATCCCAGAGCTTTCTTTCGTATCTTGTTCTGCCGTCACCTTTGCTGTTGATATCAATGCCGATGCAGGATTCATAATTGTTGATGTAACCGTAGAATTTGTTGATGTAATAATTGTATGACCAATTATCCATGTTATAGGCATCTTCCTGATAAAGCTCATAGCGTGCCTGAGTATATTCGCCGGGATGGTTTATAACTGAAAGTGCACCTGCCTTGTCGGCACCGGTGATTGCGTTTCTGTAGCCGCTGGGGAAGTTGCAGTTGAATTCGCCGAACCAGCTGTTAACATGGGCGTTGATTGAAACGGCATTGTTTTCAACACCATAAGGAATACGGAGAATTTCATGTCCGTCTTCCATGACAAGATAATCGTCTGTTCCGTTGTTTTTCATTTCATATTTAACGCCGCCGGCAAATGCACCGCTCTGCTCAAGATAATCAAGATTACCGTCTGATTTTCCGAAAAGAGTCATAACCTTGGTGATGAATTTTGAACCGAGAGTGCTGTCAGTCCAGCTCATATCCGAAACACCGTGGTCGGTGATGGAAACGATGTCATATCCCGTGAGATAGTGACGCTCAAGTGAAGCGGTTAAAGTATCATCGCCGTCGCTTGCGTTTGTATGAGTGTGGAGAGCGGCTTTATACTGCTTGACAGTAGCCCAGTTGATATTATCATAGGGATTTGTGATTGTATAGCCGCCGACTGCAGGCACATCAGTACCGGGAGCATCCGAAGGAGTGGTCACATCTGAGGGAGTTGACACATCCGAAGGTGTTGAGCTTGCGGCAAACGCAAAGGGTATACCTGAAATCAGCATGACCGATGCAAGAATAACCGCAACGGCATTTTTGAAGTTTTTCATTTACTTTTACCTCCGTTAGAATTTTGATGAATAATATTAAAAGTATTATATCAAATTCAATTTTATTTGTAAATACTTAACAAAAAAATAATGCTATTTTTGTGAATATGAAAGGTTGTTGATGTTTGATATTTTTTAATATATATGTTATTATAAAGACATGCTTTTTATAAAGGAGAAATCACGATGTTTATTGTAAGAAAAATCTGGTCATTTATTACCTTACCGCTTTTGCTTATAACGCTGCTCACAACTCCCGCTGCAAGCAGCACCGAAAGTGCTCAGCTTGTTTCCGAGAATGCTTTTGTGTTTGAAAAAGCACTGCTTATGGGTCAGGGTATTGCAACAGACGGCGAATACTACTATACAAGCGGTGCAATAACCGCTCTTAAGCTTACGGCACTTGCAAAATTCACATTTGAGGATATGGAAATTGTTGACAGCCATATCAACCCTCTTCCCGATGAATGCACCGAAAGAGGCAATGACCATATCGGCGGAATAAGTGTCTACAACGGAAAAATTTATGCTTCGGTTGAAGACAGTGAGGATTATCTTTCACCCTGCATTGTTGTATTTGACTGCGAAACCCTTGAGCCCACAGGTGAAATCTATGACCTGCCGAATGATATTTTTGATGACGGTGTTCCCTGGTGTGCGGTTGACGGCGAAACTGGAATGCTTTACGCATCAAAGTGGACTGACATAAATTCTGTTTATGTTTATGATATTGCAAATTCAATGAGCTTTGTCAAAGAAATTAAGCTTTCAGAAACCATCCACCGCATTCAGGGCGGAGAATTCTATAAAGGTAAGCTTTATCTTTCACACGATATTGAAGATAACGGCAACTTCAAAAACATTCTCGGCGTTGATATAAATACAGGTGCGGTTGAAGTTGCAGCAATCCGTGATGTCGGCGGAGACAATATCGAGGCTGAGGGTCTGACTTTTTATCCCGCAGAAGACGGTTCGGTTATGCATGTTCTTGACTATAACAAGGTAATCGGTATTTTTGTGCGTCATTATAAAGTTAATTTCTGAGGTAAAAAATATGAATTTCAAGGATATTAATATCAGAGATCCTTTTGTTCTTCCATATGACGGGAAATATTATCTTTACGGAACAAGAGGCGAAACCGCATGGACGAAGGCATACGGACTTGATGTTTATGTGAGCGATGACCTTGAAAACTGGAGCGAACCGCATGAATGCTTTTCCGTTCCCGAAAATTTCTGGGGAGAAAAAAATATCTGGGCACCCGAGGTTCATCTGTATAACGGCATTTTTTATATGTTTGTTTCGTTCTATTCGGAAAAAAGAAGCAGGGCAACTCAGATTTTAAAGAGTAATTCTCCCATGGGTCCCTTCCTTCCGTTTACGGACGATGCAATAACTCCGATTGGATGGAGATGCCTTGACGGAACGTTTTATGTTGACAAAAACGGCGATCCGTATATCGTTTTTTGCCGTGAGTGGGTGCAGGTTACAGACGGAGAAATCCATGCCATGAAGCTGAAAAAGGATTTGTCTGCACCTGACGGAGACCCTGTTCTGCTGTTTAAAGCATCTGAACCTGAGTGGGCAGAAAAGGACAGAGATAAATATATCACCGACGGCCCGTTCATGTATCGCACAAAAGAGGGCAGACTTCTTATGATATGGTCAACCTTTACTCATAAGGGGTATGTTCAGGCGGTTGCGTATTCCGATAACGGCGAAATTGACGGCAACTGGAAGCACGAAAAACCGATGTTTGAAGAGGACGGCGGACACGGAATGATATTTGATGCTTATGACAGCAAAAAATATCTTATTCTTCATTCGCCAAACGAGAATCCGCTTGAAAGACCCGTTCTTCTTGAAATAACAGAAGAAAACGGAAGTCTTAAGCTTATCTGAAAGAGGTTTTGAAATGAAAAAAGTTTTAAGCTTGTTGCTTGCAGTTTCAATGCTTGCGGCAATTATTGTGCCTGCTTTTGCACAGGAAAAATCAGAAACACACAATCCCGATGAATGCGGAAATGTTCCCGTTATTATAGTAAGGGGAATGGATTTCGGCGGACTTTATGTTGATCTCGGAACCGAAAACGAAACTCCTGCAATCAATACCGATGTGGGAATGATTGTCAAGGGTGCACTCAAAGCAATCGGAATGAGTATTATCAGATTTGATTTTGATTATTTTATTGACGGTGTAATTGAGCTTGCAAACGGCATTTTCAAAAATTTTACAATGGATGAAAACGGAGATTCGCTTTATAATGTCAGCGTGCCTAAATACCCCGAAAGTGCCGACAATTATCAGAATCTCTGCGATGGAGAAGGCTTTGAATACGGCATGGTCAGAACCTGCATTGAAGCCTTCGGTGAAGGTCATACATACTATATAAATTATGATTGGCGTCTTGATCCCTATGTTGTTGCCGATGATATCAACGCCGCTGTTGAGGCTGCAACAAAGAAAACCGGACATGATAAGGTCAATATTGTCTGCTGCAGCATGGGCGGCATAATGACGGTTGCTTATCTTGATGAATACGGATATGATAAGGTCAACAGATGTTTGTTTATGTCATCAACCTTCTGCGGTGCACAGGTTGCATCTGATTTGCTTTGCGGCAAGGTTGAGATAGAGCCCGAAAATCTTTATAACATGCTCAGAAATCTGACATCGGATAATAAATTCCTTTCATTCCTTATTGACGCCCTTGACTTTATGGGAGTTTTCAAAGGTGTAACCGCTCTTACCGATTATATTTTTGATAATTATAAGGAAGAAGTATACAAAGATACGATTATCCCCGTTTTCGGCAAAATGCTGACTCTCTGGGGTCTTGTTCAGCCCGAAGACTATGAAAACGCAATAAATTATATTTTTGGCGGCAGAACAGCAGAGAATGCAGCATTCCTTAAGCGCGCAGATGCACTCCGCGAGCTTATGGACGGCAGAACGGCTCTTATCAACGAAATGATTGATAACGGAGTTGAGATTGCCGTTGTTGCTCATTACGGTACACCCGTTGTTCCCGTTTATGAAAACTCACATTTCAACGGTGACGGAACGCTCGAAACATATCAGATGTCGGGATATGCGACCGTTGCACCTTACGGAGAAACTCTCGGAGATAACTACGTTGCCGAAAAGCCGGAATATCTTTCACCCGACAGAGTTGTTGACCTTTCAACAGCACTTTTCCCCGAATATACTTATATTATCAGGGGTGCACCGCATGTTGCGGGCTCTTACGGAACGGATTATGCCGATTTCCTTGTGTGGCTTCTCAGCTATGACGGTGAATTTTATGCAGGTGCGAGTGAAAAATATCCGCAGTTTATGATATCGGATTCCGCACAGACACTCAGTTCATTTGAATAAAAAATTACAGCGTGTACCGTGAAAGTACACGCTGATTTTTTTACTCAAGATGACCTGTATCATTTATGTATTCAAAAACAGTATCGCCGTATTTATTGGTGCCTTCTTTATAAAAAATAACCTTCGTCACACCCGTATTCTGAATACTGATATCAAAAGCAGGAGCTTCCTCGAATCCCATAATATGAAAAATAAGAATTGTAAGAAATGCCGCATGAGCAACAATAGCAACCTTTTCTCCGCTTGTATGCCGTGAATGCAGATAATCCATAACGGATTTTGCTCTGTCAAATATTTCAGCTTCATTTTCAAATGTGCTGTGACAAACTCTCGGGTCATCTTTGCTTATTCCTTGTGCAAGACATGCCGTTTTGCAGAATTCTTTCATTTCTTCAACGGTAATTCCGTCATATTCCGGAGAGATTCCGACCTCCGAAAGCACGGGAAGAATGTTGAGCGGCTTTGATGAATTCTGATGCCTGAGAATACCGTCTGCGGTGCTGATTGCTCTTATGAGACCGCTTGAATAAATATAATCGAAATCGGTCATGCTCAGGCACCGACCGACAAGATCAGCCTGAATCATTCCTTTCTCGGTGAGAAGAGGGTCATTTGATTCTTTTAATGTAAGTTCATCCTTGTCATAGCCTGCATTGCCCATGCTCTGACCGTGACGGATAAGATAAAGTTCAAGCTCAACAATCGGTTTTATGTTTTCCATCAGACAACCTCCGCTTAAAATATATAATGATTATATTGAAAATAAAGTGAAAAGTCAATCTCACAAACAGGTTTCTTGACATTGCGGGATTAAAATATTAATATATAATCACAAAAATAATTTAAGGAAGTTTCATATGGCTGTTTGTTATGTCGTTGGTGCGGGTGATTGCACTTTACTTGATTTTGAAAAGAAAAGCGGAGATCTGATTATCGCTGCAGACGGGGGATATAAATATCTTGCTTCTGCAGGAATAAAGCCCGATATTCTTGTAGGCGATTTTGATTCGCTCGGTGATATCCCTGAAAACGAAAATATTGTCAGGCTTAATCCCGTCAAGGATATAACCGATATGGATGCCGCTGTCGGAATCGGAATTGAAAAAGGATATTCCGAGTTTGTTATTTACGGTGCACTCGGCGGAAGATTTGACCATTCACTTGCGAATGTTCAGTTGCTTGCCCGTCTTTCACAGCAAGGAAAAAAAGCGGAGCTTCGCAACGGCGAAACCGTTATAACTGCCGTGACCGACGGAAAAATAACGTTTGATTCATCACATAAAGGCTATGTTTCTGTTTTTTCACACAGCGATATATGCGGAAAAGTCTGCATAAGAGGCCTTAAATACACTCTTGAAGATGCAGCGCTGAAAAATACTTTTACTCTCGGAATAAGTAATGAATTTATCGGCTCTGAGAGCGAAATAATCATAGAAAAAGGAACTGCAATTATCATTTATAATCCTTGATTGCTTGACATAGCGTTCGGAAAAGTGATAAAATAGCAATCATAATTATGGGAGGTAAATTATATGAAAAAAACATCAAAAAGATTTCTTTCGCTTATTCTTGCGGTTGTTGTGATTTTTGCTGCAACCGTTCCGTCTTTTGCGGCAGGTGATTTGCTCTGGGAGCATGTCTGGAATGAAGAATACAACAACGGTGTTATCCTTTTTCCCGGCAGCAATAACAGCGAAATGAATGTTTCCTGGTATTCGGCAACCGAAAGCGAGCCCAGGGTTATTGTTGATGAAGGTCTGATTATTGATTCGGATGCAAAGGAATACAAAGGATATTCAGTAGCTGCTCCCGACGGTGACTGGTCAAACAAAGTGACAATTACAGGTCTCGAAAGCGGCAAAACATATTCATATCAGTGCATCAGTGAAGGTTTTGTTTCAAATGTTTATACCTTCTCAACAGATGCAAATGAAAATGAATTTTCGGCAGTATATATGACGGATATTCATACAAGCCATGATGATGCAAATCCTGACGGAATAAAAAACACTGCGGAAATTTTCAACAGCACTCTCAGCGAGGCGGCTTCAAGAAAAAAGATTTCACTTCTTCTTTCGGCAGGCGATCAGGCTTCGGAGGGATATGAGACCGAATATAAAGGCTATTCGTCAGCACTTGCACTCAAGAGCTTCCCTGTTGCAACAACAATCGGTAACCATGATCGCAAGGGTGTTGCATATAAAACCTTTAAAAATGTGCCCAACGAGAGAACGAATAACATGGTTGCTTCCTATATCGGCGGTGACTATTGGTTCACAAAGGGTGATGTTCTTTTTCTTGTAATGGACAGCAATAACGCAAGCGGTATGGACCACAGAGCTTTTGTTAAAGAGGCGGTAAAAGCAAATCCCGATGCAAAGTGGAAGGTTATGATGATGCATCACGACCTCTACAGCGGCAGAATTCCCCACAGAGAAAGTGAAAATGAGCTTCTCAGAATGCTCTGGGGACCCATTGCGGATGAATTTGCAATTGACCTTGTTCTTCTCGGACACAGCCATTACTATACGGTTACAAACGTGCTCTATAACGGCAAAACCGTTTCCGATTACGAACAGACAATGACCGATCCCGAAGGAACGGTTTATATGGTATCGGGTTCAATCACAAGACCCAGAGATGATGAAGATATAGGACTTAATGATGAGTGGATCGGCTATGCAAACACTCCCGACAACAGAGTAATCTACAATATCCTCGATTTTACCGAAGATTCCATTACGGTTTCATCCTATTATAAGGGTGAGGCGGAAGCCTTCAACAGCTACAGCATTGTTAAAACAACAAAAGAAGGCGGACATCCCGTGCAGATCCTTCCCTCAATCTTTGACGGCTTTGTGAGATTTGTCGGCACTGTTTACGGACTTTTCAATAACATCGGTGTTTACGGAGATCTTAAAGATGCCGGCTTTGATGTTGATTTCTTTGAAGTTGTTTTCAATAACTGATTAGAAAAATGACCCCCGAAAGAAGATTCTTTCGGGGGTCTGCTGCATTTTATCAAAGTCCTGTTTTTTCGTTGATGTATTTTCTTGCCATGCATGCATATTCATAGGGATTTGCCTTGGCGGGATCCTGCTCTGCTTCAACAACAACCCAGCCTTCATATCCTGCTTCATCAAGGATGTCAAACACGGGTGTGAAGTCGAAATCGCCGTCACCGGGAACGGTGAATGAGCCTGCTCTTACGCAGTCAAGGAAGCTCCAGCCCTTTTCTTTGCCCTCGTTGATAACATCCTGACGGATGCTCTTGAGGTGAACATGCTTTACTCTGTTTACATATTTTTTGAGAACGCCGATTGCATCCTCGCCCGAGAATGAAAGATGACCGGTATCATAAAGAAGATAAACAAGGTCGGGATCTGTGATTTCCATGAGCTTGTCAATTTCTTCTTCGGTCTGAACACCTGTGCCCATATGATGGTGAACGGTGAAATACATTCCTTTTTCTTTTGCAAGTCTGCCCATTTCATTGAAGCCCTTAGCAATAAACTCCCACTGTTCGTCTGTATAAACGGGCTTGTCACCGAAAATGCTCAGAGCTTTGCCTTGAATGGAGTTGCCCTGCTCGGAAGCACCGATAACCTTTGCTCCGAGAGCGTGAAGAAAATCTCTGTGCTTTATGAATGCTTCGATTGTTGCTTCATAGCCTTCTAAAAGAAGAAGGGATGAAAACCACGCATTGCAGATTCTGAGACCTCTTACATCAAGCTTGTGCTTGAGAGTTTCAACATCCTTGGGATATTTATTGCCGATTTCGCTGCCCTTGTAGCCGCTGAGTGCCATTTCGCTGACACACTGCTCAAATGTGTTTTCCGCACCGAGGTCGGGAAGGTCATCGTTTGTCCATGCGATAGGAGCTATCGCAAGATTTACTTTATCTTTGTTAAGCATTTTATATTCCTCCGTATATCAATAAAGTCTTGCTTTTGCAATATTTTCCTTCATGTCTTCATAGGCAGCCTGAACCTTTTCGCTTGTTGAAACTTCGGCAACGCCGACTCTCCACCATGCATCGTAGCCGTCACTCATGCTGCCGTGAGCGACCTTGATATCGAAAAGGCAGGGAACTGTCTGCTTCTTTGAATCCTTTATAGCATCCCTGAGCTCGGCAACGCTTGTAACGGTGTATGCCTTACAGCCGTAGCCCTCTGCGATTTTAGCAAAGTCAATGGGAACAATCGGACCGTCAAGCATGCCGGTGAGCGGATTTCTTGCAAGGAACTGAGTGCCGAAGGTATCCGTACCCTGATTATTCTGAAGATTTTCTATGCAGCCCCAGCCCGAGTTATCAAAGAGCATAACGTTGATTTTTGTGCCTTCCATAACAGCTGTATAAAGCTCGCTGTGAAGCATAAGGAAGCTGCCGTCACCGACCATGGTGTAAACTTCTCTGTCGGGCTCTGCAAGCTTAACGCCGAGTGCACCGCATATTTCATAGCCCATGCAGGAGAAGCCGTATTCCATGTGGTAAGTTTTAGGAACGGATGCCCTCCAGAGTCTCTGCATGCAGCCGGGAAGACTGCCCGATGAACCGATTGCAATTGCGTTTTTATCAATAAGCTTGTTGATTTCACCGAGTGCTCTTGTCTGAGAAAGACCTTCTTTCAGATACATGCTGTACATACGGTCAACTTCAGCGTTGTATTCTTCTTTTATCTGTGCAAGCTCGTCTCCCCAGTTTGAATAATATTCTCTGACGGAAAGAGCTCCCATGATATCGAGCATTGCAGTTTTTGCATCAGCAATAACGGATGTTGCATCCATCTTGAAGGCATCAAATGATGAAACGTTGATTGAAAGTATTCTCACATCAGGATTCTGGAAGCCCCATTTTGATGCGGTTGTGAAGTCGGTAAGACGGGTGCCGACGGCTATGATGAGGTCAGCCTGCTTTGCAACAGCGTTTGCGGCAGGACCGCCCGTAACGCCTACACCGCCCATGTTGAGGGGAAGATCCCAGCGGATATTACCCTTGCCTGCCTGAGTTTCGCCAATGGGGATGTTGAATTTTTCAGCAAAGAACTGTGCTGTTTCCCATGCTTCCGAATATGTAACACCGCCGCCTACAATAATCATGGGCTTTTCGCTTCTCATTATTTCCTTGACTGCTGATTCGATTTCTCTGTGGCTCGGTGAGCGTCTGTCAAGATACCATACTCTCTTTTTGAGGAAGTAGTCGGGGTAATCAAACGCTTCGCCTTCAACATCCTGAGGCATTGCAAGACAAACAGCACCTGTTTCCGCAGGGTCGGTAAGAACACGCATTGCATTGAGACAAGCGGTCATAAGCTGTTCGGGTCTTGAAATTCTGTCCCAATATTTGCAAACTGCCTTGAATGCATCGTTGGCAGTAACGGTATAGTTTGTCGGCTGCTCGATCTGCTGAAGAACGGGATCAGGCTGACGGCATGCAAAAGAATCGCCGGGAAGCAGGAGCAGGGGAATGCGGTTTGCGGTTGCGGTTCCTGCAGCGGTGACCATGTTGAGAGCACCGGGACCGATTGATGATGTACATGCAATAATCTGACGGCGGTTTTTCTGCTTTGCAAATGCAATTGCAGCATGAGCCATGCCTTGCTCGTTATGCCCCTGATAGAATTTGAGGCTGTGTCCGCCCTGCTCAAGAGCCTGACCTATTCCGACAACGCAGCCGTGGCCGAAAATGCCGAAAATGCCGTCAACAAATTTTGTTTCAACTCCGTCAAAGCTGATATACTGATTATCAAGGAATTTAACGAGAGCTTGTGACATTGTAAGCTTCATATTATTTCTCCTTCTTGCAAAAAATGCGTTTTTGAGGGTAAAAAATTCTGAAACAAGTCAAAAATGACATTATTAAATTTATTATATACCATATATAGTGATATTTCAAGCAGATTCGTCCAAAATAAGTATAAGAAAATGTTAAAATTTTTTCTGAAAAGACTTGACAATTGCGGAGAAATAATATATTATATTGGAGCGTCAAAAAAACGCATATAACAAATAAATGATCCATTAGCTCAGCAGGCAGAGCACTTGACTTTTAATCAAGGTGTCCGGAGTTCGAATCTCCGATGGATCACCAAAAGCTCCGTAGCAGCAGCTGCGGAGCTTTTTATCGTTTACTTATTAATAGTTTCAGTTTTCAATCATTACGGTGACCACAAAAATTCCTTTAGCAGAATCGTAATCAAAAGCTATATCTCCATTATATTTTTTTACAGTTCGCTTAACACTTTTCAATCCAAAACCATGCAGGCGTTTGTTGCTTTTCGTGGTTTCCGTTATATCTCCTCTTTCGTTTAAAGGGTTACGGTCACAACTGTTTGAAATAATAATAACTGAAAAATTATTTCTGAAATCAGTTTCAAAAGAGATATGCTTTTCTTTCGCAACGCTGACAGCTTCTACGGCATTGTCGAGAAGATTTCCGAGAATTGTCACCGTGTCATAGTATTCAACGCAGGACAGATTGTTGTTTTTAATATCAAACTCAAAATCAATCCCGTTAATCTTACATTCGGTAATATATTTATTAACAATAACATCAACAATTCTGTTGCCGCTGTGACAAACGTTGCTGTATTCCGAAAGCTTCTTAATCATTTCGGAAATGTAGGTGTCTATCTGCGGATTAGTATTAAGATTTTTGATGGTGGCAAGATGATTTTTTGCATCGTGGGCATATATGCGAAGATTATCATTCTGCTTTTCGAGGACATCATAATAAACCATATCGGTTTTGATTTTATCCTGCTCCTGTTGAAGCAGCAGCAATTTGTTTTCTCTTTGTGCGTTAAACCGATAAGCGAAAAATACAAGGATTGTTGCGAGAAACAACAGTAAGCTTACTCCTGCAAGAATTATCTGATTTTTATACTCTATAACTTCATTAAGACTGATATACCAGAAACCGATTACGGCAACCGAAGTTATTATCGGGAAAATGTAGAATGTAGCAGGTGTTTTAATTGTCTGGTTGTTTTTATCGGCAAATCTTGCGAGCAACATCGCAATCAAAAAATATAATATTTTGCTTATTATTATTTCAACTGTGAGAATAATAGGCTCAGATTCATAGTTGGTTATATATGTTTCGGTCAGCGACGAAATAACGAAAATAGTTATAAGCTCAATAATCGTTGATACTGCAACAAGAAGCAGTGAATAAAACACCGCCCGCACTTTCTTTATTTTGAAAAAACAAAGTGCAAAAGTAAGGTTTGCAACAAACGAAAAAAGAACATTGAGCCAAACCGTACTTACGGCAAAAATGTTAATCAATGCTCCGATTTCAAATAAAACTGCACCTGAAATTATTGTTATCGGCAACGAAGTTTTTCTTTCCGACACAGAGCTGAAAAACAATGTTGAAATAAGCAGTTCAACAAAAAACGTGAAAATGAAAAGCAGGTTTAACAACACAACTACCGTCTCCTTAAATAAGCAAACCAGAATTTATGAAAGTCTGCCTGACGCCTTGAAGCAATCGGAATTCTGATTTTGTTTTCGAGAATCAGTTCATCATATCTGTAGCTTGATACATAATGAAGATTCACAATATAAGATTTATGGACTCTGTAGAAAAATGAGTTCTGCAATATTTCGCACCAATCGTCAAAAGATTCCCGTGTAGTATAGTTGCCGTCTTTTGTGGCGAGCGTAACCTGACGGTTGATTCTTTCAACATAAATCACGTCATCGGTCAGAATGCGTTTTTGCTCATTGTTGGCATAAAGATAAAAATCAACATAGCTTTCATCAATGTATTCCATTGCTTTGTCAAGACCCGATTTCAGTCTTGTCGGGTCAATCGGTTTTTCAAAAAATCTGAAAGCACGCAAATCCATCGCCTCATCCTGATAATCCTTGAACGATGTGACGAAAAAAATGACCACTTTGTTGTTGCGTTCTTTCAAAACTTTTGCAAGTGATATTCCGTCAATTTCATCCATTTGAATATCAAGAAATGCAAGCTGATAAACACACTCGTTTGAAATAATGTTTTGCGGATTGTATTCGGTATCAATTTCAAAGTTTATGTTTTTGCTTTTCATATACTCTTCAATATGTACTTTCAGATTATCAACATATTGAATTTCATCATCGCAGATAAGTATTCTCATTTTTATCACCACAATAAGTATATCATATAATTTATTCTTCATCAATCTGCATTTCGACAATAAAAATCAGCAGTTCGGCAAAACCGGCAGATAACAATGTGCGGCAATTCTTACAAAATCGTAAGATTCTTTATGTTGAAAAAAGAACGGAAAACCTATATAATAAAAATGAATTATGAGCAAAAAATACAGGCAGGTGAATTATGAAACAGAGAATATTGCTTGTTGAGGACGATTCGTTTCTGCGTGACGGATTGACTGAAGTTTTGCAAGGCGAAGGTTATGAGGTAATAAGTTCCGATAACTGTATGAAAGCCCGTGAGCTGATGAAGTTTTTCTCTTTCAATTTAATTATGTTTGATGTTATGCTCCCTGACGGCAGCGGTCTTGAGCTTTGCACCGAGCTTCGTGCGGCGGGCAATAATGTTCCCGTTCTGTTTCTGACTGCTTGCGATGATGAAATTCAGATTGTGCGTGGACTTGATGCAGGTGCGGATGATTATGTCACAAAACCGTTCAGGCTCCGTGAACTTCTTTCAAGAATCCGTGCATTGCTCCGCAGAACATCGGCTGTTACGGTTTACAACAGTGATGATATAACAATCGACACGCTGAATATGTCTGTGAGAAAAAACGGAGAAAATATTTTTGTGACTCCAACTGAATTTCAGATTCTTTCCGTCCTTATCCGCAACAGCGGAATTATCGTTACCCGTTCACAGCTTCTGCAGAACATCTGGGACAGCGACGGAAACTACATTGATGACAATACTCTTTCGGTTCACATGAGCCGTCTGCGTGACAAAATCGGAAGCGGTCACATTGTTACCGTAAGAGGCATCGGCTACAGATGGGAGGACTCAAAATGATTCCGTTTCTGATTTGCACAATCGCTGTTTTGATTGTTGCAACAACTATTTTTATCATATTGAACGCAAGAAAAAACAAGCAGATAAATAATCTCAAAGAGAATATCGAGAGCTTTATTGAAGGCGGAGAAAAGGCTGAATACAGCACCGCCGACAGCAATTTTGCACGCCTTCAGAATGCTGTTGCAGAGCTTGAAAATCTGTTGCTTCTTGAAAAAAGCAACTCAGAATCTCAGGCAAAAAGCAATGCCGATTTTGTTGCTGACATTTCACATCAACTCAAAACTCCGCTCGCGGGACTTCGACTTTACTGCGAAATGGAGCAGAGTACGACACCAACCGCTTACACAGAAAAAGAGCTTCAGCTGATTGCAAAAATGGAGAGTCTTGTTTTCAATCTTTTAAGGCTTGAGAAAATTAAAAGCGATGCATACGAAATGAAGTTTGTCGAACAAAGTCTTGATGAAATCATTGGTGAAATTATCGGTAATTTCAAACCGCTGTTTCCCGAAAAAGAATTCATTATAAACGGCACGGCAGATTTTCGGTTCGACAAGGAATGGATGATTGAGGCAATCGGAAATATTATCAAAAATGCGTGTGAACATACCGGAACTGACGGCAGAATTACTGTTTCTGTTTCACAAAACGAAGGCTCTGTCACGCTTGTTATTGAAGATAACGGCGGCGGAGTGCCGAAAGAACAGCTTCCGCTTTTGTTCAACCGTTTTTACCGTGCGGAAAATGCCGCACCCGAAAGTGCTGGCATTGGTCTTGCAATATCAAAGGCGATTTTTGAAAAGCATCACGCAACCGTTACTGCCGAAAACGGCAAAGACGGCTTGAAAATTAGTGTATGTTTTCCATTGATAAATGCAAATTTAAAAATGTAAAGTCCGAAGATTTTCTTCGGATTTTTTCTTATCTTACGAAATTGTAAGGTTATTGTCACGATTTTGAAAGAATCGGGGTTTATAATGAACTCATCAAAGATGCAAAGGAGCAATTTTATGAATATCATCGAATGTGTAGATTTAAGAAAAGAATACTTAAGCGGAGAAAATATTGTTAATGCAGTTGACGGAATAACCGTTGCTTTTGAGCAGGGTGAATTCTGTGCGATAACGGGACCGAGCGGCTCGGGCAAATCAACACTTCTTCATGTTCTGAGCAGCCTTGAAAATCCCACAAGCGGAGATGTAATCTATAACGGCAAAAAGCTTTCGGGTTATAACGATAACCAGCTTTCCGTTCTTCGCCGCAGACGTTTCGGATTTGTATTTCAGGCATATAATCTTGTTCAGGAACTTACGGGATATGAAAACATAGTTCTGCCCGTTATGCTTGATAAGAAAAAGGTTGACGAAGCTTATATAAACAAAGTTATTGATGTTCTCGGAATCGGAGACAGACTTGAACATTTGCCGTCGGCACTTTCAGGCGGTCAGCAGCAGAGAATCGCCATTGCCCGTGCACTTGCCAATAAGCCGTCAATCCTTTTTGCCGATGAACCTACGGGTAATCTTGACGGCAAAAGCGGGCGTGAGGTCCTCTCTCTTCTCAAATATGTCAGCAAGGAATTCGGAATCACGCTTATTCTTGTTACCCACGATCTCAATGTTGCAGAGCAGGCAGAAAGAATCATCTCAATTGAAGACGGTAAAATTGTAAGAGATACAAAAAGCAGTATTTAATATTCAAAATATCAGTGGGGCGGCTTGCCCTCAAGCCGCCGTAAAATTCATGTAAATTTCGGTGGGATGCAGGCATCCCGCCCTACATAGATGTGTTTCAAAAGAGGGGATAAAAGATGAAACAGAAAAAATTAACGGTAAATAAATTGGCTTTCGGTAACCTCAAAGCAAGAAAAAAGCAATATACTTTAATGATTATCGGCATTGTTCTTGCAATGATTTTTTCATCGGGGGTTATGTTTTTTATTTTCTGCCTGAGCTCGTCAATTCAGGAGCTTAACGATAAAAAAATCGGCAGGCAGGATGCCATACTTAATGCTTCTCAGAATTATGATATGGATTATCTGTTTGAAAGCAAAACTGTCAAAGATCACGGCTTTGCATATATTATCGGCTACGGCTACACCGATGAAAAGTCGCCCGAGCAGGGAACTTCGGTTGCAAGGCTTGATGATAAAGCGGAAGAAATATCCTATATCAAAGCAAAAGAAGGCAGAATGCCTGAGAAAAAAGGCGAAATCGCAATTGAATACGATGCACTCAACAGACTCGGTCTTTTTTACTCTGAAATCGGTGACAAAATAACCCTTAAATTCAGAATTGCCGACGGTGAAAACTATCTTTACGAAGAAACAGAAAAAACCTATACACTGGTCGGAAAACTGTGGGATAAAAGACCTAATATCGAATACAACTACGGCGACAGAAGCTTTTATCCCTCCGCCGTTGTCAGTAGTGAAGAAACTGTTGACCTCGGTGGAAAAGAAAACATTCTTTGTTTTCTTACCATAAAAAATGCAAATCTTCCGCTCGACAGTTTTATGGAAGCAGCAAAAAATGCAGGCATTGAAGTTGATGGAAATTTTGATAACTATAACTGTATCCTTACAACTTCAAACCGTTGGTATTTCAGCGAAAAACATGATATTCAGTCATCAATTATTTTAGCGATTATTCTTTCTGTTGTACTTATGATTGCTTCGTGCACCGGAATTGTTAACGCATTCAATACAAATCTTCTTGAAAGAAAAAAGCAGATAGGCATGCTTCGTGCCGTAGGTGCAACAAAACGGCAGATTATTAAAATTTTCGGAAGAGAAGCTTTCCTGATTGCTGCCGTAACAACACCCGTAAGCCTTGCGGTTTCATATTTTTCGGTTAAATCAATTATCGGTGCAATGGGCGATAATTTTGTGTTTATCCCCGAATGGTGGGTTCTTATTGTGTGCGGATTATTCGGTGTTGTCTGCGTTATGGCGGCGGCTTTTATTCCGCTTTATATTGCTTCAAGAGTTTCTCCCATGCAGGCAATACGCAACACCGAACTGATGCGTAAGGTGAAAAACAAACGTATCCGTTCAAAAAAGGAATTCAATGCCCCTAAGCTTATCGCAAAAAGAAATCTTGTTTTTTACAGAAAGAAGCAAGCGGCAGTCAGCGTTATTCTTATCGCAACCATTGTTTTCACAAGCCTCGGTTTTTCACTTCTCTCATATACGTTGAAATATGATATGGGGCCGCATCAGCCGGGTGATTATCACATTCAGAACCAGACGGGTTATTCCCGTTCCGTTAATATCCGTTCAAGCAAGGGCTTCAGCGAAAACGACAGACAGGAAATTCTTTCTCATCTTTATGTTTCAGATATAGTCGGAAGAAAAGAAGCGTATGTCCATATTCTTACAGATGAATACACGGATTATATGCGTGTTGTAGATTATACAGATTCTATAAGATTTGAAACTGACGGAGGTATGTTCAACCGCAGCTTTGAAGAATATCTGAATGTATACGGTAAAACCGAATATGAGTTTTACTCAAATATCCGCAAAGAGCTCGGATACAGTGAGCATCTTTTTCCTGCAGAAATCAGTTCGTTTGAGCTCAGCGATTTTCTGCAAGGTATGGAAAATGCTGTCTATGAGGGCGAAATCAATATTGATAAACTGAATTCCGGTGAGGAAATTGTTCTGTATGCACCTGAAAGACTCGGTTTTCACAGAGGTGATGATACATACGGCACGCTTGATATGGATAAATACGAAAGCGGTGAAGTGTTAATACACGGACTTGAAGATGAAGATATAAAAGCAACCGCTGAGCGTGATTATAAGGTCGGCGATACAATAAAAATCAGCACTCTTATAAGTAACACTTACCCTGAGGATGATAACCATCTGCCGAAAGACACAGAAAGATATGACCGCGAAGTTAAAATTGCCGCAATTATTACGGATTATTCTGACGGAAGCGGCGGCTTTTTCAGAGGAGATTATCTTGATTTGGTAACAACGCTTGAAGGCTTTGATAAAATCGTTCCCGATTACCGTTACTGGTCATTTGATGTCAACCTTAATGCAGAGTGCACTCCTGAGATTGACGAGGAAATGACGGCATTTCTGAAAAGCTTCAATGCGGGAAATGACGGCAGCGGATATTTTCATTCGAAGTTTGCAACCAATAAAGAAAATCGCAAAACCGTTGCAGGTGTTCTTGTTGCGATTCTTTCAATTGCAATTCTTTTCTTCTGCATTTGTGCAAGCGTAATCAATAATCAGCTTACCGCACAAATCAGAGAAAACAAGCGTGAAATCGGAACTCTGCGTGCGGTAGGTGCAAGTGCAAGAGAGCTTACGCAATCTTATTTCAGAGAGCTCCTTTCGATGTTCGGCTGGGGATGCGGTGCAGGCTTCGGCCTGTATACGGTAATATGGTTTGTTATGTATCTTGTTGATAAATATATCGACTTTGGTTCAAGATATTATCCTTATCAGATATGGGAAGCAATCCTGATATGTCTTCTGCTTCTTGCAATCTGCTTTATAAATCTTTATTCCAAGGTCAAAAAGCAGATGAAATACAGCATTGTTGAAAATATCAGGGAGCTGTAAATGAGCCTTCCCCTTGAGGGGAAGGTGGCGGCGAAGCCGTCGGATGAGGTGTGAAAAATAAACCTGCCACCTCATCAGTCACTTCGTGACAGCTTCTCCTCAAGGAGAAGCCGTTTAACGAAAGGAGGACAAAATGAAACGAAAAAAACTGACGATCAATAAACTTGCTTTCGGCAATCTGAAAGCAAGAAAAAAGCAATATTCATTGATGATTATCGGCATTATTCTTGCAATGGTTTTTACAAGTGCTGCAATGTTTTTTGCAGTATGCAATGAGGATTCAAGACAAGAAAGAAAATGGATTTCTGTCGGAAGGCAGGATTTCATTCTCAAAAAATGCGACGGCTTTGACCTTGAGAGCTTCAAACAGGATGGATCTGTTATTGACTACGCAACCTTCGAGGTTATTGCCTACGGTTATTCGCCAGATGACGATTTTGATGACGGCATGGGCATTGCCGTTCACAATGAAAAATCAAGAGAGCTTTCGTATTTTTATTTTCTTGACGGCAGATATCCCGAAACGGAAAACGAGATTGCAATCGAGAGTGATGCACTTTTCCGGATGAATTTATATGATGCTGAAATCGGCGATGAAATAACTCTCAATCTCCGTGCGGCAGACGGCGACGGATTTCTTGAAAAAGAAACTCAGAAAACATACACCCTTGTCGGTATTCTCAAAGACAGAAGATATACCTATGAAGAAGGATATATGCTGAATTTCAATGATGAATGTCCCGAATATCCCGCCGCAATTGTATATGACGGTGCTCAGGTGGAAATCGGCGGCAGACCTGCAATAATCGGGCTTGTTGATTTTAACTATGACGGCAAAACAAGCAACGAAAAATTTTATGACAGCTACAAGGAATATCTCAGGCAAAGCGGTGCAAAGCCATATCAGTCAAAGATACTTTCAAACGTAAATCCGGTTGATTATGATAATTATGTTGATGACGGTTATATTATCTACACCTCGGGTGAACATATTATGAATGACTGGGCTCTGGCTGACATGAAGCAGATAACCGACCTCGGCACGGTGCTTGCCGCCGTGCTTGCGGTTGCATCGTGCTTCGGCGTTATCAATGCATTCAACACCAATCTTCAGGAGAGAAGAAAGCAAATCGGAATGCTCCGTGCTGTCGGTGCAACAAAGCGGCAGATTATCACCGTTTTCGGCAGAGAGGCACTGTTGATAAGCCTTGTCTGTGCACCGCTCAGCGTTGCCCTCGGCTATTTTACAGTCCGGATTTTCTCGTATTTAATGGGTGAAATTTATATTTTCAATCCCGAGTGGTATGTTGTAATCGGTATCGGGATTCTCGGAATTTGCTTTGTTATGGCGGCAGCACTCGTTCCTCTTTTTTATGCTGCAAGAGTAACACCCATGCAGGCTATCAGAAATACCGAGCTTGGCAGGAAAATGAAAAACAAAAAAATAAAGTCCGTAAAAGACTTTAACTCGCAAAAGCTCATTGCAAAAAGAAGCCTTGTTTTCCACCGCTTCAGGCAGGTGAGTGTGAGCCTTATTCTGATTGCAACAATCATTGTCAGCTGCTTCTGCGTTTCGCTTCTTGAATATTACACAGAAAAAACTGAAGATGAATATGACTACAGAGTTCATTCATTCGGCTCTCCCGAATATGCTTTTGCAAACTTCTTTTATGATTTTGATTCTATGCTGAAAGAAAACGATGTTGATGATATTTCGTCAAACCGTCATGTTGTAAACGCAACGGGAAGGCTTGAATATGCGGTCAACTGGCTTGCTGACGGAGAATATCCCGGATTCCTCAAGCTTGCCGAATTTAACAGAGCCGTAAACTACGATAAATATGAACACGGTTTCGGCGAGGGTGAAAATCTTAAACCCGAGGAAATTGTTGAATACTATGAAAACGGACCTGAGTATTCTGAGGAATACCTTGAATTCAGAGAAGCTGTGGATTATGAGGCTGAGCCTTTTGCAGCAAAAATTCAGACTGACAGCGAAAAAAACATACTTTCTCTCGAAAAATATATTCTTGACGGCGAAATTGATATCGGCAAGCTTGATTCGGGCGAAGAAGTTATTCTTGTTGTGCCTGAAGAAATAGCTTACAGTATAAAATATAACTCCGACGGCTCATATGCAAGCTACGGTCATGATTATATCACCGACGGATATTATGCAAACTACAGGTCGGGATACACCGAAATTCTTCGTGAAAAAATGCCGTTCAAAGCAGGCGAAAACATAAAATTGAGTATGCTGTTTAATTATGATAAAAAAGAAAACAAAATTCTTGAACACGAAAAAGCCTATGACTATGAATATGAAAGAAACGACAGGGAAGTGAAAATCGGTGCAATCATTTCAAAGTATCCGTTCAGCGGTTTCTGGAACAGATTGCCTATGTTCTTAACCACAAATCAGGGCGTATCGGAATTCGGCTGTCCGCTTCGCTATGAATTTATTGACATAAATACAGTTGATGAAATGACACCTGAAATCGAAGAAGAAATTGAAGCTTTCTTCCGTGCGGCTGAGTATGAATTTGATTCAAATTACCGTATGCAGGAGCTTAAGAAAACTGAAATGAAAACTCTTGTTGCAGGTATTTCATCAATAATTCTTCTTCTTTTCTGTATTGCGGCAAGCCTTGTCAACAATGCACTGACATCAAAAATCCGTGAAAGTAAGCGTGAAATCGGAACCCTGCGTGCAGTTGGTGCAAGTGCAAAAGAACTGACCATGATATATATTCATCAGCTTCTTTCAATGTTCGGAATGGGATGCGGTCTTGGCTTCGGATTTTATACGGTTGTATTTTTCTCTGCAAAGCTTATATGTAAATACGGTGTTCATATTATGTTCCCGTTTGAATTCCGTGTTATTACAGCTGCTGCAATATGCCTTGTGTTATTTGCGATTTGCTCACTCAATCTTTATTCAAAAATCAAAAAGCAGATGAAGTACAGTATAGTTGAAAATATCAGGGAGTTATAATATCTATGAAAAAATATATATTGTTTATATTATGTGTTTTTCTTTGCCTTGCACCTTTAACCACGGCTTTTGCCGAGGAAACGCCCTCACAGCCTAAGGTCATGGTTACGGATTATAAAACCGACGGAGAACTCAAAGCAGGTAATACGGCGAAAATATCAATCACACTCACAAACAAAAGCAAAACCGATTATGTTGAAAATATGAAGCTGACATTCTCGGATCCGAGCGGCGATATTGTTCCCGTCAGTGTTGCTTCAGGCTTTGTTGACAAACTCGGAGCAAAAAAATCCGTCACATGGGATATTGATATCAGTGTTTCGGAATCGGCAAAAGACGGTAACCATGCCGTTAACATAATGTGCGAATTTGAAAGCAAATCCGGAGGAGGGTCATCATCAGATGTAATTAATCTTGATGTAATCGGTAAAAAAGAAACCGAAACCGCTGCCATACCTCAGGATACCTCTCAGCCCCGTCTTATGGTTACGGATTATACAGTTGAAAACGGCAGTATCATTCCGGGTGAAAGCAGAAATGTGAGCATTACAATCAAAAACACAAGTCCTTCAAAGGCAGTAAGCAACATAAAGCTTTCTCTTGCCGATGAAAGCGGTGAACTCAAAACGGACGGTATGGGCACCGCTTATGTCAAGAGCATTTCAGCAAACGGCATTTATGTGTGGACTGTCGGACTGACTGCCGTTCACACGGCAAAAACAGGTGAGCATCCGCTGACTCTTTCAATGGAATATGAGGACTCAAATCATACCGGTTATACCGCAAGCGATGTAATCAGGGTCAGCGTAAGGCAAAGCGTTATGCTGAAATATGATTCTGCAAGACTCCCGTCAAAATCAATTCAGGGCGAAACCGTAACCGTCAGCATAAATCTTATGAATACGGGCAAAAGCACAATTCATAATGCAATGATTGATGTTGATGTCAAAGGGCTTGACAGCGGCGGCACGGTGCTTGTCGGCGAAATCACCCAGGGAGAAAGCAAGGCGGGAAATGTAAATCTGCGTGTGAGCAACGAAATTCTCGGCAAGGTTGAAGGTAAAATAACAATCAGTTATGAAGATGATTTCGGCGGTGCCTACACCGAAACAGTCGACGTTTCAACCGTTATTGAAGAAAAAGTTATCAAAGCCGATAGCGAAGAAGAGGAAGAAAAGAAAAATCCTCTGTGGTGGCTGTTTATGCTTGTCGGA
Source organism: Clostridia bacterium (assembly GCA_017409845.1). Lineage (GTDB taxonomy): Bacteria > Bacillota > Clostridia > Oscillospirales > Acutalibacteraceae > CAG-177. The sequence continues at coordinate 114,375 of JAFQRY010000014.1, forward strand.
GCAATCATCGGTGGAGCACTCGGCTTCGGAATACCGTATGCAATCCGATCTGACAAGCAGCGAAAAGAGGATGAAAAGAGGCTCTGATTAATCCTCTGTGATATTTTGCAGACTTATCCCTCCTTGAAACAACCTCATGTTGCAATATTTATATATTTGTGATATAATATTGACAAATTAAGGTTGATTCAAGGAGGGAATGCTATGAATAATGCATCAAAAGGAATGCTCAGACGGATAATCTCTGCGATTCTTGCTGTTGTAATTTGTTTTTCGGCATCAGTCAGTGTGTTTGCGGCGTCCGATCTTATCTCGGAAACAACAACGCAGAAATCCGTTGAAATTGCAAAGAAAATTGAATCCGAAGGAATTGTTCTTCTTGAAAACGAAGATGATATTCTTCCTCTGAAGAATAAAAAGGTCAACGTTTTCGGTGCTGCTTCCTGTTCAATTGCATTTGCGGGAGCTGCAGGCTCGGGTGCTGTGCGTTCATCGGATGCAATCGGTTTTTATGATGCTCTTGATAACGCAGGGATAGAGTATAATAAAAATATTTATAATCTTTATGCAGCTCACACGGGAACGATGTTTGATCTCGGCTTTCTGAGCTATGTCATTACCGTGCTCAAGCAGTTTTTTGGCGGCGGTCAGTCTGAAATGCCGATAAACAGAATTAGCGAAAAGAAAATGGAAGAGGCTGTTGCATTTTCGGATACTGCAATCATTGTTATCGGAAGAGTGGGAACAGAGATGAAGGATCTCAGCGTTGAACAGCTCAACCTGAGTGACGATGAAAAGAAAATGATTGACAGGGTTTGTGAAGAATTTCCGAATGTTATTGTTGTGTTCAACATTTCAAATATTATGGATATGTCATGGCTTGAGGATTATGACAGCATCAAGGCTTCCATGATAATGTGGCTTCCAGGTGAGGTCGGAACAGACAGCGTCGGCAAGGTGCTTTCAGGTGAGGTGAATCCCTCGGGAAAGCTTGTTGATACAATTTCTTACGATATTGAAGATCACCCCGCATCCGAAAATTTCGGAAACTATATGTATAAGGGCGTTTTTGGAATTCCGAAGTATTTTGTTAACTACAACGAAGGAATTTATGTCGGCTACAGATATTTCGAAACCTTCGCACCCGAAAAAGTAATGTATCCCTTCGGTTACGGTCTTTCATATACCGATTTCGACTGGACAGTAAAATCCTTTGATTATAACCGTGAAGAAATAACCGTAAAGGTTAATGTGAAAAACACGGGCGAGCGTGCAGGTAAGGATGTTGTTCAGCTGTATTTCTCGGCACCTTATTATGAAGGCGGTGTCGAGAAGAGTGCAATTGAGCTTGCTGCATACGCAAAAACAAAAGAGCTTGCTCCGGGTAAGAGCGAAACTCTTGAAATTTCCTTTGATATTGAAGACATGGCATCCTATGATTCCGCAAAGGAGCAGGCATGGGTGCTTGATAAGGGTGAATATAAAATTCATATTGCTCACGATGTGAGAAATATTGAAAAAACTTATAAGTATTATGTTTCCGAAAAGAAGGTTTACAAAACCGATTCCGCTTCGGGCAACGAAGTCAAAAATCTTTTTGAGTTTGCCGAAGGCGACCTCACATACTTCTCACGCTCAGATCCCGACGGAACATATCCCGCACCGCCCGAAACCTATATGGCAACAACTGCTGTTCTCAACAGCGATAAAAGACCGGATCCTGTAAAAGAAGGGGAGGCACCGAAAACGGGCGTTCGCTACAAGGACGGAGTAATAACTCTCAGCGATGTGGCGGCAGATGAAAGCCTATGGGATGCTTTCCTTGACCAGCTTACGGTCAGCGAAATGATAAGCCTTGTATCCGACTGCGGTTACGAAACAACGGGTCTTGACAGGCTCGGTATTCCCGGCACATCCGACAATGACGGTCCCTCATGCATAAAGGGCAGCGGCGGACTTCTTTATACCGATTGCGGTCTTGCTTTTCCCGTCGCAACTGCTCTTGCCTGCACATGGAATGATGAGCTTGCAGAAGATTTCGGTGATATAATCGGTGAAGAAGGCGTTCAGCTCGGAACACATGTCTGGTATGCACCCGGCTGCAATCTTCACCGCAGTCCTCAGGGCGGCAGAAATAACGAATATTATTCAGAAGACCCGCTTCTTTCGGGTAAGATGTCAGCGGCAGTAACAAGAGGTGTTCAGTCCCACGGTATTATTGTTACCGTAAAGCACTTTGCTGCCAATGACCAGGAAACCAACAGACAGTCAAACGGACTTTATACATGGCTCAGCGAGCAGTCGCTGCGTGAGCTTTATCTTGAACCGTTTGAGATTTCCGTGAAAGAGGGCGGAGCAAAAGGAATCATGTCTGCCTATAACAGAATAGGCGATCAGTGGTGCGGCGGAAGCAAGGCACTCCTCGTTGACCTTCTGAGAAACGAATGGGGCTTCGACGGCTTTGTTATAACCGATGCAAGCATTGACCTGACCGGTGAGGGCTATCTTGACCCTGCACTTGCGGTTTATGCCCGAAACAGCGGAATACTGACCATGCTTTATGTTATTTCCGCTCCACAGACCATTATTTCGATGAAGCTTGCATATGCAAAAGACCCGATAGGCTTCGGCAATGCGTTAAGACTTTGCGTTTATGATCTCTGCCGTATGAAGATTCAGTCAAATGCCTTTGAAGGCTGAAACTATCAAGCTTTTTCTGCTGAAAATATGTATCTCTGAATATGAAAGGAAGTTATTCTCATGTTAAGCATTATCAATAAGATTATCACACTCATACTTGTTCCGATTTATTTCTGTACCATTTCCCCGACATATCCGTTTGTTGTTTTGTTTAACCAGCCCAAGGAGCTTGTTTCACTTTCCGAAAACGGAGTCGGCTCTGCTGAAGATCCCGTATATCTGACGGCACACAGAGGTCTCCATGCTCTCGCACCCGAAAACTCGCTTCCTTCATTTGAAGAAGCGGTCAACAACGGCTATTATTCCGCGGAATGCGATATTCAGCTCACAAAAGACAATAAGTGGGTTGTTATCCATAATGCAGAGGTTGACGGCAGATTCTGCCAGTACGGAAAAATAAATGAGCTTACTCTTGAGGAGCTCAAAACCTTCAGCTATATGTCAGGTGCCAATGTCTGGAAATATAAGGATTCACGCATACCGACACTTGAAGAGTATCTTGATGTATTTGTCGGCACGGAAACAAGACCTCAGATTGAAATCGGTATCGAAAATTACGATTTGCTTTATACGATTGTTGATGCGATAAATGAAAGGGGTCTTGCAGACCAGGCTATCGTGCTTACTTATAATCTGAAGCAGCTCAGCATGATCCATGAGCTCAACCCTGATATCGAACTCTGGTATCTTGTGGATGAAATGACTCCCGAAATCATTGCGGAAGCAAAGGCGCTCGGCGATAATGTATGGCTTTCTGCAAGCTATGAAAAGAATACCGAAGAAAACATAAAGCTTTGCATAAGCGAAGGAATCAATTTCTCTCTCTTTACCGTCAACTCGGTTGAGGAAGCCAAAAAGCTTTATGATATGGGCGTCAGATACATAGAAACCGATATACTGTGCAATTGACCCGCATAATTAAAATCTGAAAAAGCAGGGCGGAGAAAATCTCTGCCCTGTTTTGCTGTCGTGTATTGTATATAAATCTTTGTGTTTGTTTCAGCAATACTTGAATTGACTGAAAGAATGATATATAATTTTTATCTGAAAATAACAATTATCAATGCGGAATACCTTGAAGGTAAATCTATCCTCAGCTGATATAAAGGTGAAAAATGAAGGTTATTATTTCATGTCTTAATTCCAGATATATCCATGCTTCGCTTTCTCCGTGGTGTTTGCTTGCGGGAATTCGTGAATTCTCAAAAAATAAGCATGATGCTTTTGTGATGGAAAGCACGGTCAACGCCGATGCAGAAAGCTTTGCATGGAAAATCATAAATGAAAGCCCTGATGTTGTAGCTTTTTCATGCTATATATGGAATATAACCGCAACTCTCGGAATCTGCCGTATTATAAAACAAAACCATAACTGCAAAATAGTGCTCGGAGGTCCCGAGGTTGCATACTGCCCTGCAAATATTCTTGAAAAGTATGATTTTGCGGATTATGTGCTTTCGGGTGAGGGTGAATGGGTTTTTCCGGATTTTCTTGATAATATCAACGGAGATTTGAGTGCCGTACCGGGTGTTACCTGCAGAAAAAACGGCTGTATTGTCACAACCCCCGAAAAAGAATATGCAGATACTCCTCCGTCACCCTATTGTGATGAGTTTTTCAAAACTCTCGACGGAAGAATAACTTATATTGAAACAGCAAGAGGCTGCCCCTACCGCTGTGCCTTCTGCCTTTCGGGCAGGTGCTCATCGCTCAGGTTTTTCGATACGGAAAGAATAAAGAACGATATAATAAGTCTGTCCCAAAGCGGCACACAGACTGTGAAATTCGTTGACCGCACATTTAATGCCGATGCGAAAAGAGCCGACGATATTCTTCTGTTTATCAAGGAGCATTACGGTAAGGAGATACCGGATAATGTGTGTTTCCATTTTGAAATCGCAGGAGACATTTTAAGGGAAAGCACGCTCGGAATTTTATCGTCCATGCCACGCGGTGCCGTGCAGCTTGAGATCGGGGTTCAGTCCTTTAACAAAGAAACCTTGAAAGCAATAAACCGTAAAACCGACATAAAAAGGCTTGTTGATAACATCCGTAAGCTTATCAGTTTCAATAACATGCATATCCATATTGATCTTATTGCGGGGCTCACGGGTGAAAGCTTTGAAAGCTTCAGAAACAGCTTCAACACCGCTTATTATCTTAAAGCCCATATGCTTCAGCTTGGATTTCTTAAGCTTCTTTTCGGTACGGATATGCGTGAGAACAAGCAAAAATATCCCTGCACATTCAATGATGAGCCGCCCTACGAAGTAACATCAACTCCGTGGCTTTCAAGCGAAGAGATAAAAAAGCTTAAAAACTGTGAAGATGCGGTTGACAGACTGTATAACAGCGGCCGCTTTCTGTTGACCCTTGATTATCTTACGGATGAAGTCGGCATTTCACCGTTTGATATTTTCAATGATTTCGGAAATTCCGTAAACGGCAGCAGAATGCGTCTGAGTGACTACGCTCAAAAGCTTTTTGAATTCTTCGGTGACAGATGCGACAAGGAAAAATTAAGGGAAAAGATCCTTTGCGATTTGCTCTGCTGCTCATCATCGGTGCAGATTCCCGATACTTTGAAAATCAGGGATCCGTTATACAAGAAGGTTAAGAAATACTTTATTGAAAATGTGGATAAAAACATAAAAACGGCAATCCTTTATTCGGAAAACAGGGTATTTGCCGTCAATCAGAGCAAAGAAAAAAACCTTCATAACAGGTATGAAGGTGATTTCTATGATTTAGATAAATCGGACGGTGACATCATTATTCCGTATACAGAGTAACGGGTCCGTAAAGACCGCCCGAAACAAAGTCTTTTGCAAATTCAATCTCGGGTTCAAAATAAGGAGATAGTTTGCTGATGCTCCACCTGTCAAAATAATCGGTATGAACATACCAATTTGCCGATGTGTTGATAACAACAATTTTCAGTTTGTTGTTTTCTTTGAGTATACCTGCAGGAATATTTAATCTGAACGGAGACATCAAAGCAGCTCCGAGACAATGTCCGTTAATAAACACCTGAGCCGCATGATGAACTTCTCCGAGCTCAATTCTGCCTTTTCGTCCGCTTTTTTCGGGTGGAAGAGAAAATACGGTTTCATAAATGCAGCTTCCCGAGTAAGCCTTGCCGATGAGATATGACCAGTCACCCAAAATGACGGGGACTGCATTTTTCGGATGCTCAATGCATTCGAATCCGTTTTCTCCGCAGGTGAGCTCAAGTTCTTTGCGGAAAAGAAAACCGTCGGTAATACAGAATTTATCAAGAAATTCGTTTTCGTCTGCCGCAACAAAGTTTTCGTCTGTCAGCAGTATCACGGCAGTTTCGCCTATGGCAAGAGTAAGCTCCAGAAGCTTTTCTTTGCTTTCAAAGCGTGTAAGCGCATCGTTTATCAGATCAAGCAGGTATCCGTCTGATGAAGGCAGATGAATACGGTAATTGCCGTTTTCACCGTATTCGCGGAACAAAATGAAAAGCTCTGCATTTCCGACTTTTCTGTGCATCGCCCGTAAGCCGCAGCCTTCAATGCGTATAACGGGATTAAGCTCGCAAGGATTATGTGAAACTCTGCCGCCGCCTCTGATGAAACGATTCAGCACCGCCTGCGACTCCTCCAGAACAAACGCACCTTCGGGAATGATGATGTTTTTGTATGCCGCGATGCCGATCCGCAGGCAGCCTTCATCTGCTCCGTCGGCACTCTGAATAACATCGTTATCGACAATGTCGAAATCTACATTCAGATCTTCAAGCTTTCTGCCGAGACTGTCGAATTCCTTTGCCGTTGCCTCTGCTCTGAGACCGCCCTGAAAATCAGGGGCAGGGTAGTAAAGCCCCGTTTCATAAACCCGTTCACCGAGCGTTGAAAGATACGACAGCCGTTCTGTATAGCTGTTGAACTGACCGAGAAAACGGTAATATGGCTGGCTCTCCGTGAAAACGGGAAGCTCCTGAGCGAGAAGAGCACCCTTTCGTCCGAGCGGAAAATTGAACAGATTAAATATGTTGATGCCTCTGACCGCCTGATATCCTACCGTGTAGCGCATCAAATCATAACTTATTGCGGCACCTGCAACTCCGAATATTTCGCTCATTGCAAGCTTTGAACCGTTTTGTGCAGCGGCAGATGATGCATATCGCGGAAAGAAGCCGTTATAAGCGTTATAATCATTTTTTTCTGCGATTTTGTTTTCAGGATAAAGCTGACGCCAAATGACATCAACACCGGGTATATCAAAGCACCGCAGAGAACGCATAAGATTAAAATTTCCGCCTCCCTGCATGCAGCCGAGAGGATTGTGATCCTTATCCATGTGACCGGTAAAGGCTGTACCGTGACGGTTTGCCCACTCCTTGCAGGTAAGAAGATAATTTTCACAGAACGTTCTGCTGCACAAATCGTACCAACGGTGCAGTATATGAACATTTTTATCCGTTACATCGGTATTATCACTTATAAGTGGGAGATACGGCAACACGGATTCTCCGTAGGCAGCTTCATATTTCTCAGCAAGCTTTGTGCTGAATGCTGAAGAGGGTGCTTTGGGCTCATCCGTAAATACGGCGGTAACGCTTTTGCCGAGTAAATTCTTCATTGAGGCTGCATATTTCTTGTGAGTGATTTCAAGAAAATATTCCGTTGCAGCCTTGTTGAATAAATCGGGATAGCCTTTGTCTTCTGCGATTTCTTTTTCTGTTACATACTCCGTAACAACCGAGTCCGAAGTGAATTCATACCCTTCCTCAATAAATATACTTTCATTCAGAAACGCCGCGAGAACATCAGGCGTTGTTTTTTTATACACATCTCCTGCCCGAAAAAAGCGTTTGTGGGTTTTTATTTCTTCTTGTGCATATTCGGGATGATCCTTGATAACCTTTCCGCATGCACCGCCCGAGGGCCATCCTCCTTCATCGTAAATCCAGCAGATCATGCCGAGTTTTTCTGCTTTTTCAGCGGCATATGCACAAAGCTCAAAAAAAGCTTCGGAAAGATAGTCGGGAGCAAGAGGTGTAGGCATGCTGTCTGGGCGGAAATTCTGCGGCTCAGGCAGAATATAAAATGCTCTTATTCCGAGAGTCTGCATTTCTGCAAGCTGAGTATCAATTATATCGCGGCTGCATCGGTCGTTCCACACCCAGACATACACGGGAGAATGAGATATATCGGGAGAAATAAAGCTGTTTATATCAAAATTATGATTGTTGTTCATTTTCGGTCCATCCTTGATTCAGACATTTGCGTTATAATTATTATGCTTTTTCAGACGGTTTACAAAGCATCTGAGTGCGATAACCATTATCACATAGATTACCGCAAGCAGAATGGGATAAACTCCGATGCCGAAAAGTTTGCTGATAAGACTTACTGCAGGAGGAGCAAGCATAACGCCGATATAAGCAAATGCTATCTGCGAGCCCATAACAGATTGCGAAACTTCTTTGCCGAAGTTGTGCGGTGTCAGATGTATCATGTTGGGATATATTGAACCATTGCCGAGACCTACAAGGAATAAACCGACAACCGTAACAGTACCGGGCAGGGGGAGAAGCAGAATTGCAATTGCGGGAGCAAGAATCAGAGTGCCTGCACCGATGCGTTTCCATGTGCTCATTTTTTCTGAAAGCAGACCTGAAACGAATCGCCCGATTGACATTCCGGCATAATATACGGTCAGGGCGAGTGCACCGTGCTCCGTGCGGAATCCTTTTTCAGCAACAAGATATGTGCTGCCCCAGACTCCGCAGGCATATTCGATTGCATTTGTCGTGAGCATGATAATCCAGACTTGACGGACCTCAGGCTTTTTTGCCAACTGAATAAGAGTGAGATTAACGGTGCTTTCATCATCGGCTTGCTCTGGCGATGACGATTTTTTCCACATGGGAACAGATATAAGAAGAAGCAGAGTGATGACTGCCTGAACATAAAATGCATATCGGTAACCGCTTCGCCAGCCTGTATTGCTCAGAGCCTGTGACATAAGATAAGGGCTGAGACTTACACCGACACCGTAGAAGCAATGCAGAAAATTCATGTGGCTTGCTTTGAAATGAAGAGCAACATAGTTGTTGAGCCCGGAATCAATCGCACCCGCACCGAGTCCGAGGATAACAGCGAGCGGTATCATCATCCAAAAAGAAGATACAAAAGAGAAGCCGAGCATAGCTGCCGCCGTCATAGCCGTGCTGAAAGCCGTAACTCGTGCTGTGCCGAGCTTGTTGAGAATTCCCGCGCTGAACATGCTTGATAAAACAGTGCAGCCCGAAATAATAAAAGTTAATACGCTTACCGCTTCAACGGGAATGTTCATTTCCGAATGAACAGCAGGCCAGGCAGAGCCGATAAGAGAATCGGGAACACCAAGACCGATGAATGCTATGTATATTACCGCCAAAAGAAAAAACATATAACCTCCGAAGAAAAAGCCTGATGACCGCACAAAACATAGTTTATCTTATTGATATTATTTCTGATTTCACCGTCACGATTATTTACTAATTTTATCATTGCAGTTACATGCTGTCAAGGTTGTTTTGGGATTGACTTGAATGCTGTTTGGATATATAATAAATTAAATCAAAATATATGGGAGAAATATATATATGATCAGAAAAGTTTTGGCTGTTGTTATTGCGTTTACTCTTACTCTGTCTGCGATAATTCCCGCTTACTCCGCAGATTCCGATGTAAGTGTTTATTCTTTTTATACCGATAATATGCTGTTCAGACAGAACGAAGAAGCTGTTATTGCCGGTACGGCAGAAAAAGGAAGCGTAATAATCGCAGAGCTCTTTGACAGCGGAATGAATTCCGCAGCAAGGGGAGAAGCAATCGCGGATGATAACCGTGAATTTTCGGTTGCTTTTCCTGCTCCCGAAGGCAGTTTTGAGGAGTATACCGTTGTTATCAAAGCTGACGGCAAAGAAATAAAAACATTAAAAAATGTTGTTTTCGGTGAACTCTGGCTTGCAAGCGGACAGAGCAATATGCAGTATCCTCTTGCCCAGGCAATTAATTACGCAGAAGCAATCGAAAAATATAAATCTCAGAGCGAAAAGCTCCGCGTGCTTGTCACACCGGATTATTCTCAACTTAATGATACTAAAGGTCAGATTCCGTCACAGCCTTTGAAGGATATTCCGGATTCACATTGGATTACGGGAAGTGATGAGCATATAGGCGGGGTCAGTGCGGTTGCTTATTTTTTTGCCAACAAAATGATCGAAGAGCTTGATATTCCCGTTGGAATACTCAATGTTTCGCTCGGCGGCTCAACCATTGCGAGCTGGATTTCAAGAGAATCTGTTGAAAGCAACGAGCAGGTGAAGAATGATTTTATAACCTACGGAAAATATGTTGAGCTTTCGGATTGGGATAAAGAAAAACGAAGCATTTATTATGAAATGTCCACGAATTATAATCTCAGAATTGAAGCTCTCCGCCATTTCAGGCTTTCGGGAATGATATGGTATCAGGGTGAAACCGATATCGGATGGACAGGCGATGCATATTCAAGAGCATTTGATTTGCTTCAGCGGTCATATACCGATCTTTTCTGCTATAATGATGGTTTGCTTCCCGTTGTGTTTACTCAGCTTGCCTCCTATTTCTATTCGGAAGAGGGATGGGAGCTTCCTTCAAGAAATGTTGATTTCTCGGAAATACAGCAGAATGAGCCCGATTCGAGAGCTCTTATTTCAATCTATGATATTCCTCTTACTTATTTTCCCGAGGTAGGTGTTATTCATCCCGGCAGCAAGCGTGAAGTCGGCGAAAGAATGGCACATTCCGCACTTGGCCTTTTGTATGACAAGGATGATACATACACAGCCGCAACCGTTGTTAAATCTGAAATCAAGGAATCGGCAATTCATGTTACATTCAGAAATACGGGCGACGGACTGATGCAGAGCGGAGAAAAGCTCAAGGGCTTTTCGCTTTGCGGTGAAGACGGAATATATGTCAAAGCCAATGCGGAAATAACAGGCAGCAACACAATCAGAATATGGAATGAAGATATTCCTTCTCCGCTTTCTGCCGCATATGCATATTCGGTGAATAATGAAAAATCAAATCTTTATTCATCTGTAAACGGTGATTTTGCCATGCCGGTAAGTCCTTTTGTTACGGTCAGAAGCATCGGCACGAAATATTGGTCTGAAAAAACATGGGCAGATTGCGATGATATGCAGCTCTGGCATACGGTTGATGATTTGAACAGCGGCTTTTATCCCTCGTGGAAATCGGAAAACTCAACAGTCACGATAGAAAATTCGGTGTTGAAAACCGAGTCTGCTGACAGCACTTTTTCGTTAAGCCCGGTTCTTTCATACGAAGACGGCATCAAGCAGACAGGCTTCCGTGATTCGGATAATGATTATTCTGTGTTCGGAAGAGTTTCGTTATGCGTCAAAAACAGCGGAAGTTCTCCGGTTACGCTTGATTGCATCAGGTTTATCAAAAACAGCTATTTATGGTATTCGGCATCTGTAGCGGATACCCTGACTGACAGCGTAGTTATTCCTGCCGATAATGAGTGGCATAAAATTACTTTTGATCTTAACAGAGTTTATCTTAATGGCAATGAATTCGGTATTTCGTTTTCAAACAGTGTGCTGTCTGAAGTGAATGATATTGAATTTTGTTTTGCTTCGGAAGGCGGCACTTCGATGCTTCAGATTGATGAAATCCGTTTTTCACCTTCTGACGAGGATCCCGGAATCAGATTTGAAGCCGACATCAATGCGGCAAAAACAGTTTTGGATTATATTTCGGCATTGTTTGTTAATTTCATCGGAATGATCGTTTCAGTTTTCAGATAAATACTTGTCCGAAGAAGTGCTTTGTGCATTTCTTCGGATATTTTTAAAATTAGGACTTGCAATTTCAAAGTAAATATGATATTATAATCGGGCAGCAGCAAAGCTTGTGTTGCATGACTGCTGTTAATTAAATTAGATATGGGGGCGTAGCTCAGCTGGGAGAGCGCTTGAATGGCATTCAAGAGGTCAAGAGTTCGATCCTCTCCGTCTCCACCAGAAAAAACCACTTCTTCGGAAGTGGTTTTCAGTTTTTATTCGCCTTACGGCGAGTTATATTGTTTTTGCTGGTTTGTCGGCGGATAAAATATCACTTAACACCATAGTCATCGAACAATTTTTTGCCCACTTTGATTTTTTATACATTTAAAAACCGAGCAGAGCCTGAAAACTCTGCTCGGTTTTCTCTCATGCAACTTTATCAATCCCCCCCATAAACTGCTCAAAGTCAGTTGCCGCTTGAAATTTTCAGTATCGTCGTGATATAATTAATTAAATTCAAAATATAAAGGTGGAGTGCATATGAAAAAACAAATCTTTTAAACTGTTCTTAAAGTATTTATTACTGCTTTCCTTAGTCTTGCAGTGTTACTCCTTGTGTTTTTTGTGTCTTCTGTTATAGCAGGATTCATGCAGATTGACAAAAATACCGTATACCAGAACAGACACCTTGAATACCTGAAAAATGAATATTATAACGGCTCTTATGTTCCTTGCGACGAACAAAAGCTTGCAGATTTTAACATTGAAAAAGCTTTTTCAGAAGGCATGAAGCTTAACGAAATTGCAGTTATGGGAACTCATAACAGTTATCAGTTGCTTGGAACACTCCCGAAGCGAGGGCTGATGAAGGCACTTCAGATCCTTTCTTTCGGTGTGGTGGAAAATAAGGCTGTTTTTGAAATGGATACATTTACCGAGCAGTTGGAACAGGGGATAAGAAACCTTGAAATTGATATTGAAACCGTAGATGATGAGGGTGACATCAGCTTTATTGTTACACACAGCCCTGTAATTGACAATGTATCAAGTGCTTATAATTTTGCCAAGGGACTTGAAGAAATTGCAATGTGGTCAGATAACAATCCGGGTCATTTACCGGTATACTTGCTTATTGAGCCTAAAGATGGTGTTCCTTCAATAAATAACATGAAGAATTTCTCTCTTGAATATGCCTTGGAGTTTGACAAGGTACTGAGGGAGGTGCTTGGCGACAGGTTGTACACACCGAAGCATGTAATGGGAGAGTATGAAAGCTTTGAAGAAATGCGAAAAGCTGACGGTTGGCCCGCTTTAAAACAAGCTGCAGGCAAGATTATTGTATTGATGCACCTCTGCAGTGTTACACAGGAATATATCGACACCGACATATCAATCGAAACTCAGGCAATGTTTCCGATGCTCAGATTCGGGGATATTGACAAAACCTATGCAGCGTTTATTCTTGATAACGATCCTGTAACTGCAACGGAAAATAATAAAAAGACAGTTGACGAAAACAATCTTATGGTAAGAACCAGGGCGGATGATTATCCTGATTTCAGCGAAGAAAGGTATAATTATGCAGATGAATGCGGTTCTCACATTATCACAACGGATTATCCTCCCCGTACTGTGAGAGAAAAAGATCACACCTTCACATTTAGCGGATATACAATAAAACGGCTTAAATAAAAATTGAATTGACTTCAAGAAGTCCGGAGTTCGATCCTCTTCGTCTCCACCGGAAAAGCACTTGCTTAAAGCAGGTGCTTTATGTGCTATTGGATTAAAAAATTGCAGGTCTGCAGAAAGCAGACCTGCAATTTTTGTTATCTGATTCAGAGATAAAATGTTTATGAAATATAGTTTTTGGGATTCTGTGTTTCGCCGTTGACAATAACCTCAAAATGAAGGTGAGGACCTGTTGAGTTACCCGTTGAACCGACCTTACCTATGGTCTGTCCCGCCTCAACGTAGTCACCGACGGAAACGGTGATTGAACCCTTGATCATGTGAGCGTATCTTGTTTTATAGCCGTCACCGTGGTTGATGAGAACCATGTTGCCGTATCCCGAATTACTTCGCTGAACAACTTCAACTCTGCCGCCCTTTGACGCAATAACGGGAGTGCCGCTGGCACCGCCGCCGTATTTGACAAGGTCAATGCCGTTGTGCCATCCGCTGCTTCGCCATCCGTAGGGCGAGCTGACGCTGTGACAGCTCGGTGCAGGCCAGAGGAAGCCGTAATCGGAAGCTTCTCCGATATAAACACCGTTGTATGAAGTCTTTGAGCCGACCATGATAATTTCATCAACAGGCTCCTTGATTGTTTCGTAATTATAGCTTGTGTCAACAAGAGAATCGTTGATATAAATGCGTGTTCTGGTGATTCTTTCGCTGCCGTTGACACCCTTCTGAATAACGCTTCTGTATCCGCTGTATTTTGTGGCATCATATTTTTTGACTGTCTCAAATTCAATTTCCCTGATTTCAGAGTTTGTAACAATCTTTTTAATGCTGACAAATTTAACAGAGCTTTTTGTGACTATAATGTCTCCGGGCTGAATATTCTCAAAATCATATCCGGGATTGAGAGTCTCAAGAGTGCTTTTGGTTACTCCGGTTTCTTCTGCAACAGAATCGAGCGAATCGCCCTCAAGTGCAACGTAAATCTTCTGTGCTTCCTTTGTGCCGTCAAGCATTTCGCGGAGCTGTGAAGCATCCCACATAACGCTTTCGTCGTCGCGGTAAAGACCCTGAACATAATCTATCGTTTCCGCAAAACCGACGACGTATCCGTTCTTTTCCGCATCGGCTTCGTACGGTGCAAGTATATCGTAGAAAACAGTTTTTGCATCCGCTTCATTTTTTACGGCACAGATAAACTCACCGTCAATATAAACGCCGCAGGCGTGGGTGAGGTTGTCTACTGAATTTTCAATCATCTTGTCTGAAATCGACTGAGCATCATTGAGCTTGTCAAGAGAAACAAGGGTCAGTGCATAATCCGCATTGTAGTTTGCGGCAGAGGCAACCGTTGCTTCAACCGTTGATTCGGAATTTGCGGAAACATAGGCACTTGAACTGAGTCTGTCTTTGACAAGGTCTCTTGCTTCAAGATATACGGTTTCATCGCTGATATATCCGATACTCTGGTTGTTATAGAAAACCTCAAGTGCAAACGTAACGCTGTTCCAGTAATTGATCGTAACAAGAAAAATCGCCAATGCAGCAACGGGCAGCAATGTGTTGAATGCCGTTCTGAGCAGATAACGGTGTTTTCTGAAAGCTTTCCGGATATAATGTCCGATAACCGAAGGCAGGGAGAGGGGGTGACGCAGGGCTTTTCTGATTGATTTTGCTGCGTTTCCGATTTCCTTGCGGAAATGTGCTATCTCTTTAACCGTTGAGTCGATGTTTCTTTTAGTTTCCTTTTTGGTTGTTGCAAGGAGCTTAAGTATATATTTTTTCAGGTGTATGAAGGGGGCTCTGAAAAGCTTGAAAACAAACAGAAATATTCTTATGAAAAATCGTGAAATAACATCGCCGAAGCTGTAAATTGCAGCATAAACGCTGTTCTTTTCTGATAAATCAAAATCAGGCTCCTCAGGCTTGTCCGCTTTTTCAGCAGAAGCATCTGTCGATTTTGCTCCGACAGATTCAACAATGTTTTCGTTGCTGATAAGACTGTCGATTCTGCTGAGTTCTTCTTTGACCGCTTCTTTTTCATCTATTTCGGGAATAAGTCTGCTTATTGCAGAGCTGACGGGCTTCGGATTTTCGGGATTGTTTTTGCTTTGTGCGGTTTCAAGCTGGAGGGAATAGCGTCTTTCGATATCCTCCTTGATTGCCTTTAATTCCGCTTCGCGGCGTTGCTCATCCCTGAGGCGAAGCTCTTCTTCTCTTGTGCGTGGCTTCTTTACGGGAGCTTTTGAATACATACTGTTCAGGTCGTAGAAGCCGTCGGAATATTCATCGCGGCTGCTGATCTGAGACTGCGTATTTTCAGATGCGGCGTTATTAACTTTTTTATTATCCTTATCCATTAACTAACGCTCCGAATAAATTATATCACTCTATTATAATATATAAATCTGATTTTTACAAGTCTGCATGCAAATAATTAACATTCATTTTGTAGGTTTACAATAGAAGTGTTACAGTGAAACAAAAAACAAATGACGAATGGAAAAACCTGTGTTACAGTTAAGTTGCTCAGACAAAACCAACAGGAGGTTAACCATTCGTCATGACAACTGTAACACAAACAATGAGGTATCGTCAAGCATTAATTAAATACGCAGAAAAATATGGAGTAACAAAAGCAGCAATCCGTTACAAAACAAATCGTCAATACATCTATCGTT
>JAFQRY010000003.1 GCA_017409845.1 Clostridia bacterium
GATTCGTGTTCTTCAGCTTCTTCAAGAGCCTTGTCAACAACATCCTGGGCATTGATTGTTTCGTTGTTTTCGCCGTTTGCCGCAGTTGTTGTTTCACCGTCTTTGTCACCGCAGGCGGCGAAGGCGAGAAGCATAACAACGGCAAGTAAGATTGCTGAAAGTTTTTTCATTGTGTATTCCTCACTTTCGTATTATTTCAGTTGCTGACCGCATTTAGGGCAGCATTTGTCTTTCTTTTTGTATTTGGTCTTGCAGTTCGGGCATTTCTTCTTTTTGGCTGCGATCATGATGATGAGCACAATCACAAGAATAACAGCCAGTGCAATTGCAATCCAGATGAAGATGCACAGTCCGAAAGGAACGGAACAGAAGCCGCAGAGGGAGCATTTTTCCTCGTCCGGCTCGTCGATGGTCGGCTCGTCGGCAGGCCTATTCGTATTGTCGGGAATCTCCTGTGTACCGCCGCCGTTGATTTCCGGTATGTTCGACCATTCGGAGGGGCCGTGAGTACCGGTGAAGCGGACACGGAGCCTGACATTACTGTTTTCTTCTATGGGAATGTCAAAGTTGTGTGCGGTTCTGCTGCCGTTCCAGAGGCACCAATCGCCGCCTGCATCTGCGGTGTCAAACTCGATCCATTCACCGCCGTCGATGCTGACCTGGGTTTCGAGTCCGTCAAACTGACCTTCTTCTTTCATCAGGTAGTACACGCCTGTCATCCATACCGATTCGGGTGTGGTCTGCACGTATTCAATGTGGCTGTTCTCGTCACCCTCGGAAAGCACGATCTTCATATCGGAGATCACGGGAGCTGCGTATGTAGTCGGCTCGTCGGGGGTGATCTGCGTGCTGTTCTTGCCAAAGACAGCACTTTCCGACCAATCGGAGAATTTGGACTGTTTTGTGCCGATCTCATTCTTCTCGGCATCGAAGGTTTCCCACTCCATATAGTATCGGCAGCGGATGTAGAGGCTGTGATTTTCCACATCGAAGGAATAGATATCTTGCTCGTATCCGTCACCCGTAAACTTCTCGGTAAGAATGGCAGGCTTATAGGGAGCGAAGGTGTCGGAATCGGGGCCTTCGTAATAGGTCAGCCAGAAGAACTCAAAGTCCTCCATCAGTTCGGCACGGAGGGACTGAATCGGATATCCGTTTACATGGCCGTCGTTGTAATACTCGGTATCCCATTCCTCGTTGTGTTGCCAGCTATCCTCACCATCGAGGGATACATCGTACTGCATTACGATGTTAAATGAATAAAGACCGTATTTCTTGTAAAAAGCATCGCTGTCACAGTCGTACTCTGCCGCAAGAAGTGCTACCTCCGGATCGGCGACCATGATCATTCGCAGATGGTCGTGATGACCTTCGGTTGCGTTACCATCGGTATAGACGAAGTAATTCGGTGCTTTCGGGGCAGGCAGTTCAAATTTCGATATGTCGTTTTCCTCCGCCGCAAATGTCATCACCGAGAAAACAGATAACAGCAAAATCAATGACAGCAAAAATGCCAATAATTTTTTCATTGCATTTTCCTCCTCTTTGAATATGTTTTTTATGAAATGCCCGGAATGAGCTTATTCAACCACAAGTCTTCCGTCAATCTTATGGTCAAGATTCTGATGTGCGGAAAGATATTCGTCAAGTATCTCTCTGCAGGAGGTTGAAAGAATTCT
This sequence comes from Clostridia bacterium, assembly GCA_017409845.1. Lineage (GTDB taxonomy): Bacteria > Bacillota > Clostridia > Oscillospirales > Acutalibacteraceae > CAG-177. The sequence goes on from JAFQRY010000003.1 coordinate 1,680, forward strand.
CGGTCTGCCGTTTTTGCATATTTCATCATATGAAACCGAGAAAAAGCTTTCAAAGTTTATAAAATGATAATGCTGAAGCCCGATTTTATAGATTTTGTTGTCATCAATCGGTTCCCCGTTAAGAGAAAAATCCTTGAATTCATGAGTGCTGCGGTTATAAATAACCCTCATTCCCCTTGAAAGCTGATAAAATTCGCAATGCGAGCCTGTCCAGACCTCATCACGGAGCATAAATTCAATCATCCGCCTGAACTGTTTACCCGTTACCGACAGCATATGGGCTGCATCGTCATACGCAAAGCACTCGACAAAATCGGAGAAGAGAACAATCGGACCGAGTTCTGTGCTTCGCAGGCTTCCCGAACCGAGAAGCATAACATCAAGTCCGAGGCTTTCGCACAGTATGTCGGCAAAAAGTCCGCCGATTTCTGTTTCACGGTAGCGTGACGGATGGGTAAGCCGGCGTTTGAATTTCGTAACAAGGCGGCTGTATTTTTTGTCAGTCTGACCTTTGTAGAATTCAATTATCTTTTCAAGTGCTTCATCTCTCGGGCAGGTTTCTTTGCATATGGGAATGCTCTGCCAGTTATAGCTGTCAACACGGTTTTCGTCGGTGTTGACGGTTATGTCAAATCTTCCGATTTGATCGGTGCCAGTTCCCGCCTGCACGATAATAATATCGTTTACAACCTCGGGCTCGGTGATGAAAGTATGCGAATGACCTCCGATGATAATATCCACACCCCACGCAGGGTCAAGCTTTGCGGCAAGCTCTTTGTCTTCCTCAAAGCCGATGTGTGTAAGAAGAACGGTCAGGTCAACATCAACGGCATTATAGGTGTTACATATTCTTCCTACCTCGCAGGCAGCTTCGTTGATGTCAACAAATGTGCCGATAAGTCCGTCTTTTTTTGTAAGTGCAAGCACCTCTTCGGTCAGAATGCCGATAAACAGAATTTTCATTCCGTCAATTTCAGCTATATGGTGAGGCCTGAAAAGCCTTGCACCGTTTGTTTTTATATAAAGGTTTGCGTTGATAATCGGAAATTTTGCACATTTCTCAATGAACAGGAGGTGTGCAATTCCGTAATCCGCCTCGTGGTTGCCGACGGTCACAACATCCGGGGCAAGCATATTCATAATTTCGATTGTCGATACTCCCTGAAATTCCGAGTCAATAACAGAGCCTCTGAACATATCGCCCGCAACGCAGTAAATGCAGTTTTCAGCTTCCGTTCTGACCTTGTTGACATACCCCGAAAGCATTGAAACTCCGCCCACAAGGCTGCTGTCAATTTCCTCGGCAAGAAAATCTCCGTGCATATCGTTTGAATGAAGAATTGTCAGTTTTTTAAAATTTTCCATTTCATCCTCTTTTCCCTGTTAATCAGACATTATCAGCATTTTTGAATTTATAATATTCATTTACAAGGTTTCTGTAGCCGAGATTTTTTATGTCCTCGTATCTGAAATTATAGCGTGATTTTGTTCTTTTTCCCGTTGCGAGATAACGGATGCACTCCTGCATATATTCATCAATCTTTTTCAGAGTTTCATCGGTGTTTATAACAGGGAAAAACCACCGTGTCCACGTCAGCTCGCTGTAAACGGGATTATCATAAAGCTTTGTGTTGAACCGTTTCACAAAAGCTCTTGCCGCATATTCTCCGGGTAAATTTTTCTTGCCCGCCCAGCGAGAAAGTGACCTTGCTTTTCTTCTCATTTTTGCTTTGAGCTTTTCAAAAGAAACATCATTGATGTCAATTATTCCGTTGTGATAAGAAAAGCCGAGGAAAGTCCATTTTTCACCCGGCTTTGTTATTGTTTCCTTATCGGGATTGATGGTGAGTTTTTTTGAAAAAAGGCAGTTTTTTATAGCCTTGATACTTTCGTCAAGCTCGGATTCATCCTTTGCAAAAACAAGAATGTCATCCGAATATCGGATATAGGGAATATTTCGACTGAAGAAATATTCATCAAGCTCACGCAGATAAAAATTTGCAAGAAATGCAGATACGGGAACACCTGCCATAATCCCTTTTCGTTCTTCAAGCAATTCACCGTTATACTGCACATACGGATTTCGGAGAAGTGTTTCAAAAAACAAATATAATTCGGAATCGTCGCTTAAAGCTTTTTTTAAATTCGGAAGAAGAATATCAACATCAACCGAGTTGAAATAGTCACTTATATCGGCTTTGTAGACATATCTGTCATCCAGATCCTTGATTTTCATAACATCCTCTGCGGCTTTTTTAACTCCCGATTCTTTTCGGAAGGAATAAAGATTCGGTGAAAAAAGATAATCATAATCACGAAGAAGAAAGGAAATCAGCTTTAAAACATAGTTTTCTTCTCTGCCAAAAGTATATACAGTTCTTTTTCTGCCTGCTTTTGATTTGCTGATAAGCGTTTTTTGCGGAGCTGAAAAGCTTTGATTGATTCTGATTCTGCCTGCAACGGGAAGATATTCCTTGCCGTCAATAAACCTCCGAAGGTCTGCAGTATCCTTTTCGCTTATGTTTCCCTGCTCAATTTTGTGAATAAAAAAGGCTTCCCATATTTCCTTTTCAAACAGTTTATCAATTACGCACATAAATCATTAAATAAAAAAACAGAGAGAAAATGATTTAACATCGCAATTTTGCGATACGAAACCGTACACGAAACGGCTGCCTGCAAAACTCATAAAGTTCCGTGCTGGGTTCTTCACAGGCGCATAAAGCTTTTCTCTCTGTTTTAAGCAAAAATTATTTGAGGTTTTCTCTTATTCGGTTAATGACATATCCGCTTTCGTTTTCCATTCCCTTGAAGAAACGGATGTAAGGAATGCCGTTATCGTCAAGAACCTTGTAAGTTCCTTTTGCAATCATAGAACGGTACTGATTCTTGTTCATAACAAGAACTGCAAGCTTAGGCTGAGAACCGTTTGAGAAAAGGTATGAAATCGGGTAGCAGCTCGGATGCGCACTTGCATCAAAGTTTTTGGCGTGAACATTTGTTGAGATTGAATAACCGGGGAAGCTTGCTTCGGTGATAACAGACGCAAAATAATTGTCATCGGTGTTGTATGTTTTCTGAACAAAAGGAGCCGAGGCATATGTCTGCGATGACTGTGCATTACGGGCTGCATCGTCAAACTGCTGTGCGGTTTTATTGGCAAATTCCGTTACAGAAGGTTTAATAGCTTTGCTGATTGCATCACCTACTGCCTTGCTTACACCATCGCTTATTCCTTTTCTCAAAATTCTTTCCAGAAATCCCATAAAGGTTCCTCCTTATAAATCTTTATATCTTATCAATATTTGTTTACGGCTTTTTATACCGAGTTTACGGTATATGTTTTTGCAATGGAAATGCACGGAAGAATGTGTAATAAACAATTCCTCCGCTATCTGTGCCTGCGTTTTGTCGGTAAGAAGATGAGCGAAAACCTCAAGTTCACGCCTCGATAGTTTTTCCAGCTCGGGATAAATTTCAAGCAGCCTCTTATGTTCGTTTTCTGCCAATGCAATATAATCGAAATAATTCAGTATTCCCATACGCCACCTCTTCAAGGATAATTATACTTTGTCAAGCTGAAGATGTAACCTGCCCAATACGGGGGGATTTGACACACATACTACCTTTTTGGGTAGTATTTCTCGCATATTCTTGAAAAAAAGAAAAATGTAATTTATAATTCTGTTTAGAAAAGATACTGTTATGATTTGATTATATTGATTTTTTTGTCCGTTTTGCACCCCCCGTTTGGGGGGTTTTTAGGAAAAAACCACCTGTTCGGGTGAGTTTTTTAAAGAATTCAATGATTTTTACGATTTTGCGATGATTTTTCGCAGCAAAGGAAGGTGCGGTTTATGAATCACCCTATTCTCATAGAAAACCAGAAAAAGAGGAGAGATATTCCGCTTTGGATGCTCGTCTGCTTCTCTATGTTCAGCTTTTGGCAGATGGGATTTATCTATTATTTCCTTGAGCCGTCCTCGGCAATGGATGGAAAAATCCCAATCAACATCAACATAGATTACGGCACCACGCTGACAGCGGTTTGTTACATACTGGGTATCCTTACGATGATCTTCTTGCCGAAGATTATCGTGTATACTCAGCGCATTGCCACGGGCGTTGCGCTTCTTTCGGCAGTTGCTTTCTTTCTTCCTCTGCCGGACAATATTCTGCGCTTTAACATTTACCTGCAGATCTTCTGTTGCTGCCTGATGATCAGTTTTGAGACCTTCCTTGTGGTCAACTGCTTTTCCGAAAAAAGCAGTATCAAGTATCTGACCTTCGGCTACGGCATAGCGGTGTTCCTTATCGCTTTGGTTCAGAATGAGGTTGTGTCTATACCGTTCTCCGCCTTCCGCTACGCAATGGTGGCGGCGCTTGTGCTTTTGCTTGTCTTTTTCCTCCGTATGCCCACAGGCAAGGAGCATCTGCCGCGGTTCGTGAAAAAGAGCGACGGTCTTATCGCACCGAAGAAGATGATGTGGGGGGCTTATCTTATTGCTTTCATTGCTGCACTGATGGGCGTTGGCGGTCCTGCGGTCGCAGGCAAGGTCGAGCACGGCGTATCAATTATGTATTTGGTAGTGGCTCTTTCATGCTTTACTATGTATTTTCTTCATAAGAAAGCGAACATTCATCCCTTCCGTATGGTGCCCCTGTTTGTCGGACTCGGTGGATTCGGTTTTCTTGTAATGCTTGTGTCCGCATATGTTCCCGCACTTTCCTACGTCGCCTGCATACTCATTGGCTTCGGTATGACGGTATGTATGCTCGCTCCGCTTTACGGTGTGCCGATTATGAAAGCCTATCCGTCAAGATACGTAGCCTCCGCAATTATCGGGCTTGCAATCACGGCGGTTCTTATTCATGCGGTTATTGCCGAGCTGTTCCTCGGCGCACCTGTCGCACTGTATATCGTTTACGCAGTGATTATGGGTGTGCTTGTGTTTGTGTTTATGCAAGTTGAGCCGTTCCTGATGTTTACTCTTCGCCGTCGCATTGCCGACGATACCGTTCCTGCCGCAGAAGAAGCAGAGAAATCTCCCGTCGAGGAAACGGAAGTAAAAACCGAGTCTGCAACTGTTTCGGCAGACGATGCAGATAATCCTCTTGCAAAACTCAGCCCGAAGAAGCGTGAGGTTGCGGAGCTTATCTGTCTCGGCTACACCAACAAGGATATTGCAAAAAACCTTGTCATTTCCGAGCATACCGTGAAGGATTATGTAAAAGATATTTATTATACTCTGGCGGTTCACAGCCGTTTGGAGCTTGCCGCCCTTGTAAACAATTACCGTCTGGCAAACAAGAAATAACAAACTTAAATCATATTTGATACTTGCTGACACATTAAATAATGATATCAATATAAAAAGCAGGCAACACCACAAAAGTGATGTTGCCTGCCAAACTTTTATCTCATATCTGATAGTGTAGTATAATCCGTATTATTTCGCAGATATTCTTCTGTCTTTCCGTTTAACAGTAATCCGACATAACTTATCGGTTCGTTGCAGATGAGAAAATTGAGTTCCGATACTTCATACATATTACGAGCATATTCGTTTTCGACTGTATCACAGTCGATTGACACCGTAGAACCGTCGGTTAACTTCACCTCAACACAAGCAGTGTCAATGTTGAATTCACAAGACATAATTTGATTTTTCATAGCAGAAATCCTTTCTTAATTTAATAAGCAATCTGTTTGGCAGCTGCCGCACTTTCTAATTTCTGCTATACTGTCTTATCGGAACGCCGCATTCACAGCCCTTTCTTTTATACTTTTTATTCTGCATCGTCGGCATTTTCCCAGTTATGCCATACTGCCTGAACGTCGTCGTTATCTTCAAACATTTCAAGCATCTTTGCCATGTTTTTGATATCATCGGGATTGGTGAGTGCGGTGTATGTTGAGGGAACATATTCAACCTCTGCCGAAACAAAGGCATAGCCCTTTGCCTCAAGGTCTTCTCTGACTGCACCGCAGTCGTTGGGCTCTGTTCTGATTTCAAAAACGCCTTCGTCGTCGGTGATGAAATCGGTTGCACCTGCTTCGAGAGCATCTTCCATGAGCTTATCCTCGTCAACGCCCTCTGCCTCAACAACAAGAACGCCCTGCTTTGAGAACATGAAGGAAACGCAGCCTGACTGACCCATGTTTCCGCCGTATTTGTCGAAATAGTGACGAACATCGCCTGCTGTTCTGTTTCTGTTATCGGTGAGAGCTTCAACGATAACAGCTACGCCTGAAGGACCGTAGCCCTCATAGACGATTTCTTCGTAGTCTGCACCGCCTGTTTCGCCTGCAGCCTTTTTGATGATTCTTTCGATATTATCGTTGGGAACGTTGTTTGCCTTAGCCTTTGCGATAACATCCTTGAGCTTTGAGTTTGATGCGGGGTCGGGACCGCCTTCACGAACAACAACAGCGATTTCTCTGCCGATTTTGGTGAAAATCTTTGCACGCTGATTGTCGGTTTTTTCTTTTTTACGCTTAATTGTGCTCCATTTTGAATGGCCTGACATTTAAAAAACCTCACTTTGGATAAATTCAACCTTAATATTATATATCAAATATCATAATGTTGTCAAGTTATATTGATTTTTTGAAGCCCTTGCCGAGAATTTCATTGGCTTCGCTGACGATGATGAAGGTTTTGTCGTCAACGGATTTAACGGTTTTGATGATGCCCGAAATCTCCTGCTTCCTTGCAACGCAGAGCAGAATGTTCTTTTCGTTGCCCGTATATGCACCGATTGCGGGTATAATTGAAACACCTCTGGGGGATGATGTGACGATTGCCTTTGAAACTTCATCCGCCTTTTCGGTAACAATCATAAGCATTTTGCCGTTGCCCGTGCCGTAAATCATCGAGTCGATGACCTTTGTGCTGACATAGATAAGAATAATCGCATAAAGACCGCTTTCAATGCTGCCGAAAACAAACATGCCTGCAGCAACGATGATTGCATCCGCAACAAGAACGATGTTGCCCACGGTGATGTGCGGCCAGCGTTTGTGGACAAGCCTTGCAACGATATCCGTGCCGCCGCTTGTGGCACCCGTTATCATAATCAGACCGAGCCCCGCACCCTGGAAAAGTCCGCAGAAAAGGGCTGCAAGAATTTTGTCGCCCGTGTATTCGGGGGCAAAAATCGCAACAACGTCAATTGCGGTTGAAAGAAGCACGGTTACCCACAGCGTTCTCAGGAAAAGTCCCTTTCCGAGATAAATCAGCATCAGTATCAGCAGAGGGATGTTGAGGGCAAAGTTGACCGTACCCACGGGGAGGTCAAACAGATGATTGAAGATAACCGCAAGACCCGTAACGCCGCTCTGTGCAATGCTGTTGGGCACGGAAAAGCAGTTGACTCCTATAGCATAAAGAACGCAGCCGACAACCCACAGACCGTTATTTTTGAGAAGCTCAATAGCTTTGGTTTTATTCATGTTTTACCTCATCATAAGAATTTCTGACAGCCTCAAAAAGCTCTTTTATTCTTTCGGTTTCGCCTTTGAGAAAGAGCCAGCCGAAAAGGCTTTCAAGCCCTGTTGCATAATGATAATCGGCACTCGAGGCATGCTTTGGAATCGCACCCGTGTGAGCGTTTCTGCCTCTTTTGAAAACCGCAAGCTCGTCCTCGCTGAGCATATCCATAACCGCTCTTATACCGTCTGCCTGAGCCTTGGCGCAGACTCTTTTTGCCGCCGCCGAGTGGAGGTCCTTGACGGGTCTGTTTGCTTCGCAGATGAGCTCGCTTCTCACCAGAAGGTCAAAAACCGTGTCACCCATAAAAGCAAGAGTCAGCGGACTGAGAGAAGAAACATCAGCTGTTTTATCAAGTAATGAATTCAAAAAAATTCCTCGCAATCAGTTAACAAAATCAAATTCAAGGTCATAAATCGAAACGGTGTCGCCCTCGTTTATGCCTCTTTCACGCAATGCATCAATTATGCCGCTTGAAACAAGAATTCTCTGGAAATACTGCAGGGATTCATAGTCATCAAGGTCCGTTCTCTGAAGAATTCTGAGAAGCCACGGAGCCTCAACAAAATAAATATCATCCTCAACACGGATTGAGAAGCCCTTGTCATTCTGCTTTTCAAACAGCTCAAGAGGAATGTTTTCCGCTTCATATTTCTTTATGGGAGGAAGGGTCTGAAGCTTATTCCACACGGTGTTGATAAGCTCCTGAGTGCCCTCAAGGATGGGAGCACACATGGTGTGGTATTCATAGCCCTTTTCCGCAAAATATTTTTCGAGTCTTTCGAGCTGCTCGTCGGTTGCAAGGTCAATTTTGTTTGCCGCAACAATCTGAGGACGCTTTGCAAGCTCGGGATCGAATTTTTCAAGCTCCCTATTGATGATCTCAAAATCCTCAATAGGATCTCTGCCCTCGCTGCCTGCCGCATCAACAATGTGAACGAGCAGACGGCATCTGTCAACATGACGGAGAAATTCGTGACCGAGACCGACTCCGTCGCCCGCACCCTCAATAAGACCGGGGATATCCGCCATAACAAAGGAGCTGCCCTCGCCGAGAGAAACAACGCCGAGAACGGGAGTGAGGGTTGTGAAATGATAGTTTGCAATGATGGGCTTTGCCTGGCTGACAACCGAAACGAGAGTTGATTTGCCTACATTGGGGAAGCCGAGAAGACCGACATCCGCAAGAAGCTTGAGTTCAAGGCTGACCTCCCATTCCTCGCCGGGAGTGCCGTTTTTCGCAAATCTCGGCACCTGACGGGTGGGAGTTGCAAAGTGGGGGTTGCCCCAGCCGCCTCTGCCGCCCTTTGCGGCAATGAAGGGTTCATCGCCCGACATATCTGCCATAACCGCACCGCTCTCAACCTCGCGGATTATTGTTCCTCTGGGAACCCTGATGACAAGGTCCTCGCCGCCTCTGCCGTTTTTGCGTCCGCCTGAGCCGTTTTCGCCGTTTGAAGCGGTGTATTTTCTTTTGTAGCGGAAATCGGCAAGGGTAGCAAGGTTATCGTCAACCTGAAAAACAATATTGCCGCCTTTGCCGCCGTCACCGCCGTCGGGACCGCCTGCGGCAACATATTTTTCTCTGCGGAAGCTGACGGCACCGTTGCCGCCGCTGCCTGCTTTTATTTTTATTTTTGCAACATCAATAAACATAGTTTTGTTACCTTTTTCTTTTATTTTGAAACATATGTAGTCATTATAAATTATAGCCCATGCCGCCGCATTTTACAATATACAAATCATATAATTTCTCTTAATATTATTTACAAATATTTTACTTTTATTTTTAAAAGATATATGTTATAATAATTCATTATTGTGGGAAAGTGTCGTCGGAGGTGAAGGAATGGCGGTTACAGTCAGCGGGATTCAGAAGGGCAGCATTGCCGATAAAAAAAAGCTCGGCAAGGGCGATGTGCTTCTGAGTGTCAACGGAAACGAAATCAACGATGTTCTCGATTACCGTTTTTATATCAACGAAACGAAGCTTGTTCTTTCGCTTAAAACGGCAGAAGGAAAATCAAAGCTCGTGATGATAAAAAAAGACGAAGCTGAGGATATCGGGCTTGAGTTTGAAACCTATCTTATGGATAAACAGAGAAGCTGCAGAAACAAATGCATTTTCTGCTTCATTGACCAGCTTCCGAAGGGTCTGAGAAAGAGCCTTTACTTCAAGGATGACGATTCCCGTCTTTCGTTCCTTTTCGGAAACTATATAACGCTCACCAACCTCACCGATGCCGAAGCCGACCGCATAATCAGAATGCATATCAGCCCCGTCAATATTTCGGTGCAGACGATGAATCCCGACCTTCGCGTTAAAATGATGGCAAATCCCAAGGCAGGCGACTCTCTGAAATATCTTTATAAATTCGCCGAAGCGGGAATCGCAATCAACACCCAGCTTGTGCTGTGCCCCGGAATCAACGACGGAAACGAGCTTGAATTCAGCCTCAACGAGCTTTCAAAGCTTTATCCTGCGGTGCAGAGCATAGCGGCTGTGCCCGTCGGTCTTTCCGACCACAGAGAAGGGCTTTATCCCATCGAACCGTATGATGAAAAAACGGCAGGGGATACGATAGACATAATTGATGATTTCAACAAAAAATTTGAAGCGGAGCACGGTGAGATAATTGCCTATGCCGCCGACGAATTTTATCTTAAAGCAAAAAGAGAAATGCCTGATGCAGAATTCTATAATGATTTTCCGCAGCTCGAAAACGGCGTGGGAATGTGGGCACTTCTCAAATCCGAATTTGAAGAAGCTCTTGAAGAATGCAGCTTAACGCTGCCTGACCGCCGTGTTACGGCTGTTACGGGCAGGGCGGCATATCCGCTCATTGCGTCTCTTGCAAAAAAAGCGGAAGAAAAAATAAAGGGTCTGACCGTCAACGTCATTGCGGCGGAAAACAAGCTGCTCGGCAGCATGATAACCGTTTCGGGTCTGCTCTGCGGAGCGGATATCATTTCGGCGGTTGAGGGGCTTGACCTCGGTGATGAGCTTATCATTCCTCCCAACTGCCTTCGCAGCGAGGGAGATATGTTCCTCGACGACATGACGGTTGAGGAGCTTTCGGATAAATTGAAAATAAAAGTTACACAAAACGGACCAGGCGGAAGCGATTTGCTTCTTGCTTTCACAGGAGGGATATAATATGGCAGGCAGTGTAGTTGCGATTGTCGGCAGACCGAATGTCGGCAAATCAACGCTTTTCAACAAGCTGGTGGGTGCAAGACTTTCGATAGTTGACGATACCCCCGGCGTTACAAGAGACAGAATTTACGGCGACTGCGAGTGGCTCGGCAGACATTTCATGCTCATTGATACGGGCGGTATAGAGCCCCATTCGGATGATATCATTCTCAAGCAGATGAGAAGGCAGGCTCAGCTTGCAATCGACAGTGCGGATGTTATTATCCTTGTTACGGATATCCGTTCGGGTGTTGTTGCAACCGACAGCGAGGTTGCAACCATGCTTCAGAAGAGCGGAAAGCCCGTTATCCTCTGCGTCAACAAGTGCGATACTCCGGGCGAGCTTCCTCCTGATTTTTATGAATTCTATAATCTCGGTCTGGGCGACCCGATGCCCGTTTCATCCGTTCACGGCATGGGCACGGGAGACCTTCTTGACGAGGTGCTCAGATATCTTCCCGATGAAGAAACGGAAGAGGATGAGGATGATGCAATCAAGGTTGCCGTTATCGGCAAGCCCAACGCAGGCAAATCCTCGCTTGTCAATGCCGTTCTCGGCGAAGACAGAATGATTGTTTCCGATATTGCGGGCACAACGAGAGATGCAACGGATTCGATTGTTGAAAACGAACACGGAAAATTTGTTTTCATTGACACGGCCGGTCTGCGCAGAAAGAGCCGTGTTTATGACCAGATAGAAAAATATTCGGTCATCAGGGCAAGAATGGCGGTTGAAAGAGCACAGGTCTGCGTTATTATGATTGACGCAACCGAGGGCTTCACCGAGCAGGATTCAAAGGTTGCGGGCATTGCTCACGAAATGGGCAAGGCATGTATCATTGCCGTCAACAAGTGGGATGCCGTTGAAAAAGACGGCAAGACCATGGACAGCATGAGAAAGCAGCTTATGAAGGATTTCTCATTCATGTCATATGCTCCGATTATCTTCATTTCCGCAAAGGAAAAAATCAGGCTTGACCGTCTGTTTGAGCTTATAAAATTTGTTGACACGCAGAACGCAATGCGTATTTCAACGGGCAAGCTCAACGATGTGCTTGCGGATGCAACCGCAAGGGTTCAGCCCCCTTCGGATAAGGGTAAGCGTCTTAAAATCTACTACATGACCCAGGCTTCAACAAGACCGCCGACATTTGTCTGCTTTGTCAATAACGCCGAGCTTTTCCACTACAGCTATCAGCGTTATCTTGACAATCAGATAAGAGAGGTTTTCGGTCTTGAGGGAACGCCCACAAGAATGGTAGTGCGTGAAAGAGAGTCAAACAAAAAATGATAGTTCTGGGAATTGACCCCGGGTATGCGATAGTCGGCTACGGAGTTGTTGAATATCACAACAACCATTTTAAAATGCTCGATTTCGGAGCGATAACAACCGAGGCGCATACTCCGTTTAACGAAAGACTTGAAAGAATTTATAACTGTGCGTGCATGCTGATTGACAGATATCATCCCGATGCTCTTGCAATCGAAAAGCTGTTTTTCAACACCAACCAGAAAACGGCGATTGACGTTGCTCAGGCGAGGGGAGTTCTGGTGCTTGCCGCACAGCAGGCAAGAATGCCGATTTTTGAATATACTCCGCTTCAGGTGAAGCAGAGCGTTGTCGGCTACGGCAGGGCGGAGAAAAAGCAGGTTCAGGAGATGACGAGAATTATGCTCAATCTTGAAAAAATCCCGAGACCCGATGATGCCGCCGATGCTCTTGCAATGGCAATCTGCCATTGCCACAGTGCAGGGTCGCTGATTGGCTCGCTGCGTTCACGGTAAAGCTTCGCAATGAAAAATTAATAATGAATAATGAAAAATTGCGGGAGAAGATCAGCGTAGGGCGGCTTGCCCTCAAGCCGCCGCAGATTTTGCAGACTGCCAACGGCGGGATGTGGGCATCCCGCCCTACACACTTCCGAAATTATTCGGTTATTCATTATTCATTAACAAAAGGAATGTTTATATGTTTTACAGCTTAACGGGAAAAATAGTTTATTCCGATGAAAACAGCGTTGCCCTTGACTGCGGCGGCGTTGCGTTCAGACTTTATACAACTCTCAACACGCTCAGAAAGTGTGCCGATATCGGGCAGACTCAGACTCTTTATACCCACCTCAATGTTCGTGAGGATGCTCTTGACCTTTTCGGCTTTGCCGATAAGAATGAGCTTGATTGTTTTAAGATGCTTACGGGTGTTTCGGGTGTCGGTCCGAAAGCGGGTCTTGCGATTCTTTCGCAGCTTACCCCCGATATGCTTGCGGTCAGCGTTGCGGGCGGAGATGTGAAGGCGATTACCGCCGCTCAGGGTGTGGGTCCCAAAATCGCACAGAGAATCGTGCTTGAGCTCAAAGGCAAGCTCGATACCTTTGCAACAAGCTCCGAGGCTCTCGGCAATATCGCCGCAGCTCAGAAGGCAACCGTCAGCTATGCAGGCGAGGATGCGGTCAACGCACTTGTAATGCTCGGCTACAGCAAATCCGAGGCAAGCATTGCGGTCGGCAGGCTTGACGGAAATCTTTCAACGGAAGAAATGATAAAGCAGGCTCTCAAGGTGCTTGCAAAGAATTTATAAAGGAGGAGCATTATGGATTTTGATTTTGAAAACAGAATTGTTGCTCCCGAATATTCATCATCGGAAGATAATGACATAGAAATATCCTTAAGACCCAAGGTGCTGAGCGAATATATCGGTCAGGATAAGGTCAAGGAAAATCTTAAGATATATATTGAAGCGGCACGCCGCAGAAACGAGCCGCTCGACCATGTTCTGCTTTACGGCCCTCCGGGTCTGGGCAAAACAACGCTTGCAGGCATCATTGCCAACGAAATGGGCGTTAATTTCAGAGTTACAAGCGGCCCTGCGATTGAAAAGCCGGGCGACCTTGCCGCTCTTCTCACCAACCTCAACGAGGGCGATGTTCTTTTCATTGACGAAATCCACCGTCTTTCAAGAGCGGTTGAGGAGGTTCTTTATCCTGCAATGGAGGATAATGTGCTCGATATCATCATCGGCAAAGGACCCTCGGCACGCTCAATCCGACTGGATCTGCATAAATTCACCCTTGTCGGTGCAACAACAAGGGCAGGTCAGCTCAGTGCACCGCTTCGTGACCGCTTCGGAATGCTTCTCAGGCTTGAAATGTATACTCCCGAGCAGCTTTCGCAGATTGTCAACAGAAGTGCGGGCATTCTCGAAATTGATATCGACCCCGAAGGTGCACTCGAAATTGCATCACGCTCGAGAGGCACTCCGAGAATTGCAAACCGCCTTCTCAAAAGAGCAAGGGATTTTGCTCAGGTCATGTGTGACGGCGAAATAACAAAAGAGGCGTCGTCGCTTGCACTTGACAGAATGGAGATTGACGAGCTCGGTCTTGATTCGATTGACAGACTGATACTCAGAACAATGATCAAAAATTATAACGGCGGCCCCGTGGGACTTGAAACGATAGCGGCGGCTATCGGTGAGGAAGCCGTTACCATAGAAGATGTTTATGAACCGTATCTGATGCAGGTGGGCTTTTTAAGCCGCACACCGAGAGGCAGAACGGTTACGCCTGCAGGCTATGCGCATCTCGGAATGACGATGCCCGGTCAGCAAAGAATGGATGTGTGATATGAGAAAAGCAGATAACTGGATTGATTATGAGCTTATCGACTGCTCCGACGGCGAAAGGCTCGAACGCTGGGGCGATATCATTCTTGTTCGTCCCGACCCTCAGGTAATCTGGAAAACGCCGAAGGAAAATCCGCTCTGGTATAATCCTTATGCGATTTATAACCGTTCAAATACGGGCGGCGGAAGCTGGAGAGTCTGCAAGAAGATGCCCGATGTGTGGCAGATAGGTCTTGATAATCTTAAGTTCAATATAAAGACAATGGGCTTCAAGCATACGGGACTTTTTCCCGAGCAGGCGGTTAACTGGAAAATGACTGCGGACATAATAAAAAACGCAGGCAGACCCGTCAAGGTGCTCAATCTTTTTGCCTATACGGGCGGTGCAACCGTTGCCGCTCTCAATGCGGGTGCAAGCGTTACCCATGTTGACGCTTCAAAAGGTATGACCCTCTGGGCAAAGGAAAATGCCGCTGCAAGCAGGCTTTCGGATGCTCCCGTACGTTGGCTTGTTGACGACTGCATCAAGTTTGTGCAGCGTGAAATCCGCAGAGGAAACAAATATGATATCATCATCATGGACCCCCCGTCATACGGCAGAGGACCGGGCGGTGAGGTGTGGAAGCTCGAAAACGAGGTCTATGATTTCGTTGAGCTCTGCTCACAGCTTCTTTATGAGGATTCGCTCATGGTGCTGATTAATTCTTACACAACGGGTCTTTCTCCCAGCGTTATGGAATATATTCTCGGCGAAACCGTTCAGAAGCAGTTCGGCGGCTCAACTCAGAGCGACGAAATCGGCATTCCCGTTTCGTCAAAGCCCGGCAGGGTTCTTCCCTGCGGTGCAAGTGCAATCTGGCTCGGAAAAGGCGTAAAATAATTCGGAATTATGTCAATCCTCCGTCATTTTCTTGCGAAAATGCCACCTCCTTTAAAAAGGAGGTAAAAAGAAACTGCAATACTCCCGGCTCCTTTGAAAAGGAGCTGTCACGAATCGCCCGAAAAAAATCAGCAGAAATCAATTAACGCAACGTAGGGGCGACGTTTCGTCGCCCGCGTATTCAGCAGAATGAAGGGAGAATGAGAATCATGATTTTTATGTCACTCGCCTTTGCGGCATTCGGCATTGCGTTTGCATTTATCGGACTGAAAACCGATAATCTTATTCCCACGGGCTTCGGAATAGTTTTTGTGCTCGGTGCACTGTTCCTTCTTTATCAGTTCATCAGAGAAAGAAAACTTCGCAAGCTTTATGAAGAAAATCCCGAAGAATATGAAGCGATGCTTGAAGAAGAAGAGAAAAAATGGGAAGAAGAAAATCCCGGGGCTGTGGAATACGAACGGGAAATGGAAGAAATTGAAGAATACGATGCCGACAGCGGAAATGGATATTGCCCCCATTGCGGAAATTATGCGGTCAATGCCGATAAAATCTGCGACTCCTGCGGAGAAAAAGTTACTGAATAATTTAGGATTTTTATTATGAACGAAAAAATAATCGAATTCAAAAATGTTACATTCATATATGATGCCGATGACGAAAATGCCGAGGTCAAGGAAAAGCCTGCGGTTTCGGATGTCAGCCTTGCGATAAACAAGGGCGAGTTTGTTGCCGTGCTCGGTCACAACGGCTCGGGCAAAAGCACCCTTGCGAAGCTCTGCAATGCAATCCTTGAGCCCACGAAGGGCGAGGTTTCCGTTAAAGGGATTGTTGCCGATACCGAAGAAAAAGCAGACGATATCCGCAGAATAGTAGGCATGGTTTTTCAGAATCCCGATAATCAGATTGTTGCAACGATTGTTGAGGATGATGTTGCCTTCGGCCCCGAAAATCTCGGAATTGAGCCTGCTGAAATCCGAAAAAGAGTTGACGATGCCCTCAAATCGGTCAATATGTATGATTTCCGCCACCGTGAGCCCCATAAGCTTTCGGGCGGTCAGAAGCAGAGAGTTGCGATTGCAGGCGTTATTGCCATGCAGACCGAGTGCATCGTGCTTGATGAGCCCACCGCAATGCTCGACCCCAAGGGCAGGGAAGAGGTTATGCAGACGGTGAAGCGTCTTAACAGAGAGATGGGCATTACCGTTGTGCTTGTTACCCACTTCATGGATGAAGCCGTGCAGGCAGACCGAGTTGTTGTTATGGACGGCGGCAAGGTGCTTATGGACGGCAAGCCTTCTGAGGTTTTCACTCAGGTTGAAAGGCTGCGTTCATGCGGTCTTGACGTGCCGCAGTCAACCGCACTCTGCCATATGCTCGGAATAAATGAATGTGTGCTTGATGTTGACAGCTGCGTTGAAGAAATAAGCCGTCTTGCGGGAGGTGCCGTATGAGCTTTGCAATAGAAACAGTCGGTCTTACCCATTATTATTCAAAAGGAACGGTATCTCAGGTTGCGGCGATAAACGACGTTAACCTTCAGATTGAAAAGGGTGAGCTTATAGGCATTATCGGTCACACGGGCTCGGGCAAAAGCACGCTTATTTCTCATTTCAACGGACTTCTGAAGCCCGACAGCGGAAAGGTGCTTGTTGACGGCGTTGATATCTGGAAGGATAAAGAAACCTTAAAGCAGTCACGCTTCAAGGTCGGTCTTTGCTTTCAGTATCCCGAATATCAGCTCTTTGAAGAAACCGTTTATAAGGATATCGCCTTCGGACCGAAAAACATGAAGCTTTCCGAGGCTGAAATAAAAGAAAGAGTTCTACGTGCGGCTGAGTTTGCGGGCGTAAAGCCGGAGCATCTTGATAAATCCCCGTTTGATCTTTCGGGCGGTGAAAAAAGAAGGGCTGCAATCGCAGGCGTTATGTCCATGGAGCCTGAGGTGCTCATTTTTGACGAGCCTGCCGCAGGTCTTGACCCGAGGGGCAGAAAAGACCTTGTTGAGCTTATTAAAGAATACAGAAAAAATACGGGCAGCACCGTGATTATCGTTTCCCACAGCATGGAGGATATTGCAGGCATGGCTGACCGCATAATCGTTATGAATAATTCATCCGTTGCAATGCAGGGCAGCGTTGACGAGGTTTATTCAAGAGGGGATGAGCTGCGCTCCATGGGGCTGAACGTGCCCGAAATAACCGAAATCTTCTCAAAGCTGCGTGCAAAGGGGATTGATGTGCCTGCCAATGTTTATACCGTTGAGCAGGGTGCGGCGATACTCCGCAATCTCATTGAGAGGAGGAGCACGAAATGATAAGAGATATCACCATAGGTCAGTATTATCCCGGTAAATCCGTGCTTCATAATCTTGACCCGAGGGCAAAGCTGATAATAACCTTCTGGCTGATTGTTGTTATCTTCCTTTGCAAAAGCTTTTTTTCGCTCGGTCTTATCGCTCTGACGGCTGTTGCGGCTGCCGCACTTTCAAGAGTGCCCGCAAAGATGATTCTCAAAAGCCTGAAGCCGATTGTGATTATCCTTGTTTTTACGGCGGTGCTCAATGTGCTTTATACCGAGGGCGGTAAAGAGTATTTCAGAATATGGGAAATTGCCGTTACCGAAAAGGGTGTCAACACGGCGATATTCACGATGATAAGAATAGTGAGCCTCGTTGTTATCAGCTCGCTTTTAACCTACACAACAACTCCCACGATGCTTACCGACGGTCTTGAAAGAATTCTTTCTCCGCTTAAAATCTTCAAAATCAAGGTTCATACCCTTGCAATGATGATGACTCTTGCTCTCAGATTCATTCCCACCCTGATTGAGGAAATCGACAGAATAATGAATGCTCAGAAGGCAAGGGGTGCAGACCTCGAAAGCGGCGGAATAATTCAGAGGGCAAAGGCTCTTGTGCCGATTTTTATTCCTCTGATGGTTTCTGCTTTCAGAAGAGCCTATGAGCTTGCGTTTGCAATGACCTGCCGCTGCTACACGGGCGGTGAGGGAAGAACAAGGATGAAGCAGATGAAGCTCGGCGTGAGGGATTTTGCCGCATTTTTATTCTGCATTGCCGTTACGGCAGGCGTCGTAGTTTTAAATCACTTTTTTGAGGCGGTTATCTGATGCGTAATTTGCTTTTGACAATTTCATTTGACGGAACGGCATATCACGGCTGGCAGGTTCAGGAAAATGCCGTCACCGTTCAGCAGACTGTGCAGGATGCACTCGAGCATATCTGCTCAAAGCGTGATAATATCGTCGGCTGCTCAAGAACGGATGCGGGAGTTCATGCAAATATGTATTGCTGCAATGTCCGCACCGAAAGCACGATTGACTGCAGAAAGCTTGTCGGTGCTCTCAATGCGGTTCTTCCGAAGGATATTGCCGCTCTTGACTGCAAAGAGGTTGACTTTGACTTTCACGCAAGGTATGACTGCACTTCAAAGGAATATATATATAAAATATGGAATTCACCGTGCAAAAACCCGTTTCTCTATAATTATTCATTACATTATAAATATCCGCTTGACGAAAAATTTCTTGACAGTCAGGCAAAAATGTTTGTCGGAACACACCGCTTTGATTCCTTCTGTGCCGCAGGCAGCAGCGTTGAGGATACCGAAAGAACGGTTATGAACGCATCCGTTGAGCGTGAGGGGGATATGGTTATTTTCCGCGTGGAGGCGGACGGCTTCCTTTATAATATGGTCAGAATCATGGTGGGAACACTTATTGATATTTCAAGAGGAAAAATCCCCGCAGATTCGGTAAAAGAGATTATTCTGGCTGAAAACCGTGCGGCAGCAGGCTACACTGCCCCCGCACACGGTCTTTACCTTAATAAAATAAATTATTGATTCGGAGGTATGTATGGCAGACAAAAAAATTGTTGATTTAAACAAATTCCGCAACAAAAAGACATTGAAAAAGATTTTTGTTTTCATGCGTATTCCGATTGTTATTCTTGCCGTTGTTGCGGCATTGTTTCTGAGTGCAAGGCTTCTCGGCAACGTTGCGGTTTCAAATGTTACCGATACGCTCAGACAGACGGGCGAGCTTTTCAGAAAGGGTGCAGGCTATCCGTATTCAACGGATGTTTCTAAATTCAGAAAAGCAACTGCCGTCGGAAGCAATCCGATGATTATTTATGAGGATTCGAGCGTTGTGCTCGGTTCATCGGCAAATGCGATTTTTTCAATGCCGCTGAGCTATGCCGATTCAAAGGTTATCACCAATAACGGCAGAGCGCTTGTTTACAGCAATTCCTCAAATGACGTTATCATGCAGAGCAAAACCGAAAAGCTCGGCGAAATCACTCAGGAGGGTGCGGTTATTGCGGCGGCACTTGCAAAAAACGGTTATTTTGCAACCTCACATTCAACCGAAGAGAATCAGAGCGTTCTCTGCGTTTATAACAACCGCTTTGAAAAGGTGTTTCAATGGAACTGCTCGCAGGAGAGAATTGCAGATATTTCTCTCTCGTCAAATGGAAAAAAGCTTGCCGTTGCGGCGATAGGAGCAGAGAATGCCGAGATTTATACAAGGCTGCTTGTCTTTGATATCAAGAAATCCGAGCCGCTTGTTGATTCAAAATACGGCGGAACACTTTTTCTGAGAGTTGTTTATACGGCATCAAACAGGATTATTGCCGCAGGCGATAACAAAACAATCGTTATCACAAACAAGGGTGAAGCGGTTGATGAGCTTGTTTATTCCGAAGACAGCATTCTTGCAGTCTGTGCCGATGACAGCGGCAATACAGCCGTTTTCTATAAGGAATTCGGCGGTTCAAAAACGGGAATGGTCAGATTTGCCTCATCGGGCAAAAAGACCTGCCTGACAACCCTTGAAGGTATTCCCGACTGCGTTACCGCTTACGGAGGAAAGCTTGCCGTTGCAAACGGCAGCGAAATAACGGTTTATTCTTCCACGGGAAAAGTAACCCGCACGGTTGAAGCAAAAAATCCCGTTTCCGAGATTTTCTGCTGTTCGGGCGAGATTTATACCGTTGAAAGCGGTTCAATCTGTAAATATTAAGGAGGTATGTGAATGGAGTTTTTACCCCTCATAATCGACCTTGCGTTTGTTGCGTTGCTTGTAATCAACGTGCTCGAAGGAAGGAAAAAAGGCTTCGTGAAGATGATTCTTTCTTTCGCCGCAACGGTTTTATCGTGGCTGATAGCCGCAGAGCTTTCGCAGCCCCTTGCTCAGTGGGCGAATGAAGCATTTGTTCACGGCATGATATCGGGCTCAATCGAAAAAGCGATTGCCGACAGTCTCGGCGGCGGCACAAACAGTCTTATCGAAGCTATTCCCGACTACATAGCAAGTGCGGCGGAAACCGCAGGAATATCGCTTCACAGTCTTGCACTTCAGCTCAGCGATACGGTTGATTCCGCTCAGGCGGCTGAAAAAATTTATGCCGCGGTTGAAGGTGCCTTTGTTGTTCCTGCAATAAGAATTGTTGCTTTCTTCATCGTTTTTGCGGTCTGCGAAAGGGTTTTTGCAATTCTTATCGGAATTATCAACAAATTCTTCAAGCTTCCCGTTATCAAGGGTATCAACAGAATTCTCGGCTGCTTTGCAGGTGCACTCAAGGGTGCGGTGATTATGTCGGTCATATGCATTCTGCTGAGCCTTGTAATTATGATTTTACCCGAAAACGAAATAGTCAGTGAAATCGGGAATTCAACTGTTTATCAGTCTGTAATCGAAACAGTGAAAGCTGTATTTTCAAACTAATATAAAAATCAGGAGGATATTATGAAAGCTATTTTAAAAGAATATTTTACGGGATGCCTTACCATTCCCAACCTTCTCTCGGTAATCAGAATCGCACTTATCCCCGTTTTTGCCGTTCTTTTCAACAACGGTGACTACGGCTGGGCTGTTCTCGTGCTCGCTCTTTCGGGCTCAACGGATTTCTTTGACGGCAAGATTGCAAGAAAATTCAATCAGATAAGTGCACTCGGCAAGCTTCTTGACCCCATTGCCGATAAGCTTACCCAGATTACCATTGCAATTGTTTTCTACATGACCTTCAGCCACAGCAGCGATGAAACGGTTAAAACCTTCAGCTGGATTTTCCTTGTTTTCCTTATCAAGGAGGCAGTTATGGTTGTCGGCGGTGCAATTATGATTATGTTTGGTCTTAAGCCCGTTGCAGCTGAAATGCCGGGCAAGGTTGCAACCTTCGCATTCTATGTTATCATGTGTGCAATTCTTGCATTCGGACCCGATGTGGGCATTCTCGGCAATGTTTTCACTCTCAACGCAACTCTCATGCTTATTCTCGTTGCTGTCAGCCTTGTGCTTACTCTTGTTGCATTCTTCAGCTATGTTCCCGGAGTTATCAATCAGATCAAAGAGAAAAAAGCAAACAGCAAATAATTTTTCAAAAGGATATTAACAAATGAAACAGGTTTTATGTGCAAAATGCAAAAAGCGTCCTGCAATGTTTTTCATCACAAAGGTTGAGGGCGACAAAACAACGCAGGAAGGTCTCTGCATCAAATGCGCCATGGAAATGAATATAGGCCCCGTAAAGCAGATAATGCAGAGCATGGGCATCTCCGAGGATGAGCTTGAGGATGTCAGCGAGCAGTTTGAAGCGATGTTCGGCGAGGACGGAGGCTTTGAGCCGGGCGGTGCGGGAACAATGCCGTTTCTTCAGAATCTCGGAGCGATGAACGGCTCCGCAGAGAAAGAGGAACGCACTTCTTCGGATAATTCTGCCGAAAACGAAGAAAAAAAGAAAAAATGGGGCAAAAAAGCCAAAGAAGAAAAGAAACGCAAATATCTCAGCCAGTTCTGCACCGACCTTACCGCCAAGGCACAGTCGGGCAATGTTGACAGAATAATCGGCAGAGAAAACGAAATCTACAGAGCAATCCAGATTCTTTGCAGACGAACAAAGAATAACCCCTGCTTCATCGGTGAACCCGGTGTCGGTAAAACCGCAATTGCAGAGGGTCTTGCTCTTAAAATATCCGCAGGCGATGTGCCCGCAAAGCTCAGAGATAAGGAAATTCACATGCTTGACCTTGCCGCACTTGTTGCAGGCACTCAGTTCAGAGGTCAGTTTGAAAGCAGAATAAAGGGTCTTGTTGAGGAAGTGAGAAGCGAAGGTAACATCATCCTCTTTATCGACGAGGTTCATTCCCTTGTCGGCACGGGTGATGCCGAAGGCTCGATGAATGCCGCCAACATCCTCAAACCCTCACTTTCAAGAGGTGAAATTCAGATTATCGGTGCAACAACCTTCACCGAATACAGAAAATATATCGAAAAGGATGCCGCTCTCGAAAGACGACTTCAGCCCATCAGAGTTGAGGAGCCTTCGATTGAGCAGACCGCAGAAATGCTTAAGGGTGTCAAGGATTACTATGAGGATTTCCACAGAGTAAAGGTTACCGATACTCTTATTGAAAAGGCGGTCAGCCTTTCCGAAAGATATATAAATGACAGATTTTTGCCCGATAAGGCGATTGACCTTCTTGACGAGGCATGCACCTGCGCAAATCTCCGCAATGTCAATATTTCGAATTTTGAAATTGCTTCTCAGGAGCTTGAAGAGCTTAAGGCGAGAGAAACCGAGCTCACCGAAGCAAAGGATGTTGACTATGAGGCAATCGGCAAGGTGAAGGCGGAAATCATTCAGAAGGAAATTGAAGTAAAAGAGCTTGAAGAGCTCGCTTCCGACAACAATGTTACCGAGGATGACCTTGCAAGGGTAATCCAGCTCTGGACAGGCATTCCCGCAAGCAAGGTTATCGAAAGTGACCTCCGCCGTCTTTCGAGCCTTGAAGATAACCTTAAGGCAGGGCTTATCGGTCAGGATGAGGCGGTATCGCTTGTGAGTGCCGCTGTCAGAAGGGGCAGGGTGCAGATAAGCCCCCGCCGCAGACCCGCATCGTTTATCTTTGTCGGTCCCACGGGTGTGGGTAAAACGGAGCTTGTAAAGCTTCTTGCAAAGGAGCTTTTTGATACTCCCGAAACTCTTATCAGACTTGATATGAGCGAATTTATGGAAAAGCATTCCGTTTCGAGAATCATCGGCTCACCTCCGGGCTATGTCGGCTATGATGAGGCAGGTCAGCTCACCGAAAAGGTACGCCGCAAGCCTTATTCCGTTGTTCTTTTTGATGAAATTGAGAAGGCACATCCCGATGTTATGAATATTCTTCTTCAGATTCTCGATGAAGGCAGAATTACCGATGCTCAGGGAAGAAACGTAAGCTTTGAGAATACGGTTATCGTTATGACCTCGAATGCAGGCAGCAACAGAGGCTCGGGTGCTCTCGGCTTTGCAAAAACAAAGAATGATGCATCAAAGGAAAGAGCAATGAAGGCTCTCAACGAATTCCTCAGACCCGAATTCATCGGCAGAGTTGACGAGGTTGTTGTTTTCAACGACCTTACTCAGGAGGACTACGAGAAAATTGCCGTGCTCATGCTCAGCGAGCTTGTTGACCCGCTCAAGGATAAGGCTATTACTCTTAAATGGGATGATGCGGCGGTTGAAACGATTGCACGCCTTTCAGTTGACGGACCGAGAGGTGCAAGAGACCTTCGCAACACCATTCGCAGAAATGTTGAGGATGTCATAACGGAAAAAATCGTCCACAGTGCGGACAGCCCGATTAAATCGGTAACCCTCACCGCAGACGGTGATAAGATTATCTGTAATTTTGAATAAAAAGCCCCAAGGCAGCACCCGTCAAAAGGTGCTGCCTTGGAATTTTATGGAGGAATTGAGCGGCAAGGTAAATCCTTGCACGGAGAAGTATTCTTATTTTTTGTTGATAAGCTTTGCTCTGATGCCGCGTGTTGATTTTGCAGCCTTCTGGGCGGCGTTTACTGCAACAAAGCCGAGCTTGTCGATAACAAGGTCTGCTTCACCCATGAGCTCCATGTAGTCGTTGCAGAAGCCCTTCTTGAATTTGAAAATACCGTGAAGGGGATTGCTTTCATCGGGATATCCGCCTCTGAAGTCATAGTATTTGCAGCCTCTTTCAATCGCCCATTTTATCATTTCCCATTGAACAAGATAGTTGGGCATAACATTGCGGTATTCGTTTGAGCTTGCACCGTAGACATACCATTCCTTGTCACCGCAGACAACGTTGAGTGCACCTGCAATGGTTTTTCCCTCGTATTTTGCAAAATAAATTCTCGCATCGTCACCGAAGGCATCCATGATTCTTTCAAAATATTCCGTGCCGCGTGTCGCAAAGTTATCTCTCTCACCCGTAACAAGCATAAGGTCATGGAATTCCTCACAGGCTTCCTTGCCCTTTATTTCGATTGTAACGCCCTTTCTTGCCGCAAGACGTGCATTATAACGGGTCTTGGGATGGAAGGATGCCATAACCTCTTCTTCGGTTTTGCCGCCGACATCAAGGCGGAAGATATATCTTGCCTGAATTGTGTCAAAGCCTGCACCGTGCTCCTTGAAGGTGAAGCCGATTCCCTTGAGAAGGTTGATATATTCCGTGTCGGAAGCGAGAGTGTCGGTATCTATTTTGAATGTATATGCTTTGTTCTTTATGCCGTATTCCTTCACGGCGGTGAGAAGCTCTCTGACGGTTTCTTTGTCGGTAAGGTCACAGACGGGTCCTCTCGGGGCATACATCATCCTGAACGGAGTCATGGGAATTTTACGCAGAAGCACGCCGCAGGTGCCCTTGATTTTTCCGCTTGCGTCACGGCTGATGAAGCCTCTCCATTCCCATTCTTTTTTAACATTTCCCCATGCCGAGGTCTGAAACATGTGACCCTTCGGATGTGAACGCACAAAGCTGTCAAATTCACGGGCATTCTCAATTTTTACTGTTTCCATTGTCTCTCCTTTCCTGCGGCTTCACAAGCTGCATTGCTCTTTCCTTAAGAGCTTCGGTTGTATTTTTAATCTTTTCTTCCATAACTTCATCAAGAAGCGTTTCAAGAATTTTTCCTATTTCGGGTGACGGCTTGATGCCGAGTGCGATAATATCATTTCCGCCTATCGCAAGGTCGGAAATTTTAAAGCAGGAGTTCTGCATTTCTATTTCTTCAAGAATTCTGAGCCCGATTTCGTTTCTTTCAAGCTCTTCATTGAAGAATATCGGATTCTGTGCAGAGAAATCGGCTTTTCTTATGCTGAAAAGCTCTCTGACCGTTTCAAAGCCGAGCTTCGCAATGAATTTTTTATAGGTCTTTTTTGAAATTTTATCGGGCACAAAGTCGTGGTATTCAATAAGATTGCAAACGCGGTTTCTGAATGCCGTTGATGTTTTCAGCCTTGCCAAAATGCTTTCCGCAATTTCACGGCTTCTGACAGCGTGACGGTAAAAATGGTCAACTCCGTTTTCATCGGTGGTTCTGAGATAAGGTTTTCCCGAATCATGGAGCAGCATGGCAAAGCGGAGTTCGGGTATCGGCTCAACGCTTTCAACCGCCTTCACCGAATGCCCCCACACATCAAAAATGTGTCTTTCGTGATTCTGCAGGCAGCCTTTCATCGGCTCAAGCTCGGGGAAAAGGAAGAAGATGACTTCCTCATAATCACGCAGAATTCTTCCCGCATCCTGCCCGCAAAGCAGCTTGCACATTTCAACGAAAATGCGTTCAACGGAAATATTTTTAAGCAGATGAAAGTTTCTGCGGATACTGTCGGCTGTTCCGGGGTCAATTTCAAAGCCGAGAACGGAAGAAAACCTCAGTGCACGCAATATTCTGAGTGCATCCTCGCCGAAGCGTCTGTCTGCATCGCCCACGCAGCGGATGATTTTTCTTTCTATGTCTTCTCTGCCGCCGAAGGGGTCGGCAAAGCCGCCGAGCGGAGAATACGCGATTGCATTCACCGTAAAATCACGCCTCGAAAGGTCATCCTCAACGCGGTTTGTGAAATCAACTCTGTCGGGGTGGCGGTTGTCGGAATATCCGTGCTCAATGCGGTAGGTTGTTATTTCAAGGTCCATGCCGTCAACAATAACCGTAACCGTGCCGTGCTTCAGACCCGTTTCGATAATGCGGAAGCCCTCAAAGGCTTTTTCAACCTGCTCAGGCAGGGCACTTGTTGTTATATCCCAGTCATGTGCGGGTCTTTCCATAACCGCATCACGCACCGCACCGCCCACAACATAGGCACTGTGACCGTTTTTATTCAGAATTTCTATTGCTCTATTGACTTGCACGGGGATTTTTATTACCATATTATTATCACCACTTTTCGGAGGGATTTTATGAATATTCAGATTTTCGGAACAAATAAATGCTTTGACACCAAAAAAGCACAGAGATATTTCAAGGAGAGGGGAATCAAGTTTCAGTTTATCGACCTCACACAGAAAAATCTCAGCAAGGGCGAATATCAGAGCGTCAAAGCAGCAGTCGGCTCAATGGAGGCTCTCATAAACGAAAATTCAAAGGCATATGAAAAGCATTTTATAAAATATCTTGCAAGCAAGGAAGCTGTTGAAGAAAAGCTTCTTGAATTCGGCGAGCTTTATAAAACTCCGATAGTACGCAACGGAAAGAAGGCTACCGTCGGCTATTGTCCCGAAATCTGGAAAGAGTGGGATTAATATGCCTCAAATTTTGCGATTGTTGCAAAGCAGCGAGCTTTTTCGATAACCAATTTAAAATAGCGGACTCTTATTTCGCTGAATCTGCAGATACGCTTGTATCCGATTGTCGTTTCGGATGCAAGCTTTTTCCATTTTCCGTTGATTTTTGCGTAAAGCGAGAATTTTTCAACCTGCTGACCCGTTTTGATGTGTTCGCCCAGCACGATTTTATCAATATCGTATTCGTCGCCGAGGTCAAGAACAAGCTCCGCACCATCGGGGTCTTCGCCCGAATGCCAGTAGGTGTCGGGCTCGTGGCTGAGTGCAGCCTGACCCGTGTGCTTTGAGTCAAGATGCTGACTGTCGGTCATAACCGAATCATCCGCAAGGTTTTCGTTGAAGTCAATCTCAAGCTGTGCACCCATCGAAAGAAGGGTTTCAAGGTCTTTTTCGTGAATCTTTCCTTCGGGAGTGGGCGGAATGTTGAGAAGGAAGCTCGCATTTGCTCCGACGGAATTATAATATATATCCATAAGCTTTGACAGCGGCTTTACGGAATAATCCTCTTCGGGATGATAGAACCAGCCTTTTCTGATAGAAACGTCAACCTCTGCGGGATACCAGATAAGCTTGTTGCATTTTTTGATTGCCTTTCTGCTGCCTAAATCAAGGGCTGTGGGATTTATTTTTCTGGGCGGCTTTGTAACATCCTTCTGGCTTGCGGAGGCGATTAGTTCCTGATTTGAATGCCAGTAGGGCACAACGCTCCATTCGCTCTTGCGGCATACGCCTGCTTCATTGCCGCACCAACGGACATCGGGACCGCTTATGCTGATTGCGGCATCGGGCTGAAGCTCACGGATCAGCTTATAATAGCCTTCCCAGTCATATTCCTGAACCTTGCCGTTGGGGCCTTCTCCGCATGCACCGTCAAACCACACGCAGAAAAGATCGCCGTATGCGGTAAGCAGCTCGCGAAGCTGATTTTTGAAGAATTTATTATATGCCTCTCCCGAACCGTAGGTGGGCTCGTGTCTGTCCCACGGAGAAAGATAAACTCCGAATTTAAGACCGAATTCGGCACATGCCTTTGCACATTCGGCAACAACATCACCCTTGCCGTCCTTCCATTTGCTTGAACGGACGCTGTGCTCGGTGTAGGCACTCGGCCAGAGGCAGAAGCCGTCGTGATGCTTGCAGGTGAGAATGAGGCCCTTCATGCCTGCGAGCTGACATACCTTTGCCCATTGGCGGCAGTCAAGCTTTTCGGGGTTGAAAAGCTCGGGGTCTTCGTTGCCGTTGCCCCATTCGGAGTTGGTGAAGGTGTTGATTCCGAAATGAATAAAAGCATAAAATTCAGTTTCCTGCCACCTGAGCTGGCGTTCACTCGGAACAATTGAGGCGGCGTATTTTACAAAATCGGGTGTTCGGCTCATATTAATTCTCCTTTAAAAAGCAGTTATTTAATAATGTTATCCAGCATGCGGCTCCAATAATCATCGGGAATATTGTTGCTCATTGCATAGTTAAGAAGATTGATAAAGGCGGGGGTGCTCATAACATATTGAAACATCTCGGGCGGAAGCATTCCGCGGTCGGCATAGGCGAGGAGCCTGAATTTAAGAGCATCTTCGCTGTCAAGACAAAGCTTTTTTATCAGCTTCTGCAGGTCGGCATCATCGGGCGGCGAATTGTTTTTGCCCTTTTCTATGTTGCTGATGTATTGAGCGGTTTTGCCGAGCTCTGCGGAAAGCTCGCCCTGCGACAGCATGGCGTTTTCTCTTTTATCCTTCAGCATAATGCCGAAGGGCGTCGGAATAAACATCGGGCTCCTCCTTTCACGGATTTTCGGGCAGCAAGCAACAAGCAAAAGGATTTGTCGGCTGCTCTCCCCGTATTTATTGCATAAATAAACAAATTTGTTTATTTAACAAATACACAATAATCAGCATATCATAAAAATTTGGCGGTGTCAAGCGAAAAGCAGGAAATACAAAGTACGGAGTTTTCATGGGGGTCCCGATTTCAATGAATAATGAATAATGAATAATTAAGGAAGGGCTCCGCCCTTACCCGATTATATAATGTGTAATTCGCAATTCGTAATGCGTAATTAAGGGTTGCTTCGCTCCGATTTTTATATAATATTGCTTGTCTCTTGGCTCCTTTGTTAACTCCCTCAGTCTCGCTTCGCTCGCCAGCTCCCTCTCGAGGGAGCCAAATCGCTGTCGAGCGTAGCGAGACTGAGGATTGATGAATGCGTAAGCATTCGGGCGGATGATATCCGCCCCTACC
>JAFQRY010000015.1 GCA_017409845.1 Clostridia bacterium
GATACGGGTGATATGTATCTGAAAATATGCTCTGCACCCTCAACTTCACTTTCACGGATAACGCCCGTTATCTGGGTTAATATTGTTCCCCAACTCGGAACGGTCAGAATAAAGGACATAGCGGTTAATGAAAGCCAGCCTAAATCAAGTTTTTTTCGTTCACCCATAACGGTTGTGATAAAGAGCAGGTAAACAAAACCGACATTAAATACACCTGCCTCCGAACCCCAGCCGCGTGAACCGCGAAGACGCCATAAAAATCCAAGCAGAAGTCCGCCGATAAGAATAATCAGAATTTTTTGCCATAAACTTTTTTGTGTTGTTTTGACCATTGTTTTCCTCCTGTTATTTTCTTTTTCGCTTTGTGTTATAAATTAATGTTGATTCCGTACTTTTCATTGATAAGAATATAGTTCACATTATGAATCTTTGCCAGTTTTAAGATTTTTGAATTGTCTTCCAATACACTTTCAAAAATGCAATAATCATCATCCAAACGGCTTTCAATTGCATTTGCATATTTCTTAATATCAGCAAAGTTGTTTCTGATATAATCTTCACTCATCACAAGGCAGTAATACCTGATGTTTTCAAGGTATTCGGAGTCAAAGTCCTTTTGCCAATCAAACGGAATATAGCAACCTTCAACAATTAAGTTCTGCTTATTTTCAATAGCAGTTTTTATTATTTCGCGTACAATCGGCCACAGATATGAAGTCAAATCGCCATCATCGCTTATCGGTGTGAGTTTTGTGTTTCCGCTACGAATTAATCCCATCTTCAGGTGGTCAATGGACAAGTATGGATATTTATATTTTTCAAGCAGTTGTTGGGCAAGTGCTGTTTTGCCTGTATGCGATGCTCCGGTAATTATAATAATCATCTCAATCATCCTACAAATCAGAATTTATAAAACCCGATAATAAGGACAAATATCCTCATAATACCCGTTTTTCATGTGAAAGCCTTTTGGTATTGTGCCTAATTGAGTAAAACCGAGACGCTCATATAAATGTCTGGCATGCATATTTGTTGCAACAACCGCATTAAACTGCAAAATAGAGAATCCGTGTTCACGTCCTTGCTCAATACAATCCAACACCAGTTTTTCTCCTATATGTAATCCTCTGCAACGCGAAATGAGTGCATAGCTTGCATTACAGATATGACCGCACCTTCCCACATTGTTCGGATGCAAAATATAGAGTCCGTATATTTTCTCTGTTTCAGCATCAACTGCAACACCCGTATAGGTTTGTTCAGCAAAAAATACAGTGCCGCTTTCAAAAGTCAGGAATTCTTCTTGGGGAAAGGCATTCCCTTCTTCAACGATTTCGTTCCAAATTTCTATCATCGCACATAAGTCTTTTTCTTCATATTTGCGTATTATTATTTCCACTTATTTTTACCTCGTAAAAGTCTTATTTGTCTGACTGAAAATTATCATAACACAAGCTTTTTTCACTGTCAACAAAAAGGAAATGCAGTTTGAAATTGTTTCTACACTTGCTGCGTTTGCCTCTTCAAATTCTTCGGCATAGATATTAATAGTTGTTGTAACATCCTTATGACCTTCCGCTGCCGAAACCGACAAAACAGTTTAAAACTTCTGCCCGGTTATTTTTGAACACTCACAGCGACTGTATATTTATCTTACGGGCGATATTGATATAAAGATCGGCAATGAAGTTATCGTTCCCGTGGGCGAGGATAACAGAGAATTCTCTGCAACAGTTGTTTAAGCCTCTCAACATATGCGTTTAACCGCTCCGTTTCCCGTAGATAGTACTGTTCCCCTTTCGTTTCGAGGGGCATGACACAACAAACTCCGCAGAAAAATATCTGCGGAGCTTGTGTGTTATCAAACAAAAATTTTCAATATACTGCAGATCAGGAAATTACAGTTTACCGGCTGAGTTTAATAACGATAGCAAAGTCTGCCGTAAGGGGCGGCATCACCCTTTGTATAGAATGAATTCACATCATTTTCGATATAATTATCTGCCCATTTGAAGTTGAAGCCGTCGGCGGAATCAACAAGAGTTTTTGAAACTTTAAGCATCAGTTTGTTGCCCTCATAACGGATTTCAGCTTCGCCTGTTTTAGCAAAAACTCCGTCGCTGTTCTTCTCAACGTTGGTTTTGCCGTTGACGGGTGCAGTGCGGTTGACAACAATATTTTCATTAATGAACAGAGTCATCCAGCTTCCGCCGTCGGGAGAAGAAAGTGCGTCGGCTGTGTCAACATAAAAATAATAGTTTTCCGTGTCCTCAGCAACCTTCATATTGACAATATCGTTTCTGCCCGATGAATCGGTTATAGGATTCTGAGCAAAATCAACCGAATTTCTGTCGGCTGTATCGTTTCTGTAATCTCTGTATACCGAACTGATTTTATCCGAATCCCATTGTGAGAAGCTGCCGTTGATGTCTATGGTCACATTATTGCTTTTTGCAAATCTGCTTGTTACGCCCTTGAACTTTGCAATATAATTCACCATCTGCAGATAATAGTTATCACCGAGAATACCTGCGGAGGGTTCAACATCACGGGATGCGTTTTCGTCAGCACAGTCAACAAAAACAATCGGATAGTTTTCTTCGGGAGACTGCCTCTGAGCAACCCATTCGTTAAAGCCCGTTACAAAAATAATGTCGGGATTCATTTTGATTGCAAACTCCCATTGCTCCGCAAAGTTATAGCCATAAAGCATAGCATTTTCTGATGAATCGTTCTCTCCGTTATGCCATGAACGGGTGCGGTCATTTGCACCGTACCATGCAGTTTTGCTGAATGCACAGGTATCCGAATGCTGAGCAACGGAAACATTCATTATCTTGACACCGTCTTTTTTAAAAACAGATTGATATGTGAGCGAACGGTCAAATTCCATCCACGGGAAACCGTCATCAACCTTGTCCGCATTCGGCCATTGAGATTGCTTTATTCTGAAATATTCTTTGGCTTCGGGTTTTATCTCGCCGTCATTTTCGTTGCCGATAATCAGCGGCTTACCGTCAAGACGGAACCAAAGCTCATCGAGTCGGGGATATTTTGCCTTGAGTTCGGCATTATTATAAATTTCATCGTAAATTCTGTTGATTGTATCTGCGGAGCAGGAATTGGTGTAATATGCGATTTGCGGAACATCAAAGCCCTGAAGCAGATATTCATACCATACGCCGATAAGCTTTTTGGCAGGCTCCGAATATGTAAATGCATTTGTTGCGTCGATAACTATGAAATCAACCGCAGCATCTGTCAGCATCTGAACATGCTTTCTGAAAACCCATTCATCGCTTGCAGAATAATATCCAAGAAGCGGTTCACCCCAGAAATGGAATTCTTGTTGAACTCCGCCGCCTGCCGCAATCCATTCTTCTTCCGAATTAATTGCATCGGGATGTTCTGCAACAAGCTTTGAGTTGTCAATTATCCGCGTGCTGCCGTGCTGACCCTGCCAGAGAAAATAGAAAACACCGACAAGCTTTTCGCTTTCTCCTGCGGAAACAACACTTCTGCCGAGAGCGTCCGTGCAGACAAGCGAGCCGTTGATATCAGCAGGCTTCTCCATAATTGTTCCCACCCCCGTAATGCTGTTTATCAGAGTCATAAAAAACAGCATGACCGCTGTTATACTGCGGACCAAAAACATTTCAAATCCACTCATAATCCATTATTCCTGTCTTTAAGTTTCTATGCGAATCGGAATTTGTCAGTTTACCCTGCCTATCATATCGAGAGGGATTTCTTTAAAACCGGGAGCGTCTTTTCTGATTTCATCAATATCTTTGATATTGTAATCTCCGTTATCGATATCGACAAAGATTTCATCGCATTTGCCTACATTATATATTGCATTTTCACTTATATCGCTGAACTTCCAAACGGAGCTGTAAACTTCGCCGTAGCCCATATTTTTATTAATAATAATATTATTTTTGAAGGTGCTTGCAGGATTGGGAATATAATCAGGCGAATCTGATTTTGAAATATCGTCTGTGCAGTTCTTGTATTCGGGGAACGCATTTTGCCAGGTTTCACTCTGCCAGGGTGAATTATACAGTGCTTCCCACATATCACCGCTGCCGATGTGAGCGTGAGTAAACCATCCGTTTTCAACAGCACCCTCTCTTGCTCTGTCATCAAATCTCAGGGCGTTATTGCCGGGATTCACGATGATATTATTGGTTATAACATTGTCTCTGCCGCCGCCGACGTGAATTGAATTGCTCGGAATATTGATAAGAAGGTTGCCGTAAATTTTCTGACCCGAAACCGCATCATCAAGATAAATACCGTCGGGTCTGTGATTTTCCGAACCGACATTATAAATACAGTTGTATCTTACAACATTGCCGTACCACACCCAGCTTCTTCCCGAATAAATTGCACCCGCATCATCAGAAAGAAGGCAAACATCATGGATAAGATTATATTCGATAATGTGATTGTTGCCTTTGTAAGTAATTGCTTCGTGAGGAGAGTTTGCCATTTCGTTATGAGAACAGATATTTCCGACACCTTCAAGAGTAACGGCAGGCTGATAGGTCTGGTAAATTTCCGACCAATCGTGGATGTAATTGTTGTCGGCCTTGCTGTTGCCGGGAGTAAGAGTTTCTGTATCGCCGCCGGAAATAATGATTCCGCCCTTTCCGGTACGGGTGATTTCGTTGTTATATGCAAGATTGTTGCTTCCGCTCATAACAAGAGCATTGCCTGCAACATTTTTGATAAGACAGTTCTGAACGGTATTATCATTGCCTGTTATAACTATGCCGTCACTCCGTGTTCCTTTTACGGTTAATCCGTCAAAGGTAATGTAATCAGCCTCAGAATTTATTACGGGATTGAGTGAGAGAGAAAGAATAATTTCTGCGTTTTCCTTATTTTCGGGTTCCCACATACAAAGCAATCCGTTTTCTCTGTCGAGATACCATTCACCCTCTGTTGTAAGTTCTTCAAGAACATTGAAAAAATAGTACGGGGCATCGGTTTTTGTTCCGTAAAGACTGACAAACCTTGGAGAAAGTTCACGGGTGTCTTTATCAAAACTTCCTACGGGTGTTGAAGCATCCGCCCAATCATATTTCCAATAGCCGAACATCCACACATCCTCAAGATTTTTCCAGCCTGAAATTCTCTTTGCAAGTTCAGGATCAACTTTGTAAATATCGGATTCGGGGTTGCGGATTTTACCCCAATCTTTAACTTCAGTAAGTGCACCGTCGGATTCCTTGCCCAAGCCTGTTTTTACAACCTCTTCGGTATAAAGATATTCATTATCGGGATATCTTGCAACGGTTTGTCTTATGTCATTCACGAAAAGCTCACAATAAAGAGGACCCGTATAATCGCCGTCATAGTTATCTGCTGTGTGGTAAGAGCCGATTGCATAAATCTTACCCCAATCGTCACTTGTGAGCGAATACGGCTCTTTTGTCAGGTCAACAACCATAACATTTTCCTGAGCATCGACAGAAAGTCTTTCTGCAATTTCGGGATAGCTTTTTACATTTTTAAAATCAGCGGTATCAAGTGTTATACCGCCGTTGATAATAACCTCACCGTTATAAGAACAGTAAGTTACGGGGCATTCCTCTGTGCCTGAATCCTCTTTGGTAAAGTTAAGAGTAGACACACGGTATTCACCTGCTTCGATGCAGACAGTTATTCCGTTTTTGCCGGCTTTATCTGTATTTCTTACAGCTTCAGCCGCTTTTTCAATTGTCAGAAACGGTGAATCTTTTGTTCCGCTGTTTTCATCATTGCCGTTTGTGCTTACATAAAAATCGCCGATAATCATTTTTTCATCTTTCTTTTCTTTTGATACTGCAGTTATAACAGGTGCGGGAGCAGTGTAATCTTCGTAAAGCAAAACATAAATATGCGAGTTGATATAGGAATGACTTCCGAAGAGAAAACCGATAACAATAAGTACAGTGAGAACCGCTTTCAAAACCTTGTTGTCAAATATTCTGAACACACAAAGCAAAGCCATAACAGATGTGATAATGAATGTGAGATACACGGGGATAACCATTGCCGCCAGCTCAAGCTCACCGCCGCCGATTACGGCATTTATCAAAAACATAAGTCCGATAAGGACAAACGCAAAGACCAAAACCGTCAAAACAGCAGTCAATGCTGTTTTCTTTTTTTCCGTTTTTTTACTCAGCGGTATCGAAAGCAATGCTCCGCCAAGGCAGACAACAAAGCCGAGAATAAACTGAAGCGGTGTATATTCAAAGCAGAGGTACTGCATATGGAAATAATACAATCCGACGATTGCAAAAGCTATGCCCAAAACAAGACAAATTGTTCCGGATATTTTCGCTTTCAAGGTTTTCTTCATAAAAATAAACCCTCCTGAAATCTGATTTATCGAACACATTATACCACCTGCACGAAAAAAAGCAACAGCTTTCGGGCTGTTGCTCAGACTGTTGAGAAAGGAAGCTGAATGACTGCCTCCCCTTCAGGGGACGAAACACCGAAACGCCGGCGGCGGATGAAGTGAGGTGCCGAGGTTAAGAAACAAGGAGAATTGCCTACGCTCCAAGGAAGGCAAGGTAACCATGTTTCTGAGGGGAATTGCTTTTTGTGAAGCAAAAGGCGGAAAGGTTATTCTTCGGCCGAAGGCGTACTAAAGCACGGTTTCACTGTCGCCCATAGGGAAAAAGTATTCATATTTCAGGTTGCCTTCTTCGGCACGGATTTCATCAACAATTCCGCTTGAAATCATTTCTTCTGCAAATTTTCTTGCATTTCCGTTTGTGCCTGAACAGTAAAATCATAAACAATCAGCACAGAGCAAAAATTTCTGTTGCTTTTTTACAGACAAAGTTGTATAATACAATTACAATTTAACAGACGGGAGCTTGTGTTACAGGCTGAGAGGAAGGTAAAACCTTCGACCGATAACCTGATTTGGATAATGCCAACGTAGGGATGCCTGGATATAAAAGTGTTTCGACGTGGCGGAATCAATCTGAAGCTGTTTCAGATTTTTCGTCACTTTTTATTTTTTTAAACACATCTTCTCAACGGTAAGTTACCAAATCGGCAGCTTACCGTTTTTGTTTTTTCAGGAGGTGTTTTTATGGTAAAAATCAACGGTGAAGAACTGAATGTTGCAGGAAAAACAATTGCTGAATATCTTGCAACTACAAATTACGACCCGAAAAGAATTGCAGTTGAGCGTAACGGTGACATTGTTTTTAAATCTCAATACGGCGAAACCTTGCTGCAAGACGGCGACAGCGTTGAAGTTGTAAGCTTTGTGGGAGGTGGTTAAGCTGATTCCAACAAAAGAAGAATGGTATGCCGCCTTATCGGAAAGACACGGTGAAAAGATACAGAATATTTTTGAATCCGCAACCGTTGCAATATGCGGTCTCGGCGGTCTTGGTTCAAACATAGCTTTTGCTCTCGCCCGTGCAGGTATCGGAAAACTGATTCTTATTGATTTTGACAGCGTTGATATCACAAATCTGCACCGTCAGCAATATAAAGCTAATCAGATCGGTATAAGCAAAACAAAAGCACTGAAAGATAATCTTTCGGAAATTGCTCCGTATGTTGTGATCGAAACTCATTCGGTTCGCATTACCAAAAACAATGCCGAAGTGCTTCTTGAAAAAGCAGACATTATTTGCGAAGCTTTCGACGATGCAGAGTGCAAAGCAATGCTGGTGAATCTTGTGCTTGAAAGAATGCCTGAAAAGTATTTGGTCGCCGCATCGGGTATGGCTGGATTCGGTAGTGCCAACACCATTCAGACACAAAGAATATCAAAGCGTTTTTATCTCTGCGGTGACGGAACGAGTGATGTGCAATCGGAAGGCAGTCTTGTTGCATCCCGTGTGATGCTCTGTGCGGCACATCAGGCACATACCGTACTCCGAATTCTGACTGAACAATTTGAAACTTAAAGAAAGAAGGAAAAACTATGAACAATGATAAACTCATAATCGGCGGACACGAATTCAACTCCCGCTTTATTCTAGGTTCGGGAAAATACTCAATGAAACTCATTGAAGCGGCTGTAAAGGATGCAGGTGCAGAAATTATTACTCTTGCAGTCCGCCGCGCAAACACAAAAGAACAGGAAAGCATACTTGACTACATTCCTGAAGGTATTACACTTCTCCCCAACACAAGCGGTGCAAGGAATGCAGAAGAAGCTGTGCGCATTGCCCGTCTTGCAAGAGAACTCGGTTGCGGTGATTTTGTAAAAATCGAGATTATGCGTGATTCAAAATATCTGCTTCCCGACAATCAGGAAACAATCAAAGCAACCGATATTCTTGCCAATGAAGGCTTTGTTGTTATGCCGTATATGTATCCCGACCTGAACGTTGCCCGTGATCTTGTGAATGCAGGTGCCTCTTCGGTAATGCCTCTCGCCTCACCTATCGGTTCAAATAAAGGTCTTGCAACAAAAGAATTTATTCAGATTCTTATTGATGAGATTGACCTTCCCATCATTGTTGATGCAGGTATCGGCAGACCGTCTCAGGCTTGTGAAGCAATGGAAATGGGTGCGGCGGCAATCATGGCAAACACCGCCCTTGCAACTGCAGGCGACCTGCCTATGATGACTTCTGCATTCAAGAACGCAATTGAAGCAGGACGAAAGGCTTACCTTGCAGGACTTGGCAGAGTATTGACACGCGGAGCATCGGCTTCTGACCCTCTGACAGGTTTCCTCAGAGATTAAGGAGAAAATATGGAAAATCAATTTTTTGTGGATTCGGAGCATCTTTCTTCCGAAGCACTTGAGAAAAAGCACAGACTCGAAAACGACCCTTCATTCCGTAAAAATCATATGGAATATATGCCCGGTATGGAGATAATCGAGTCGGATGTATGTGCAAGAGTTATGGCACAGATGAACTCTTATGATTATTCAGTATATACTGCCGATGATGTTAAAGCGGCGTTGGAACACAATACTTGTCCGATTGACGATTTCAAAGCCCTTCTCTCCCCTGCAGCAGAACCGTTTCTGGAACAAATGGCAGAGCGTGCAAGGCTTGAAACAAGCAAGCACTTCGGAAACACGGTATATCTGTTCACGCCTCTTTACATAGCAAACTACTGTGAAAACTACTGTGTATATTGCGGTTTTAACTGCTACAACAATATCAAGCGTATGAAGCTGAGTATGGAGCAGATTGAAAAAGAGATGAAGGTTATTGCTGACAGCGGTATGGAAGAAATTCTGATTCTAACGGGTGAAAGCAGAGGTCATAGTAACGTTGAATATATCGGTGAAGCGTGTAAACTGGCAAGAAAATATTTCCGTATGGTCGGGCTTGAAATATATCCCGTAAACACCGATGAATACAGATATCTTCACGAATGTGGTGCGGACTATGTGACGGTCTTCCAGGAAACCTATGATGCAGATAAATATGAAAAACTGCATCTGCTTGGTCACAAGCGTGTGTGGCCTTACCGCTTTGATGCTCAGGAAAGAGCGCTTCTTGGCGGTATGAGAGGAGTTGCATTCTCGGCTCTTCTCGGACTTTCGGACTTCCGTAAGGATGCCTTGGCAAGTGCTTTGCACGTTTATTATTTGCAGAGGAAATATCCTCACGCCGAAATGTCACTTTCCTGCCCGAGACTCCGACCTATTATCAATAACGATAAAATCAATCCGCTTGATGTGCACGAAAAGCAATTATGTCAGGTGCTTTGTGCATACCGTATTTTCCTGCCATTCGTGGGAATTACGGTATCATCCCGTGAAAGTGCCGAATTCCGTAACGGCATTGTAAAGATTGCCGCAACAAAGGTTTCGGCAGGTGTTTCCACGGGTATCGGTGACCATGAAAGCAAATATACCGGCAAAGAAACCGACGATGTTCAGGGCGATGAACAGTTTGAAATTGATGATAACCGCAGTCTTGATAAGATGTATAAGGACATTGCAGATGAAGGTCTGCAACCGGTTCTTAACGACTATCTGTATGTGTGAGGTAATGAATATGAAAAATTTTGACCCAAGTTTTTATTTTATAACTGACAGCACGAATTACACAGAGGAAGAATTCCTATATCGTGTTGAGCAGGCTCTCAAAGGCGGTGCAACCATTCTTCAGCTTCGTGAAAAGGAAAAATCCACCCGTGAATATATCGAGCTTGCGGAAAAGGTACACGAAATTGCGAAGCGTTACAATGTGCCGCTTATTATTGACGACAGAGTTGATGTTGCTCTTGCAATTGATGCGGAAGGTGTTCATGTCGGAGCAAGCGATATGCCCGTTGCTGTTGCAAGAAAGCTGATAGGCAAAGATAAAATTGTCGGTGCTACCGCAAAAACGGTGCCATGGGCACAAGAAGCCTATGAACAAGGAGCAGATTATCTCGGAGTGGGTGCAATTTATCCGACAACCACCAAGGTTGTAACCGTTCTCACCTCAACCGAAACACTTGATGCAATAACAAAAGCCGTGCCGATACCCGTTAATGCAATCGGCGGTCTCACCAAAGATAATATTGATATTCTTAAAGGCATCGGTATTTCTGGCATCTGTGCCGTTTCAGCAATAATGAAGGCTGATGATCCGGAAAAGGCAGCAAGAGAACTGAAAGCGAGAGCACGGGAGCTTGGTTTATGTTAAAAGGAATAATCTTTGATTTTGACGGAACGCTTTTTGACTCTATGTTTATCTGGAATACCGCAGGAGAAGCCTATCTCCGATCCGTTGGTACAGAACCTGAAAAAGACTTACAAGCGGTATTAAAGCCCATGAGTCTTTTACAATCCGCAACATATATCAGAAAAAAATATGCTGTTGAATTAACGGTTGAAGAAATAATGAACGGCATCAACCGCACAGTAGAGGACTTTTATTTTCACACGGTTCAACCCAAGGAAGGTGTAACAGCATTCCTTGAACAATTGAAAAACCGAGGAGTCAAAATGTGTATTGCCACTGCAACCGACCGTTATCAGGTGGAAGCGGCTTTGAAGCGGTGCAGTATGGAATCTTTCTTTTCCGAAATCTTTACCTGTACCGATGTGGGACACGGCAAAGACGAGCCCGTTATTTTCAGAAAGGCTATGGAACATCTGGGAACAACGAAATCAGACACTGTTGTTTTTGAGGACGCATACCACGCCGCAAGAACAGCAAAGACCGATGGCTTTATAACCGTTGCCGTATATGACTCTCACGAAACGAAGCAGGCAGAACTGCGTTCCGTTTCGGATTGCTTTATTGAGTGTTTTACACATTCAGAACACTTCTGGAAGTTTGCTTACGGTTTATAACCGCAGGCTTCAAGCGGCAGATTGGGGGCACCACCTTATGCCGCTATATAAAACGATGCTGAAAATGAAAGGAGTATTTTTATGAAAATGAAAACAGCATTGACCGTTGCAGGAAGCGACTGCAGCGGAGGCGCCGGTATTCAGGCAGATTTGAAAACAATGACGATGAACGGTGTTTATGCTATGAGTGCAATCACGGCACTCACGGCACAGAACACGACCGGCGTAAGAGCAATTCAGGAATCATCGCCCGATTTTCTGAAGCAACAATTGGATGCGGTATTCGAGGACATTTATCCCGATGCCGTAAAAATCGGAATGGTAGCTTCTTCGGAACTGATTTGCGTGATTGCAGACAGACTCAGCTGCCATAACGCAAAAAATGTGGTAGTAGATCCCGTTATGGTGGCAACCAGCGGATCTTCTTTGATGAAGACCGATGCAGTGCAGACCTTGGCAGAGAAGCTTCTGCCCATCGCAACCCTCGTTACGCCGAATATTCCCGAAGCACAGGTGCTTTCAGGAAAGTCCATCGAAAGCAAAGAAGATATGCTTTCTGCCGCGAAATTCATCGGCGATACATATGGCTGTGCAGTTCTTCTCAAAGGCGGCCACAGCATCAACGATGCAGACGACCTTTTATATGCAAACGGTGAAACAAGATGGTTTGAAGGCAAGCGAATCAACAATCCCAATACTCACGGCACCGGCTGCACACTTTCCTCTGCCATTGCCTCCAACCTTGCAAAAGGCTTTGAGCTTACAGCATCCGTGCAGAGAGCAAAAAACTATATTTCCGATGCACTTTCCGCACAGCTTGATTTAGGACAAGGTTCAGGTCCTATGCAACACAATTTCGGACTGAACACCCGATATGCCGATTTACCGTCTGACTGAAAGGAACCAAAAAAAATGAGAAATTACACAACACAAATGGATGCTGCAAAGCGTGGTATAATTACACCTGAAATGAAGGCAGTTGCCGCCAAAGAATACAGAACGGAAGAAGAAATCCGTAACCTTGTTGCAAAAGGGCAGATAGCTATCTGTGCCAACAAGCTTCACACTTGCATTGACCCGAACGGTGTCGGCTCTATGCTTCGTACCAAGATTAATGTAAACCTCGGAGTATCCCGTGACTGTAAGGATTATAACATTGAAATGCAGAAGGTTATGGCAGCTGTCAATATGGGTGCAGAGGCTATTATGGATTTATCAAGTCACGGCAACACGCAGCCTTTCCGTCAGAAACTTATCGCAGAATGCCCTGCCATGATTGGCACCGTGCCTGTGTATGACAGTGTTATTCACTACCGGAGAGACCTTGCAACCCTCACCGCAAAAGATTTTATTGATGTTGTCCGTCTCCATGCACAGGACGGTGTGGACTTTGTAACACTTCATTGCGGTATTACCCGCAAGACTATTGAACAGATACGCAAGCATAAAAGGAAAATGAATATTGTTTCCCGCGGCGGTTCACTTGTGTTTGCGTGGATGAGTATGACAGGAGAAGAAAATCCTTTCTACGAATATTTCGATGAGATCCTTGAAATCTGCCGTGAGTATGATGTAACCGTTTCTCTCGGCGATGCCTGCCGTCCCGGATGCCTTGCTGACGGAAGTGATGTTTGTCAGATTGAAGAGCTTGTCCGTCTCGGCGAGCTTACCAAACGAGCATGGGCAAAAGATGTTCAGGTTATGGTTGAAGGTCCCGGACATATGCCTATGGACCAGATAGAAGCAAACATGAAAATACAGCAGACTGTCTGTATGGGTGCTCCTTTCTATGTTCTCGGTCCTGTAGTTACCGACATTGCTCCCGGATATGACCACATCACTTCTGCCATAGGCGGTGCAATCGCTGCAGCTTCGGGTGCAGCTTTTCTTTGTTATGTAACTCCCGCAGAACATCTTGCTCTTCCGAATGTAGATGATGTAAAACAAGGAATTATAGCATCCCGTATTGCCGCACACGCTGCGGATATCGCCAAAAAAATTCCTCATGCAAGAGACATTGATGACCAGATGGCTGATGCACGAAGAACTTTCGACTGGGAAAAACAGTGGGCATGCTCAATTGATCCTGAAACCGCAAAGGCAATTCGCGACAGCCGTGCACCCGAACATGAGGACAGTTGTTCAATGTGCGGAAAGTTCTGTGCGGTCAGAAGCATGAACAAGGCATTGAACGGCGAATATATTGATATTCTTTAATCTATTTTCTTATAAAAACGCTGAAAAGCAAAACCGATTTCAGTATGCTGAAAAACAAAGGCGAAGCATTGTATATCATCAATTCCGCAGAAATTGTATATCACCGTTGCTATCGTAACGGATAAAAAAATTCCAAGTCAGAAGACTTGGAATTTTTTTGGCCTTACTACCCAATTCTGAACCACAGTTCGTTAATTTGCAAATTTTATGGTTTGAATCTAAAAGATATCTATTACTAAATTATAATCAATCATATCCGTATTGAATTTTCGGAGCAAATCGTGTATAATAATAAAAAAGTATATTCCTTATCTGCGCTGTACCTACAAGCAGATAAGGATAGGATGGATTATATGGAATTTCAAAACTATTTCCCCATATGGAATAAATTAAACTCCGTTCACCAAGGACATATACTCAGTTCATTGATCACCCGCACGGTAAAAAAAGGAACGGTGATCCACAACGGCGGTAACGACTGCACGGGGCTTTTGCTGGTAAAGTCCGGTCAGCTTCGCGCCTATATTCTTTCCGATGAAGGACGGGAAATCACTATTTACCGTCTGTTTGATCGGGATATGTGTCTGTTTTCCGCATCCTGCATGATGCGCTCCATTCAGTTTGACATCACCATTGAGGCGGAAAAGGACACCGACCTTTGGATCATTCCCGTAGAGGTATATCAAAGCATTATGGCAGAGTCAGCACCGGTGGCGAATTACACAAACGAGCTGATGGCCACAAGATTTTCCGACGTTATGTGGCTGATTGAACAGATCATGTGGAAGAGTCTTGATAAGCGCGTTGCCGCCTTCCTCCTGGAAGAATCCACTATTGAGGACAGCGACACGCTGAAAATCACACACGAAGCCGTTGCCAACCACCTTGGTTCTCACCGTGAGGTCATCACACGAATGCTGAAATATTTTCAGAACGAAGGAATGGTCAAGCTCTCCCGTGGCATGGTTGAACTTACAGATAAAACCAAGTTAGAAGAACTAAGCGAAATATAAACGATGTCCGCCGATGCAAAGCGCACGGCGGACATTTTGTTTGACTGAAAAACCAACTGTTTACCGATGGTTACGATTCGTTATCCATTCCGCAGGCGGTAGCACGGCAAGTTAATGCGCGGTCGTTTGTTACCGCATCGTAAAA
>JAFQRY010000016.1 GCA_017409845.1 Clostridia bacterium
CGTTATGTTATCCATCATCCTGATTATTTCAAGTGCCTGTTCAAAAGTGATAAGAATCTCGGATGTTTTTTTCTCCCAATCGGGTTTTGCAAGAAACATCTTCATCCACAATGTTTTTGAATAGTCATAGTTGAATTTTTTATGATTCATTATTCACCCTCCCGTTTGACACGCTTTTATTTCGCATAAA
Organism: Clostridia bacterium; assembly: GCA_017409845.1. GTDB lineage: Bacteria > Bacillota > Clostridia > Oscillospirales > Acutalibacteraceae > CAG-177. Next base: position 191 of record JAFQRY010000016.1, read on the forward strand.
TCGCAATTTAAATTAATATCTATATTATAATATAACAAAATGCACAAATCAATACCGACAAGTGCATTATTTTTGTGTTTTTTAATCAGATAATATAAATATCTCTGATTTGTGAAGAACCTCTTGTAATCTGAAATATATTATTGTTTCTTCAGAAATCTCGTAAAAATCACCTTTCAAAAAAGCTGTCTTTGTGATTCAAAGGCAGCTTTCGACACATTATATTGATTATGTTGTCATAGAATGTGTATGTTTTCTTCGAGAGGTGATTGAACACCACCATCACGGGCAGCTTCCATCTTGAACCGGTCAAGAGCAGCTCTTGCCTGAGGAACAACTGAATTATTCTTTGACATTTCGTTTACACCCCTTCAAATTCAATTTGCGTTTGCCTTATTATTGTTGCAATCCATCCGGGGTTTATTAATGTTAATTTTTTGAAAGTTTTGATCTATAGATATCCTGCATTACGGCAGAAATATCAGACCTATAATGCAGAGAGGTGTTCGAGCAACCATAATGGATATAACAACTGCCATCGGTATATCCGCTGAAAAACGTTCTTCCAAATCACAACATATTTTTTTGAAAAATCATGCGAAAAAATTTGATTTTTTAAAAATTCATGCTATAATACCTAAAAATAAATACGGCTATGAACGACACACGTTGCACCTTTGAGTGCGTAAATCTGATTACGGTACACAGATTTACAGGTGTGTCTTTTTTTATGCCCAAAAGGAGTTTTTATTATGCCAAGAAATCAATTTCAAAGAATGGTGTTCGCATTTTTATTACTGTTGTAATCACCGTTCACGCTTACGTATTTTACAGCCTTTATGTTATTCATGGCAATATGTTTATGCAGATTACGGGCGAATCCGGTGTGCTTGCCGCTATCAACAAAATGGGCGGTGTTCCCGTTTTCGGAAAAACCGTTCCGATCTGGGCGGTTGTACTTATTGAGTTTGTACTTGCCTACACTCTCGAAAATCTTTTGGGTTCTCCCCTTTCGTTCAAACTTGCCAGCAAGAATTTTGACCCCCGTACCACTCATCCCGTGCTTTTTGAATCTGCAATCATCTGCGCAACGGTAGGTATTATGTGTCCCGTCATGAGTTTCATAGCCGCTTTTCTTTATTACAATTACCAGGCAGGATTCAATATGTGGACTTTACTTGCAGACCGGCTTAAACTTGTATGCTTTAACTTCCCGTTTGCATTCTTTACTCAACTTTTCTTTATTCAGCCTTTGGTAAGGAACCATATTCAAAACTCTTTTTACAAAGGATATCAAAAGCCGCAAAAATCACGAAGAAAAAGAGAAAATAGCCAATTAATTTTTAAAAAAACAGTTCACAGACAAAAGGAGCTGCCTCACTTCATTCGTGAGACAGCCCTTTGTGGTTATTTTCACAAAAACCAAGCACAATAAACCTCATATAAAATATGAAAAGTTACTATTGAAAAAAGCAAACCAAGTGTTATAATAACCTTAAAATCATAAATAAGTCGGTGATTATATGATTGCAAATATTATCGGCGCTGTTATTGCGGCGGCGGTCGGCCTTTTGATAGCCTTTGCAAACTATATTTTCTCAAAAAAAGTGCTTTTAAAATCTCCCGAAAAATACTCGGGCTCATTTGTTATCCGTCAGATTCTGCAGGTGGCATATCTTGTTTTGGTATATTTCATCGGTTCAAAAACACAGATTGCTGACCTTGCATATCTTCTTGTTGGTGCGGTAGCAGGAATGACGGTGCCTATGTTTTTCTTCACAAAGAAACTTTTATTGTTTAATGACACGATAAAAACAAAGAAAACAGAAAGGGAGGATAAGACCGATGGGTGAAAAATCAGAGGTTATTATCAGTCTTTTCGGGATTCTTGATGTAACCGGCGAGGTTATCACAATGTGGATAATGCTTTTGGTTATCGCATTGCTTTCACTGATTGTGAAAAAGAATCTCAAAGAAAGGCCCGGAAAATTTCAGAACATAATTGAAACCGGTATTGAATATCTTGACAATTTCTTTTCTGATATTCTCGGCAAAAAGAAATCAAGAAAATATTTTACTTTTCTTGCATCTCTCTTTATTTTTATTATTTTCTCGAACTACTCGGGATTGATTCCCGGAGTGGGTCTGACAGATTATGTAAAAGCCCCGACGGCATCGCTTTCTGTTACGGCGGCGCTCGGTGTTGTAACATTCCTGTTTTTACAGATTTCAGGTATAAGACACAACGCAAAGCATTATTTTAAACATTTTGTTAAACCGATGTTCTTTATGTTGCCGCTTCTTGTGCTTGATGAAATAATCAAGCCGGCATCTCTTGCACTGAGACTTTACGGCAACATTTTCGGCGAAGAAACTGTTACAGAGGAACTTTACCATATCTTCCCCATTGGTGCACCGGTGGTAATGATGGTGCTTTCTCTGCTCTTCTGCGCTTTGCAGGCAATGGTATTCACAATGCTCGTTTCAATTTATCTTGACGAGGTTACAGAATAAAAATTTTTATATCTAAGGAGTAATTAATATGACTAATTCATCAATCATCGCAATCGCAGCGGCAATCGCAATCGCAATCAGCACACTCGGCCCCTCAATCGGTCAGGGTATAACAGCAAAAGCAGCAATGGAAAGCATTGCCCGTCAGCCTGACGCTGCAAAGGATATCCGTTCAACCCTCATCATTTCTCTTGCACTTATGGAAGCACTCACAATTTACGGACTTCTTATCGCATTTATGCTTATTTCAAAAATCTGAGGAGTAAATTATGAATATTCAGCCATCCGTTATGGTCTGGACTGTAATTTGCTTTTTGATTCTTACGGTAATACTCAAGAACCTGCTTTTCACTCCGCTTCTTAAAATAATGGACAGCCGCCGCGAAAAAATACAGGCTGCCTCAAAGAAGAAAGAAGATATTGAAAAGTGTATTCTTGAGCATAAAAATCAGGCAGAAAAAGAAAAAACTCTGGCGGAAGAAAAAACCAGAAAAGAAACAAAACAAAAACTTGAGCAATTACAACTTCAGAGCAAAAAAGAAATTGAAACCGCACAAAGACAATGCATTGCCGATGTTCAGAAATACAGAGAAGGCATTACTGACGAACACGACAAAATCGTTTATTCCGTTGCTCCGAAAATGGAGACAGCGGCGGCTTTGTTTGCGAAAAATATTATCTCGCATAGGATATGATGTGTTATGCAAATACAATATGTAATAATTAATTTTATTATTCTTCTTGTTATTCTGGTTCTTGCAGGCAGAAAAACCGTAAAGCGCATATTCGGTGGCCGACTTGAAAAGATTAACAAGGAACTTGATGAAGCAGAAGAAATCGAAAGGCTTGAAATGCCCGTTTTTGAATCAGTTTCCGAAGAATCTTCCGAAGATGTTCTCGACGAAGAAATTCTGAAGTTAAAAACACAAACGGAAGAAAAAATTGCTTCAATAAATGCTTTCGGTGAAAGAGAATACAGCGAAATCCACCGTCAGATGATCGAGGATGCGCGAAAAGAACTCTTCTCCGTTATGAAAGAAAATGTAATCAAACTTTTCTCCTATGAAAAATATGCAAATGAAATAAAATCCCTCGACAGTCAGGTAATCGATACCATACTTTCGGAAATTTGCCTCACCCCCGGCGACATGGCTTATCTCAAGCACCATGACGTTCTTTATGTTACCCTCACATCAGCATTCCCCCTTGAAAAAGAGATTGTTGAAAAGGTTGATAAGGCAACAACGGAACTTCTTGAAAGCGTGGGAGGGAAAACGTCTCTTTGGGTGCTTGAAGATTCCTCTCTTATAGGCGGTCTTAAACTTCGTATAGGCGATACCGTTTATGACGGTACGGTAAGTGAAGAACTTTATCACTTTGAAAAAAATATGAACCATGAGCCGATTATGGATGACGATACCGTAGGACTTCTCATCCAGGAATTCACGCAGAAAGCCGAAGAATTCAGACCGCAGATTCATAAATATCAGTTGGGCCGTGTTATGACGGTTTCGGACGGCATTTGCTGGATGGACGGTCTTGCCGATATTATGTACGGCGAGGTTGTTGAATTTGAATGCGGTGAAACGGGAATGGTTCTCGATATTCAGCAGAACAGAATCGGCTGTGTTATTTTCGGCGAATTTTCCAATATCGAATCGGGCAGCCGTGTAAGAAGAGTCGGCACAATAGCATCCGTTCCCGTCGGCGAATGCCTTCTGGGCAGAGTTGTTGATGCTCTCGGCAATCCCATTGATGCAATGGGCTATCTTCCTTATAAAAGCACAAGACCCATTGAATATAAAGCGCCCTCAATCCTTGACCGTTCTCCCGTAAACTCACCCTTGCATACCGGTATAAAGGCGATTGATGCTCTTGTTCCTATCGGTAAGGGACAGAGAGAACTCATCATCGGCGACAGACAGACGGGTAAAACCGCCATTGCCGTTGATACAATTATCAACCAGAAGGGCAAAAACACAATCTGCATTTACGTTGCAATCGGTCAGAAGGAAACTCTCGTTGCTGAAATCAAAGAAAAACTTCAGTCAAAGGGAGCGATGGAATATACAACCATTATTGCAGTGCCTGCTTCTTCCTCGGCAGCGCTTCAGTACATTGCACCTTTTTCGGGTTCGGCAATGGCTGAACACTTTATGTATGAAGGAAAAGATGTACTCATAGTCTATGACGACCTTTCAAAGCACGCCGTTGCTTACCGCGAACTTTCGCTTCTGCTTCACCGTCCGTCAGGCCGTGAGGCATATCCCGGCGATATATTCTATCTTCATTCAAGACTTCTCGAGAGAGCGGCTCATCTTTCCGATGAACTCGGCGGCGGTTCAATCACCGCTCTTCCCATAGTTGAGACCCTTGCAGGTGATATATCCGCATATATTCCCACTAATGTTATTTCAATCACCGACGGACAGATTTTCCTTGATGCAGAACTTTTCAATGAAGGTCAGAGACCTGCCGTAAATGTCGGCCTTTCGGTTTCCCGAGTCGGCGGTGCAGCGCAGAAACCCGTTATGAAAAAGATTTCTGCAAGTCTTCGCACAAGACTTGCTCAGTACAGAGAACTTGCCGAATTCATGCAGTTCGGTTCTGATATTGACGACGCAACAAAAGCAACTCTCGATTCGGGCAAACGCCTCACAGAGGCTCTCAAGCAAGGAAGATATGCCCCTGTTGCGGATGAACTGCAAGCCGTTCTTATCTATGCCGTCAGCGAAGGATACACAAAGAATATTGCCGTTGAAGATATGGAAAGATTTGAAAAAGAACTTTTCCGCTTCTTTGAGAACGAAAAGGAATCTGTTCTTCTTAAAATCAAGAACTCAAAAAAATTGGATGATACCCTCAGGCAGGAACTTGATAAAGTTATTGCTGAATTCACCGAGAGGTTCTGATTATGCCCACGATACAAAATCTTAAAAAGAAACTGCAGGTAATTCTTTCAACACAAAAACTTACCCAGGCAATGAAAACGGCTTCTACGGTCAAATATTCAAAACTTTCCGCTCTCTATTCGGATTATGAAAAATACGAAGAGCAATGCAACCGTATGTACCGTAATTACCGCAAGGATTTCAACTCTGTTTTTTCGGTTAAAAATCCCGACGCGCCGATTTTATACATTGTTATGACTTCAAACAAAGGAATGTGCGGAAGTTTCAATACAGAACTCATCTTGTTTTTTGAGAATATTTTTCGCAAACAAGAAACCGAGCCCGTTATTCTTTGCTGCGGTAAAAAAGGTAAGGACTATCTTGACAGTAAAAAAATTCCTTACAGCAAATCATATATTTTTTCCGATATACCGTCATATCAGGATGCGTGCGGACTTTTTGACAATATCAGGAAACTGATGGAAAACGGAAAAATATCTTCAGTGAAAATCATATATTCTCAATATCAGAACATGATGAAGCAAAGCCCCGTATGCGAGGATTTGTTTACACCTGATAAAGAATCGGCAGAATGCGAAGAGCCTTTGTTTGTTCCCGATAAGCAAACTGTTATAAGCCAAACTGCCGAAAAAATCCTGATTTCAATTCTTTATAAAAAAATACTTGAAACCGCACTCGGTGCTCAGGCAGCAACGCTGACAACAATGCGCAGTGCATACGATACCGCGTGCGAATACAGCGCTCAACTTGAAACGGAAATAAACCGCAAGCGTCAGAGTCAGGTTACCGCCGATGTTCTTGAAGTTTCGGCAGATTATTCAAAGGAAGGGGAAGTGTAATTTATGGCAAAAGGTTCTGTGGGAATGGTGCAGAGAATAACAGGTCCCGTTGTCGATATTCTTTTCGATATAAATGAAATTCCCGATATTTTTAACGAAGTTAACGTTCAGGTAAACGACGAATTATATACCCTTGAAGTTTCGCAGCATCTCGGAAACGGTGAGGTAAGATGCATATCAATGAACCCCACCGACGGTATGTCAAGAGGCATGAAAGCAACCGACACGGGAGAACCCATCAAAATCAGTGTCGGCGTTGAAACTCTCGGAAGAATGGTCAATGTTACGGGAAAACCTATTGACCGCGGCGAGCCGATAAAAACAGAAGAACAGTGGCCGATTCATCATCCCGCTCCGTCTTTTGCAGAGATTGTTTCGTCCAACGATATACTCGAAACCGGCATAAAGGTTATCGACCTCATGACCCCCTATATAAAAGGCGGAAAAATCGGTCTTTTCGGCGGTGCCGGTGTCGGAAAAACAGTTCTCATCATGGAACTTATCCGTAACGTTGCTTTTGAACACGACGGCTACTCTGTTTTTGCAGGTGTCGGTGAGCGTTCAAGAGAGGGCAATGATCTTTGGAACGAAATGAATCAGTCGGGAGTTATTGATAAAACAGCCCTCGTTTTCGGTCAGATGAACGAAACTGCCGGTGCAAGACTCCGTGTTCCCCTTGTGGGACTTACAATGGCTGAATATTTCCGCGAAAAATCACACAAAGAAGTTCTTCTTTTTATTGATAATATTTTCCGTTTCACTCAGGCAGGCAGTGAGGTTTCGGCGCTTCTGGGCAGAATGCCGTCAGCCGTCGGTTACCAGCCTACCCTCGCCTCTGAAATGGGCAAATTGCAGGAAAGAATTGTTTCAACGGGTAACGGTTCAATAACATCCGTTCAGGCTGTTTATGTGCCTGCCGATGACCTTACAGACCCTGCTCCCGCAACAACATTCTCGCATCTTGATGCAACCACCGTTCTCTCAAGAAAAATTGTTGAACTCGGTATCTATCCTGCAGTTGACCCTCTTGAATCATCATCAAGAGCACTTTCTCCCGATTTTGTCGGTGAAAGGCACTATAAAGTTGCAAAAGAAACTCAACGAGTGTTGCAGAAATACGCGGAACTTCAGGATATAATCGCAATTCTCGGTATGGACGAACTTTCGGCAGAAGATAAACAAACAGTAAAAAGAGCCAGAAGAATTCAACGCTTTATGAGTCAGCCGTTCCATGTTGCGGAAGGCTTTACGGGTCAGGCAGGTATATATGTACCGCTTGAAAAAACGGTTGACAGCGTTGAAAGCATTCTTTCAGGTGAACTCGATATGATTCCCGAGCAGTATTTCCTTATGTCAGGAACAGCCGATGACGTATATTCCGCTTATAAAAAGGAAAACGGGTGACGGATATGAAAGATGTTCTTACCGTTAAAATTTTCACCGTCGGGCATCGGATCCCCGATATGGAATGCGACAGCGTACGTTTGCCGATTTCAGATAATGTGAAAGGTGAATTTTCAGGCTCTTACGGAATAAGAAAAGGTCACGCAAATGCAGTGTTTTCTCTTAAAGCAGGAAAAATAAAATTAACTGCGAACGAAAAAACTGTTTTTGAAGCAGATATTTCCGACGGTTTTGCAACGGTTGAAAACAATGAGGTGTGCATAACCGTCAGCGATGTGAAAGAATAATCAAATATAAAAGACACGAGAAATCACATTTTGTTTCTCGTGTCTTTTACTTTGTTACAAACAATTCAGGGCTGTCTTTGCTTTGAAAGACAGCCCATATGGTTTTATTTATTCGCCGAGAAAATACCTGCCGTAAGCGTCTGCCGCTTTAAGTGCTGCGCAAACCTTTTCGGGAGTAACTTCGAAAGGCATATTGTGAAGAGTGTCACTCTCTGCGCAAGCCGCAGTTGCAACAGCCATAAGTTTTTCGTCTGTCACTTCGTTAATACCGAGTTCCTTGAATGTTACGGGAAGACCGAGTTCTATGCAGAAACTGATGATTCTTTCAAGCTCGTCGCCGTCAACATTTTCAAGAACAAGCTGTGTGAGTGTACCGAAAGCAACTTTTTCGCCGTGATACATATGATGGCATTCGGGAAGAACGGTAAGACCGTTGTGGATTGCGTGTGCACCTGCAAGACCGCCGCTTTCAAATCCGATACCGCTGAGAAGAGTGTTTGCTTCAATAACCTTTTCAACAGCTTCTGTGCAAGCACCTGCCTCAAGAGCAATCTTTGCCTTTACGCCTTCATCCATAAGTGTTTCAAAGCAGAGCTTTGCAAGTGCCATTGCTGCGCAGGTAACCTTACCGCCTGCACAAGTGCCTGCATCCTTTGCCATAACTGCTCTTGCTTCAAAATAAGTTGCAAGTGCGTCACCCATACCCGAAACCGTAAGTCTTGCGGGTGAAGCAGCAATGATATCAGTATCCATAAGAACCATATTGGGGTTAGCGGGAAGGAAAAGATATTCTTCAAAAACACCGTCATCGGTATATATAACAGAAAGTGCACTGCAGGGTGCGTCTGTTGATGCGATTGTGGGGCAGATAAGAACGGGAGTTTTGCAGTAATAAGCAACTGCCTTTGAGGTGTCAAGAATCTTACCGCCACCAATGCCTATAACAAGGTCGCAGCCCTTTTCTTCCATAATCTTGATAAGTCTGTTGATTTCGTTTTTTGAGCATTCACCGTTGAAATAATCAAAAACAAGCTCAAAATCCTGACCAGCAAAGCTGCTTTCAACGGTTGCACCGATTCTCTTGTAACCCGATGCGGTGATAAGAACAAGGGCTTTTTTGCCGTAGCCCTTTGCATAGTCATAAAGCTTTTTCATTTCGCCTGCGCCCTGAACATATTTACCGGGGCTGATAAGAATTTTTGCCATTATATTTTCTCCTTTGTGTTTTTTATTTGATTTTACAACAATCAAACATTTGTGTCAACACATATCATTCAAAGCCAAAAGCCGCCTTTGAAATCAAAGGCAGCTTTCGGCACATTAAAATGATTATGTTTTCATAGAGTTTGCTATATGTTGTGCATTTTCTTTAAGAGGGAATTGAACACCAACTTCTCTTGCAGCTTACATCTTGAACTGGTCAAGAGCGGCTCTTGCCTGAGGAACAACTGAATTATTCTTTGACATTTCGTTTACACCCCTTCAAATTCAATTTGCGTTTGCCTTATTATTGTTGCAATCCATTCGGGGTTTATTAATGTTAATTTTTTGATTAATTTGAAAGTTTTTTGATTAAAGCTGCTGTACGATATCAACTTTCCCGGTAAGAGCAGTTTTTCCTTGCTGTTACTCAGTAAATTTCATATTTCCTTGATTGTTTTGATTTGCAGATATGAAAATTGTGAGATTGTTGTATTTATATTTTTCTTGTGATAAAATTTTAATCAGAAAGACGGGTGATGTTATGCAATCTCTGATTTCAAAAATATTTATGTCAACCTTGCGTTTGATTTTTCATTCGCCGTTATCCGACAGTTCAAAGCTGTCCGACAATGCGGCAAAACTGACGAAGGATAAAAATTCAAAATATAAGCCCTCAAAAAACTTTATACACTCAAAACACACAACAGACGGTGTGAAATATGAAAAGCTCATAAACCGTAATTGCAAAACAGAGAAAATCATACTGATGATTCACGGCGGCGGATTCAAAATCGAACTGAATGATTTTTACCGCAGGCTTGCCGAAAAATACAGCAATATGTTCTGCGGTGCAACGGTTATAAATGTTGATTACGGCAGATTCCCAGAACATAAGCTTCCGTCACAGATGCACGATGTTGTAAAAGTTTATCTTCATTTGCTCGATGAAGGTATTAGTAATTTAGACATTGTTTTCATCGGTGACAGCGCAGGTGCAACTCTTGCAATGACATCATCTTTGTGGCTTCGTGATAACGGTTACCCGATGCCGAATCACATTGTATGCTTTTCTCTGTGGGCGGATGCAACATCAAGCGGTGATTCAAGAATTACTAACGCATACACAGACCCGTTTTACGGAATAGCAAAACACAAAAAGATTGAAGATAATCTTCACCTGCTCAGAAGAATATCGAAGTATGTTCTTAACGTTGACAGAACCGACCCGTATATTTCACCCTTGTTCGGCAGTTTTGAAAATTTCCCGAAAGTTACTCTGATATGCGGCACCGCAGAGCTTGATGAAAGCGATAACGACAGAGTTTATGAAAAACTGAAAACCGTTGGCATTGATGCCGAGCTACATAAATTTGAGGGAATGTGCCATTGCTTCCAACTGTTTTCGTTTTTACCCGAAAGCAAAACCGCATACCAAATTGTTAAAAGAAGAATATCGGAGGAACAGCAATGAAAATTCTCGATAACAGTAACAAACATATATTGCCGATAATACCTGAACTTGTTTCTGAAAAACTCGACAAGAAAGTTTCGGATATTAAATTTATCGGCGGAGGCAGTTACGGAAGAGTTTATAAAACAATCCTTTCAAACGGAGAAACAATCGCTGTCAAAGCATACAGAATTCAGGGCTCACAGTACGAAGAGGCTCAGCAGCTCAACATCCTCTCTGCAAACACAAGTGTAGAAATGCCGAAGGTTATTTTTACTTATGAAGATGAAAAAACGGCAATTTTAGCTATGACCTTTGTTGATGGACAAAATGTATTAAATCCGTTGTTCTTGTTAAAAACTAAGAGTCAGAAACAGAAATTTGCTGACGATGTTGTTTCGGGCATGCTTGAATGGCACAGCGTTACAAATGACAAATTCGGTGATTTATCAAATCCCCAATATGATACATGGCTTGAATATTACAAAAAAGAAAAGCAGGAGCCATGGCTTGCAGGTTTGAAAGAATTGAGCAAAAAAGGAAAGTTCAGCAAGAGAAATTTGAAGCTTCTCTGTGAAGCAACTGAAATTTTTAACAATCTTCCTGAAGAAAACTCATCTCCCGTTCTCATTCACAGCGACCTCAACATAATGAACATAATGGCTGATCCCAAAACATTACAACTCACAGCCTTCATTGACCCTTGCACTTGCATGTGGGCAGACAGAGAATATGATTTGTTCCAGCTTCGCAATATGTGGGGAGATGCTTACGGTCTGTATGAAAAATACAAACAGAAATATAAACTATCCGAATATGCGGATTTCAGAGTTGCATATTACGGTGCAATGAATGAAGCACATTGCCGTTTAGGTGGCGGTCTGATTATGCCGCTTTGGGAAGTTTTATGCAATAATCGTCTGAAAAAAGAAATGAAAAAGCTGAAAGAAAAGATGTGATTCAATGAACATAGGCGAACTCGTAACCGTCAAGACGATAGAGAAAAACACTCTTGAAAAACACACGCCCTATAGTGCGGAAATCCGTTTGTTTTCCTGCGTTCAGCAGGGTGATATTGATTCGCTTATGATGCAAATCAAAAATCTTGATTCTCTTATTGTTATGGGTAAAATGTCTGACAATGAGTTGATGCAGCATAAATATATGGCTGTCAGTGCGGTCACTCTCGCAACCCGATATGCAATACAAGGCGGACTCAACGAAAGCAAAGCTTATGAGTTTTCAGACAGAGTGATTAAAACGATTGATTCGCTGACGGACAAAAATGAAATATTTATGTGCCTCGGTATTGAAATATTAAAACTGACGCAGGATGTAAAAAAGAATAAGAAGCAGCCTGAGTTTTCTCCGCATATACGAAACTGCATCAGATATATAAACGAAAACCTATGTGAAAAAATAAGTGTTTCTGCTGTTGCAGAGCATTGCGGAATTTCCGCCGATTATCTGTCGCAGATTTTCAAAAGAGAAATCGGAGAAAACCTCAGCTCATATATATTGAAACAAAAACTTGAAAAAGCTAAAAGCTTACTTCTTAACGGAGTATCATCAAAAGAAATATGCATCGAAGTCGGCTTTTCATCGCAGGCATATTTTGTAACGGTGTTTAAAAGATTTTATAACATGACGCCATCGGAATATATTAAAATAACCAGAAACAATGCATAAAGATTTCAACTGTTCTCTTTATGAGAGAACTTTTTCATTCAACAACTGTAAATTATCCAAAAAATCGACACAAAACAGACAGCTTTTAACCTTCAGGCAAAAATCAGGGTTCTGCAGGATGAACTGCAGAACCCTTTTATTGCTTTTATGCGGTCTGTGTTTTTTTACATTCCCTGCTTGCTTCTGATTTTATACAGAAATTTCGATTTTGCTTCCGCCTGCTTTTTCTTTGGTGATGATAACCTGCTTATCAATCTTTTCTTTGAGGTCGGCAACGTGGGAGATGATGCCCACAAGGCGGTTGCCGTCGCTCAAATCTGCAAGGGCACGGAATGCCTGCGAGAGGGATTCGGGATCGAGTGATCCGAAACCTTCGTCAACAAACATTGTGTCAAGCTTTATGCCGCCTGCTGATGACTGAATTTCATCGGAAAGACCGAGTGCAAGAGAAAGAGATGCTTTGAAAGATTCGCCGCCCGAAAGGGTTTTGACGCTTCTTTCAGTTCCGTTGTAGTGATCGATAACCGAAAGGTCAAGACCGCTCTGGCTGCGGTTGTTATCGGCGGTTTCGCTTCGTTTCAGCTCATACTGACCGCCCGACATCTTCATAAATCTTGTGTTCGCACGGGCAATGATGCGGTCAAAATAAGTCATCTGAATATAGGTTTCGAGCATAATTTTTTCTTTGCCCGAAATATTGCCGTTGGCAGTATTATTCAGAGCGTTGAGGCTGATTTTTCTCTTTTCAATCTCCGACAATTCACCGGATTTTTTGTTGATATTATCAAGACATTTTGTGTTTGCATCAATGCGGATTCCGATTTTTCTCTGCACAGCCGTAAGACTGATTTTTTCTTCGGTGAGTGCGGATTTTTTCTGTTCGGCAGCACCAATATCAATCGCATCGGACTCGGAAAGCTGCTTTTTAAGCTGCTTGATTTTTGCATCAAGACCGACAATTTCTTTTTCTGATTCAGCATAGTTCTTCTCTGCATCTTCAAAAGCTTTCTGCATTGCTGAAAGTGTGTTTTCAAGAAACTTTTTCTTTGCAACTGCATCAGCTTTGCCCTCAAATTTAAGTGTTTCCGAAAGAGATTTGCATTGCTTTTCGATTTCGGTGCATGATGCTGTAAACGCGGAAATATTCTGTCTGCATTCAGCGATTACCGCTTCCGCTTTTCTGATTCTTTCTTCCGCTTTGGGAATCATTTCATCAAGCTCTGCTTTGCGTTTTGCGTTCTTTTCTTCAACGCTGATTTTTTCGTTGATTACTTTGAGATTTACGGCGATTTCCGCAATGATATTCTTCGCGGTTGCCTGTGCAGCTCCCGATTCACAGCTATTCAGAAGGTCTGAAATAAGCTTCCGGAGTTCTTCTGTCTGTGAGTCAACCTGACCCTTGATTTCGCCCGACCTGCGGCTCAGCTCTGCAGCATATTCACCAGCTTTATCAGCTTCGTTTTTCAGTTTATTGACATCCGATTCGGTGGGTGCTGTTACGGATTTTTCAGCAAGGCAAGGATGATTTGTTGAACCGCAGACGGGGCAAGGTGCACCCTCTGCCAAATCCTCTGCAAGGATACCTGCCTGCTCGTTGAGAAACGCACGGTAATTCATTTCATAAAGATTTTTTGCGGATTCTGCTTTGTCTGTTGCGGCAAGATATGCCTTTTTTGCCTGCTCATATCTTTCGGTCAGAGCATCAAAAGCAGATAATTTTTTAACAAGATTTTCAAGGGCAGCTTTGCGGTTTTCCGACTGTTCTTTTTCACGGAGGAGCTTTTCTCTGTTCGCACCTGCATTTTCGAGAGTTTTCTGCTCCTCTTTCATTTTTGCGATATCTTCCGAAATCTTCTTTTCGGCATCAAGATAATTTGCAAGATTCTTGTTGCTTTCGTCAAGCTGCTTTGTGAGCTTCTGAAGCTCGGATTTCTTCGCTTCAAGCTCGTCATATTTCGGAATCTCGGCATCAATAACGCTGATTTCTTTTATGAGCTTTTCGTGTTCGGGTTTCTTTGCTTTTTCGGCTTCAAGAGCCTTTTTGATTTCTTCAAAAGAAACGGTTAATTCTGCGTGCGTTTTTTTCGATTTTTCAAGCTCTGACTGTGCTTTTGAGTATTCCTCCGCCTTTGCAAGAACAGCGGTCACTTCTTCAAGAGTTTTTTCAATTTCACTTATCTTTTCAGATGTTACTGATTCGGATTTTTTATCATTTTCAAGGATTTTTGAGATTAATTCAACAACATCCTCAACAATCATTTCTCCGTTTCTTGCCTTTGTTGCTTCGATATTCAGAACATCATTTTCATCGCACTGAATATCCGATATATACTGCTTCACGCTGCTCTGTGCGGCTTCGTATTCGTTTCTGACGGCGGAATATTCGTTCTTGATTTTATCCTGAAGAATTCGGTAATAATCCGTCTTGAATATCTTTCTGAATATTTCCTGACGCTCTTTTGTGTCGGCAACAAGCAGCTTTCTGAAATCACCCTGCGCAATCATTGCAATCTGCGAAAACTGGTTGCGGTCAACGCCCATAATTTCAACAATCGCCGTGTTGACATCCTTAATTTTGCCGATAACTCTGCCGTCGGGATAATAAAGCTCAGCTTCGGCTTTCTGAACGGTTACGCCGTCACCCTTCTTTGCTTTTCTTTCATATTCGGGGTTTCTTTTGACGGTATATTCCTTGCCGTCATAGGCAAAAACAAGCTCAACTTCCGTGGGCGTGTCAAGTTCGGCATATTTTGAACGGAGCATTGAGGAATCCCTTAAATCACCGCTTGCTTCGCCGTAAAGCGCATAGGCAATCGCATCAAAAATCGTTGTTTTGCCGGCACCCGTGTCGCCCGTGATGAGGTAAAGTCCGTTTGT
The DNA here is from genome assembly GCA_017409845.1 of Clostridia bacterium. GTDB lineage: Bacteria > Bacillota > Clostridia > Oscillospirales > Acutalibacteraceae > CAG-177. The sequence goes on from JAFQRY010000016.1 coordinate 15,366, forward strand.
GCCGAGCTTTTCAAATTCAACTTCCGTTCTGCCTGCATAAGGTCCGAAAGCGGACATAACAAGTTTTATCGGTCTCATTTTTCGCCCTCCCATATGCTTTCAATAAGCGATTTCATAAATTCCGACTGTCCGTCTGTCATCGGCTGATTATTCTGCTTTTCATAGAATTCAGCAAACAAATCAAGTGGCGATCTCTGCTCGATATTCTCAATAATATCAAGCTTTGCAGAGCTTCGTGTGCGTTTATTATCATAGTCCAGCTTCATTAGATTGGGATAGATAACACGCAGCTTGCCGATAGCATCGGGAATATCCTCTTCATCGGTGAGGGTGATGTGCATATAGTCATCCGTGTTGGTATTTATATAGTTATCTTTGAGGGTAATCTCGGCATATGTACCCTTGATTTCACGCATATCACGCTTGGGGTCGAGAGCGATTGTGCGGATTTCAAGGCTGCCCTTTTCGCCCATTTCAACAACGGTTACGGATTTTTTGTGCTTTGCTTCAGAGAATGAATATTTCAGCGGAGTGCCGCAATATCTGACTCTTTCGCTGCCGATATTCTGCGGACCGTGAATGTGACCGAGTGCCACATAATCAAAGCTGTCAAACACACTTGCATCAACGTTATCCGAGCCACCTACAGAGATTTCTTCCGATTCGCATTTCTCCGCACCCGTCACAAACTGATGGGTAACGATAACATTGCGTTCATCGGCATTGACATTCATATTCTCAACCGCAACACGGATTGCATCGGTGTAACTTTCAATCTGAGCATCCTCAAAGAATCTGCGGACATTCGCAGGCTTCACAAACGGAAGCATAAAGAAATTGACCTTGCCGAATTCATCGTCAAGGCTGATTGCTTCAACTTTTCCGTTATACACAGGTGACATATGCACGCCGCTGATATTCATAAGTCTGCCGCCGAAAGCCATTCTCTCGGCTGAATCGTGATTGCCGCTGATAACGAAAACCTGCAGATTTCTTTTTGCGAGTCTGCAAAGGAAATCGTCAAAAAGCTGCACCGCTTCTGCAGAGGGAACGGATTTATCGTAAACATCACCTGCGATGATAACGGCATCGGGCTTTTCATCATCAATTATGTTGATAATTTTAGTGAGAATATACTCCTGATCTTCAAGCATTGAGAATTCATTGACTCGCTTGCCGATATGCAGGTCTGATAAATGCAGAAATTTCATTTTGTACCTCCGAAATTTTTATGCTTTTATTTTAGCATAGCTTATGTATTGTTTCAACCCAAGTTCCTGGACGTGGCTGTCTGCTGAAATATTGATCACAATCCTTTGGTCCACGCTTTGTAAAAAGCCGATAAACCCAACAATAATATAAATAACCACATATTCCGCACCTCTCAAAATCCGATTTTTGCTTTGGTTTTGGGTTTGCTGTTTCCCGCATCCTTTTCCTTGACGGGCGGTGTATCGTCATCACCCTCAACCTGTTCGGGTGAAAGCACAAGAGCAATAACACTCGAATGAGTGATAAACATTGTCTGTGCATAAGCATAATCGTCAATTTTATCATAGAGTCTGCCTGCACTGACCGTACCCGCAAAAACGGTGTTTGCACTGTTGGCAACATAACCGATTGTGTCAATCATCGGCAATTCCGCACGAATTGCCTCTTCGTCATATTCGTTGTCATCTTCCTTGACAATTCTGAAAATCTTACCGACCCTGAACGGCTTCATGCCGTAATAATTTCTCACGCCCGTGATTGTTACAAATGTGTTTTCCATAAAAATTCCTCCTTATACAGCTCTGCTCATCTGCAGACGGTCTATCAGATAAAGCACGTTGCTGACCGACTGTCTTTTTGCCTGAGCCGCAAGCTTCTTTTGCATGTTTTTATATCTTTTAGTGCCCTTTGATACTTTTTGATTCGAGCCGTCATGCCTTGCTATGTAATGAATATAATCCACAAGCTCATATTCCGTGACCCTCTGATTATGATACCCTTCTATTCTGCTGCAACGGTCACTGTCCCTTGTCTGAGTGTTTTTATGATAAAGCTCTGTTCTCTGACTGTGCTCAGCCTGAACGATTTTCCACTCTCCCCTGCCCGTTGTTATTTCAAGCGAATTATTGCTCTGCGAAATAATATAGTTATATCTTTTGCAATATTTGTCGATCCGCTCCTTCTCTTCGGCAAAGCGTCCGGCTACAGTAAAGCAGTGGCGGCACGGTCTGTAGCCTTTTTTCAACGCTTCTTTAAGACCGTAAAAATGACCGAATTGCTTTTTTGTTGAGTTTGTAATATACCGACAATCGCTCAGATGAATGATTTTTTGACTGCTGCAGATATTGTAAAAATACATTTTTTGCACCTCTTTCGTTGTTGTGACTACATTATCGCACACAATCAGTCCCATAAAACGGACTTTTAAACAGCAAAAAAGCCGCCTGAAGGCGGCTACAGCATAAAAACAAATGCGGAAAGGCAGATTGCAAAACTGAATTCCGCAGGATTCGATGCATTCATCATTTAAAAATAGAAAGTAAGACCCGTTTATTGTATTTCCTTACGGGTCTTATCGGTATTTCTGTATCTGAAAAGTGCAATCAGGGATGAAATGATTCCCGCAAGCTGTGCAAAAACGGCGGTTGAGCCCAGTACCGCGTGATAAACCGTCCAGAGCGAAAGATTCACAAGAAGCATAAGCCTGATATTCTGCTCCTTCTTCTGGAACACCGCCAGCATATAAAACACCGCCGCAACGGTTGAAAGCAGATCAAGCGGGATTTTATATCCAAGCAAGCCTCCTGCCGCATAAAGAATGAGAAAAATAATTTTTTCTGCATTGCCCGCCTCGGTCTTTTTATATTCATGCCATATTGAAACAAAAAGCTGAAAAACGGCAACACAGCATACCACCACGCCGGAATTGAAGCCGTCAAGCAAAAGGATGTTTGCGGCAGAAAAGGCATTGACAAGCACAGACACAATAAGCATCTGCTTTTTCTTTTTCAGCTGGAGAGTCAGAATTACTCCCAGAGTTACAAGTATTCCCAGAAACTGAGCTATATAAAATTTCATATTATCTCCTGATTATTGCAAAGCAACGATATTGTTGCATATTCCTCAGTTAATTATTCCATTCCGACCATGAACTGTCAACAAAGCGTGTGGGTCGGTACGGAAAAGCCCTGAAAAAGTCTGCGGCATCACCCACAATTTCAACACCGTTGATATACTCCGCGGTTTGTGCCGTATGTCCCTCACCTGCAAGCATGAGCTTTGCAGCGGCAGGGGCGGTAAGAGAAATATCATAATCCCCGTCAGCGCTGCGTGTTACGGTTGCTCTGCCGTTTTGGTATTCAACCTCAAAGATTCCGTTATTCTGCTCAAATTCGTCAATGCATTTCACACGGAAAGACCCGTGCTCTTCGGGATATGCATTGCATTCAAGCAGCTTTTGCATGTTATAAATCCTGCCTGCCGAGACTCCGTTATCTTCATAGGCCACGCCGTCAATTCTGTCGGCAATACATGAAAAATTGCTGCCATGATACTGTTTTCTGACCATAAGAGTTTTCACTATTCCGTCATAGTTACGCAGGAAGCCGATCAAGCCGTAAACTGCTTCGGGTGTCAGGGCAAAAAGCTCCTCGGCAACAAGCACATCCGGTCTTTGGACGATGAAACGCACATAGCCGTCAGCCACGCCGTTTTTGTCACGTCTGAAATAGGTGTAGTCCGCTTTTTCGAGAGGAGTGTCGCAGAATTGCTTTTTATTCTCACGCAGAGGCATCAGATTTTCCTGCATGGCACATTTACGGTGAAGCTCGCTCAGCTCTTCAAACTGTTCACCCGTATATAGGATCGCTTCTGTATTACGGGGAATATGCTTCAGGTTTTCAAAAGGAACCCTTATTGTAAACATATGATTAAGATTTGCATAGCCGAATTTTTCATAGTACGAAATCGAGAACGGATGAAGGAAGCCTGCAACAAGGTCATTTTCAAGGGCTGTTTCACCGATATACTTCATAATTTCACGGATGCCGCCCATCCTGCGACACTCGGGACGGCTGCAGACACCGCTCACAACCAATGATTTGAGAATGCTTCCGCAGTAGTTCATCCTGAAACCAATCATTTCAACTCCTGCAATAAGCCTTCCCTCATCAAATGCTGCAAGAACGGGTGCATTAACCGTGTTGTCTTCTTCAGCATTGAATTTCCATATAAAAGATGCAGCGGAAACCTTCTGATAATCAACCGCTTCCTCAGATTTTATATATCTTATTTCCATATTGTTTCTCCGTATTTGCCGATGATTATCCGTGCTTCATCATTTTTTGTTGTCGTTATATTTCTGCAACCGTATCAATTTCAACAAGCACATTCTTCGGAAGCTCCTTTACGGCAACGCAGGAGCGTGCGGGCTTGCCCGTGAAGTATTTTGCATACACCTCATTGAAAGCGGCAAAATCGCCCATATCCTTAAGGAAGCAAACTGTTTTCACAACCTTTTCAAGGCTGCTTCCCGATGCTTCAAGCACAGCCTTTATATTCTTACATACCTGCTCGGTCTGCTCCGTTACAGTCTGTACTTCAACCGCACCGCTTGCGGGATTTATGGGTATCTGACCGGAAGTAAAAACAAGACCTCCGGCTACAATTGCCTGTGAATATGGACCGATTGCATCGGGTGCATTTTTTGTGTAAATAATATTCATAATAAATCTCCTTTTATCAAAGCCATAATACTTCTTGCGTTGCTTCGTTTTTTGATTTTTTAATTATCATTAACCGTCAGAAGAATGCCCATTGAAAGCTCTTCGCGGGTGCAGTCAAACATTTCTTCAAGCTTTTCTGCTTTTGAAAGTGCCGATTCACGGTCGGGTATATAGCTTCTGTCCGCATAACCCACATAAATATATGCAGGGATTTTTTCGGGATACTGATTGTAATACATACCCAACATGTCTGTATCAAGATTCATCAGGCATGTTGAATATGACGCAAAAGGTCTTTCTATATACAAGTGCATCCAGCCAAGACGCGATAATATCAGCACAGGTTCATTTTCGTTGGCAAGCGACCTGATAATATCCATATCGTTAAGCGAATTCGTGTAGCTTTCATAATATACTTCATTCAGATAAAAATCAGAAAGCGGACCATGTTTGACAGATGTATACTCATCCTTATCAGGAACACGGTCATACAGAAGCGAGAAACAGTTGAAAACAAATTGCAGACAGATTACAGTACAAATTAAAGCTCTGCAGGCTGCAATTGATTTTTTATTATCTGTTTTTTCCTCTTTTTGACCGGATGTTATTTCTTTGAACAAATCATGCACAAAGAATACTCCCGCCACATTTGCCCCGGCAAATGCGATGCTCATTGCGGTAAACAATGTGTTGGCAGCAAGATACTGAAAAATTGCACCGACAACGCAAGGACACCAGATGCAGAAAAACACAGCTTTGTTTTTCTTCCGTGTAAGAATATAACAAACCGTAGAAAAAATCAAAAGCGGCAAGGTAAGGAAAAATCCGTTTTCTTTTTGTGCCGTAAAATCCAGAACAACACCCACCGTATACACAACCGAAACCGCAAAAGCAAGGGCAAGATATACCGTTCTGTGATTTGGCTTACGGCGGTTTTTATCAAACCATATCACTCCAAAAAGAACGGGAAGCATAAACGGCATTTTAAGGCTGATATCACTGAATACCCTTGCGGTCTGCATTGCTTTATCAACAAAAGAGCCGTATTCCGTGGATGCAAAAAGATTTTTGATTCCCTCGGGAATCAGAGCAAAAGAACCACCTGCAACAAAGAAATATGCAATGCATATCACCGCCATAATACCAATGCCTGCCGTAAACAGACCAATCGGCTTTGCAGCGAAAAATCTGTTGTATGTAGCACTGCCACGGTATTTTTTTCTCATCGCAACGCAGGCAATAATATATAACGGATAAACAAAGCACCATAGCGGATTACACACGCAGCAGGCTCCGAAGCATATGCCTGCAGCAATATAAAGAACTTTTTTCTCTTTTTCGTGAATTGCAAAAAGGCAAAGCGAGAAAAACAAAAGAAACAGCACCACCATGGAAACATAGCTTATCGCAAGCATTCTGTAGGGTGTCTGCGTATAAAAAAGAACTGCCGCCGCAACCGCCCACAGCTTATAGCGTCGGAAGGCTTTATAAATCACGAATGCGGCAAGGGTATGAATTATCAGATACACAATTCTCAGAAAAAGAATCATACCCTCGGTTGAGCCTTTTATATTCATCCATGCCATAACGGGCAGATACAGAAAAAGAGAAGAAAACTGCGTGAAATGCCATTCGTGCTGCATCATCACGTCGCCGTTCATAAAACGCAGAGGAACCGTGGGATATAACGCCTCATCATTATAGGGAAGAGGGGTCAGGATTCCCGAAAGATGCAGAAGCAAAGCAGCGATAATTGCAGCGAGAAAAATGAAATCGCTCTTTTGCATTTTCTTAATCATAAAATCTTTCCTTTTTATAATATATAACTACCGCTCCAATACTATCACAAATCCCGATTCAAGTCAACCGAAACGGCTTCTGCCGTTTTTTGACATTTTGTGATAAATATAGTATACTTTTATTAACAGTTGATTTTTTTGTCGTTTCGGCTCCCTCCTGAGGGAGCTGTCACGGAGTGACTGAGGGAGTTTTTGGATTTTGCGTTAAATTGTTGCTTTTCATAAATATGCACCAATAAACCCCTCCGTCTTTTGCTTCGCAAAATCCACCTCCCCTGAAGGGGAGGCGATAACTATGTTAATAAAAGTATAACCAAAAGGAGTAATCTGCCTTGATAAGCAAAGAGAGAGCAGCCGAAATTGCCGGGCTTTACTATGACAACATATATCAGCTCTGCCATTTCAGACTGCATGACGAAGAAACCGCCCACGATGTTACTCAGAATGTTTTTCTCTTTTTCCAGGAGCATTGTGACGAGCTTGACGACGTCAGAATCAAAAAATGGCTCTATGCAGTTACAAACATAAAAATCAAGGAGCAATTCAGAGAAATCGCCAAAAGAGAAAAGGAAATTCTTTTCGGAAGCTCCTCCGCTTTTTCTTCAAGTGCGGAGCTTGTTTATGAAATGGAGCTCAACAGCCTTCTTTCCGATGAAGAAATAGAAAAGAAGAAAAAGAGCATCCTCGAATCGCTGACCGAAAAGGAGCTGGAGCTTTTCGAAGCGGTATACATAAAACACATGAAATATGCGGAATTAGCAAAAGCTCTTAACATTTCCGAAAACGCACTTAAGGCGAGAGTTTTCAGACTCGTCACTAAGATAAAAGAAAAAGCTTACTTCGCTTTTATGGCTGTTTTACTTCTTTTAATGAAAATATAGCGTCAAAAATCAACTTTTTTCGGATTTTTTTTAATTTTTTCAAAAAAATTTCGTAACCTTTTTCATTTTTTGTCATATATATATGAAGGGGGTAAATTGCGTTTTAAAAAAATCTGAAAATTACGGAGGTGAAACATGGGAAATATCAATGAAAATATTCACGGAAATCAGAGTCTCAGGGACAAGCTTTCAGCAATTATTCTGCTTGAAACAGCAAAACTCTATGAAGAGATTGATTGCGATCTTGTTGATGAATGCATTGATTTTCTCATGGAGCTTGAAGGAAGAAAACGACTCGGCAAAAAAGAAATCAGACGAAGAATCGGCAAAATACCGTTTAGGGAAAATATATTGAAGTTCAACGAGGCTGCAAGGAGAAAAGTCAAGGCAAAGCGGATTGCAATTGTTGCGGCAATTATGGCGATAATCATGGCAATTATCGGCGTGATGTCAATTGCATCGGAGGATATTTTCGGAGATTTGCTGGCGAAATTCGGCAAGCAGTTTGTGGAGCAGCTTGACACGGAAGCGGTTAAATACGGCGGTGTTGTTATGTATAACGCCGACGAAACCCGTGACTATGACACAATCGAAGAACTGCTTAAAACTGAAAAGATTGATATGCTCTATCCGTCATGGTTGCCCGAAGGGGTTGAAATTGAGTTTGCTTCACATACTGTTGAATTTGAACAAATAGTATGTACTATTTGTTGTAATGACACAAAATTTTTCATTACAATGTATCCCCAAAAAGCACTTAATGATGAAATAAAAACAAATCTGTGCATAAAAATTAACGACCTTGAAATATATTATTTTTCAGAAAACGGTGTAACCCAAGGTAACTTTGTATATAAAAACAATCTGTATTCGGTAACTGCCGATTCACCTGATAATCTTTTTAAAATTATTGAAAATCTCAAGGAGATTAACTGATATGAAAAAAATCATTGCTTTTATTATGGCTGTCGTTCTCGCTTTTTCGGCAATGTCAATCTCTGTTTATGCAGAGGATGCAAGCGAAATCAGCGTAACGGTCAACGGAATCGAATTCATTTTTGAAGCCGGCACAAGCGAAGAATTCATTGATAAATTCATCGGGGATTATTTCAATCCCGAAGATAATACACAGACCTACGGCATCACCTGCACTCTTTTAGGACACGATATCGAAACTAGCAGGACGATTGTTATAACTCACAATGCAAGAACATCGGCACCTAGATGCTTAAAAAAATATTACAATGTTGAAACCTGCTCAAGATGCGACTACACAAGCAAAACTCTGCTCGGTCAGGAATACATATACTGCTGCTGATGCAGACAAAACATTATTGAACAGTCGTTCTTATTTTTCAAAACACTTCCAAAAACAAATAAAAAAACGCAATACCGACTTCAGAAATGCCGATGTGCGGAAAGCACATCGGCATAATTTTTTGTTGAAATTTGCGGTGATTCATTTGTTTTTGCATTAAATCATGTAGGGGCGATTCACGAATCGCCCGTTTCAGTGAAAAGATAAAAGTGAAAAGTGAAGAGTTTCGGATAGGCTCCGCCTATGACCGATTATTATCCGCCCGAAAACCTGCCAAACTGTAGGGGCGATTCACGAATCGCCCGAAAAACCGCAAGAATGAAAGAATGTTTTTCTCTTCTTCAGTACTACGGACAGCGATTCGGCTCCTTTGAAAAGGAGCTGTCGAGCATAGCGAGACTGAGGATTGATGAATGCGTAAGCATTCGGGCGGCGAAACGCCGCCCCTACGATGTTTCAATCGGTTTTTCGTTTTATCGGCGGCGGGATGTGGGCATCCCGCCCTACACACAAACATTTATTTTTTCATTATTCATTTTTCATTGAATAATCTTTCTGCCCTAAACCCCATTAAAATTAAACACTTGAATATTATCCCCGAAAATAGTATAATCAATAAAAAACATCAAAAAGAGATGATACAATGAAAATCACCGATTTACTCAATAAAGAAACACTCTCGCTCTCGTTTGAGGTATTTCCGCCAAAAACAGAGGCGAGCTTTGACAGCGTCAAAACCGCTACCCGTGAAATTGCAAAGCTCCGCCCGCTTTTTATGAGCGTTACCTACGGTGCAGGCGGCGGCACAAGCAAATATACTCTTGACATCGCAAAAGATATCAAAGAAAACTTCGGCGTTCCGAGCCTTGCTCACCTCACCTGCGTTTCGTCAACAAAAGAAACCGTCGGTCAGAAAATCGAGGAAATCAAGGCGGCAGGAATAAAAAACATCATGGCTCTCAGAGGTGACATTCCGTCACATCTCGAGAACGCCGACAGAAGCGGCTGGGCATACCGCCACGCCGTTGACCTTGTGCGTGAGCTCAAAGAGGCGGATGAGGATTTCTGCATCGGCGGTGCATGCTATCCCGAGGTTCATCCCGAAAGCGAAAACCAAAAGGATGATATAAAGCACCTGAAAGAAAAGGTTGATGCCGGCTGTGAATTCCTCACAACCCAGATGTTTTTTGACAACAACCTGCTTTTCAATTTCCTTTATAAAATCCGTGAAGCGGGCATCACCGTTCCCGTTATTCCGGGTATCATGCCCATAACCAACGCAAATCAGATTGAAAGGGCAATTAAGCTTTCGGGCTCGTTCATGCCGAGAAGATTCGTTAATCTCGTTGATAAATTCGGCTCCGACCCCGACGCAATGAAGCAGGCAGGCATTGCCTACGCAACCGACCAGATTATTGACCTTTACGCAAACGGCATCACAAACATTCATGTTTATTCGATGAATAAACCCGATGTTGCCGAAAAAATTCAGAGCAACCTTTCGGATATTCTCGGAAAATAAAATCAAAAGAGACTTGCAGGTTTTTTTAACCGTACAAGTCTCTTTATTTTTTTGCGGATATTACATATCGTCTGTGCCGCTTTCGACAAGGCTTTCGGTATCTCTGAAAAGAAGCGATACGCACCATACACCTGCAAGGGCAACAAGTGTGTATACAATTCTGCTGAGAATTGCACCCTGACCGCCGAAAATCCATGCAACGATATCAAACTGAAACAGACCTATGCTGCCCCAGTTGAGAGCACCGATAATTACGAGGGCCAATGAAATTTTATCAAGCATTCGTTTCAACTCCTTAATTGCTTTTCGGTTTTATTATGAGTTAAAACGCTTGCTTTATTCTTTGTTTTTATGGAAATATTTTAAAATTCAAAATCAACATCGCTGTTTTTGAAAAGCGGTGCATTTTTATCTTTTTCGGAAAGAATCGGGTCCGAAACACCCCATTCAACGCCGATTTCCTCATCATCAAAGCGGATGCTTCTGTCGTTTTCGGGTGAATAGAACTCATCAACCTTATATGCGATTTCAACATCATCCGTCAGGGTAACAAAGCCGTGGAGACAGCCCTTGGGAATAAAGAGCATTTTTTTGTTTTCAGCACTGAGCTCGACTGCAATCCACTTTAAATATGTAGGCGAATTCTTTCTTATATCAACCGCAACATCGAGAATTGCACCCCTGATGCATGAAACAAGCTTTGCCTGTGCCATGGGATTTTTCTGGCAATGCAGACCTCTGAGGGTTCCTTTTTTTGCCGAAAAAGAACGGTTATCCTGAACAAAGTCGGCTTTTATGCCGACTTTTTCAAATTCTTTTTTTGAATATGTTTCGCAGAACCAGCCTCTGTTATCGCCGAAAACCTGAGGCTCCGCCTCAAAAACTCCGGCAATCGCGGTTTCATTCAGCTTCATTTTTTTCCTCCGTGCCCCAGCAGGGTCTTTCGCCGGGTTTGTTTGTTGAATAAAGAATTTTTCCTTCGGCAACCGATCTGAGATGCTGACCGTAGGATGATTTTCCGTATTTTTCCGCTGAGCGGAGAAGTGCTTCACGGCTGATCCAGCGCATGTTATAGGCAATTTCTTCGGGAGCGGAAATCTTGATTCCCTGAAGCTTTTCAATTGATCTTATGAAATTGGATGCATCGGTAAGGCTTTCAACCGTTCCCGTATCAAGCCATGCAAAGCCTCTGCCCATGAGTCTGATATCAAGGTCGCCGTTTTGCAGATACATCTGATTGATGTCTGTTATTTCAAGCTCGCCTCTCTTTGAAGGCTTGAGCGATTTTGCATATTCAACAACTCTGTTGTCATAAAAATAAAGTCCCGTTACGGCATAGTTTGACTTCGGAATCTCGGGCTTTTCCTCAATTGAAACGGGAACGCCGTTTTCGTCGAATTCAACAACGCCGAATGCCTGAGGATTATCAACATAATAGCCGAAAATGGTTGCCCTGCCCTTATTTTTTGCAGCCTGCCTGAGCATATGACCAAGACCGTTGCCGTAAAAAATATTATCGCCGAGAACCATTGCCACGTCATCGTCACCGATAAATTCTTCGCCGATGATAAATGCCTGTGCAAGACCGTCGGGGCTTTCCTGAACGGCATAGGAAAGATTCAGACCGAACTGCCTGCCGTTTCCGAGAAGCTCCTCAAATCTCGGTGTATCCGTGGGAGTTGAAATAATAAGAATTTCTCTTATTCCCGCAAGCATGAGGGTTGACAGGGGATAATATATCATAGGTTTGTCATAAACGGGCAGCAGCTGCTTACTGGTTACCATGGTCAGGGGATAGAGTCTTGTTCCCGAACCGCCCGCTAAAATGATACCTTTCAAACAAAACACTCCGTTTCAGAATTGAAGACGCAATGCCTCAATTTGCATTTAATTTAAAGATATAATATCACCTTTTGTAAAAAATGTCAACAAACATTATATTATCAAGATATTTGTTTATGAAAATTGTAATAAAGATAAAATATTTACGAAATAACGGTTTACTTTTAAAATTTAATATGATATAATTGTTTAGAACATTTGTTCATAGAGATTGACGGGAGAAAATTATATGGATAAATTCGTGCTTCACTCAAAATACAAGCCGACGGGCGACCAGCCTCAGGCAATATCGGAGCTTGTTGACGGTCTCAACAAGGGCTACGGAGAGCAGACGCTTTTGGGCGTTACGGGCTCGGGCAAAACCTTCACGATGGCAAACATCATCGAGAAGGTCAACCGTCCCACGCTCATTCTTGCCCACAACAAAACCCTTGCCTCCCAGCTCTGCTCGGAATTCCGTGAATTCTTCCCCGAAAACGCCGTTGAATATTTTGTTTCATACTATGATTATTATCAGCCCGAAGCATATATTCCCACAACCGACACCTATATAGAAAAAGATTCCGCCGTCAATGATGAAATAGATAAGCTCCGCCACTCGGCAACCTCCGCTCTTTCTGAGCGGCGTGATGTTATCATCGTTGCCAGCGTTTCATGCATATATACTCTCGGCGACCCGATTGACTACCGCAGTATGGTTATTTCTCTTCGCACGGGAATGGAAAAAAGCCGAGATGAGCTGATTGAAAAGCTCGTTTCGATTCAATATGAAAGAAACGACATCGACTTCAGCCGTAACAAATTCCGTGTCAGGGGCGATGTTGTTGAAATCTTTCCCGTTTATTCAAACGAAAACGGAATAAGAGTTGAGTTTTTCGGCGATGAAATCGACCGCATAAGCGAGATAAACGCTCTGACGGGTCAGGTAAAAAGCGTTCTTTCCCATGCAGCAATTTATCCTGCATCCCATTATGTTATCGCTCCCGAAAAAATGGAGCGTTCAATAGCTCAGATTTACGGCGAGATGCTTGACAGAGTCAGATATTTTGAAGAAAACGGCAAGCTGCTGGAGGCACAGAGAATAAGGCAGCGCACCGAATATGACATTGAAATGCTCCGTGAAACAGGCTTCTGCAAGGGCATTGAAAACTATTCGAGAATCATGTCGGGCAGACCCGAGGGCTCCTCACCGTTTACTCTTCTCAACTATTTTCCCGATGATTACCTGCTTTTTGTTGACGAATCCCATGTCACGCTTCCGCAGGTAAGAGCGATGTACGGCGGTGACAGAGCAAGAAAAGAAAGCCTGATTGAATTCGGCTTCCGTCTGCCGTCTGCCTATGATAACAGACCGCTGACCTTTGATGAATTCTATGAAAGAACGGGTCAGAAAATATTTGTCAGTGCAACTCCGGGTGATTTTGAAAAAGAAAAAAGTTCACACATTGCAGAGCAGGTTATCAGACCTACGGGTCTGCTTGACCCCGAAATTTCAGTCCGCCCCACCGAGGGTCAGATTGATGACCTTGTTTCCGAAATCAACGCAAGAACGGAAAAAGGCGAGCGTGTGCTTGTTACAACCCTCACCAAGAGAATGGCTGAGGATTTAACGGATTATCTTGAAAATCTTGATATAAAGGTGCGTTACATGCACCATGATATAGACACCATTGAGCGAATGGAAATCATAAGAGGTCTGCGTCTGGGCGATTTTGATGTTTTAATCGGAATCAACCTTCTGCGTGAAGGTCTTGATATTCCCGAGGTTTCACTCGTTGCAATCCTTGATGCGGACAAGGAGGGCTTCCTGCGTTCGGAAACATCGCTTATCCAGACCATAGGCAGAGCAGCACGAAACGCAGGCGGCACGGTTATCATGTATGCGGATAATGTTACTCCGTCAATGGAAAGAGCGATAACCGAAACTGTACGCCGCCGTGAAAAGCAGATGAAATACAATGAAGAGCACGGCATTACTCCAAAAACAATTGTAAAAGATGTTTACGATATAATCGAGATTTCCGCAAAGAGCGATGATGACAAACCGATTTCAAAAATGAGCAGAAAAGAGCGTGAGGAAATGATACTCAGGCTTACCGCTGAAATGAAGGCTGCGGCAAAGATACTTGAATTTGAGCATGCCGCTTATTTGCGTGACAGAATCGAAAAACTCAGACGAGGTAAATAATAAATGGCTATAAAAAATCTTACTGTCAAGGGTGCGAAGGAGCATAACCTTAAAAATGTTGATATAACAATCCCCCGTGACAAGCTTGTTGTTTTCACGGGTCTTTCGGGCTCGGGAAAATCCTCCCTTGCCTTCGACACAATCTATGCCGAGGGTCAGAGAAGATATGTTGAATCGCTTTCATCATATGCAAGACAGTTCCTCGGTCAGATGGAAAAGCCCAACATTGAAAGCATCGAGGGTCTCTCCCCCGCTATTTCCATTGACCAGAAAACCACATCAAAGAACCCGCGTTCAACCGTCGGCACGGTCACTGAAATTTATGACTATCTGCGTCTGCTCTATGCAAGAATAGGCATTCCACACTGTCCCGAATGCGGCAGGGAAATCAGCAGACAAACGGTTGATGACATAACAACTCAGGTGCTTTCGCTCCCCGAGGGCACGAAAATCCAGGTTATGGCACCCATCGCAAGAGGCAAAAAGGGTGAATATGTAAAAGAGCTTGACTCAATCCGCAAAGGCGGCTACGCAAGAGTCCGCATTGACGGAATAATTTACGATTTATCCGAGGAAATAAAGCTCGAAAAGAATATCAAGCATAATATTGAGGTTGTTGTTGACCGACTTGTTATCAAAGAAGGAATCCGTTCAAGGCTTGCGGATTCAATCGAAACCGCAACCAATTTAACAGACGGGCTTCTGCTGATTGATGTTATCGGCGGCGAGGAGCAGCTTTATTCGCTTAACTATGCCTGCCCCGAGCACGGAGTCAGCATTGAAGAGCTTGAGCCCCGCTCGTTTTCATTCAACAATCCGTTCGGTGCATGCCCGAAGTGCACGGGTCTGAGTGTGTTTATGCGTGTTGACCCGAAAATGGTCATTCCCGATGATAAGCTTTCAATCCGTGACGGTGCAATAAAAGCAAGCGGATGGTCCGTTGCCGACGGCGGCACGATTGCACAGATGTATTACGAAGGCATCGCGAATGCCTATGATTTTTCGCTCGACACTCCGTTCAGGGATCTTCCGAAAAAAGCGAAGGATGTTATTTTCTACGGCACGGGCGGCAAAAAAATAAAGCTTGAACGCAAGAGCGAATACGGCAGCGGCACTTACATGACGGATTTTGAGGGTATCATCAACAATCTTGAACGCCGCTACAGAGAAACAACAAGCGAATATTCGAGAAACGAAATTGAAGGATATATGTCGAGCGTAAAATGCCCCGAATGCGGCGGTGCAAGACTCAGAAAAGAATCTCTCGGAGTTACCGTCGGCGGCATCAACATTGACGAATTTGTCAACAAGCCCATTGATGAAGAAATTGAATTTCTCGACAGTCTGACTCTCAGCGAAAGAGACAGCATGATTGCCGGGCAGATTATAAAAGAAATCAGAAGCAGGCTCAACTTTCTTTCAAGTGTCGGTCTGAATTATCTCACCCTTGCCCGTTCATCTGCCACACTTTCGGGCGGTGAGGCACAGAGAATACGCCTTGCAACGCAGATAGGCTCATCACTCATGGGCGTTCTTTATATTCTTGATGAACCGAGCATCGGTCTGCATCAGCGTGACAATTCAAAGCTTCTCAGAACCCTGCAGGAGCTCCGCGACCTCGGCAACACTCTTATTGTTGTTGAGCACGATGAAGAAACGATGAGAGCGGCAGACTATATTGTTGATGTCGGTCCGGGTGCAGGCATTCACGGCGGTGAAATAGTCTGCTGCGGCGATATAAACGACATTATTTCCTGCGAAAAATCAATAACAGGTCAGTATCTCAGCGGCAAAAAATATATTCCCCTGCCGGAAAAACGCAGGGAAGGCAACGGTAAGTCGCTTACCGTTTACGGAGCAAGGGAAAACAATCTTAAAAATATTGATGTTGAATTTCCGCTCGGAAAATTCATCAGCGTAACGGGTGTTTCGGGCTCGGGAAAATCCTCGCTCGTCAATGAAATTCTCAACAAATATCTTGCAACCGAGCTCAACAACGCAAAAAAAATACCCGGCGACCATGATAAAATCACGGGTGCTGAGTATCTTGACAAGGTTATCAACATTGACCAGTCCCCCATCGGACGCACTCCCCGTTCAAACCCTGCAACCTATACGGGAGTTTTCAACGATATCCGTGAGCTTTTCGCCTCCACCGTTGACTCAAAAAAGAAGGGCTACAAGGCAAACCGTTTTTCATTCAATGTCAAGGGCGGCAGATGCGAAGCGTGTCAGGGCGACGGCATAGTCAAAATCGAAATGCATTTTATGAGTGATATCTATGTGCCGTGCGAGGTCTGCGGCGGCAAACGCTACAACAGAGAAACGCTTGAAGTCAGATATAAAGGAAAAAATATCCACGATATTCTCGATATGACGGTTGAAGAAGGAATGAATTTCTTTGAGAGCATTCCGAAAATCCACCGCAAAATCAAAACTCTTTATGATGTCGGTCTCGGCTACATCAAAATCGGTCAGCCCGCAACAACTCTTTCAGGCGGCGAAGCACAGAGAGTAAAGCTTGCAACCGAGCTTTCAAAAATTTCAACGGGCAGAACGGTATATATCCTTGACGAACCCACAACGGGTCTTCACACCGCCGATGTTCACAGACTGATTGATGTGCTCCAGAGGTTTGTTGACAAGGGTAATACAGTTATCGTTATCGAGCACAATCTTGATGTTATAAAGGTATCCGACCATATTATCGACCTCGGACCCGAGGGCGGTAACGGCGGCGGAAAAATCGTTGCCCAAGGTACTCCCGAAGAGGTTGCAAAATGCAAAAAATCCTATACGGGCATGTATCTGAAAGAGGTTTTGAAAAAGTAAAGAATACAATTAACCCCACCTTGTGAAAGGTGGGGTTGTTTTTATACATAATACGGATTAGGTTTAAAAATAAGCACAATAATATCAATTATCCAACCAATACCACATAATCCGACAGTGAAAAGATATAATAATCCCATTCCGGTTTTACCTTCATAAAATTTATGAGCACCAATATATCCAAAAAGGATACAGAGCACAAGTGAAACCCATTTATTTTTTGCTCTGCCTACACGCACCGCATTAATATTTTGGTTAACATTGGTGTTGGTATTTGTATTTGTGTTATTAATAACAATCGGAGCCTGATTCTGTGTATTGCCTTTCAGCTCTTCAACCTGACACCCACACACTGGACAAACTACTGCTGCTTCCGGTATCTTCTGTCCGCAATGCTTACAAAATTTCAGATTTTGAGACTGTTGGTTATTCTGTACTGCATTTTGTTCCATATTTTCCATAGCAAATTCCTCTTTTTTTAAAATAATATCACAATTTGAGATATAAGTCAATATCTCATTTTGAGATTTATATAATAGTAATGAGGAGGGAGTTTATGAGATTAAAAGACATTCGTGAAGACAATGATATTACACAAAAAACTCTTTCCGAGTATTTGAATATAAAGCAAAATACTTATTCGCAATACGAAACCGGACAAAGACAAATACCTATTGATATTCTTATCAGACTTGCTGTTTACTTTAACACCTCAACGGATTATATTTTGGAATTAACAGATGTTCCGGACTCTTATCCCCGAAATCTGAATTACAAATAATATTTCAAACTCCGATCCTATCGTTCAATGCAACCACAACCGCACATTGCGGTGCAGCGGGTCGTCGGGTCGCCGACCCCTACAAATCTTTTGAAATCAACAGCAAAAAATCCCTGCTCTCGATTGAGAACAGGGATTAATTTTTTGAAATTATTTCATTGCCTCTTCAACAGCAACTGCGCAAGCAACGGTCATACCAACCATGGGGTTGTTACCTGCACCTATCAAGCCCATCATTTCAACGTGAGCGGGAACTGATGATGAACCTGCAAACTGTGCGTCTGAGTGCATACGACCCATTGTATCTGTCATACCGTAGGAAGCGGGACCTGCTGCCATGTTATCAGGATGAAGAGTACGGCCTGTGCCGCCGCCCGATGCAACTGAGAAATAGTTAACGCCGTTTTCGTTGCACCACTTCTTGTATGTGCCTGCAACGGGATGCTGGAATCTTGTGGGGTTGGTTGAGTTACCTGTGATGGAAACACCAACATTTTCAAGCTTCATGATAGCAACGCCTTCGGGAACATTGTCTGCACCGTAGCATTTAACCTTTGCTCTGTCGCCTGTTGAATATGCTTTTTCTTCAACAACGGTAACAGTTTCAGCATAAGGATCAAACTCGGTCTTGCAGTATGTGAAGCCGTTGATTCTTGAAATGATCATAGCAGCATCCTTACCGAGACCGTTGAGGATAACTCTGAGGGGCTTAACACGAACCTTGTTTGCGTTGAGGGCAATTTTGATTGCACCTTCAGCAGCAGCAAATGATTCGTGACCTGCGAGGAAGCAGAAGCACTCTGTTTCTTCTGAAAGAAGCATCTTGCCGAGGTTACCGTGGCCGATACCAACCTTTCTGTTATCAGCAACTGAACCGGGGATGCAGAATGACTGAAGACCGATACCGATAGCGGCAGCAGCGTCAGCAGCCTTTGTGCAGCCTGTCTTGATAGCGATTGCACAGCCTACAGTGTATGCCCAAACAGCGTTTTCAAAGCAGATGGGCTGAGTTTCTCTTACTATCTTGTCGCAATCGACGCCCTTTGCAAGAGTGATTTCCTTGCATTCTTCGATTGAAGAAATGCCGTATTCCTTAAGACAAGCATTGATCTGGTCAATACGTCTTTCGTAGCTTTCAAATAATGCCATTATTCTTTACCTCCTGCAATTATTCTTTTCTGGGATCGATGTACTTAGCGGCATCTGCGAATCTGCCGTAAGTGCCGATTGCCTTATTGTATGCATCGTTGGGTGTGTCGCCCTTCTTGATGAAGTCAGTCATCTTGCCGAGTGAAACGAATTCATAGCCGATAACCTGATTGTCTTCGTCAAGAGCAAGTCTTGTTACATAGCCTTCAGCCATTTCAAGATAACGAACGCCCTTAACCTTTGTGCCGTACATTGTGCCGACCTGTGAGCGGAGACCCTTACCGAGGTCTTCAAGACCTGCACCGACTGAAAGACCGTCGTCTGAGAAAGCGGACTGTGAACGGCCGTAAACAATCTGAAGGAAAAGCTCTCTCATAGCTGTGTTGATAGCATCGCAAACGAGGTCTGTGTTGAGAGCTTCGAGGATGGTCTTGCCGGGAAGGATTTCAGCAGCCATAGCAGCTGAGTGAGTCATACCCGAGCAGCCGATTGTTTCAACAAGAGCCTCTTCGATGATACCGTTTTTAACATTGAGTGAAAGCTTGCAGGCACCCTGCTGGGGAGCACACCAGCCAACACCGTGTGTGAAAGCGGAAATATCCTTGATTTCGTAAGCCTTGACCCACTTGCCCTCTTCGGGGATGGGAGCAGGACCGTGGTTGGGTCCCTTGGCTACGCAGCACATTTCCTGTACTTCGCGTGAATAGTTAATCATTTTGAATTTCTCCTTTCAAAAGAGATGATAATTTAAACCTTTAATATATTAACCTAAATTTTGCCTGATATCAAGTGTAAATTTGCACAACAAATTGCAAAATACCGCATTTTTTATAAACATCATATAAAAAGCATGCCATTCCGAACAGCATGAAGGTTCAGAATGGCATTACATTATTATAATTTCTTAGCCTTGTAAAGACCGAATGCACCGAGAACAGCCGCAACGATTGTTACGAACATAAGGGTGCCGACACCCATTGTGGGTGAGAAGATAAGAACGATAACGCCGACGATAACGGGCAGAGGAACAAGCTTCCAATGCTTTGCAAAATAGCTTGCACCGAGAGCACCGAAAAGTGCGGGAAGAACCCATTCAAATGCAGGCTTGAAAGCCGAGCCCTCTGCTGTGATGAGAGGAAGAACGGGTGAGAATGCAAGAACGCCGACGGCGATGATGATTGTTGTTGTGATCGAGGAAACACCGATAGCGATAGTTGAAATAACCTCGCCCTCCTCAGTGTTTGCACGGA
This sequence comes from Clostridia bacterium, assembly GCA_017409845.1. Lineage (GTDB taxonomy): Bacteria > Bacillota > Clostridia > Oscillospirales > Acutalibacteraceae > CAG-177. The sequence continues at coordinate 35,643 of JAFQRY010000016.1, forward strand.
CCTTTGCATTTTCCATAGCAGCAAGACCTACGGGAAGCTTGAGGTTTGTGATGTTACCCGTAACAAAGCTGAGATAGGTGCCGCCTGCACCGAGCATGGGAACATAGGTGATAACCTCGATAACTGCAGTTACCCAGTAAAGAAGCATGAGCTTGCTGAGAACAGACCAGAGAACGCTGAGCTCGGGCCATGCATTATAGTAAACGGATATTGCAACGGGGATTGAAAGGAGCATGAGCAATGCACCGATATTCCAGAGGATACCCCATCTGTGAACTCTGTCAAAATAATTTTTCTGCATAATTCATTCTCTCCTTTCTCTTATCTCCAGACAAAGTCTGTAATGTTTGCGGGAAGAACAGCCTCGAAAAGCATTGCCGCACCCATGCCGATAAACATTGCGATAGGCATTGTGAACGGGCGGAGTTTTTCAAGGTTGAATTTCTTGCAGATTGTTTCAAGAATAACCATTGCAACCATTGCAACGATAAGAACGCTGATTGACATAAAGCCTGCGTTGCCTACGCCGTCGGAGGTTGTGCCTGCGATTGCTCTTGCAATGAAAGCAGAAATAATACCGATGAAAGCAGCTGCGGAGATTGCATCGCCGAGCTTTGCGGCATTTTCATTCTTATTGACTGCCGAGCCGATTTTGCTCTGAAGCTTTTTGCAAACGAAGGGAAGCATGAGAAGCGGAGCAACGCTGCCGATTGTCATAGCCCATGCAACGGTTGAAAACTGCTGATGATCGGCAATTGAGCTTGTAAGAGTGCCGCCCATTGCTTCAACTGCAGTCTGGGCTGCGGTTGTTTCATAAGCAAGGTTGCCGATAACGGTAAGTCTTATCCAGGGAAGAACTATGCCGAGTGCGTTTGCAAGAACGATAACGGTTGCGAGAATTGAAATTGCGGGAGCAACGGTGAAAAGAATGCTTGAAACAACCGTATTTTTAAGGGTTTCTTTTTTGATGCCGAGCTCTTTTGCGTGCTTCCACGACTTAACGATAAAGAACACGGATTGAAGGGTTACGAATGCAACAACACAGAGTGCTATCGCATACATAAAGGTATTTTCTTTGAAATCCAAAGATATCACTCCAATTCAATTATTTGATTTTAACCTTATAGCACTTGATTTCGAAGGGCTTGATTTCAAAGCTCAGGGTCTTGCCGTCTGCGATATCGGCTGCAACATCTTCTCTTTCAAGAAGGTTACATTCGGTAACGCTTGCGATTTCAGCAAAGAATTCAGCGTTAACAGCTGCTCTTCTGCCTGACTTTTCAACAAAACGAATGATGTAAGCATCTTCGTCTTCGCACTTCTTGACTGCTTCAAGGGTAACATTCTTACCGTCAACCGAGATGAATGATGCACTTTCGGCACCCTTTGCATCTGCAGCGATATCAACGGGAAGCATGGGATTATTGAGCTCAAGACCTCTTGCGAGAGTATCCGCATCCTTCCAGCTGCCTGCATGGGGATAGAGCGAATATGTGAAGTAGTGGTCGCCTCTGTCTGACTTCGGGTCGGGATTCATGGGAGCCTTGAGAAGAGTAATAATCATTCTCTGCTCATTGACCTCGTAGCCGTATTTGCAGTCATTGAGGATTGAAAGACCGTAGTCATCTTCGGACATATCAATGAAGTTGTGAGCTGAAACCTCAAACTTGGCCTTGTCATAAGGATTATGACGGTAGTTGGAGCTTTCGATTGTTGCATAAGCGATATCTCTTGTGAACTTCTGAGCCTTGATATCAACATCAAAGCCTACCTTGAGAAGCTTCTCCTGCTCATGCCAGCTGATGAATGTATCGAAGTCAATTCTGTCAAGCTCATTATAGATAATGATATTCTGCTTGAGAGCTGATTTCATTATGTTCTTTGTGATTGTAACGCAGGTGAAAACATCACCGCATACAACAGACTCAACCTTGCCTGCTTCCGTTTCAAATTCACGGTCTGTGTATGTTGCAACGATATCCCATGCATCATACTTACCGGGAAGGTCTTCATAAATGCGGAATACGTTGCCCTTGCCTTCGAGAACTTCTCTGTTGTTCTTCTTGTCGAAGATTGAAACAAGCTCTGCTGCAGCATCAAACTTAAGGCTGAAGTTTGCGTTTTCGATATCTGCGCAATCAACTGCCTTTGCTTCTGCAACAGCAGCATCCTTGGTGTAATATACTTTATAGCCTACTGCGGGAACATCCTTTGCAACGAAAACGAGAACCTTTGTGCCGTCAAGCTTTGTATATGCCTGAACGGGAACCTTGTTGCCGTCTGCATCAAAGATTTCAACATCCTTATAGGGAAGCTCAACCTTTGAGGTTGCGGGTGTGCCAAGTGAGTTGAAGAGTGCGAAGGGCTTGCCGTATTTTGCTTCGCCGCTGATGTTGCCTGCGATAGCATTGAGAGCACCGTCACGGACCTCTTCACCGATTCTGATAATATCATCATAGATAGCACAGAGATCGCCGAAAACCTCGGTGATGTGTGAGCCGGGAAGTGAATCGTGGAACTGGTTTGTGAGAATCATCTGCCAGCCTTCATTGAGCTTTTCAAGAGGATACTCATAGCCGTATTTCATTGCGATTGATGCAAAAATTTCTGCCTGACGGTAGAGATTTTCGCTGTATCTGTTGAGCTTCTTGAGAAGAGCCTTTGTGGTATGAACACCTCTGTGCTCTTCAAGATAAAGCTCGTCCTTCCATGTGGGGATGTTGGTATCGGTTGCCTTTGCCTTCATTCTTGCAAGTGAATCTTCAATCTTGCTGGGCTTTGTTTCGGGAAGACCGGGGAAGCTCTTGTAACGCTTTGCATATTCGAGCATTTCGGTGTCAACACCGCCGCCGCCATCGCCCCAGCCGTAGCAATACATGGATTCGCCGATGGTTGCCTTATCGGTATATTTCTTCCAGTTCATCTTGAGTGAGTCAGCCTCAACTGTTCCGATGAAATGTGTGGGAGGAACGATTGAGAATACCTTTGAGCCGTCGGGGCCTTCCCACCAGAAGGTGCTGTACTGCCAGGGATTTGTGTCATTCCAGATACCCATCTTATGAGTTACGAAATATTCAACGCCTGCCTTCTTGAGAATCTGAGGCATTGCGTAGCCGTTGCCGAATACATCGGGTACCCAGCAGGTTTTAGGAGTTATGCCGAAGGTCTTTTCGGCATATCTTACGCCGTGAAGAAGCTGACGGACAAAGGATTCACCCGAAACAAGGTTACAGTCGGGCTCAACCCACATTGCACCGATATATTCCCATCTGCCCTCTGCGATACGCTGCTTGACCTGATCGAAGAGGTTGGGATATTTATCTGCCATTTCGATATAAGTGGGAGCTGTGCTCTGTGAGAAAATAAAGTCGGGATACTGCTCCATGAGTCTGAGCATTGTTGCGTGAGTTCTGCCGAGCTTACGGACATACTCTTTATAAGCCCACATGAATACGATATCAAGATGTGAGTTACCTACAAGTGAAAGAGTTCCTTCGGTCTTGTAGTTGGGATTATTGTAGACTCTGTCTTTGAGAACCTTCTGTGCTTCAAGGAGTCCTGCCTTGAATTCGTCGCCCGTCACATCAAAGTTGACATGAGTGAAGGCTTCTTTAAGTGCGGAGCGGATAAGCTCTGCAAGACCCGTATCGAGAACGGGCATGAAAAGTGCGTTGAAAACAGCCTTGAAATCCCAATAAACTTCTTCGATTACGGGGTCAACAACGCCGATGAATGAGCATGAAAGAGTTTTGACTGTTGATTCGTTTGAATGCCATACATAATATGATTCAATGTCTACATCGTAATGCTTGCCTGCTTCAGCGTTATCCGAAAGAAGAACGCTGTTGCGGAAGGGGTCAAGACCCTGATAGGGCTCGCCGTTAAGAGAGAGAAGTGAGTCGCCGCCGAAATAAACATTGAGAGTAACCTTCTTGCCTGCAAATCTCTCGGGCATATCGAAGGAATTCTTGAAAAATGCACTCCAGCCGTTGTTGCCCCAACGGTCGCCTACGTCGATTTCCTTCCACTCATCATAAAGATATTCGTAATCACCGATGCCCTTATAGATGCATTCCTTCATCTTCCATGCGGGAAGTGATTCGATATCGGTGTAAATTCTCTTCTTGAGTGTTTTGAGCTTGACATTAACAACATCGTCAAATGAGAAAATACCTCTCTGCTTGCCTTTTGTCGCATCTCGCCAGTCGTCAACATGAGCATCCATTGCATCAAGAGCTGCGACGGCATCGAAATTTTTGATTTCTGCCAACTTAAATCGTCCTTTCTTATGTAAAAATCGGTAGAAGATTATTTAAAACCAAACTATACCTTTTACAGTATATCACCCTCAAATGTATATTTCAATACAAATAAATATAAAAATTGCAGTTTATCTGTCTGTGACAAATAAACTGCATCTCAAACAAAACCACAATCTGAAAATATAGACTATTCCTTTACCTTTTTTTGAAAGAAGGTGACATTTTCGTAAGAAAATGACGAATAATTGACAATAATGCAAACACAAAATTTCAGTTGCATTAAATTTTTACTTTTTTGTATTTGACTTTTTTATCCCGAAATATCCTACAAAGCTCATAGCTATACCTGCAATTTTTACAGCATTAAAAACATATCCGATAATCAGATTGATGACTGCATAAGTTTCTGGAGCCAATGATGCATAAGGAAAAAACCACATCAAAATTTCCTTAACGAAAGAAACCATAAATCCAACAGCAGATAAAATCAAACCAACAAACAACAATCTAATATATTTTTCTGTTTTTGAGAAATCAGTTGAATCTTCTCCATTTTGATTTACTTCAGTTCCACAGTTAATACAGAGAACAGCATTATCATTTATTTCTTTTCCACACGAAGAACAAATTTTCATACTTTTATCTCCAGTCTTATTTTTATGATTTATTAATGTTTTATTATTTTTCCGTCTGAGTCGGTAAATTTGCTGCACAAAATCATTATCAAATCAATAAGAGTGCCGATCCCAAAGCAGCCCAAAGTGAACAGCCACAAAATGCCTGTTCCTGTTTTACCAACATAAAAACGGTGAATACCTAATCCGCCAGCAAAGAAACATATCAAAAGAGTTACCAGCCAATCTTTATTTGATATATTCGAATCTTTTTTTACTTGCGTTGAGCCAAAATCTGATGACACACCACAGTTAAGGCACGCAATCGAGTTGGAATTTAACTTACCCCCGCAGTTTGCACAAAAATCATTTCCTGTACCTGCGGAACAGCCACAAGCAAGACAAATTACTTGATTTTCGTTCATTTTTTCACCGCAAGTTTTACAGAACATAAAAATCCCCCTTTCACAATTATTTTGCACCTATATAAGTGCAAAATAATTGTAACATCAACATAAAATAATGTCAAGAAATTTTTGCTCTCATTTAGGTGCAAGAGAAGGTGGCATTATCATGAACAAAGAATACGAAAAGATTGTTGGCATGAACATAAGAAAATTAAGAGAAAAGTCCAATCTCACACAAGAACAATTATCGGCAAAGTTACAGGTAGGCGGATGTGATATAACGCGCAGTGCACTTGCTAAAATAGAAGTGGGGCAAAGACACCTTTATCCGGATGAAATAAAACTTTTAAAAGAAATTCTTAATGTTGACTACGATGAAATTTTTATATAGTTAGAGGTTTACATCTTTGAATATATATGGTAGAATATTATGAATTTTTATATTTTGAAAGGAACAGAAAAATGCTTCTTGACAAAACCATCAACATTCCCGATCTCGGTCTTGTCGGACCCGAGAGCGGATTTCACCTTCTTGAAACAACCGAAGACGGAAAATTCACGGCAGGCAAAAACGGCGTTGACTGCATTGTTGCAACCGGCGATAAAAAGGTTGAATTCGTTTCATTCGGCAGCCACACCCTTGCAGGCGTAAAGTCTGCAATTGCATATCCCGTTTATTATCCCGTTTATCCCGTTAAAACAGAGTATCCCCTCAACGCAGTCCTTATGGACCTTGACGGCACAACCGTACGCAGCGAGGATTTCTGGATCTGGATTATCCAGATGAGCACCGCAAGCATGCTCGGCAATCCCAGGTTTGAGCTTGAAGATGCCGACCTTCCCTTCGTTTCGGGTCACAGCGTTTCCGAGCATCTTCAGTATTGCATTGATAAATACTGCCCCGGCGAGTCACTTGAAAAGGCACGCAACTTCTATTTTGAACACACTCACAGAGAAATGGAAGAAATTATGGCAGGCAGAGGAAAAGAAGGTGCCTTCACTCCCACAGAGGGCGTCAAGGATTTCCTTCTCGAGCTCAAGGATATGGGCGTCAAAATCGGTCTTGTTACTTCGGGACTTTATGAAAAAGCCTGGCCCGAGATTCTTTCGGCATTCCGCACTCTCGGAATGGGCGACCCCAAGGATTTCTACGATGCAATCATTTCCGCAGGCTTCCCCCTCAGAAAAGGCAGCGTAGGCACACTCGGTGAGCTTTCACCCAAGCCTCATCCCTGGCTCTATTCCGAAACATCAATCGTCGGTCTCGGCGAAGCATTCGCAGACAGAAACAGAGTTGTCGGCATCGAAGACAGCGGTGCGGGTGCATGCTCGGTCCGTCTTGCAGGCTACACCACAATCGGTATTGCAGGCGGCAACATTGAATCAAGCGGCACAAAGGCAGTTTGCTCGCATTTCTGCAATAACTTTGCCGAAATCATGAAAATAATCAAAGGATAAGGTGATTTGAAATGGATAAAAAAGATAAGCTCCAGTGTCATTTTATATCAAACACTCATTGGGACAGAGAATGGCGTTTCTCCGCACGGCGCACTCAGCACATGCTCGGCTACATGGTAGACATGCTTCTCGATATTCTTGACAAGAATCCCGACTACAAGCATTTCCACTTTGACTCTCAGACAATGCCCATGCAGGATTATCTTGAGGTTTATCCCGAAAAGAAGGAAAAGCTTCAAAAATACATCAAAGAGGGCAGAATTGCAATCGGTCCCTGGTTCTGTCTGCCCGATGAATTCACGGTAGGCAGCGAAGCTCTCGTCCGTAACCTCCTTCTCGGTCATAAGCAGGGCAAGGAAATGGGCGGCATCAGCAAAACGGGCTATTCGCCCTTCGGCTGGGGTCAGATTTCGCAGCTTCCCCAGATTTATGCGGGCTTCGGCATCAACTTTGCATCGTTCTACAGAGGCATTAACACATATAAGGCTCCCCGTTCGGAATTCTTCTGGGAAAGCCCCGACGGTTCAAGAATCTGGGCATCACGTCTCGGCAAAAGACCCCGCTACAACATCTGGTATGTTGTTCAGAGACCCGTTTATTTCAACCAGGAAAACGAAAATAACCGTGACATGGTATGGAACGACAACAACGGCGTTTTCAAGCTGATTGACCGTGACTGGAAGCTCGACTATCAGTATACACATCCGTTCTACGAGTATCATAAAGAAAACATCAAGGCAAGAGCAGAGCAGGCTGTTGAGGAGCAGAATAATGACTGGACTACTCCGCACCGCTTCTGGTCGGCAGGTCACGACTCATCCTGCCCCGATGCCCGTGAGGTTCAGCTTATCAAGGACCTTGACGCAGCACTTCCCGATGCAGATGTTTTCCACAGCACTCTCAGAGAAATGGAGCAGAGCATCATTGATAACTTTGACCCGAACGCACCCGTTCTCAAGGGCGAAATGCGTGACCCCTACACCAAGGGCAGCGTAAGCATTCTCTGCGGCTGGATTCTCTCCGCAAGAACATATATCAAGCAGGAAAACTTTGACACGGAAAGAAGACTCATCAACTACGCTGAGCCCTTCGCGGTTTTCGCTTCACTTGCAGGTGCACCCTATCCTCAGAATTTCATTGACCTTTCATATAACTATCTTCTTCAGAACCACGGCCACGACAGCATCGGCTCATGCGGCAGAGACGTTGTTTATGAAGATGTTATGTCACGCTACAGACAGTCGAGAGAGCTTTCAAGCTGCGTATTCGAGCGTGCATTCATGGATATTGCAGGCGATATCGACCTTCGTTCATTCAGCCGCGACGATGCGGCGGTTGTTGTTTTCAACCCTGCTCCCTTCAAGAGAACAGAAACCGTCAATCTCCGTGTTGAAATTCCCGCAGAGTGGAAAACAGGCACCTTCGAGCTTCTTGACGAAGACGGCACAGCTCTCAAATATCAGGTCATCTCCTCAAACGATAACAACGCACAGATTATTCAGAATCCCAACGATACTGCAAACGTTCTTCACACAAGACAGCGTCTTATTGCTGTTGAGGTCAGTGATATCCCTGCAATGGGCTACAAGACCCTCAAGATGCGTCCCACATACAATGTAAGAGCAACAACTCCCGTTACTCTTCTCAAAACTAACCATGTTATGGAAAACGAATATCTCCGCGTTACCATCAACAACAACGGCACCTACAATGTTGTTGATAAGGAAACAGGCAAGGTTTACGAAAACCTCGGCTATTTCAAGGACGGCGGCGAAATCGGTAATCCCTGGGAGCACTTTGTTCCCGAATTCAACGAGATTTTCACAACTCTCGGCGAAAAGGCAACAATCACTCTTCTCCGTGACGGCGAATTTGAAACAGCATACAAGATTTCAATGCGTTGGATGCTTCCCGAAAAGCGTTCATTTGACGAAAAATCAAGAAGCGAGCACAAGCTTCCCGTTGATATCGACAGCATCGTAACTCTCCGCAAGGGAGCAAGATTCGTTGAAATCGAAACAACAGTCAACAACCGCTGCGAAGACCATTATCTGCAGGTTGCATTCCCCACGGGTATCAAGTCTGAATTCTCATATGCACAGGGTCAGTTCGATGTTCTCAAGCGTCCCATCGCAAAGCCCGATTACTCGCTTTATGATGAAATTCCCATGACAGAGCATCCCATGAACTCCTTCGTTGATCTTACCGACGGCGTTAACGGTGCCGCTCTTCTCAACACAGGTCTTAAGGCATATGAAGCCGCAGACGACGAATGCAACACACTTTATCTTTCACTCATCCGTGCATATCCTCTCCGCATCTGCGTTACTGCAGACATGCAGAACTACAGCGACTGGGATAAGGGCTCACAGTGCATCGGAAAGAACACCTTCCGCTATGCATTCATGCCTCATAAGGGCGACTGGGAAGAAGGCAACGTATGGCAGGAAAGCGAACGCTTCAACCTCTATCTTACAGCAGGTCAGCTTGCTCCCACTGCACACGGCAAAAACGCTCTCACCCATTCATTCCTTGAACTCGGCGAAGAAAACCTCAATGTCAGCGCAATCAAGAAGAGCGAAGACGGCGAAGGCTATGTTATCCGTCTCTTCAATCCTTCAGATAAGACAATCAAGAATAAGATTCGTCTCAACGGCGGCATAGCTCCCATCGAAAAGGCTCAGTCACCCGTTGAAAGACAGGTTGCAGAGTTTGAGCTTCCCGCATATTCAGGCAAGAAGTGGAAGGAAATCAAGCTTGTTACTCTTGAAGAGCTTGATCAGGCTCCCCTCACCGTTGATGCAGACGGCTTTGCAGAGTTCGAAATCACAGGCAAAAAGATTCTTACAATTAAATTCGTAGGCTAAAAAATTAACCTGCCAAAGCAAAACGCTTTGGCAGGTTTTTTCTTGAAAGTTCATTTAACGCTATAATTATAATGTATCGTTGCATAGTCAAGAATAACATTGTTTTCGCCTACTATGATTTCGTTCCACTGCTCCTGTGTGCCCTTATAGTAAACATCATTAAGTCCGCAGGCACTGAATGCACCGTCGGGTATTTCTTTTATATTTGTTCCGAAAGTTATTGAGCCAAGGTTTGCACAGCCTTCAAAAGCAAAACTGTCGATTTCTTTAACAGAATCGGGAATAATAATATGCTCAAGCACAGTGCATCCCGAAAATGCATAAGCACCTATTTTTTCCACGCTTGCGGGGATTTCAATGCTCTTGATTTTCTTGCATAATTTGAATGCAAAGGATCCTATCTCTGTTACGGTGTCGGGAATCTTGATACTTTCAAGATTATCACAGTTTGAAAAAGCGGCGAAGCCGATATAGGTTATTCCGCTTTCGATTGTCACGCGGCGAATCATGCTTCTGTAATTATCCCATGCTATGGGAACATCGGATTCGGCAGTGCATGCATCCATTCTGCCTTCTCCGGAAATCACAAGCAAACCGTCGGAATAAAGCTTCCATGTTGTGGTTTTTCCGCATGTACCGTCAGCAATAACACAAATCTCTGTTGAAGCTGCCGTTGTGGTTGCAGCAGGCTTTTTTGTTGTGGTAAAAACCTTTTTTGTTGTTGAAACGGCAGGCTTCGCCGTTGTTTTATGGTATTCTTCAACAACGCTTTCAAGGTATTCAACACGGTTTTCAAGCTCAGATACTCTTGAATCAATCGCCGTGTCAACAATCGTATAACCAAAAAGACCGACAATAGCCGAAAGAACGGTTGCAATTATTCTTTTCATTTTTACACCTGCTTTTATTTTGTTTGAATCAATCCTCCGTCATTTTCTGACGAAAATGCCACCTCCTTTTCAAAGGAGGCTAACGTAACCGAAAGCTGATACTGCAATGGGCTCCTCAGAGAACTCCCTCAGTCTCGCTATGCTCGACAGCTCCCTCAAGAGGGAGCCGAATCGCTGTCCGTAGGACTGAGGATTGGAACTCAATTTGGATTTTCGTAACGGCACAGAGGCTGTCCTCTACGGTTGTAACATACCGTTCCGTTACGAATTGCGAATTACGCATTACGAATTGCAAACTATTTTTCAATCTTCACCTGAACAGGCTTGCGGTTTTTAAAATATGTGACATATTCAAATCCGCATCTTTCGGCAATCGCATAGCCTTCATCTATTCCCGCACCCGTGTGGTCGGTGAAATGGGCATCGGAGCCGAGGGTGAGAAGCTCGCCGCCGAGCTCTTTGAAACGGCGGACATAATTTTCGGTCGGCATGGTTTTGCCGATAGGCTGACGAAGACCGCTTGTGTTTATTTCAAGGGCTTTTCCGTTTGCAACAAGAGTTCTGAAAATCTCGTCGGTTATATCGCCGTAGCGGTCAAGCTCAATATCGTTTCTGCCCGCCTGAACGATATAACGCATTGGATAAGTCAGGTGTGCAAATGTGTCAAAGCCGTTCCATTTTGCAAGAAGAAGCTCCTCTTCAAAATAATTGTCGAGCATCGAATAAATTTCATTCTGCGAAAGCGATGCATAGTCAAAATCACCGTAGTCGGGCTGATTGCGTGGATTATGGATTGAGCCGATAACGAAATCATATTCATATCTTTCAAGTGATTTTTCCGTCAGCGGAATATCATAGGTCGGCTGACCCATTTCGATTCCTCTGAGAATTCTGATTTCATGCGAATAATTTTCAATCACCGATAAAATATCCTCATAGCTTGTCTGCTGCCTTATGCCGAGATTGTGTCTTTCATAAAAATCAACATCAAAATGGTCGGTAAATGCAATTGTAGAAAGCTCATGTGCAATCGCGGATTCCGTCATCTGTGCGGCGGAATAATTGCCGTCAAACGAGCTTGAGGTATGCATATGCAAATCAATTCTGTTTTTATATATTGCCACGGGTATCACCTTATTTTAAAAATTCTTTGATTTTTTCAAGATTCTTTTCGGCAACCGCTCTGCCCCGGTCATAAACCCTCTGGAGCACATCGGGGTTATGCTCGATTCTGCCGATTTCAAGTGCGGCTTCGGGTCTTATGACAAGCACCTCACCTGCCGCCTCTTTTTTGAGAATATAATCAATGGTTTCGTTATATTCGTTATGTCTGTTTTCCATGGTTTTTGCAACCTCGGGATAATCCTTCAGCACATATTTCATCAGCTTTGCGGCTGAGCTCGGCTTTTTCACAAATCCGAGCGGCTGAGTAAGAATTATAACATTACGGTCATAACCGATGCTTTCAAAAAACTGAATGGGAACGGAATCGGCAATTCCGCCGTCGAGCAGCTTTCTGCCTTTTATTTCAACCGTTCTTGACACGAGCGGCATCGAGGCAGATGCCCTGAAATATTCGAGAGCGTCATCGCCTGCTTCATCGGAATTGATATAAACCGCCTTGCCCGTTTCAACATCGGTGCATACAACATAAAATTCCATGGGATTGTCAACATAGGCCTGAGTGTCAAAAATGTCAAGCTCATTAGGAATTGTATGATAACAGAACTCCGCACCGAAAAGGTCGCCCGTTTTTATAAGCGAACGAAGACTGCAGAATCTCGGATCCTTTGCAAAACGCTTGTTATAGCGGATAACCCTGCCCGGCTGTCTTGACTTGAAGTTGCAGCCGAATGCCGCACCTGCGGAAACGCCGATTGCCCCGTCAAACTCAATTCCGTTTTCAAGGAAAACATCAAACACGCCTGCGGTAAACATTCCGCGCATTGCTCCGCCTTCCATTATAAGTCCTGTTTTCATTCCGCACCAAGCTCCTGCATCGTTACATTTTCTTTTTCAAAATGAGAAACATATTTATCCTGATAATAATTCTCTGCAGAATATTCTATTTCTCCGTTTTCGTCAATGTTTATAAGCGTGCAGCCTCGCTGTGCACCGAGCTTATAAATGCCCACATAAGCAAGATAGTCCACGCTGTAGGAATATGTAAGGTCAATGCCTTTATAATTTACGGAGAAATTGTTGAGATGGTCGTGGCCGCAGAAAACACTGTCGGTGCTGTTAAGCTCCTGCATTGTTTCAAAGAAATTATCATCGTAAAGGCCGGGATAAACGACCTTGCCCGATTCGCCCGCCTTACCGTAGTTATACTTTACATTTGCAGTATCGGTATAGCCGTTTTCAACATACTCGTTCCATGCGGTTTTATATTCCGTAAGAGGAACATGAAGGAACACGGATGATTTCGGATTTATCGGCTTCACTGACGAATCCGAGGATTCGACAAGCTTCATTTCATTGTTTTTTCTGTTTGCTTCGATTGTTTCTCTGTACCACTCAATCTGATTATCGTGAATGTTGTCATATTTCCACAGAATGCCGAAATAGTCACCGTCAACATAAGAATGAGAGTCAACCGTGAAAAGCGAACGGGTTATCATTCCGTCGGAGTTAACAATATTGAAAACCTGGTTTCCGTATCCGTCAACGTCTTCAGGACCTTTTCTGACAAGGCAATGGGGATACTGCTCATAAAATCCGGTTATATCTGCTCTGTCATAGAAGCTGTAAGCCTCTGTATCATGGTTACCGTAGGACAGTGTCCAGTAAACGCCGAGTGACTCCATAAGCTCGGCAAGAAGCTTTGCACCCGATTTGTTGTTGAAGGTGCCTGCCTGGAAGGGCACGGGATAGGCAACATCACCCGAAACAATGACAAGGTCGGGTTTTTCAGCCGCTATCATTGCCGCCACTGCATTGAGTGCCATTGAATCCTTTTTGATTGACATCCAGCCTCCTCCGAAATGGGTATCGGAAAGCTGCATAACCTTCAACCCTCTGTCGGAATAAATATTCCACACACCTGCAGAAGGATTTTCAACAATAAATTCTTCACCCTCAACCGCAGGAAAGCTCTGTGCTTTATTGATGTTGGCGTTGAGTCCGATAACGGTTATAACCGTAGTGATTCCGATAAGAGCGGCAATCACCGCAAGAATAACCGCAAGAACCTTCAGAAAAATCTTTTTCTTTTTAGTTTTCATCTTTTCCTCCGATATTAAAATAGATTTCGGAACCGAATTCCTCTTTGATTATTTTATGCAGACGGCGTTCAAGATTTTTTATATCCTCTGCCGTAACGCAGTCTGTCATAATGTCTGCATTGAACACTCCGTTTTCTCCGTAGGAATGATAGCGTATTACTTCAACGCTTTCAACATGCGGATCTGTTTCGATAATCATTTTTGCCTTGTCGCATATCGTGCCGTTTCTTTTGCCGAGAACCTTTTCAAGTGCCGCACGCAGAGCTTTGATGCCTTCCGCAATAAGAAGCAGGCTGATTATCACACCTGCAATTCCGTCAACCGAAAATCCCGCTTCCGACGAAAGGGTGAATGAAACAAGAGTACAGACAGTGATGAGAAAATCAAGTCTGCTGTCTGCCGCAATGCCCTTGATTGTGTCAGAGCCGAGGATACGGGATTTCTTTGAAAAAAAGAACGAAAGACCGAGCTTTACTGCCGCCGTTACGGCAATAATGACGGCATAAGCCGATGAATACCACACGGGCACGGGATACAGTATTCTTTCAAACGAAATATATGCAAAAGCTCCGCCCGAAGCAAGAATGGCAACTGAAACAAGCAGCTCCGTGAGCTCCTCTGCCCTGCCCTTTCCGAAGGGATACTCCTCCGTTTTCTGCGAAGCACTGAGCCAAAAACCGATAATAACAGCTATGCAGACGGCAAAATCCGTCAGGCTGTTAAGCGAATCGGCATAAATCGCAACGCTGTTGGTTGAAAGTCCGATATATAGTTTAATAAAGAAAAGCAGAAGGTTGATTGCCGCTCCGAGAGCAACAACACCCGTTTTCTTTTTGACGGTTTTTGTCATAATCATTTTCCATCCGTTGTTTGTCAACAGTCAAAGCGGCACAGCTTTTAACTGCGCCGCATAAATTTAATTTCAGCAGCCGAGAATACGGGCAACGCTGAGAATGATATACTTGAAAAATGCCGCAATCTGGTCAATAACCTCAAACTCGCTGCCGTGAAGGGTGAATCTTGCATCAAACACGGGGTCGTCGCCGTAATATTCTCTGTAGGTTACCACTTCTGTTTCATAATCGGTTGTGCCTTCCTTGATGTCGATAATGCGGACACCTCTGCCGTCATCGCCGTAGGAGCCGAAGCCTGCACCGGGAGTGTTTACAAGGTCAATGCCCTGATGCTCAACAATAAAATTATTCTTGTGGTCATGACCGAAGAACATTGCAACCATATCGCCCTGAGCAACAGCAGCTTCAAACTGGTTGCTGTCAAGAGTTCCGGGGCAAGGTGATTCTCTGAGAACGCTGCCGTCCGCTGTGTTTTCGGGATTGAGAATATAATATTTGCCGTCTTTTTCCATTGCACCTGCGGTATCTGCGGAAACCTCAAGGAGTGCATCGTAAATTTCGTTAACAATGATATGCTGGAAAAGCATTGAAGGAACGGGAGCTCCGCCGTTCTGTGCCTTAAGCTCGTTTGATTTATTTACATACCAGTCAATCTGATCCTGATGAACATAGTCATAGCCGCCGTTTGTTTCGTCATACATGTTTGAGTCAAACATCCAGAGGTTATATGCGATTTTGTTTGCATCCTTTGATGAATAAACGGGAAGATTGTATGTGCCGCAGCCATAGAGTGCTTCATCCGCATCATAAGCAAGGCAGTTATCGTATTTCTGATACATAGCCAGCTGCTCTTCTTTTGAAACAAGCTCCTCTGCATCATGGTTGCCGAACACAACAGCAACGGGAATGCCGAACTCTTCAAAAATTGACATATATCTGTCGATTGCAACCTCAACGAGAAGAAGGTCTGCACCGTGAATTCCTACCGAAGAGCCGCCTGCCGAAATATTGTCGCCGGTAAGAACGATAAGGTCGGGCTTTGCCTCGGGAATAACAGCCCTGAAGAAATCCGTTACGATGCCGGGAAGGAAGGGACCGTCCTGGATATCGGCAATCTGCATAATGCGGAAATTGCCGTCAGTATCAAACTGAAGCTTGTCAGAGGATGCGTTATCCGCACCTGCGGTCAAAAGCATTGAAAATGCAAGCATCAATGCCATTACAACGGAAATTGTCTTTTTCATATATGTATCTCCTTAATAATTATTTATGTTATGATTATATCACTCAAATAAGATGTTAACAAGAATTAAATTAAATTTGATGTTATGCACAAAATCAAAAGAAAAAATTTGGAAGTAATGTATATATAAAGTGCGTGATAAATTCATTTACAAATCGGGCACAAAATGATAAAATGTTAAAAAACGGGAGAGATTCAAAATGAAAATACTGAGAATAATTCTGGCGGTGATTATGGTGCCAATCAATCTTTTCAACTTCATTTTCGGCGGATATGCATATCCTGCCGTCAGCCGTGAGGGCGGCTATCTTTTCTGCCATTTTGTGGGTAACGGCCCCGGTCAGGAAAGAATACATTTTGCAATCAGCTCAGACGGATATAATTTCAAGCCGCTCAACAATAATGAGCCCGTTATTCTGCAGACAAAAGGCAAGCAATGCGTGCGTGACCCTTATATTCTCAAGGGCGAAGACGGTAATTATTACATAATCGGAACAGATATGAAATGCGAGGAAGGCTGGACCTCAAATCACGCTCTTGTCACATGGAAATCCGCTGACCTTGTCAACTGGACAGATGAGACAATAATTGATATCCGCGATTTCGGCGGTAAATTTGCAAACACCAACCGTGCGTGGGCACCTCAGGCGATATGGGATGCTCAGAAGCAGGCCTACATGGTTTACTGGGCAAACTCAACGGTTGAAAACGATGTTGCGGCTATGTATTACGCATACACAACGGATTTCAAAACCATGACGGAGCCTCAGCTTCTTTATGAAAGACCCGGAATTCAGACTATCGACGGCGACATAACCTATAACGAAGAAAACGGATATTATTATCTTTATTTCAAGCATGACGAAGATCAGACGATTGCTTATGTCAGATCAAAATCTCTTACCGGTCCTTACGAGGAGCCTCCGGTTGTTGTATCTCTTTCACCTCACGGAGTTGAGGGCAGCTCAATGTATAAAATCACGGGCACAGATTCGTGGATAATGATAATGGATGAATACAGCATGGAAAATTTCTTCATGCAGCAGACAACGGATATGGAGAATTTCAGACCCGTTCATCCCGACAGCTACGGCTTCAAGGGTGTCAGACCCCGCCACGGCTCGGTTGTTGCGATATCCGATGAGGATTACGACCGCCTTGTTGAAGCATTCGGAATAAGCGGATAATCAATTGAATTCTGGAGGATAAATTTATGAAATGTGCAATTTACGGAGCAGGCTCTCTCGGAACGGTTCTCGGAGCCTACATGACAAAAAACGGAGCCGAGGTTGAGCTTGTCAACCGCAACAAGGCTCATGTTGAAGCACTCAGAAAAAACGGTGCACACATCACGGGAACGGTTGAAATGACGGTGCCCGTCAACGCAATCACACCCGATGAAATGAGCGGAAAATACAGCGTTATTTTTCTTATGACAAAACAGCTTTTCAATAAAGAGGTTGTTACATTTTTAAAGCCCTTCCTCACCGATGACGGCGTTATCTGCACCCTTCAGAACGGCATTCCCGAGCCCGGAATTGCAGAAATCGTCGGCAAGGAACACACAATGGGCTGTGCGGTTGAATGGGGTGCAAATCTTGCCGCTCCCGGCGAATGCGTTCTTACGAGCGAGCCCGACAGCCTTTCCTATCACATGGGCAAAATGGACGGAATAACAGATGAGCAGGTTGCAAGAGTTACCGCTCTTCTCGAAAAAATGTGTCCCGTCCACTTTGAAGAAAACCTTATCGGCACAAGATGGTCAAAGCTCCTCATAAACGCAACCTTCTCGGGTCTCGGCACGGTTATGGGCGGAACCTTCGGTGCAGTTACGGGCGACGCCTATGCACGCAAGGTTGCAATCCGCTGCATGAAGGAATGCATTGATGTAGGCCATGCCGCAGGTGCACAGTTCGCTCCCGTTCAGGGCAAAAATATAACAAAGCTCTTTTATTATACCAATGCCTTCAAAAGAAAAATCGGCGAGCTTCTCATCCCGATTGCAATGAAAAAGCATGTGGATATCATTCCCTCGATGCTTCAGGATCTCCGCAACGGCAAGCCCTGCGAGATTGATGCGATCAACGGCGTTGTTTGCGAATGGGGCAGAAAGTGCGGCATTCCCACTCCCGTCAACGACAGAATTGTTGAAATCATCAAAAAAGAGCAGTCGGGCGAGCTTGGTCTTGATGCATCAAACATCAGACTTTTCGAGGATCTTCTTTGATTTTTTGCGGCACTTTTCAGAAAAAGTGCCGTATTTTTTAATTTTCCGCATAAGTTTACAAATTGTTCACAAAATAAATATCACATTCCGACATTTTCAGGTGTTTTATTTATAAGGATAATATCCATAAAAGGGAGGGATTACTGTGTGTGCGGTAACCGCTCAATATAATGACGAATTACGGCATATTGAATATGCGGTTGAAAAATACAGTCAGATGCTTTTCCGTATCTGCTACAGTATATTGTGCAACAAGCACGATGCTGAGGATGCATTGCAGGAAACCTTTCTTCGCTACATGCTCAAGGCTCCGCTTTTCAAGGATTCCGATCATGAAAAGGCATGGCTGATAAAGGTGGCAACCAACATCAGCAAAAACATGTGCCGCTTCAATGCACGTCATGCAACCGAAAATTTTGATGATTTGAAAAGTATCGGCATCCGCGATGATGACAAGGATATTTTTGAGCTTATAATGCATCTGCCTTCAAAATACAAAATCGTGCTTGATTTATATTACATTGAGGGCTACAAGGCAAACGAAATTGCCGAAATAACCAACACCTCTCCCGTAACGGTGAGAAAACGCCTTCAGTATGGGCGCAAAATGCTGAAAAATGAAATTGAAAGGAATGATTTGCATGATACCGAATAATCAGTTCAGGGAATACAAAAGAATTATGGGCTGCATTGATGTTGAAGAATCGGTCAAACAGCAAATCATCAGAAATTGTGCCCGTCACAGCACCCTCAACAAAATCAAGTCGGGAAAATACAAACTGATTGCTGTGATCAAAAACTCAGAAATGCGAAAATATTGATTCCATACTTCTTAATTTCCAAAATAGCCGTCGCTTCCATAGCGGCGGCTATTTTTATTTGGAGGCTTTTACGCCAAAAAACAACACTTGAATTTGTATAAAATTACCAAAAACGGAGGACATTTGATGAAAGAACCTATGTTTTACAGGGTGATAAGACGACCCCTGGGTGCAATCTTCAAAGCGGTCTACAAACCTGTGATTGTCGGAAAACGCTACATTCCCGAAAGCGGAAGAATCATTCTTGCAGGCAACCACACAAACTATTTTGACTGCATTCTTGTCGGCTGTGCAACAAAAAGATGCGTTCATTTTCTTGCAAAAGACGAACTTATGAAGGGTCCTTTGAAAATTATTTTCAAGGGTCTCGGCATTATTCCCGTCAACCGCAGAACAAAGGACAGAGCCGCTTTTGAATCCGCAATCGCAACTCTCAACGATGAAAAGCTTATCGGTATTTTCCCCGAAGGAACAATCAACAGAACGGAAGACATCATAATGCCGTTTAAATTCGGTGCGGTAAAGATGTCAAGAGACGCAAAAACAGATATCGTTCCTTTTGTTATCACCGGAAAATACAAGCCTTTTGAAAGAAGCGTTAAAATCAGATTTTTCGAGCCCGTAAAGCCAAATGAAAATCTTGAAGAAGCAAATAACAATTTAATGAAAATAATATCAGATGAATTAAAAAAGGAGAACATAGAAAAATGAGCAAAAAACCTGAAGATCAGGAGTTTGGATATAAGCTGCTCACGCCTTTTATGAGAGCAGCATTCCGACTCTATTATAACCCCAGAATTATCGGTGCGGAAAAGATTCCCGCAGAAGGTTCAATTGTTATCGCAGGCAACCACAAGCATGTTTATGACCAGTGTCTGACAATAATGGCAACCAAAAGAATGATTCACTATATGGCAAAAAAGGAATATTTTGACGGCAAGCTTGCACCGCTTTTCAAATTTGTGGGCTGCATTCCCGTTGACCGTTCAAGAAGAGACTTTTCGAGTGCAATGTCGGCAATGAAAGTTCTCAAAAAAGACGGAGCTATCGGAATTTTCCCCGAAGGAACAAGAAACAAAACCGATGCATTTCTGCTCCGATTCAAAACAGGTGCGGTTGCAATGGCAAAGAAATCGGATGCATACATTGTTCCCTTCGGTCTCACCGGTGACTATAAGTTCCGCAGCAAAAATTTAACGGTACGCTACGGAGAGCCCTTCAAGGTCGGCGATATGACCAACGAAGAAGCAAACGAAAAGCTTTACAGAGAGGTTGAAAGACTTATGCTTGAAAACCTCGACGAAGAAAAAGAAAACCGCAAACACGCTTGATTATCAGGAGAAAGAAAAATGAGAATAGGTATGGATGTCGGTTCAACCACTCTCAAATGCGTTGCAATCGACGATAATAACAAAATAGTTTATAAAGCATACGAGCGTCACTACTCCAAAATCGCAGAAAAAAGTGCTGCCATGCTTTCGGAGATTATTGAAAAAAATCCTCAGTTTGAAAAATCATCTCTCACCGTTTCGGGCTCTGCAGGCATGGGCTTTGCAAACGCACTCGGGCTTGAATTTGTTCAGGAAGTTTATGCAACAAGAGTAAGCGTTTCAAGGCTTCTTCCCGGCACTGATGCGGTTATCGAGCTTGGCGGTGAGGATGCTAAAATCCTCTTTTTCACCGGCGGAGTTGAAGTCCGCATGAACGGCTCATGTGCAGGCGGTACGGGTGCATTCATCGACCAGATGGCATCGCTCCTCGGCGTTGACCCGACCGAGATGAATCAGCTTGCAGAATCACACGAAAAAATCTATTCAATCGCTTCAAGATGCGGTGTTTTTGCAAAGTCAGACATTCAGCCCCTTCTTAATCAGGGTGCAAGAAAAAATGACATTGCCGCAAGTATTTTTACCGCAGTTGTAAACCAGACTGTTGCAGGTCTTTCGCAGGGCAGAAAAATTGAAGGCAATGTTGTTTATCTCGGCGGACCTCTTTATTTCCTTCCCGAGCTTCGCAAGGCATTCGATAAGGGTCTCGGAGTTACGGGCACATGCCCCGAAAACGGTCTTTATTTCGTTGCTCTCGGTGCCGCATATTCATCCGAAGGCAAGATTCTTGACATGAAGGAAATCACCGAAAAAATCGCCAACGCAAAAGAAAGCGGTGAATATCTCGGTGCAACTCCCCTTTTCAGAAGCGAAGAAGAATACAAGGAATTTTCCGAACGCCACGCAAAAGACTCGGTTGAAACCGATTTTAAAATCAGCAAGGGCGAAAAAGTATATATCGGCATTGACGCCGGCTCAACAACCGTCAAAGCGGCTGTAATCAACGCTGACGGTAAAATCGTTACCAGCAGATACATGCCCAACAGCGGCGACCCCGTTTCACTCATTAAAGAATTCCTTGTTGAATTTTACAAGGAATATCCCGATGCCGTAGTTGCATCAAGTGCAGTAACCGGCTACGGTGAAGACATAATCAAAAATGCATTTGCGGTTGATTTCGGTCTTGTTGAAACCGTTGCTCACTTCACGGCAGCAAAGAAATTCAAGCCCGACGTTGATTTCATTATTGATATCGGCGGTCAGGATATCAAATGCTTCAAAATCAGAAACAATGCAATTGATAATATTTTCCTCAACGAGGCATGCTCCTCAGGCTGCGGCTCATTCCTTCAGACCTTTGCCGCTGCATGGAGCTACGGAATTGAGCAGTTCTCTAAGCTCGGTCTTTTTGCCGACAGACCCGTTGACCTCGGTTCAAGATGCACCGTATTTATGAATTCATCCGTCAAGCAGGCTCAGAAGGACGGTGCAACAATCGAAAACATTTCTGCAGGTCTTTCAATCAGCGTTGTTAAAAATGCTCTTTACAAGGTAATCAGAGCATCGAGTGCCGATGAGCTCGGCAAAAACATCGTTGTTCAGGGCGGCACCTTCCTTAACGATGCCGTGCTGCGTGCCTTTGAGCAGGAAATCGGCAGAGATGTTGTCCGTCCCACAATTTCGGGCATCATGGGTGCTTACGGTGCAGCTCTTTACTCAATGGAAAAGGCAACGGAAAAGAGTACTCTCATTTCCGCAAAAGAGCTTGAATCATTTGAACATAAAGTTAAGGCAGTCACCTGCGGTAAGTGCAGCAACAACTGCCGTCTTACGGTAAACACCTTCTCTTCGGGCAGAAGCTTCATCGGCGGAAACCGTTGCAGCAAGCCCATTGCAAAATCAAATATCAACATCGGCGACAATATGTTTGATTATAAGCGTGAGCTTCTTTCAAAGTATGCTCCCGTCAAGGGTTCAAAGCCGACAATCGGTCTGCCTGTGGGTCTCAATATGTTTGAGCTTCTCCCCTTCTGGCACACCTTCTTCACGGAGCTCGGCTTCGGAATTGCACTTTCCGAAAAATCCTCAAGAGAGCTTTATGTTTCGGGTCAGCACACAATCCCTTCGGATACCGTCTGCTATCCCGCAAAGCTTCTCCACGGTCACATTGAATCACTCATTTCGCAGGGCGTTAAAAATATTTTCTATCCCTGCATGACATATAACCTTGACGAGGACCTCGGCGACAACCATTATAACTGCCCCGTTGTTGCATATTATCCCGAGGTTATCCGTTCAAATGTTGCAGAGCTCAAAAAGCTCAACTTCATGTGGGATTATGTCGGTCTTCACAGACCCAAGGATTTCGCAAAGAAAATCTATGAAATCCTCAGCTCAAAATTCAGCGGTGTAAGCAAATCCGACGTTAAAAAAGCAGCCGACAAGGCTTATGCCGAATATAATGATTTTATGAAAAAAATCCATCTCAAGGGTATGGAATATCTTGAAGCAGCAAAGAAAAACGACAGACCCGTCATCGTTCTCTGCGGCAGACCCTACCATCTTGATGAAGAAATCAACCACGGCATTGACAAGCTCATCTGCGAATGCGGTGCAACAGTCATCACGGAAGACAGCGTGAGCCCGCTTGTTGATAAATTCCCGACAACCGTTCTCAATCAGTGGACATATCATTCAAGACTCTATGCGGCGGCAAAATATGTTGCACAGAAAAACGATAAGGACCTCAATATTGTTCAGCTTGTTTCATTCGGCTGCGGCGTTGATGCAATCACTACCGACGAAATGAGAACAATTCTTGAAAGAGACGGCAAGATTTACACTCAGATAAAGATAGACGAAATTTCAAACCCCGGTGCGGTTAAAATCAGACTCCGCAGTCTGTTTGCCGCAACAGGAAGATAAGGAGGTGCAATTATGAGTAAAAAAGTTATTGAGGACAGAGTTGAATTTACAAAAGACATGATGGACTACACCATTCTTGCACCCAACATGCTTGAAATCCATTTCAACCTTCTCATCAACATTTTCGGTCAGTACGGCTACAAGGCAGAGCTTCTTAAGAATGACGGCAGAACGGTTATTGACGAGGGTCTCAAATATGTTCACAATGACACCTGCTACCCTGCTCTGCTCGTTATCGGACAGCTTATCGACGCTCTCAACACGGGCAAATACAATCCCGACAAAACCGCTCTTCTCATCACCCAGTCGGGCGGCGGCTGCAGAGCTTCAAACTACATCCACCTTCTCAGAAAGGCACTTAAAAAGGCAGGCTATCCTCAGGTTCCCGTTATTTCGCTCAACCTTTCGGGTCTTGAAAAGAACAGCGGCTTCAAAATCCGCCTCTCAATGGCTCTCAAGATGCTCTCCGCAGTTATTTACGGCGACCTTATCATGCTCCTGAAAAATCAGGTTGAGCCTTATGAAGTGAACGAAGGCGATGCCGCAAAACTCACTCAGAAGTGGATCGACGATCTGAGTGCCGAAATGCAGAAGGGCAAGGGATATTCATTCTTTGAAATCAAAAAGACTCTTCCGAAAATCACGGAAAGCTTTTCAAAAATCCCCGTGAAGAATATTCAGAAAACCAAGGTCGGCGTTGTCGGCGAAATTTATGTAAAGTATTCACCGCTCGCAAACAATCACCTTGAAGAATTCCTTTTCGGTCAGGATTGCGAGGTTATGGTACCCGGTCTTCTCGGCTTCATCAACTTCAAGGTTGACAACAGACTTGAGGATATCAAGCTCTACGGCGGAAATCCGTTCAAGAAAATCGCAATGAGAATTGCAATGTGGTATCTTTCAAAGGTCGAGAAAAATCTTATTGATGCAGCAAAGGCATACGGCAATTTCAATGTTCCCGCACCCTATGCACACATCAAGGAAATCTGCACCAAAATCATCGGACCCGGATGCAAGATGGGTGAAGGCTGGCTTCTGACTGCCGAAATGATGGAGCTCATCGAAAGCGGATACGGCAACATCGTCTGTGCTCAGCCCTTCGGCTGTCTGCCTAACCATATAGTCGGTAAAGGCATGATAAGAAAGCTCAAGGAAATGTATCCTCAGTCCAACATCGTTCCCATTGACTATGACCCCGGTGCTACCAAGGTTAACCAGGAAAACAGAATCAAGCTCATGCTTGCAATTGCAAAAGAAAATGCAGGCTGTACGGGCGACTGCTCCTGCTGTTCAATGAATCACGAATAATGACAAAATCCCATCAGGAACTTTCACATTCCTGATGGGATTTTTTTATTGTTTATTAAACTCGCAGCCGCCTTTGCATCCGCTGCAGCCGCCTGAGCAAGCACATGAATTCTTGCCCTTTTTATGGTTTCTGTAAGATACAAATATAATTGAAAAGAAAATGATTGCTATTATCGCCGCAACCAGAAATGTTGCAAAATCCATGTCTTTCACTCCTTTTATTTTGAATTTACATATTTATTCTTTCTGAATATTAAGTAGAGGAACACCGCAAGCACGGCAATTGCTGCCGCAGTACCGAGAGTAAAGCCCGCACCGCTGAAAAACATACCGAACTGATAAACCATAAGCGAAACGGCATAAGCAAAAATGGTCATATATCCGATTGCCGCAAAGGTCCATTTGCCGCTGTTCATCTCTCTCTTGATTGCACCCATAGCAGCAAAGCAGGGTGCACAAAGAAGATTGAACACCATAAATGAAAATGCACTGAACGGATTTGAACCGAAGAATTCCTGACCGATAACAGCAAGAGAGCCTTCACCTGATTCAACCATTTCAAATGCAAGGTCGGCATTTGCCATTGAAGAAAGCGAACCGAACACGCCGACAACCTCTTCTTTGGCAACAAGACCGAGAACGGTGGCAACCGCAGCCTGCCAGCTGTCAAATCCGAGGGGGATAAAGAGATTTGCAATCAGCTCACCGAGTGCATTAAGAATTGATTTTGCATTGCCGTCACCGATATAGTGAAGACCGCCTTCAAATGAAAGGCTGTTGAGAATCCAGATGATAACACTTGCTGCAAAAATAACCGTACCCGCTCTTTTGATGAAGCTCCAGCCTCTTTCCCATGTTGTTCTTAAAACATTTTTTGCAAGAGGTGCGTGATATGCGGGAAGCTCCATAACGAAAGGAGAAGGCTCGCTGGCAAGGGATTTGAATTTCTTGAGAATAATACCCGAAACAATAACCGCCGCAACACCGATAAAATATGCAGCAACAGCAACCCACGCCTTTCTTCCGAAAAGTGCAGCGGAAATAAGACCTACTATAGGCATTTTTGCTCCGCAGGGAATAAAACCGGTTGTCATTATTGTGATTTTTCGGTCACGCTCATTTTCAATCGTTCTTGATGCCATAATTCCGGGAACACCGCAGCCTGATGCAACAAGCATGGGAATAAAGCTTTTGCCTGAAAGTCCGAAACGGCGGAAAAGTCGATCCATGATGAACGCAACACGGCTCATGTATCCGCAATCTTCAAGAATTGAAAGAAGGAAGAAAAGAACAAGCATCTGTGGCACGAAACCGAGAACTGTACCAACGCCGCCGACAATACCGTCCATGATAAGGCTGTAAAGCCATCCGGCAATAACGGGTGTACCGTCTGCACTAAGAAGAACCTTATCAAGCAGTTCCGGAATGCTCGGAATATGCTGAAGAACGGAATATCCGAAAAATCCGGGGTCAAGGTCTTTGAATGAACCGAAAAGTCCGTCATTCATAAAGCTTACAGTCCAGTCGCCCACGGTTCCGATTGACAAGGTATAAACAAACCACATAACCAGAGCAAAAATCGGAAGGGCAAGGATGCGGTTGGTTGCAATCTGATCAATTCTGTCCGAAACGGTAAGCCTGCCTGCACGCTTCTTTTTGCAATGCTTCATTGCACGGTCGGTTATGTAATTATATCTTTCATTTATGATAATGCTTTCGGCATCATCATCCATCTCGATTTCGACATCCCTGATATCCTCTTCAATATGTGCAAGAAGCTTATCATCGAGCTTGAGCTGCTCAAGCACCTTAGGATCGCGCTCAAAAATCTTGACGGCATACCATCTCTGCTGCTCAAGCGGCATATCATGCACCGCTGCCTCTTCGATATGTGCAAGTGCGTGTTCAACGGGACCCGAAAAAATATGTCTGTGCTCTCTTATATCGGATTTTGCAGCTTCAATGGCGGCATCAATCGCCTCATCAATTCCCGTTTCCTTAAGTGCGGAAATCTCAACCATTTTGCAGCCGAGAACCTTGCCTATTTCCTGAGTGTCAATTTTATCGCCGTTTTTTCTGACAATATCCATCATGTTAACGGCAGCAACAACGGGAATTCCGAGCTCGATAAGCTGAGTTGTGAGATAAAGATTTCTTTCAAGGTTGGTTCCGTCAATGATATTAAGAATCGCATCGGGACGCTCACCGATAAGATAATTTCTTGCAACAACCTCTTCAAGAGTATAGGGCGAAAGAGAATAGATGCCCGGAAGGTCGGTCACGATAACTCCGTCCTGTTTTTTTAGCTTACCTTCCTTCTTTTCAACCGTAACACCCGGCCAGTTGCCGACATACTGATTAGACCCCGTCAGCACATTGAAAAGAGTTGTTTTGCCGCTGTTAGGATTACCCGCCAGAGCAATTTTGATATCCATATGTAATCCTTCCTTTCGGAATTAGTATAAACTAACTTTCGCTTTGAATAATAAGGGGATTTCTCCCCATAATAATATTTATTCAACCTCAATCATTTCGGCATCGCCTTTTCTGATAGAAAGCTCATATCCTCTTACGGATATTTCAAGGGGATCGCCGAGCGGAGCAACTTTTCTGACATAAACCTCAACGCCCTTGGTAATGCCCATATCCATAATCCTGCGTCTGAGTGCACCCTCGCCGTGAAGCTTTACAACTCTGGCGGTTTTGCCGATTTTTACATCTCTCAGTGTTTTCATTTTTACAGCCTCCAATCACCTGCGTCACAGAAAACGCAACGCAAGTTAGCGTTCACTAACCACAAATATATTACTTAATAATTTCTTGTTTGTCAACCGCTTTTCAAAACAAAATTACCGTTTTTTTCAAAATTCAGCGATTTGCACAATAAAGTTAGTCTTAGCTAACTACAGGTCAGGCAATATTTGTTACCATAATAATATTCACCCCCGTGTCTGTGCATGCACATAAGCAGGAGTGAATACATTATTATATTAATCATTCAATAAGCACGGCTGCCTTGACACCTTTGACATAGGGCAATTCTCTGTCATTATAGCTCATGTTGAGTCCGCCGGGAGTGCAGGTAATCGTGTTGCCGATAATGCTGCCGTGAATATCAAAGTCACCGGATGCGAGCTCAACATCACCCTTTGGTGCATAAACAATTCCCCACAAATCAAAGCCGCCCTGCTGGGAATAAAGCGTTATATCACCTTTTCTTGAATAGATTGACAGCGTTGCACCGCCTTCGTTATAGGTGTGAGTGCTGCCGCCGATGCTGATATCACCTTCCGCTATCATGCAGCCGCTCAGATGAATACCGCTTGAGCCCTGATTGGTTGAAATTGTGCCGCCGCTGTAAATTATTCCTCTTATCATGTAGGTGCCCTGACCTGAAAGACTGAGGGCTCCTTTTCTGTTATAAATATCACCGTTGAGGGTCATCGGACCGCAGATATTCGCTTCAATTTCAGGCTCTGAAACGCCGTTGCCCCAAACTATTATATCGCCGCTGACATATGTTCCGCCGCTCTGCCAGTCAATTTTTCCGTAGGTATAAACATTGCTTTTCGCCGTCATCTTGGTGCTGCCACCCTTCACGAAATTGCCCATACAGTAAACGGCTCTGTTGAAGGTTGTTGTGCCGTCAAGCCTTATGTTTCCTCCGACATAAGTTTCACAGTCACAGTTAAGGCTGTAGGTTGAGCCTCTTGTAAGATTGCCGCCGGTATAGAAATATTCGCCGTGGATGCTCGTGTTGCCCTGAAGCGAGGTGTTGCCCGCAACATAAAGGTTTTTACCGATTTTAAAATCCTTGCCCCATTGCGTTGTGAGATTTCCGCCCACATAAACATTGCCCGTAACATAAACGGGACACTGAGGATTGAAATCGCCCTCAACATAAAGGTCGCCGTAAATTGTCATAAGCTCCGAGCTGTAGCCCGTTGAAAGTGTTCCCGCACAATAGGTGCTTCCGTTGATTGTGATAACGGAATTAATCGTTTTTCCCGCCTCGTATTTATTCGTATATCTGTTGCTTTTGCTGAGGGGCTCATATGATTTGACAAACATTCCGTCATCCGCCGTCGGTGCAACCGCCATAATCATCTCATCAAAATCCGGCATCTGCTGCTTTGAGGCATTGCTCACAAGTCCGCCTACGGTTACGCTGTATTGATTACAGAGTGCGTTCTGTGCCGAAAAAACGGTTCCCGAAACGCTGCTTCCGCTTCCGCCGTCAGCATTGACATTGCCGTTGCCGAAAATGCTGCCGCCGAGATTATAATGTCCGCCGAGATTGAACTGAGAATTATCGCCGTGGAACATCAGATAATCAAAGTTGACTGCCAGCTGCTTGTTGACATATTTTGCAGCTGCCTTTGCGGTTATGTTTACGGAGTCAACATCAAAAAGCGTTGCAAAAACGGTTTTGCTTTTACGGGAATCCGAAACCCTTACTATCTCGTCACTCGGGAATTCAACAACAACGCTGTCGGTTGAAAAGCCGTTTTTTTCAACATATTCAAGGGCAACCTGCCTTGCTCTCGCCTCATCGGGCATGTATCTGACCGCCGCAAGTGCAGCCGAATCCATTGCACTCTGAAGAAGGCTTTTCTGATGATACTTAAGACCCATATCGGTAACGAGAGATGCCAGAGAGAGAAATGCAACAAGACTCAGTGCTGCAACCACCATTACGGCACCGTCTTCGGATTTCACGTATTTTTCAGGGTTGAACAAGCTTTTTATTCTTCTGAACACTTTACTCACTCCCCGCACTGAGTTGTTTTTCTGATCTGTTCCATTCTCTCTGAAAGCTCGGAAAGAGTTTCCTGTGCCTGGTTTATATAGTAATTGCGCAGCTTGATTTCCTTCTGCATAGCAAGTCTGTCGGCAGAAAGCTCTCCTTCAAGTGTATTTATCTTATCTGAATATTCATGTGCCTGAGCTTTGTTTACTTCCTTAAGATGGCGGATTTCCTTTTCGTTTTCAGCCGCACGCTGATTGAGAACTCCGTTTTCGGCTTCAAGCTCCGCCTGCTTTTTCTTCAATTCGGAAACCTCAAGACCCGCGGCATCGGCTTCTTCGCATTTCCGTGCAACCTCTTCTCTGAGGGCGATTATTTCTTTCTCTTTTGCTTCGCTCTGAGCCTTTATGCGTTCGTGCTGAGAAAGAATGGAATTATACTCTGCAAAAAGCACCTCATATTTCTGCTTCAAAGCATGCAGCTCTTCGTTTTTTCGCTCTGCCGCTTCCGCTTTTGATTTAATTTCACGGTTTTCATTTTCAAGGCTTATTATTTTTGCCGTAAGCTCTTCAGAATCCGTGCTGTCGGTCTGTACGGGCACAGCCCTGAGCCTTTCATTTTCTTCCTCGGTACGGATAAGCTTTTCCTTGAGAGAATCAATGATTTTTTCATATTCGGCAGTTATTTTTCCGGTATCGGGAGCTTCGGAAACAGCGGCAGAGGGTTTTTCAAGCCTCTGTCTGCATTCTCTGTATTTTTCGCCGTAGGAATCACGCTCTCTGTTTGAAAGAGCAAGCTCTTCCTTGATAGAAGAAAGCTTCAGCTCATAGTTACGGGCAGATGCCTCGATGTTATCGGTCAACTCCTTTATATATGATTCAACCTCACCGGGGTCATAGCCGTAAAGCGTTTTTCTGAAAGAAAAAGCCTGTGTCTCGTTTTCCTTGCTCCTGATTTTTTCGGAGGGGTCATTAAGAATTTTCTTTTCTTCTTTTGCTGAGGTGTTTACTTTTTTTTCTGCAGCATTTTCGCCTTTTGCCTTTTTCACTGACAATCCCTCACTATCTCTATAAAATCGCCTTCACGGAAGCCGAGCTTCCTTGCGGTAAAGGCGTTCATCTCAATAACGCTTTTTGCATTCCGCACCGTTTTGCAGATTTTTCCCGGCTGAATGTTTTCGTCAATCCTGACCGTTCTTCCTTCCGCATCAAGATATACCGCATCAATTGCAAAACGCATATTCAGCATATGAATCTGGTTGCAGGGCGTTATGTAAAGAGCATAGTCATCCGCTACGGATTTTCTGAACATAAGACCCATGAACCGTCTGAAAAACGAATCCGCAAGCTCTGCATTCGCCGTCAGAAGTCTTCCGTTATTTTTTATTGATGCTCTTTTCATACCGTCACCCCTTCTTTTAAAAGTTTTCAATAATATTAAGCACCGTCGGTCCCATAAGAATAATAAAAACTACGGGAAAGATAAACAGAAGCATCGGCACCAGCATCTTGATTGATGCCTTCATGCCCTTTTCCTTTGCCTGCTGACTCCGCTCGACTCTGAGCTGCTCAGACTGTGCTCTCATTACATTATTAATAGGTATGCCGAGCTGCTCAGCCTGAACAAGGGCGGAAGCAAAGGTTTTAAGCTCGTCAAGATTTGTTGCATCGCAGAGATTCTGCAACGCCGCTCTTCTTGTTCTGCCCATCTGGATTTCTCTGTAAACAATGAGAAGCTCATCAATAAACGGTCCGCTGAGCTTCTGTGAAACCTTGAGAAGTGCCGCATCAAAGCTCAGACCCGCCTCTATACATACGCAGAGCAAATCCATTGCATCGGGAAGCTGTTTTCTTATGCCCGACTGATGCCCCGTTACTCTTGACCTGAGATACATGGTAGGTCCCATGATGCCCAGAAGCAAGCCGCACATAAGAACAAGAAGCATTACCATCGGATCCATGTCAACTGCAATTATTATTATCACCGTCAGAAACATAACACCGATAAGAAACGCATATTTAATGAACTGAAAATCCGAGGGCTCCATAAAAATGCCTGCGTAACGAAGCTGTTTTCCGATCGCTTCAAGAGTTTTGGTTTTATTGGCATTTTTCTTTTTAGGAGCAAACCTGCTCAGCTTTTCGGAAATTCTCTTTATTCCCTTTCCGAGAAATCTGTCATAGAACGAGAGTTGAAGCTCCTGAAAAACAGGCTGAGCCACGGAATTATTTATTTTGTCTATTCTCCCCTGCTTACGGTCGTTTTTTCTTCCCCACGGGGATGCAATCAGAATAACGAGAATAAACGCAAGAAACGAATATGTAATAACAAGCAGCTCCAAAAAGCTCACCTCCGTAAACGGTCAACATCCGTCAGTATTCTATCGTCACAACCTTTCTTATGGCAAAGAAGCCGAGGATTTCCATAACAACGGAAACCGCAAGCATTATTTTGCCGACCGAGGTTGTGAAAAAAACAGTCATATATTCGGGATTGATAACCATGAGCACCGCCGCAATGCATATCGGCAAAGCACCGATTATCATGCCCGACATTCTGCCCTGAGCGGTTATCGAATTGATTTCACCTTTTATTTTAATTCTGTCTCTTATTGTCTGCGATATGGTGGTCAGAATTTCAGAAAGATTGCCGCCCGTTGTTCTCTGGATAAGAACAGCCGAAACAACAAGCATCAGATCCGCACTCTTTACCCTTTCCACCATGTTGTTGAGTGCCTCATCAAGCGTTGCACCGTATTTGATTTCGTTGCACACCCTGCTGAACTCTATTCCGACGGGTGCAGGCATATCAGTTGCAACATTCTCCATGGTCTGCTGAAAGGAGAAGCCCGATCGCAGTCCGTTGCACATCATTATCAGGGTATCGCCAAGCTGTGCTTCAAAAGCCTTTATTCTTTTTCCTTTTTTGATTTTGACAAAAATTATCGGAAGGAAAGCTCCGACCGCCGCAAGCGTTGCCGCCGGCATTGCACCGAGCTGAAACAAAGCCGCAAGTCCTGAAGGCACAAAGGTCAGAACAAACCAGACCATGCAGAATTCCTCGGGCTTCATCATTATGTCGGCAAGAATGAGCTCGTTGAATATGGTATCCATAAGCTTTTTTCTCTGCACCGACTGTTTTGCCGAGTCGCCCGTTGCACGTTTGAGAATAGCCGACCTTCTTTTTTTCTTGTTTTCCTGAAGCTGAAGAGAAAAGCTGCTTTTTTTATTTGCGATTTTCTCAAATCTTTTTTCAACCTTCCGCCTGCCTTCGGTAACCGTACCTGCAATGCTGACAAGCAGAAAAAAGCCGAAAAGACCGAAGGACACAGACAGAATAACTATGCTAATTTGCAAACCACTCATTCTTTACCGTCACTCCGTTTCCTTTTATCTTTTCAATGCAGTTGGGTCTTACACCCGTTGCACGGAATTTTCCGATAAACTTGCCCGAGGTATCAACCGTACCGTCGGTTTCATATACAAATATATCCTGCATGCTCACTACATCGCCCTCCATGCCGACAACCTCGGTTATGGAGGTTATTTTTCTTGTGCCGTCACGCAGTCTGCTCTGCTGAACAATGAGGTCAATCGCCGATGAAACCTGGTCTCTTATAGCCTTGAGCGGAAGCTCCATACCGCTCATAAGCACCATGGTTTCAAGTCTTGAAACGGTGTCTCTCGGCGAGTTTGCGTGGGTTGTTGTCAAAGAGCCGTCGTGACCCGTATTCATAGCCTGAAGCATATCGAGCGTTTCTTCCGAACGAACCTCACCGACAATAATTCTGTCGGGTCTCATACGAAGGGCATTCTTGACAAGATTTCTGATTGTTACCGCACCCTTGCCCTCGAGGTTTGCAGGTCTTGCTTCAAGGGTTATAACATGCTCCTGCTTGAGCTGTACCTCGGCGGCATCTTCAATGGTGACAATTCTTTCGTCCTCGGGAATATATGAAGAAAGAACATTGAGAAGCGTTGTTTTACCGCTGCCCGTACCGCCCGCAACAACAATATTGAGCTTTCCCTTAACGCATGCTTCAAGAAACTGAAGCATATCGGGAGTAAGCGAGCCGAACTGAAGAAGCTGCTGAGCCGTTATCGGCTTTTTGCCGAACTTTCTGATGGTCAGAACAGGTCCTATCAGCGACAGCGGCGGAATAATCGCATTAACACGGGAGCCGTCTGCAAGACGGGCATCAACCATGGGGCTTGCTTCGTCAACATGTCGCCCTACGTTTGAAACAATTCTGTTTATAACATTCATAAGGTGCTCCTCGTCCCTGAATTTCAGGTCCGTCAGTCTGAGCTTGCCCTTATCTTCAACATAAATCTTATCGGGTCCGTTGACCATGATTTCACTGTAGTTCGGATTCTGAACCAGCTCTTCAATCGGACCGTAGCCCATAATATCGTTGAAAAGCTCGGTTGTAACCTTCGCTCTGTCGATTCTCGGAATCATGAATTCATCTTCGTTTACCCTGTCATCAACGATTTTGAACATTGCCTCACGGTCGGTTATAACCTTTCCGCTTTTGTTCATATCGTCAATAATCGCCGAATGAATTCTTTGCTTCACCTCAAGATAAGGGTCTTCTTTTATTTCCTCGGTCACCGCCTTCGCCTGAGTTTCTTCAGCCTCGGCAGCCTGCAGCTGCAATTTTTTCTGACCGTCTATTTTATCTAAAAGTCCCATGTGAACACCTCTCAGTGCTTATTAAACTTAAACAGCGTTTTTTTGCTCTCCTTCTTATCGTCTATGCGTTCAACGCCGGTATGAATCGCAATGATATCTTCTGCCATTCCGCTTATTTTCTTTGAAATCTCGGATTTGGGCTGAGCAACCGTCACCGCCTGACCCTTGTTGATGCTCGCAACTGCCGCCGCATAATCCGCAGGCACAACCGCAAACATCTTTGTGTGAAACATCTCTTCAAAATCCTCGGTCCTGACAAGACCTTTTTCCGCTTTGTTGATAACAAATCTTATTTTCTCACGCTGATGAAGCTGTTCAAGAATGCACCAGCATACCTTTGCGTTATTGAGCGAAAGCATATCATTATTATAAACAAGATATATCTCTTCGCAATTTTCACATGCCATGATGCTTGTATCATTGAACGCTGCGGGAAGGTCGATTATTATGTATTCGTAATAAGGTCTGATGATATCAATTATCTTTTCGACATGACCCGGATTCACAAACTCTGCAAATTCGGGGCTTTTCGGTGCACAGAGAATACTGACACCCGTGCTGTGTTCAACGGCAAAGCTGTTGATATTTTCAATCGTCAGACCGCCTCTGTCCTGAATAAGGTCAACAATTGAATTTTTTGTATCAAGGTCAAGTGCCATTGCAACATCGCCGAACTGCAAATCAAGGTCAAGAAGCATAACTCTCTTTCCTGCCTTTGCAAGCTGAGCTGCAACGCCGATTGCAACGGTTGTTTTGCCCGTACCGCCTTTACCGCCGAAAAAGCCGAGAGCCTTGCAGCGGACCTTTTTGCCTTCGTTTGTGTCAAGCACTCTCTGCTGCTCAAGCTTAAAGACCGTTGCAACATTCTGCGAAAACTCTTCGGGGCTTATTCCGTCTATCGGAAGCACCTTTCTGAAGCCGTACTGTGCCGCTTTGTTGACAAGGTCAACCGAAATATTATCATTCGCAAGAACGGCTATCGTTCCCCTTGCTGCACTCAGCAAATCCTGAACAAAATTGAATACGGAGTCGGGAACCTCTCCCCTGACCGCACACATAACAACCTCGGGAAACTTATTGACCGTTTTGGTTTTTCCCTCCGGAGTGAAGCCCGAATAACCGCTGATTGCGAAGCCGTCACCCGTGATGAGATTTTTTATTTCTATCCGCAGATCAAGGTCGTCGGATAATACAAGAAGATTTATTCTTTCCATAACAACTCTCCTCTGCTCAGCTTATTGCGGTTGTTGTTTCTTTTCCTATCTGACCCATGCCGTAGTTTGTTACGGGCTCGCTTCTTTCTTCAGGAACGGAAGCCGCATTGAGATCATCGGAAATCCCGTGACCCTCCGCATAGGATACAAGAACTATTCTGAACGGTGACTGCTCCGGATTATCGTCGGTAATATCCAACTCAAGCATTTTAATAATCTGCTCTTTCGTCAGTGCTACCGTCACAACTACATAGCTTTGAATCTCCGTGCCTATATTTTGAAGAACATACGCAGGATAATCACCGATTTTAAGAACGGGAACATTTTCAAGCACAAGTGTCGCAGGAACAACCATATCATTATAAATATTGATTCGGTCACCATCTTTTATGAAATAGGCAACCGCATTATCGATTTTAACCGAAATGGTATAGGCATACATTCCGCTTTCAAGCTGATAAGAAAGTCTGCCGTCTGATTTTTCATCTCCGACAAGTGCGATTTTTCTGACCATGAGCTGTTCGCCTGCAAGGATTTTTTCGGTTGACATATAGCCGACAACATCCTTTGTGTTGCAGACCGTTCCGTAAGAAACCGCAGTTACGGGAAGGTCAATCTCTCTGAACATAGACTCGGTCAGAACCGTATCTTTTTCAATATCCTGAACAGCAACAACAACCGTTGCCTTATCAACACCCGTCACAACCTTTGCCGTTTTCAGCTCCGTTGCAAAAAAGTAGGTTGCAACGCCTGCCGCAAGAGCTATGACCGCTGCTATAAGATATATTTTTTTCATATTTATCTAACCTCTCTAACTGTCCGTATATGACTCAACCTTCATTATAACGGTTGAGGTTATCGTTTTTTCCTTGCCCAGAACCGAGCTGAGCACCGGAGTGAAGAATGAAATATCCGCTTCAAGCGAAACCTTTATGTCACCTGCCGTCGGGTCGCCCTGCGAGGTATATTCAATGCTGATATCCACTCCGTCATTGGCAAAAACGTTTGTTGTCAGATTTTCAATGTGGCTTTTTATCGCCTGAGTGCTTCCGCCCTCCGCGGTATTGACAACCGCATATCTTGCACCCTCACGGCATGCATTGTTGAGCGAAAGCTGATTATAAAACAACCAGCCGAAATCAATTATTCCGCAAAGTATCAGCAGAAATACCGGAAGAACAAGCGCAAATTCAACCATCGCCTGACCGTCCTCACTCTTTTCCTTTGATTTTAAATGCCGTTTCATTGCCGTCACCTCCGTAGAGACGGATTTTCTCTTTTAATTAAAAATGGGTAAGCTCGCTCAGCGAGCGAACTTACCCACGGGGGTTACTCAGTTTTTAATTCGGATGGGATTATAAATAAAAAGAGGAGGGATTAAGTACCTGCTTGTGCTCCGTCGATTGCGTTGTTGATTTCGTCAAACTTCTCTTTGATCTTCGGACCGAGAAGTGCAAGTGCACCGATTACTACAACTGCGATGAGACCGATAATAAGACCGTATTCAACCATACCCTGACCTTCTTCGTCTTTAAGCCAATTCATTAACATAATTTTTACCTCCGTTCAATTTAAGGTTTTGTTTTTTCTTCATGTGTGTTAAGTGTGTTTTCCGAGTGTTTTTCTTCGTGTGTGTTTAATGTGTGTTTTTTTCTTCGTGTGTGTTTAAAGAGTTATTCGTGTGTGTTTATTCTTTTGTCTTCGTGTGGTTATAAATTTTTGTGTTTTTTAACGATTATGTGCCTGCCTGTGCACCGTCAATCGCATTGTTGATTTCGTCAAACTTCTCTTTGATCTTCGGGCCGAGAAGAGCAAGTGCGCCGATTACAACGATTGCGATAAGTCCGATGATGAGTCCGTACTCAACCATGCCCTGGCCTTCTTCGTCTTTTAACCATTTTCTTAACATAACATTTGCCTCCTTTTTATTTTTACCCTTTTCTGTAAGGGTTTATTGCCTGTTTAAAAGAACTGTGAAAAAACCGTTTTTGAAAGCTCGCCGAACACCGGAAAAAGAACCGTGACCACTACTCCGAGTGAAAGATACGGCCCCATGGGCACCGCCGTTTTGAGTGAGCCTTTTTTAGTGACTACAAGATAAATCAGATAAACAATAAGTCCTGCCGCCATGGTGAGTGCCGCCTGAAGATATCCGAAAGCTCCGAGACAGTAGCCGATTGCCGCACTGTATTTGACATCGCCCGTTCCTATCGGTATTCCGAAAAGCATCGGGAGCTGATAAAGAATGAAACCTCCCGCAAGACCTGCCAGAGAAGGAATCAGGCATTCCTTAAGGGGAACACCGGTTGCAATCGCATAAACCAGAGCCGCCGTTCTGACAAGCATGATTGCCAGCACCGAGGAATTCGGAATTTTCTTTATGTCGAAATCGACTATTCCGATTGAAAGTGCGATTGAGATATAGGCTATTGCCTCAAGCCTTGCCGCCGTGTCCTTCAACAATGCAAACGCCGCTGCAAACATCGCTCCCGAAAGGAGCATCCAGGTGACCACCGTTGCTGTGCTGCTGACAGCTTCAACCTTTGCACTTTCATCGGTTCGCTTTTTCACCTGAAAAACTGCTATCCGATTAAAAGCAAGAGCCGCAAGCAATCCGAGCACGCCGCCGTAAATTATGTCAATCACAGGCTTTCACCTCCGCTTCTTTTTCGGAAGGATTTTTCTTCTATTTCCTTTCCGCACCCTCATAATATCACTTCGTTTCGACAAAGTCAACACAATATTTTTTGAGTGTGAATAACTTTTGGGCAAAATAAACAAAATTGCCAAAACCCTTGCAGATCAAGGG
Organism: Clostridia bacterium; assembly: GCA_017409845.1. Classification (GTDB taxonomy): domain Bacteria; phylum Bacillota; class Clostridia; order Oscillospirales; family Acutalibacteraceae; genus CAG-177. Next base: position 73,536 of record JAFQRY010000016.1, read on the forward strand.
TTTTGGCGTTTATTTTCATATTTTTCCGTTATAACAACCTAAAAAATTTACTAATCAATCAAAATTTTGCAATTTTGCGTTCATAAAAAATCCACATTTTCACCAAATAATTATTAAGATTCTGTGAATTTCGGGTATTTATACGCTTTATGTATATATCTTATATTTTAAAAGTTATAGAAAAATTTATAGGTTTCATTGATTTTTGAATATTTATGCATAAAATCAAGCTGAAAAATTAAGGAACTCCGATAAAAATACAGAATGCATACTGTATCTTTACCGGAGTTGCGATGCTTGATATATCACATTTCTTTGAATATAAGCTCAGTAATTCCTGCAATTTCGCAGTCCGCTGTATCCTTTATTGACTGAACTGCGTTCTCCATTGCATATGAGCGAAATTCCGCTATCATATGCATATCGTTGATATTATCGCCAACGGTGATGAGATTTTCGGATTGTGCACCGATGATTTCAAGGAATTTATACAGTCCGACCGCTTTATTCATGTCGACCGAAACAACATCAATGCATCTGCCGTTTCGCAGCGGATTGAGAACCTTCCCGAAGCGTTCTCTTATCGCATCCGTCACCTTCTGTGCCGAGCTCTCATCGGGGAGAATTGTGCTTATCTGATTGAAATACCGGATTTCGGGAAGTGTTCCGAGAGTAAATTCATCTTCGAGCCGTTCATTGTCATCAAGGTCAATGATAAGCCTGGTTTCCGTATGAATGCTCGCCCAGGTGCAGCCGAGGCTGAAAATAAACTCAAGAAGCGGCATAGCAAGAGCTCCGTCGCAGCGTGATTCCCATTCGGGCTGCCCGTTGCTTCCGAGAATAACGGCACCGTTTGAGGCAATAAGAAAATCGTATTCAAAATTGTTTCTCCGGGGAATTTCCAGCAAATCATCCGCACTTCTGCCGCTGACAATACCAAAAAGGTTACCTGCCCTTCTCCACTGTCTGATCGCAGCTCTCTTTATATCGTCAATTCCGCCGTGGTTGAGCGTGCCGTCGTAGTCGCTGGCAATTATTTTCATGTTTATCATTCCTTGTTTTTTGTTTCATTTAATATATCACAGAGAAAAATCCGTGTCAAATCCGTTTGATTTAAAAAAATCAAAAAAATTGCAAAAAAGGCTTGACATCACCGAAAAATTATGATATATTAATCGAGCGTTCTACGGAACACAGCAAAAATGCTGGTGTAGCTCAGTTGGTAGAGCAGCTGATTTGTAATCAGCAGGTCGGGGGTTCGAGTCCGTCCACCAGCTCCAATTTAATATGGAAGAGTTCCCGAGCGGCCAAAGGGAGCAGACTGTAAATCTGCCGTCAACGACTTCGGTGGTTCGAATCCACCCTCTTCCACCACATTGGAGAAATCCGAACTTAATGCCAATCGGCAATGGGTTCGGATTTTTGTTTTTTACTTCTGATAAATCTGTTGCAATGCACGGCAAATATAAAGTATAATAGCATTAAAGGAGGCTTTGCTGTGGAAGAAAATAAAATCTTAAAAGCAGAAGATTATTTTGAACCTGCGTGTCCCTTCTGCGTTGATCATCACAAAAGCGAACCGCCGGTAAGGAGTGTTCCGACCGACAGAATTCTTTCGAAGCTTGACGAATATCTCGGCAAAGACAATTATTCTGCCGCTGAAAGGCACCTTTTGTATTGGCTTGATGAAGCAAAAAACGGCAGAGACAGCCGAGGAATGCTTCTTTTGAATAATGAGCTGATGGGTCTTTATCGCAAGCTCGGTCAGAAGGAAAAATCTCTTGCCTGTGCCGAAACGGCTCTTGAAATTGTTGAAAAGCTCAGTATTTCCGACAATCCCGGAGCTGCAACGACATTCCTCAACTCTGCGACGGTTTACAAGGCCTTCGGTATGGCTGAAAAATCAATTCCGCTTTTCGAAAAAGCATATACAATATATAAGAATAACCTTGACGAAAATGACGAACGCTTCGGCGGACTTTACAACAACATGGCTCTTGCATATGTTGATCTGAAGGAATTCGCAAAAGCAGATGAGCTTTACCGCAAGGCTCTTTCGGTTATGAAAAATGTTGACGGCGGCGAGCCTGAGCAGGCGATAACCCTGCTTAATATGGCAAATGCTGCGGAGGCTGAGCACGGACTTGAGGATGCCGAACCCATTATCACGGAATATCTTGAAGAAGCGATGGAGCTGCTTGACCGCAGCATCAGCGAAACAGACGGAAACTATGCCTTTGTATGCAGCAAATGCTCCTCGGTTTTCGGATATTACGGATACTTTTTCTATCAGAATGAGCTTGAAAGAAGGGCAAAGAGGATATATGAAAGGACTTGAGCTTTCAGAAAAATTTTATAACGAATTCGGTGCTCCGATGATCCGCTCTCAATTTTCTGCAATAGAAAATATGATTGCTGTCGGTCTTTGCGGAAGCGGTTCGGAATGCTTCGGATTTGACGACGAAATTTCCGCAGACCATGATTTTGAGCCCGGCTTTTGCATGTTTATTCCCGATGAAGAAATCATCGACCGTAAAACTGCGTTTGCTCTTGAAAAAGCGTATAATGCACTCCCGAAAGAATTTATGGGTTATAAAAGAAGCATAATCAATCCTGTCGGCGGAAGAAGAACGGGCGTTATCAGAATCGGCGATTTTTTCAAAGCAAAAACCGGCAGTGAAAGCGGCATTCTTTCAGCTTCGGAATGGTTTTCCGTTCCCGAACATTCGCTTGCGGAGGCGGTCAACGGAAAAATCTTCCGTGACGACCTCGGAATGCTCAGCGAAATCCGTTCACATCTTTCAAAAATGCCTGAAAATGTTCGCCTCAAAAAGCTTGCAGGCAATCTGCTTCTGACGGGTCAGTCGGGGCAGTATAATTATTCCCGCTGTCTTTCTCATAAAGAAACTGCAGCAGCACAGCTTGCTGCTTTTGAATTCGTACACAGTGCTCTGAGATGTATTTTCCTGCTGAACAGTGCTTACATGCCCTACTACAAATGGAGTTTCCGTGCACTAAAACAGCTGCCGCTTCTCTCTTATCTTTACGGGGAACTTGAATATCTCATCTCAAGCGGAAACGGGGAAGATGAAGCAAAGAAAAAAACTGAAATAATTGAAAAAATCTGCGCGGCTATTATTTCCGAAGTGAAAAAGCAGGGACTTTCAGATTATACGGGTGACTCCGCAGAAGGTCATGCATACTCCGTAAACAATAAAATTACCGATTCGGAAATACGCAATCTCCACATTCTTTTTGCGGTCTGACTTAAAAAATATATATTATTTTATTTATAGCACTTGCATTCCTTATAAAAAATGATAAAATTAAGAATGTATAATAACCTCAGGAGGTCATTTTATGGCAAAATTTTTATTTTCGGCTTTTGCCGACGAAGCATCGCCCGATATTATCGAACAGATAGCAGCATGTAAGGCAAACGGTATTGAATATATCGAGCTTCGCAACGTTAACGGAAAAAACATTTCAAATTTCACCGTTGAAGAAGCAAAGGAACTCAAAAAGCTCCTTGACGATAACGGAATCAAGGTTTCTTCAATCGGTTCACATTACGGCAAAATCGAAATCGACGATGATTTTGCACCCCATTTCGAAGCATTCAAGCAGACTGTTGAGGTTGCAAAGGTGCTCGAAACAAAATATATCAGAATGTTCAGCTTCTTCTTCACAAAGGGTCAGAGCCGCGAAGAATACAAGGATGAAGTTTACGCAAGACTGAATGCCATGGTTGATTATTCAAACGAGCACGGCATTCTTTGCTGCCACGAAAACGAAAAAGGCATTTACGGCGACATAACAGAAAGATGCCTTGAGCTTGCAGAGCATTTCGGCGAAAGAATGGGCTGCATCTTTGACCCCTCGAATTACATTCAGTGCGGCTCGGATACACTTGAAGGCTTTAAGCTCCTTCAGGATTATGTTACATATTTCCATGTAAAAGACTGCATTGCAGAGATTGATACCGTTGTTCCCGCAGGTGAAGGCGACGGCCATCTTGAAGAAATCATGCGTATGCTTGACGATAAGGAAGGCGTTTATTTTCTTTCTGTTGAGCCTCATCTGAGAGTCTTTGAGGGTCTTGACAACCTTGAGCCAGACGATGCAACAGCAAATGCAATGAACAAAAAATTTGTTTATCCCGACAATATGACTTCATTTGCTGCCGCCTGCTCGGCAATCCATGATATTATCGAAAACAAAATTCAGCCTGTCAGATTCGGCATCATCGGTGTCGGAAACATGGGCATGTCACACATCAACATGCATCTCAAGGGCAGCCATAAGGAGCTCCGCATAACAGCAGCTGCGGATATTGACCCCACAAGACTTGAAAATGCAAAGAAGGCTATGCCCTCACTCAAGACCTACAACAGTGCAGAGGCTCTTATTGACAGCGGTGAGGTTGATGTTGCTCTTATCGCAACTCCCCACTATGACCACTCCCCCATCGCTCAGTATGCATTCTCAAAGGGTGTTCATGTTCTCACGGAAAAACCCGCAGGCGTTTACACAAAGCAGGTTCGCGAGATGAACGAAGCTGCCGCAAAGACGGACCTTGTTTTCGGTATCATGTATAACCAGAGAACAAACTGCGTTTACAGAAAGATGCGTGAGCTTGTTCAGAGCGGCGAATTCGGCGAAATCAGAAGAGTAAGCTGGATTATCACCGACTGGTACAGAACTCAGGCATACTATAATTCAGGCGGATGGCGTGCAACCTGGAAGGGCGAAGGCGGCGGCGTTCTTCTCAACCAGTGCCCCCATAACCTCGACCTCTGGCAGTGGATATGCGGTCTTCCCGTTAAGGTAAAGGCTTTTGTTCACGAAGGCAAGTGGCACGACATAGAAGTTGAAGACGATGTTACAATCTATGTTGAATACGAAAACGGTGCAACGGGCACCTTCATAACAACAACGGGCGATTATCCCGGCACAAACCGCTTTGAAATCACTCTTGACGGCGGTAAGCTCGTTTGCGAAAACAACAAGCTTATGCTCTATAAGCTCAAGGATAAAATTTCCAACCACTGTGCAAACGCCGAGGACGGCTTCGGCTCGATTGAAGGCGAATGGATTGAAGTTGAAACTGACGGCAGAAACAAGCAGCATTCCGAAGTCTGCAATAAATTTGCGGCTGCCGTTCTCCGCGGTGAGCCCCTTGTTGCAAACGGTGAGGAGGGCATCAGAGGTCTTTCAATCTCCAATGCTGCTCATCTTTCGGCATGGCTCGGTAAAGAAATCGAGCTTCCCGTTGATGAAGACGTTTATTATGCAGAGCTTCAGAAGAAAATCGCTGCAGGCAAGGCAGAAAAAGATAATGTTGTTGCCACCGTGCAAAGCGATATGTCATCAACCTTCTGATTGAAAGGAACTTCAGAATGAAAGTTGCCGTTATCGGCTGCGGAAATGTTTCGGTCATGCATTTCAATGCTCTCAGGGATAACCCTGACACCGAAATTATTGCAGTCGCAGATATAAAGCCCGAAAGGGCAGATAAAAAAGCTTCGGAATACGGTGCAAAAGCATATTACAGCTTCGACGAGCTCCTTGAGAAAGAAGCTCCCGACTGCGTTCACATATGCACACCGCACTATCTGCATACTCCCATGGCAATAAAGGCTCTTAATAAAGGAATCAATGTTCTTCTTGAAAAGCCCTGCTCGGTTTCAGCAAGCGAAATCTCAGAGCTCCGCAAGGCAGAAAAAGAGAGCGGAAAGCAGCTCGGCATCTGTTTTCAGAACAGATATAACACCTGCGTGCGTGAAGCAAAAAAGATAATTGATTCGGGTGATATGGGTTCAGTCAAATCCGCAAGAGCATTCGTTACATGGTACAGAGATAAAGAATACTACAGCGACGATTGGCACGGCACTCTTGACAAAGAATGCGGCGGCGTGCTTATAAATCAATCCATCCATACTATGGATCTTGTTCAGTATCTTTGCGGAAAATGCAAAAAAGTAACTGCTCATGTTTCAAACGACAGCCTCAGGGGAATAATTGAGGTTGAAGACACCGCAAGCGTTCTTCTGGAGCTTGAAAACGGAGTCAAGGCAGTTTTTTATGCCACTCTTGCTTATGCGGAAAATTCCGAAGTGTTTATTGAAATCACTCTTGAAAAAGGAAAGCTCCGCCTTGAAGGCGAAAAGCTTTATTCAATCGGAAATGACGGAAAGTTAACCGAAATCACGGAAAGACCCGATGCCGTTTATCACGGTCAGCATTACTGGGGCTCGGGTCACTCCGTTCTTATTGATGATTATTACTATTGCCTCAAATCGGGCGAAAAATTTGAGATTGACGCCGTTGAGGGCGGCAGGGCTGCTGAGATTGTTGCGGCATGCTATGAATCCTCAAAGAGCGGCAAAGCAATTGAAATCACGGAAGGAGCAAATTGAAATGTTTCATGAAAATTTAAAGGACAGAGTTGCCGTTGTCACAGGCGGCGGCGGTGTTCTCTGCAGCGGCTTTGCAAAGGATCTCGCAAAGCTCGGAGTCAAGGTTGCGGTTCTCGACCTCAGAGAAGAGGCAGCACAGAAGGTAGTTGACGAAATCGTTGCCGATGGCGGCACGGCACTTGCAGTAGGCTGCAATGTTCTTGAAGCAGAAAGCCTCGAAGCTGCGAAGGCAAAAATCACCGCTGAGCTTGGCATCTGTGATATTCTTATCAACGGTGCTGGCGGCAACTCCCCTCTCGGCACAACAACCAAGGACACTCTTGAGCTTAAGGATATGGCCGAAAAGGCAGAGGGCGTTAAAACCTTCTTTGACCTTGATGCAAAAGGAATTGAATTCGTTTTCAACCTCAACTTCCTCGGCACACTTCTCACAACACAGTGCTTTGCAAAGGATATGGTCGGCAGAGAAAACGCAACAATCCTCAACATCTCCTCAATGAATTCATTCAAGCCCCTGACAAGAATCCCCGCATATTCGGCAGCAAAGGCAGCTATTTCAAACTTCACACAGTGGATGGCTGTTCACTTTGCGGATGTCGGCATCAGGGTTAATGCAATTGCTCCCGGATTTTTCTCAACAATCCAGAACGCAAAGCTTCTCTATAACGAAGACGGCTCACTCACAGAGCGTTCAAACAAGATTATCACACATACTCCGATGAGACGTTTCGGTGTTCCCGAAGACCTCACGGGTGCACTCGTTTTCCTCTGCGACGAGCAGTATTCCGGCTTCATTACCGGCGTTGTTCTTGCAGTTGACGGCGGCTTCTCGGCATATTCGGGAGTGTAAAACAAATTCATCACGGGCATACTTTTTGCGGTATGCCCGTTTTATTTTTCTTTAAAATATGTTAATATGGCATTGCAACACATTGTTGCGTGACTTTTACGGATAAATATGCTTTAATTTCGTTGTAAGGAGGTGCCGCCCATGGCTAAAGTTTCAAAAAACATTAAAAAGCTCCGCACGGAAAGCAAAATGACTCAGGGCGAGCTTGCCGATAAAATCAACGTGACGCGTCAGACCGTTTCAAGCTGGGAAAACGACCGCACTCAGCCCGATATTGATATGCTCGAGCTTCTTGCCGAAGCCTTCGGCACGGGAATCGAGGAAATAATTTACGGTGAAAAAAGGAATGTCGGTCTTGAAGCACCGAAGCCCGACAGACGAAAGGCAATGAACATTGTTTTTGCTACTCTCGGTTCACTTCTGAGTGCAACGGGTCTTATAATAATCATCGTTTCATTCTGGGATAAGCTTCCCGATTTCTTTCTTGCTTTTCTCAGCTTTCTTCCGCTTTTGCTCGGCGGCACGATTGCGGCATGGGCATATACAAAAAAGAAAAACAGCATCGGCTGGAGCGAAGGCTCATCCGTTGCATGGGTTGCAGGTCTTGTTGCAACCTTCTGTCTTGTTGTTGCCATGTTCAGTATTGATATTGACCCGTATTTGTCAATAATCGGGCTTTCCGCAATGATATTGCCGATTGCATTCATAATGAATTCCGTTTTTCCGTTAACTGTCTATTTCGGAATAACAACCTTTTACATTTCAAACGAAATATATTTCGGGCTCAACGCTTTTACCGCAATTTCGGGTCTGCTGATGTTTGCTGCAGGTCTTATTTACGTTATAAAGCAGCCTAAAGATGACTACAGACGCAAATATTCAACCTGGCTTGTGCTTGTTTCCGCTTCGGTTATCTCTGTTTTTTTAGCCGAAGATACCGCAAAAACAGCCGAAGCACCCACTCTTCTGTGCATGCTTCTCGGGATTCTTATTGCACTCTACGCCGCTGACAACGGCGAAAGGTCTGCATATCCGTTCAGGTTTATCTGCGTTCCCGCAATCTCGGTTATTCTTTGTGCACTCTGCATTTATCCCGAAGACTTCATAAGAGGCTCATATTATATTTCTTCCGACCCTGCACTGAGTTTTCCGGGCACAGCACCGTTCGTTTCGGCAATCATCATTGCGCTCGGTATTATCGCAGGCAAAAAAAGCTTTTCAAAAAATCCTGCAAAAACCTCATTTGTTATTCTCGCTTCCCTTTCCGCCGCACTCTGCACGGTCTGTTCCGTCACCTCGGAATTTTTCAACCGCGATGCCGACAAGGCGGTAAGCATAATCATCACCCTTATCTCTTTTGTAGCAAGCATAACAGTCATTGTTGCAGGCATACGCAAAGCAAAGCTGCTGACGGTCAATCTCGGTCTGATTATGCTCTGCTTCCTTGTTTATCTCACGATTTTTGCAGGCAACTTTGATATTGTTTACAGCGGAATTGCGTGCATCATTATGGGCGGAATTCTTCTTTTCCTCAACTACAGGATGTCAAAATCCTTCAAAGCAAAGGAGGCGGAGAAAAATGCGTAAGTCAAAACCCGTTATTATTCTGCTTGCAATTCAGCTTATCATTGCACTTTCACTCGCTTTCATCAATCCCGTCTGCGATTTTATCGTAAGAAAAAAAGGTACGGAACACACATTTTCGGTTGATGATGCGTGGTTCACGGGCGATTTTGTGAACTACCTTGAAGCAAATTGTTATATTGATTTCCGTTTCAATTTTGACAGGCATAACTTTCACCCCGAAAATTATGCCGTTATAGCTACGGATGAAAACGGGATTTCTTATATATCGGCTCTTTCGGAAACGAAGCCCGAAAATGGTGACTGGCTCGGCACCGAAGATAAGGATTTCGGATATTTCTGTTATTTTTCATCCGAAAAGCTTGATTATGATTTGATTGAAGCTGCCTTTGATATCAACCCTGTATCGGATTTTGAACTGAGCGAAAAATATGACATAACAGTAAGTGTTTCGGTTTATAAAGGCAGAGCCGTTCTTAACAAATTTCTCGTTAACGGAATTGAAATTGAAGATTTTATAAGAAACACGGAAGGTTGATAAAAATGAAAAGCAATCTTATAAAAAAGCTTCCGAAAAACAGCCCGCTCACCAAAATCCCCTTCGGCGGTCTGACATCAAATATGCTCCGCATTCTTGCAATGTGCTTTATGATCTGCGACCATTTATGGGCGAAGGTTGTGCCCGGCAACGACTGGATGACCTATGTAGGAAGAATGACCTTCCCGATTTTTGCCTTTATGATTTCAGAAGGCTTCATCCACACCTCAAATCTCAAGAAATACATATTCCGTCTGCTCGGATTTGCGCTCATTTCGGAAATTCCGTTTAACCTTTTCTATGGCGGAAGCTGGTTTTATCCCTATCACCAGAATGTTATGTTCACCCTGCTTCTCGGTCTGCTTGCGATAATGCTGATTGACAAGGCAAGAAAAGAAAAAACGAAAAAGCAAATTCTCAAAACCGTTCTGATTCTGATTCCGATTTGTCTTGGTGCTTTCATAGGCTTTCCCGACTACGGCTTCTGGGGCTTCCTGACGGTAGTCATGTTTTATCTCTTCCGCGATTTTCCGTTTGCCTGGCTTGCACAGCTGGTTGCAATGGTGCTTATGAATCTCATCCTCTTTGAGGGTCAGCAGATTCCCGTTGAGCTTTTCGGAGAAACACATTACATTGCAACTCAGGGCTTTGCGGTATTTGCACTCATTCCAATCTGGCTTTACGGCGGCAGAAAAGGCAAGTCAAACAAAATCATGCAGTACGGCTTCTATGCATTCTATCCCGTGCACATGATATTGATTTACCTTGCCGTAACCTATTTATAAGGCGGTGTATATATGAAGCATAAACGCTTTTTGATTTCCGTTGCCGTTACGGCAGCAGAATTTGCGGTTTTTCTCGTATGGGGACTTAATTTAAACGGCGGAGACGAAATGGGCTTCGGACTGATCACAACCTATTTTCTCTTTCCGGTTACAACGCTTATTCTCTCCGCATTTCTTGCAAACGACAAGCTTGCTTATGTAATCCCCTTTGCCGTTATTATGTTTGCGGCACAGAATTTCATGCCCTTCTTTCTTTTCGGCTCATTTGAGGTCGGGCTGATTGCATGTTTTACTCTGATACCCGTTTTCATCGGCACGCTTATCGGGGCAGGAATAAAAAAACTGAAAAAATAAATTTCACGGGCTGTACCGGTTTCGGTACAGCCCGTGTGATTTCATTTATTCATAAAGTCAAACAGTCCGTGCCAGTCATCACGGGAAAAATAGTGTCTGCCGTTTCTGTGGCATAAGCCGACATTACCCTCGTTAAGATATTTTCCTGCTTTGAGATAATCATCATCCGTATAAACAAAGCCTTTTTTACCGTAAAGCTCATAAACCTCTGAGGATGCGGCACAGAAAAGGAATTCAAGGTTGGGACCTGCCCAAAGATCCTCTGCCGCAGATGCAATATGCACTCTTCTCGGTGCAATGAGAGCAGACAAAAAATGCTGCTCAAACGGGGTTTCGTTATCCTTGCCGTAAAAGCTTTTGTAATTCTCGCAAAACCAGAATTCAAAACGGTCGATGATGTTACTGATCACTTCGTTGCCTTTTCCCTTACCACGGTTGAGGGAATCGCCGCTGCAGCCCGAGCAATTTGAATGTGCAGCCGCAAAACGGGTATCAACCGCAGCCGTCAGAAGTGCTGTCTTACCGAGTCTCGAATGACCGCAGACACAGATGTTATCCTTATCAACCTCATCACGGGTCTGTAAAAAGTCCATAACACGCATTGCCGCCCATGCCCACATGGTAATCTTTCCGGGTGAATATGCGGTCCGCTCCTTGTTTTTATAAATCACACCTGCAAGTCCGTTGGTGAAATCGCCGTCATCACTCGTGACATTCTGATAGCAGAAGGATGCACAGCCGAAGCCGTTGTCGATGATTTCCTCCGTCGGCATATATTTATCGGGCACATCGGGTCTGAAATTTATATGGACAAAGGTTTTGAATTTTCCTTCCTTACGGGGATAAACATATGTGACGGGGAAGGTAAAATCCTCGCCGCATACCCTTGCCGTTATTTCAAGCTCAATATAGCAGGCTTTGCCGGCACAGTATCTCAACAAATCTTCCTCAACAATTCTGAAGGATACGGCTTCGGGCTCATCGGGCATATAGCCGTATTCGCTTTCCTGCATCATACGAAGCACATCGGGACGGATTTTCTCCCACTCTTCAACGGTTTCAGCCCTTTTTCCGTTTATTTCAAGAGGTGAAGGAAGATTCAATTCTTCAAGTTTTTCTTTTATCATAAAATCACCATTATTCTGTAACAGATTTTACATATGGATTTTGCGGGCGATTCGTGAATCACCCCTACACTTCGTGCGGTGTTCTGAGCCTCAGCAACGGAAATACTGCCGTCAGAATATTCACAAAGTTTCACCCTTATATTTTCTGTTTTGCGTTAAGATTGACGCGATGTATTTCTGTTGCTGCGACGAAAAAGCGGAGGCAATATGTGTATATTGCCGAGCATTTTGAGCCTCAGCAACGGGAATACAGCCGTCAAGATAACGCAAAAAAATAAAAGGCAGGGGTATATACGCATACCTCTGCCACTTTATTTTGACTTATGCTTCCTTAACAACTACCTGCTTGCCGTTATAGTAACCGCACTCGGGGCAAAGTCTGTGAGATCTCTTGTACTCACCGCAGTTTGAGCACTTTTCAAGCTGGGGAGCAGACATCTTCCATACGTTTGAGCGTCTCTTATCTCTTCTTGCCTTTGAAACTCTTCTCTTGGGTACTGCCATGCCTAAGCACCTCCTTAATTTTGTGCTTTTATTAAACCGTCAGGTTTTTTCCTTAATTATCCAAAAGCTGCTTAAGTGCCGCAAGACGCGGATCAATCTCTTTTTCGCAGCTGCATGAACCTGAGTTAAGATCCTTGCCGCACTTCGGACAAAGTCCCTTGCAATCCTCATCACAAAGAAACTTTGCGGGAAGATCAAGAAAAATATCTTCGGTAACAAGCGGATCCAAATCAAAACGAAGCTCGTTGACAAGCAACAGTTCGTCATTCTTCTCATCGTTAAGATGAGTTACGAGGGTGTGGAATATGTCAATTTCAAGCGGAATATTTATCGGCTTTGCACAGCGGTCACAATCCATATCGAGGATGAATTCCGCTTTTGCACGCAGCTCAACAATACCGGTATAGTTGCCTGCACTGCCGCTGACCTTTACGGGGGTTTTGAACGGCTTTGCACCGCTGAGCTCCTGACCCGATAAATCCAGCTCATAGCTGAATTCCCTGACCATTCCCTCATTGTTGAAAATAGGCTCTAATTCCAATATCATTAAAATTCACCTGAAATCACGCACAAAATATTATAAATGTATGTGAGTGATTTGTCAACTAAAATTTCAAATTAATTCAGATTTTTTCGCAGAAATCGAAAATTCTTGCGGGAAGATCTTCTTCATCACATGAAATTGTGAATGTGAAATCCTGCTCTGCAATCTTGCTGAGCTCAGAAACCTTCTCAAGGAAGTTTGCAAGTGCCTCATAATCTCTGCCGCCGATTTTGAGAGTTGCATCAACAAGGATATCGGTGATATCGTGGTCACCTGCAACAAGACCGCTGAGGAAGCCGTAGAATGCATCATAGCCGCTTACCTTATAGTAGTCAGTTTCAACAAGTCTTGCTCTGTAGTTAACATTATAAGTCAAAAGTCTTTCCTTCTCAACGCAGATAACGTTACCGTTTGACTTTTCAACAGCACCGTTTACAAGGTCGATAAGTCTCTTTGTTTTTCCTGCACCTTTGTTGCCGATAATAAGATAGATCATTTTTTAAATCCTCCTGTGTTTTTATTTGAGTCTTGCTTCGAGCTCTTCCTTCTGTGCCTCATAGCCGGGCTTTCCGAGAAGAGCGAACATATTCTTTTTATAGCTTTCTACGCCGGGCTGGTCAAAGGGGTTAACTCCGAGAATGTAACCCGAAAGACCGCATGCCTTTTCGAAGAAATAAATCATCCAGCCAAGATTGTATTCATCCTGTCTGTCAATTTCAATGAGAATGTTGGGAACATCGCCGTCCGAATGAGCAAGAACTGTTCCCGCAAACGCCTTGCTGTTGACATAGTGAACGGTTTTTCCTGCAACAAAATTCAGACCGTCGCCGTTGATATCGTCAAACATGATTTCGACATCGTTCTGAGGCTCGTTGACCCACATAACCGTTTCAAACAGCTTGCGTTCACCTTCCTGAATATACTGACCGAGCGAGTGAAGGTCAGTTGAGAAAATTGCCGAAGCAGGGAAAATGCCCTTGTTTTCTTTGCCTTCGCTTTCGCCGAAAAGCTGCTTGAACCATTCGCACCACATGGTCATTGAAGGCTCATAAGCTGCAAGCATTTCTGTTGTTTTGCCGCTTCTGTAAAGAATATTGCGGATTGCTGCATATTTGTAGCAATCGTTGGTCATTACATCGTCTTTTGAATAAGCTTCTCTTGCGTCTGCAGCGCCCTTCATAAGAGCATCAATATCAATACCTGCAACAGCAATGGGAAGCAGACCGACTGCAGTTAAAACGGAATATCTTCCGCCGACATCATCGGGCACAACAAAGGTTTTGTAGCCTTCGCTGTCTGCAAGAGCCTTGAGAGCACCCTTTGATTTATCGGTTGTGACATAAATTCTTTTTACCGCCTCTTCTTTTCCGTATTTGTCTTCAAGAAGCTTTTTGAAGATACGGAAAGCAATTGCGGGCTCGGTTGTGGTTCCCGATTTTGAGATAACATTGACTGAAAAATCCTTGCCCTCAACAAGCTTCATAAGTTCCGCAACAGATGAAGAGCTGATGGTGTTACCGCCGTAATAGATATCGGGAGTATCCTTTTTAACAAGGTTGTAGTTATTTGACTTTATGAATTCGATAACCGCTCTTGCACCGAGATAAGAACCGCCGATTCCGAGAACGATAAGTGCATCGGAATCCATTTTGATTTTTTCGGCACAAGCCTTGATTTCTTCAAATTCGGCTTTGTCGTAATTAACGGGAAGGTCTGTCCAGCCGAGAAAATCGCTGCCCTTACCTGTTCCCTCATGAAGCATTGCATGTGCCCTTGAAACCTCGGGCTGCATTGCCTCAAGCTTCTCATCGCAGGCATAATCACCCGCATATCTGAGATTGAGTCTGATTGCCATGTGTATGAACACCCCACTATAAAATGCCAAGAGTTATTTAGTTTATTTTACCCTATTATAACATTCTTTGCAACACCTAAAAGCAAAAAATTTAAAAAATTTTTCATCTGCGGATTATATTGCACAAAAAACGCATCAAATGCGGAAACAAAAATATATTCCGCACCGCCACACTATTCTTTTATTACATTTCTGTAATAAATGTTGACAATAAAGAATATTAAAATTACAATTGAATCAAGGAGGTAAGAGTATGAGGAAGAGAAAAGCAACAAAAATTACGGCAGCTCTTTTATGTGCTGCCTTGTCATTCTGCACATTTTTCGGATGCGATAAATCCGAAACGGTTCAGACTCCGACGGAGCCGACATCCGAAGCTCAGACGGTAACAACCGAAGCATCAACCGTTCAAAGCGGCAGCGATACTCCTGTTTTTATGCTTGAAAAGCTGCCTGAAATCGGAGAATATGTTGACGATATCATCTGTAAACGCAGATATGCTGAAACCCATGAAACGCTGACTCCGGGGGAAAACTACGGCAAGCTTATCCCGTTTGTCGGCACCTTCAGAAATTACCATTTGGTTGACTATGAAACGGGTGAGTGGACTGACGATACATATTCCGTTTCAAAAATGGGTATTATGACCGATAAGGGTGAAATAATCGTGGATGCCGTTTATGATTGGTACAATATCCGTAATCTCGATAACGGCGACTACATCATTGAGCTCACCTGTCAGGGAGACGACTATGAATCCACCGGTAAAAAGCTCTATTGCAACTCCGACGGCACTCTGGTCAAAACGGCTGAAGAAAATGTTTATTATAATTTCGACAGCTTCTCAGACGGTTATATCGTTGCAACAGACCGCAGCGAGGTTGACTGGGAAACCTCGACGGGTTCACCAAAAACCGTTTTATATGACACAAAATGGAACAAGCTTGCAGAAATCGAAAACAGTGAGCCCTGCTACGAAAATGCATATTCTGACGGATATATGATTCTTAACATTTTCACGGATTATATCCGCTGGGAACACGAAACATATTTTGTTGATAAAAACGGTAACATTGCATTTGAGGATGTTCACCCCACAGATTACATCATAAACGGAAAAACAACCGCAAAAAAAGACGGAGGTTTATACGGAATTTTTGATGTCAGCGGTAAATGGATTGTTCAGCCGACCTTCAGCGAAATGAGCAGATATGACGATTATTACATAGGCAAGAATTTCTGGGGTGCATCAATCTTCGATGCTGACGGAAAGCTGGTAAAATCAATCAACGACAATATTGAAAATAAATATTTCAACACCTACGGCAACAGATTTTATCTTGAAGAAGGCTTCTATGATGACGAAGCCCAACGCTCATATTATGAATATACCGACCTTGAAACAGGAAAGATAATCACCTGCAACGAAACGGGTCAGCCCGTTTCACAGCGTTTTGACGACACAGAATTTTTCTATTGCGATGACGGTCAGAACACATATATTGTCAATTTTGAAGGAAGAACTGTTGCAAAGCTTCCCGGCTGCGGCAATCTGTGGAAAATAAACGATAACTATTTTCGCATGATTGAGGGACACTGGGAGGATGCCACTCAGAAATACACCGTCTATTCCTTCAGAACCTTTGAAAAAGTATGGTCAGATACCATAGTCAACGAAGGCGACAGAGTTGATATCTGGGATTATGACGAAAAATTTATTGTTAAGCGTTATACCCCCGAAGAAGAATACTACCGTGAATTTTCTCCGAATATGACAACCGATATCATTGATGTTGCAACGGGCAAGCCGATACTCAGAGACCTTAAGGATTATATCGTAATCCCGGTCGGGGAAGACACCTATCTCTGCACCGCCGATGCCAATTACACATATGTATATGCACCCGATATGACGGTGCTTATGAAAGTAAGAAACGAAAGGAACGACTGATAATGAAAAGAATTATTGCGATTTTATCCGTACTCATTCTTATGCTCACCCTTTTTGCATGCTCAGACAGCAAGACCGACACGGAAACAACGGCGGCTGCGGAAACAACCGCACAGCCTGCAACGGTTGAAGAGGTAAAGCCTGTTGGCAATTTCACATTCACAAAGGATAATTTCCCCGTTGTGGGCGGCTCGCTTGCTCTCAAGCCTTTCGGTCAGGCATTGACATCGACCGTGCTCGGCATTCCCCGTGAGGGTGCAATCGACCCCGAAATCTGGGAAGGTTCAACAACATATAAATATCAGCAGTTTGTTGACGGTGAAATCGAGCTTCTTCTTGCTTATGAGCCTTCGGAGGAAGCGATTGAATATGCAAAATCCAAGGGCTTTGAGTGGGAAATAACCGCTATCGGTGCGGATGCCCTCGTTTTTATCTGCAGCAATCAGAATCCCGTCAAGAGCCTTTCTCTTGAACAGATAAAGCAGATTTATTCCGGCGAAATAACAAACTGGAAGCAGGTCGGCGGCAACGATGCTCCCATGGCGGCATATCAGAGAAACCGTGACAGCGGCAGCCACACCCTTTTTGATAAGCTCATCAACCTCGGCGATAAGCTCGTTGAGCCTCCCAAGGATGAGCAGATCGGCTCGATGATCGGTCTTCTCGAAGCTGTTGCGGATTATGATAATTCAAGCAGTGCACTCGGCTACACCGTTTATTATTATCTTACCAACATGGAAAGCGATAAGCTCGCAAGCTCAAAAATTCTTTGGGTTGACGGCATTGAGCCCACCAACGAAAACATCGCAAGCGGAAAATATACTCTCGTTAATGACTTCTATGTTGCAATTCCGAAAAATCTGCCCGAGGACGCACCTGCAAGAATCCTTTATAACTGGATTATTTCTCAGCAGGGAAAAGAGCTTCTTGAAAACGAAAATTACGTTGCAAAATAATTAAACCGACATCCGCCCGCTTCAGACGAAAGCAGGGCGGATGTTTTTTTACCTTGCAAATGCGGAAATAATTCTCATAAAAATTATTTTCACCGTCAGAGGTTCAATTCTGTCGGGAGCAGTCAGATTATATTTCCCTATTAGCTCGTCTCCGAGTCTGAAGGTCACGGTGCCGAGCACCTGACCCTGCTCAACAGGGGCGGCAACATCAACCGCAAGGTCGATTGTCTGCGTTATATCGGCTTCCCTGCCTTTTTCAATAAGCACGGCATCGGGCTTCGGAATTTTGGGAGTTATTTTTTCAACCACGCCGTTTATCACTCCCACTTCGGGAATAAGCGAGGTGTCAATTTCAGGCGTAACCGTTGAATAATTAGCAAAGCCCCAGTTGAGCATCGCCTTTGCGGTTTCAAAGCGGTCTGTGCTGTTATCGCTGCCCATAACAACGGCAATAAGATGAGTTCCTTCTCTGAGTGCACTCGCAGAAACACAGCAGCCTGCCTTTGAGGTTGTGCCCGTTTTCAGACCCGTTGTGCCCTCATAAAAGCGAACAAGCTTATTGGTATTGACAAGCTCCGTCTGCCCCTCACGCAGCGAATCCATCCATATTGTTGTGTAATTTGTTATAAGCTCGTGCTTCAGAAGCTCTCTTGACATCACGGCAACATCAAGAGCGGTGGTAAGGTGGTTTTCGGTTGTGTCATCAAGCCCCGTGCAGTTTTCAAAATGGGTGCTGTTCATGCCGAGTTCTTTTGCTCTGTCATTGAGCATCTTGACAAACGCCTCTTCGCTGCCCGCAAGATATTCACCCAGAGCGGAGCAGGCATCATTTGCACTGTAAACTGCGGTTGCCTTCAGCAGGTCATCAACCGTCATCTGCTCACCCTCTTTCAGCCAGATTTGAGAGCCGCCCTTTGAAGCGGCGGTTCCCGAAACGGTAACAACATCACTCAGTGCAATTTTGCCTGCATCAATCGCCTCTGTTATCAGCAGAAGCGGCATTATTTTGGTCACAGATGCAGGATAAACCTTCTCACTTTCGTTATGCTTCATCAGCACCTTTCCCGTTGAAGCATCCATGAGCACGGCGGATTTCGCCTTGATTTCAACTGGCGGTGCTGAATTCTGTGCAAACGAAATCATGCATAAATTCAGCAGCAACGATAAGCTAAGGACACCCGAAAGCATTATTTTAATCAGCTTTTTCATATCATAATCCCCTTTCGGAATAATATATGATATATTTTGTAGGTTTACAATAGAAGTGTTACAGTGAAACAAAAAACAAATGACGAATGGAAAAACCTGTGCTACAGTTAAGTTGCTGAGACAAAACTAACAGGAGGTTAACCATTCGTCATGACAACTGTAACACAAACAATGA